>DBQD01000036.1:0-145812 GCA_002305715.1 Proteiniphilum sp. UBA1403 | reverse complement strand
ATCTGTTAGGAGATTACAGGATGCACATTCTTATTGATTGTAATTTTCTTGCCTCCGTCTCAAATTTTAAGATTCCTGTTGTGCCAATGTGGATATCGCTATTCCTGTATAGTTTCTTGTCTTGTGGTTCATCAGTTCATGTCAATTTTCCCATACGGATTATCCTGTGATGTCTTTTCCCATGTTACTCCTATCGGTATTTGTAGTTGAATGAATCTCATGATTTTTCTTGGAATTATTTGATGTGTTTATCTTCGCTCTTTAAGAATTAATGTATGGGATCCTGCATGTAATTGAATGATTTTATTACTCATTTTATTCGCTTTTCTGTTCTTGGCATCTGAAATTATTTCCAACTGTTCAGGCAAGTAGAGTGTGGCACTGCTATTTGCGGGTACAACCACTTCATAGATTAGCCTGTTTTTTCCCCATTTCCAATTCGATTTGATAAGCCCATAGGGCGATTTGTACTCTGCGCTGAAATGGTGCAGATCTTTTTCGAAATGGGGACGCAGGATGATATGTTTAAAGCCGGGTTGTTCTGCATCGGGATAGATTCCTCCCAAACCTTTGTAAAGCCAGGCACCTATTTCTCCAAACATCATGTGGTTGTCCGAGATGTCACGTGTTGCATCCAGATCCCAGTTTTCAAGCAGTGTTGTTGCTCCGTTTACAACCCACCACCCCCAAGAGGGGTATGTATCCTGGACTGCTACCTTATATGCCACATGGGGGTATCCGTTTTCACTCAGTGCATTCAGTAGAGACTTGGCACCCAACACCCCCACATCGATGTGAAACCCGGCCTCTTCCACTTTTTTTGCCAAGTTTGCGGCTACTTTTGCGATCATCTCCTCCGGTACCACCTTCCATTGTAACGGAACGCTCAACTCGGTCTGTGTTCCACTCGCATAGATACCTGTCTCACGATTCAGATATTTTTTGTTGATCGCATTTTTGATTTTCTCAGCCAGTGCAGTATAATACTGGTGGTCAGCCTCTCTCCCAAATAGTTTTGCAGCACGTGCTAGAATGGTAGCATCCACGAAAAAGTAGACAGAGGAGGTCAGTTCCAAATTCGACGTCGACTTTACCGGTACCCAGTCGCCCCTTCCCCATGAGGTAAGGCCTTCGGGACTAGTACGGTCCACATAGTCTACATACCGTTTTATGTAATCGTAACTGTCGGCCAAGAGTTTGCTGTCCCCATAGAATCGGTATATTTCCCAAGGAATGATAGCAATGGTACTGGTCCAATCTAACCCGTTGTCGTTGCCATACCCCCAACCACCGGTGGGAATTATATCAGGAAGTACACCGTTGGGTTGCTGTTCATCCCGGTGGTCTGCCAACCATTTCTCATAGACGGTGATGCCGTCGAAATTATACAGTGCTGTTTCTATTGCAAAATGTCCGTCGCCAGTCCATCCATTCTTTTCCCGCTGCGGACAGTCGGTCGGATATCCCATCAGGTTTGAAAGGTAGGCATTGTTTATGGCCTTGCATAAACCGTTTATCAGTTGATTGGAACTCACAATCTTTCCAATCTGTGGTACGTCGCTATGTATGAAGTAGGCTGTCAGGCTTTCTTTATTTAATTCAACAGGTTCACTGCTTGTGACTTCCACGTATCGGAATCCCTTATAGTTGAATCGAGCCATGAAGACATCCTCTCTATTTCCACTCAGTGTCAGAATATCTGTTTGGAAAGGATCGGTCTCGTTATCTCCAAGGTAATAGACATCGATATTGGATAAATCGAGACGACCATTTTCATCCAACCTTTCCCCGTGTTTGATTCGAAGTTGGTTGCCCTCTTTTCCTGAAACCTTAATTTGGGTTACACCAGCCATATTCTGTCCAAAGTCGTAATGATAGGTCTGTTCATCGATCTTCTTAAAGGATACAGCCTGTAGGGTGAGTTTGTTTCGAATCGGGCGAATCTGTTGTGCCGTAATGTTTTGCGAAGGAGCCGCGCGCAGTCTCACTCTCAACCAATCAGCATCATCGAATCCTGGTGAACTCCATTTCTCCTGTTCGAGTCTGGCATCGTAATGCTCTCCCGTGTATATGCTATTGAAAATAATTGGTCCGTCGTTTCTCTTCCAACTCATGTCCGTAGATATTGTCTCTATACCTCCATCTGTATAGGTTATACGCAAGTCGAGGCAAAATGCAGGTCGATTCCGCCAGGGAGCGTTTTCGAAATTCCATACTGCCAACGACTGGTGGTTATACCAACCATTTCCCAGAATCACACCCACCACATTTTCTCCCTGTTGTAATTGTCCTGTCACATCGTGGGTGACATAAAGGTTTCTTCTATCGAAACGTGTGTACATCGGATCGAGACGCTGGGTGCCAATTTTATTTCCGTTAACGTGAAGTTCATACAAACCTGCTGCCGCAATATATACTCGTGCCGAAGCTATTTCCTTGTTCGCTGAAAATTGTTTTCGAAAATAGGGTGCTGGCTTATAATGGATATCATTACCGTCACTGATCCAGTTGCCTTGCCAGTTCGCGATATACATCATTCCCGTTTCAAATGCATGCACATCGGAGGAGCTTGCCTGACCCCTCTCGTTCCAGAGGATCACCCTCCAGTAGTATTTGGTAAAAGGGTTAAGTTTGCTTCCTGCATAAGTAACCAGTCTCTTGTCCGAATCAACCCGGCCGGTATCCCATAGATAGTCTTCCATCTTGCTTTCATTCTTACCAACCGTTTTTAAACCGGAACCCTCATTTCCTAAATTTTGCAGAAGATGATCTAGGTTGGCGATATGCAGGGAGTCGGTGCATACAAGCATCCTGTATGCTTTCTGTTTGGCACCCTCACTTTTATCTTCCATTCTCCAACTCAGTCTGGGATTAGGGTTGTCTATACCCAACGGATTTTCCAAGTGATCAGTTTGAAGATCTACCGGTTTGAAGGAATCCTTAGCTTCCGAATTCTGTCCCATCACAGAAAATGTGTAAAGTAACAGTGCGATAAAGATTAATGTCCTATTCATAATCATGTAGTTTTGTACGGTTCATAGCGATGATAGTGCTCATCGTACCACGGTAAAAGTCCACTTTCCTGAACCAATATTTTCAATTACGGTGAAATTCTCTTTCCGTTGATAGCGAGTGGGCTGGTAATTTATTTGTACACGTTGCTGTTTGGAAAAGTAGGGTAGATACACATCGGCTGTGGTGTTGGCTGGAATTTCTACTTCCAGTTGAAACGATTCTTCTGGGACATTGGTAAATTTCACCAATATATCACCCCGTAAGGTAGGGTGTTTTACCTCTGCAAATTCCAGTGTACCTGGTTGCGGTTTAATCCTTATTTTCTCGAATCCCGCTTCCAGTGGTTCAATACCCATGAGTTTCCGGGGAATGATGTTGGCGGGTACTGCACCCCAAGCATGATTCCAATCCTGATTGGGCTTATATTTGTTATCCCAGGCTTCCATGGTAATCGTGGAACCTTTACGGATCATGTTGTACCAGCTTCTTTCACCGGTTGAGGTCAGCAACTGCAAACCGTAATCGGCATCGTTCGCATTGTAGAGAGCTTCGAGTAGGAATTGAGCTCCATATACACTACAAGCCATACCGCGTGATCGAATAAACCGACGTACCGACTCAATATTTTTCTCTTCCACCAGGCCGAATGCTAACGAAAACATATTGGCATGCAACGAAGCGTGCGTTGTGCCTATCCCATCTACATAGCAACCCTGTTTTTTGTCAAACAATTCTTCGTTAAAAACCCTCTTTAAACTTACCGCTTTTTCAAGGTATATTGAATGATCCTTTTCTTTTCCTAAAGCATGAGCAATCTGGGCCATCAGTGTTAGTGCCCTGTAATGATATGCATTCACAACCGTATTGATATCGGTAAAAATAAAACCGTCCGTTTCTCCTCCCTCTTCCTTTTCCAGTCCAAGAATACCGGTGTGGGGCCAGTCCACAATATCACGCAATTGTCCGTCAAAATGAATCGATTTCAGTATGTCTGGCGTTACCTTGTCGGTTTTGGTGCTTATAAATCCCCTTTTATCCGCTAGACTAGAGAGCGTTTTAGCTTTCAGGTCATCGTAAAAATATGACAGGGAGCGACTATCGCCAGTATAAAGGTAATCTTCCCACGCTATCAGTACCGACTGCAGGATCCACTCAGTTGGCCAGTTTGGTTTGTGAATCAGGTACTCGTGTGTGTATCGTGCAATATTGTATTCACGTGCCACACAATAGTGTGACAGTTGGTTGATCAATGCATCAGCTTCATAGGGAATACGTTCCCGATCTCCATCAACATATATACCCAGAAAAGAGGTAGCCTTTATGGAGTATTTACTCAGATCCCATATTTGGTTTAGAATCGTATCGGAGCTGTGAAAGTGCGACTCCTCCTCCTTGAAGGGATAGAATACCGTTTCTCTTACAATGTCCCTATCTTGTAGTGTATGTTTGTAGTTCTCTATTTCACAATAACGGAATGGCGTCACTTCTCCAATATAAGGAGGAACTAAGATTGCCGGGTGTCTTGTGTTTCGGGCATCGGGAGGAATTGTAACTATATAGGTGTTTCTTCCTTTCTCAGGTACAAGGGTATGACGTGAATAACGGACCGTTCCACCTGGATTGCAGTCTATTCTGTCATCACGAAATGCTTCACCAAGATGAAATACAACTGTGTCGGTACCCGTCTCAGAATAGAGATTAATCCGCAATCTTCCAAAGGCTGCTTTCCCGAAGTCAACAATACGAATGCTGTCACGATTGGTAATTTTTGTTGGATACTCATCCTGCTTTTGAATAGGATAGCGGTCGGTAGCATATTCTGTGAGAGTGTTAGAGGTCTTAAAAACGGATACATTGGAAAAAGAGGACTCCCTACCATGATTATCCCATGTTTTCACGACCCAGTAATAGACCCTCCCCGGTTTAAATGGTTTCCCCTCGTAGGCAATATTTGTCGATTTGCTACTGACAACTTTTCCACTGTTCCATAGATTGGCAGAATCGGGCACCAATTTATCTTTGCTATCGGCAACCAGTATCTGATATGCTGTCTGCATTGTATTGTTTGTTTCACTCGGAACGATCCACCCAAAAAGTGGATTCTTTGTATTTATTTCGGTGAACTGAAACATTTCATTTCGCGAAAGTGCTTCTTGAGGCGTTAGATTCACTGAATATCCATTTAGGAGTACTTTCTCCGGAGACGTTAGCAGGTTAACAGTCAGACCTGTCGGTGCAGGAGGGTTTTGGGCAGTTGTTTCCTTACAAATACAAAGGAAAATGGCAAGAAGTAGCGTTATTCTTAATGTGTTCATGTTAAGCGTTACGTACAGTGTTCAGATGGATCAATACGTCCCATGTTTCGATATTCCAAGGGAGTCATGCCAACCTTTTTTTTAAAAAAAGAGAGGAAATATTCATAGGAACTGAAATTCAATTCATATGAAATTTCCTTGATGGAATGGTTTGTTTCTGCCAGCAGCTCTTTTGCTTTTCGTAGTTTCAATTCCTGAAAATAGTGGGCAGGAGCATATCCTGTGTATTCCTTGAAGACTCTTCTGAATAATGAATAGCTGATACCTAGGTTGACAGCAATACCTTTAATATCGATATTTTTACTGACATTTTCGGCCATAATGATCTTGGCTTGTTCTATTTTCTGCGACGATTCTCTCGATTCGAAGTTGATATTCTGTGCCAGAGACAAGATGGTTCCCAAGATATTGAATACAATACCGGCCAAGTATTGCTGGGTAGAACCCTTATCTTCTTTTGCAACACGTATGGCAGTTGAGAAAAGGTTGACCAAATCTTCATTCACTCCCACATTGAGGACTTGATTCTCGGGGAAAATAAATCCATTTGTCACTATGTTGTCGATGATTTTCCCTTCAAAACCAATGTAATATTCATTCCAACCGGTTTCTTTTTGTGGACAGTAAGTATGCCATTGTCCAGGGAAAAGGAGTATCACCTGTCCTTTTGAAATGGCCGTTCTTTTTGTGGATGCCGACATGAACGTACCTTTCCCTTTGCTGATATATACAATCTGATATTCCCACAAAATACGCCCTTTCCCGGGTTTGAAATAGTAGCTTTTGGGGTGATCAGTAGATGGATATAAAGTATGAGGTGCAATAGGTTGAAAGCCTACAGTGTTGACAGTCAATCCAAATTTTTTATCTTTTTCATTGACGAGCAGGTACTTGAAGTCAATTCCGAAATCATTGTATCTCATGTCCTATGTTTTAGATTGGTGTATTTGTCATTGGCTGTAAATATAAGAAAAAAAATCAGAAAAAACCATGCGGCTTACCCCTTTTATAAATCTACAAAAGAAACCGCATGGTCTTCAGAAAAAATGAGATAAGTAAAAAATGATCTGAATTCTCATTCGTTAAAATAGGTTGGGTATCACCAATGCGAAAATTAGTACAGCCATTCCCAAAGCAAGATAGGTGACTGCTTTTTTTCCTGATCCTTTCCACTCTTTCAAGATAATTCCCCACACATTGCTGAAGATTACATTCAGTGACATAAGGATACTCCACGAGAAGGCCATCATCACACTGTTGGGATCAAAGAAACTCTGTCCCATACCCAGTCCAAAGAACTGCGAGTACCAGAGTAGCCCGGCCAGCGCACAGAATAGGATGTTGTTTGTCAACACCAACTTAGTTGAACGTTTGATCTCATCTGAGGTCTTGTTTTTGCGGTTCATGTACAGGCAGTAAACCAAATTGGTTAAGTATCCACCCAACGTTACCAACAAGGTTACCGGATTTTGAGCAAAAAGACTTTTTGCTCCAGCCGCTACAGCTGCTTCCTTTACAGGGATACCCGCATTCAGTCCCAGACTGAAACAAGCACTCATTACACCGGCAAACAATGCAATTAGAAGACCTTTTTTCAGTGCGAAATCCTTGATAGCTTTACGTCGCTCTTCCTCAGACATGTTTTTTGATCGCAAGCTACCAGCATAACCTACAATAGCAATACCGGCCAATGTTACCACCACGGCAATTAATAGAACAATCCCTTTAGATGATAAGAGATCAGTCCCAGCCAACATAGCAGGAATAAGCGTTCCAAAGGCGGCACATGTACCCAATGCTACCGACTGCCCCAGTGCAATACCCAGATATCGCATGCTCAGTCCAAAGGTGAGTCCTCCCACTCCCCATAGCACACCGTACCCAATAGCTTTCATGGTTGCTACCGAATTGGAGGTGTAGATCCCTATTAGTTCTGCCGGTGAATTGGAGACCAATGCACCCAGCAATGGAAAAAGAAGCCAGGCGAAAACACCTTGTACAAGCCAGAAGTTTTCCCAAGACCAATCTTTGATCTTATTAATGGGAACGTATGAACTCGATTGACCCATACTCCCCAAGGCAATAATCAGTAAGCCAAATACGGTATTCATTGTTTAGTTTCTTTTGGAGGTTATCTGCTCTTCGTACTCCTGTATCTCTTTGATGTATGCATCACCCACAGGTACACCCTGTTGCAAGCAGTAGTAGTTATAGAGTGCTGTCCAGGGCATTGCTTTTAATTCTTCCAGATAGGCAAGACGCTCAAAGCGTTTATCCTGTTTTTCATAATCCCGCAATTTATCTGTAGGTTCCAATAAAGCCTGTAACATTGCTTTCTGGGCTGAGCGGATACCCACCACATACGCTCCGATGCGATTGATGGAAGCGTCGAAATAGTCCAATCCCATGTGAATACGATCCATGTGGCCCGAGCGGACAATCTCCTGTGAAATAGCCATCAGGTCGTCGTTCAGAATCACTACATGGTCGCTGTCCCAACGCTCAGGTCGACTAACATGTAGGGTAATTTCCGGAACGAACAGCAGCATCGATGATAGCTTGTCGGCTATCCCTTCAGTGGGGTGGAAGTGACCGGCATCAAGCGTCAGCACCATGTTGTTTTTTACGGCATAGCCCATATAGAACTCGTGAGAGCCCACCACATAACTTTCACTTCCAATCCCAAAAAGTTTACATTCTATGGTATCTTTCAAGTATTCAGTGCTAATCTTTTCACTCAATACCTCATCGAGCGATTCCTGCAGTAACTTTCTGTGTTCGTATCGGGAAACTGTTTTGTCTTTTTCCCCATCCGGAATCCAGATGTTATGAATACACGCATCGCCCTGCTGGCGTCCTATTTCTGCCGCAATCAGTCGACAACGACGCAGATGTTCTTTCCAGAATTTCCGTATTTCCGGATCGAAGTCGGCAAGTGTATACCCACTATTTGCCTTATCGTGAGAGAAAAATGTTGAATTGAAATCGAGTTTCACCCCTTTTTCTTTTGCCCAGTCAATCCAACTTTGAAAATGTTTGGGTTCAATCAGGTCGCGATCCACAAACTCACCGCCAAAATCACCGTAGGTGGCATGTAGGCTAATGCGATGATTTCCGGGTATAAGATTGATAACTTTTTCAAGGTCCTCCTTCAGTTCTTCAATGGTGCGTGCCTTTCCCGGATAGTTTCCCGTAGTTTGAATTCCTCCTGTCAATTCACCATCAGGGTTTTCAAATCCTGATACATCATCAGCCTGCCAGCAGTGGATCGATATGGAGAGTTTGTCCAATTGTTCAATCGCCTTAACAGCATCCACACCCAGAGATGCATATTGTTCTATTGCATCTACAAATGCTTTTTTTAGTAATTCTTCTTTCATATGTATAACTTATTATAGTGTATAGTTTACTGCAAATCAATTCATCACTCAATATTGCGGAAAACCTCCAGGTAGCGTTGATATGGAATGTGCCAAGCTTCGGTATTGGAGGGGGTGAATATATCCAATTCAACTGAATTACGTACCAATTGTCTCATGGTATCTTTTTCGGTAATTACTCCGGCAGCTTTGGCTTGCATCAACAGGTTGCCAATTGCGGTAGCTTCTGAAGGTCCTGCCAGTACAGGGTGTCCTATGGCATTAGCTGTGAAGGTGTTAAGCATGTTGTTTTTAGATCCACCACCAATAATGTGTAACTTTTCGATGGGGAAGGAAGCGAGCTCCTGCAAATGCAGAAGTACCTGCTTATAGCGTAGGGCCAGACTTTCATAGATACAACGGGCTATTTCACCGATTGTATCTGGCACAAACTGACCAGTCTGCCTGCAGTATTTCCGGATAGCCTCAATCATAGAAACAGGGCTCGCAAAACAGGGTGCGTCAGGGTTGATAAAACATTGAAATGGAATCGCATTTTCAGCAGCTTTTACAATTTCTTCGTATGTCACTGGTTTTTTCAAATCCCATTCTTTCTTGCATTGTTCAATCAACCACATGCCGCATATGTTTTTTAACAAACGGATAGAGCCATCAGCACCACCCTCGTTGGTGAAGTTGAGTCGATATGTCTCCTCGTTGATTACCGGTTCATCCGATTCTATACCCATTAGCGACCATGTGCCCGAACTCAAATAAGCAAAATGCTCATTATCAGCCGGAACGGCAAGTACTGCAGAGGCTGTATCATGGCCGGCTACAGCAACAACCGATATATTACCCTGATCTGTCAGACGCTGCACTTGCGGTGATATGGTCCCAATAACAGTTCCTGAAAATACAATCGGAGCAAATTGATCCTTTGACAGAGAGGCGGCCTGAAGCAATTCTATATCAAAATCTTTCCTACGGGGGTCTATCATTTGAGAAGTAGACGCGATGGTATACTCTGTGACCATTGTTCCGCTAAGTAAATAGGAAAGTGCATCTGGCATAAACAGGATCTTATCGATCAGAGGATAAATGGGTGTATTGTCTTCCAGCATTGTATTCAGTTGAAACAATGAATTGAAGTTCATAATCTGTATTCCTGTTTTCTCGTATACCTTCTCTTGTGGTATTTTGGTAAAAAAACGTTCAGGAGCACCTTGTGTCCGGGAGTCCCGATAGCAGTAGGGCGATCGAAGAGGCTCCCCATCAGCTCCAAAACAAACGAAATCAACACCCCACGTGTCAATACCGATGGAGACAATCTGGTGACCTCGTTGTTTTGTTTCGCGCAATGAGATCAAAATCTGATTATACAGATAAAAAAGATCCCAATAAACCCGATTGTTTACTTCTATCATGGGGTTAGCGAAACGATGTATTTCCTCTAAAACCAGTCGGTTATGTTGTATCCTGCCTAGCATGGCTCTGCCACTGCTTGCTCCTAAATCGATAGCCAAAAAAGAGATTAGTTTGCCTTCACTCATGTTGAGGTTAAATAGTTTTTATTAGATAGGTCACAAACTTACAGTTTTAATCAAGTTGTAACAATGAAATAAATGATTTAATAACTATGTTTTTTGATATTGTTTACAAAAATAACAACAAATCAATATGTAGAACCAAATGTGTGGAATTTGATATCAAAAATCACAGCATAAATATCAATAATTAGAACAGTGTTGGAGACAATTTAAATACATTTGTTGCCTGAGAAAAGCAAAATGAAATATGTAGAGAAGATAAAAATGAGTATTTTTGGTTTTTTATCAAATAAAGATATCTTTGTATCAGCATAGTTCAGTACACTTAAATTTAACTCGAAATAACTTAAATCACTGATAAATGGCAGCAATCGTAATCATGCCCAAACAGGGACAATCGGTGGAGAGTTGTATTGTCACAAAGCTTGAAAAATCAATTGGAGATACGGTTAAAAAAGGCGAGGTCTTGTTTTCGTATGAAACAGACAAAGCCTCCTTTGAGGAAGTTTCGCCGGTTGAGGGAACTCTACTCGCACTCTTTTATCGTGAAGGCGATGAAGTACCTGTCCTTGAGAACATGATGATCATTGGTGAACCGGGTGAAGATATATCCGCCTTAACCGCTTCCAAGTCTGTAAAGAAAGAAGAAGAGACTACTCCAACTCCTGTTGCAACCTCAACCATACTCACCGAAAGTCAATCTCCTACTATAATAGCGGTGACAGAAGATTCAGAAAACCAATTTATTTCACCAAGGGCAAAGAGACTTGCTGAAGAAAATGTAGTTCCGCTCTCCCAACTATCCGGAACAGGTCCCCATGGACGAATCGTAGAGAATGATGTCAAGGCATATCTTGCAGATCGTCCGAGAATGACACCATTGGCTAAGAAAGTGGCAGTTGAGGCAGGTCTCCAGCCAGAATCATCCGGCACAGGCTTGGGAGGAAGAGCCCGTGCAATCGATTTAGCTGCTTCAGTGAATGCTATTTATGGTCAGGACTATGAAGACAAAAAGCTGTCGAACATGCGTAAGCTGATTGCAAAATCGATGCATGCTTCGCTGCAGAACTCTGCACAACTAACCCATCATTTGGGAGCCGATGCACGTCGGATGCTGGATCTTCGAAAAAGAGCCAAGGCCGCACAGGAGGAGGGCAAAATTGGAGCCAACATCACGTTGAACGACATGGTTTGTTTTGCTGTGATCAAGGCCTTGAAAAAGTTCCCCGAAGTAAATACTCATTTTCTGGGTGATGCCAAGCGTTACTTTCATAAGGTACATCTCGGGCTGGCTGTGGATACGGATCGGGGACTGATGGTGCCCGTATTGAGCAATGCTGATGACCTTTCCATTGTGGGGCTCTCGTCTCAACTTAAGGAGCTTGCCGGGGCCTGCCGCAATGGCAATATAAATCCTGATTTACTAGCAGCTGAAGCTGCCACGTTCACGGTTTCGAATCTAGGAAATTATGGGGTTGAACTATTTACCCCGGTAATTAATCTTCCACAGTCAGCCATCCTCGGTGTGAATACGATTCTGCCTCGCCCAAAGGATTTAGGTGACGGGGTGTATGCTTTTGTTCCCCATATTGGACTTAGCCTTACCTACGATCACCGTTCGCTGGATGGAGGTGAAGCAACACGCTTTTTGAAACAGATTGCAGTTGAAATTGAAACACTGGAATTAGAATTCTAAACGAAAAATTAAACTATACAACTATGATAGATTTGTTGATTATTGGAGGCGGTCCTGCTGGATATGTAGCCGCAGAAAGAGCCGGACATGCGGGTTTAAACGTGATCCTGTTCGAGAAAAAAGCAATGGGAGGTGTCTGTCTGAATGAAGGATGTATCCCCACAAAAACATTGCTCTATAGTGCCAAGATATATGAAAACGCCCTGCATGGCGATAAGTATGGTGTTTTTGGCGATAACATCCGTTTCGATTATGAGAAGATGATATCCCGGAAGAAGAAAGTGGTGCGTAAACTGGTCTCTGGAGTTGAGAGTAAAATGAAACAAAACCATGTTACTGTGGTAAAGGGAGAGGCACAAATTGAAGGTCGTTCAGCAGAAGGCATCGAGGTGAGTTGTAATGGCGAAAAATATATAGGTAAGAACTTGCTCATCTGTACAGGCTCTGAAGCGTCTGTTCCCCCCATTCCGGGTCTTCTGGAAGCGGAGGGTGTGGTACTTACCAACCGTGAGATACTGGAAATGACGGTACGTCCTGAGTCACTCGTCGTTATTGGCGGTGGAGTAATCGGTATGGAGTTTGCCAGCTTCTTCAATAGCTTGGGTACAAAAGTAACCGTGATTGAAATGCTTCCAGAGATATTGGGCGGACTGGATTTTGAAGTATCGGCCACCTTGAGGGACATTTACACCAAGAAGGGAATAACATTTAACCTGAATGCAAAGGTTGTAGAGATTGCTGGTAACAAAGTTGTTTTTGAGAAAGATGGTCAAACCCACAACGTGGTAGGAGAGAAGATTCTCTTGAGCGTTGGCCGTCGCCCTGTTACAAAAGGGTTCGGTTTGGATAACTTAGGAGTTGAGCTGCTGCGCAACGGGATTAAGGTGGACGAGAAGTTGCGTACCAACGTGCCCGGTGTATTTGCGGCAGGCGATGTGACCGGTTTTTCACTATTGGCACATACAGCGAGTCGTGAGGGTGAAGTGGTGGTGAATAACCTCATTGGCCGTAACGACATTATGCGCTACAATGCCATACCGGGAGTGGTTTATACCAATCCAGAAGTGGCTGGAGTGGGAGAGACCGAAGAGTCTGCCAAAGCTAAGGGCATAGCCTATAAGGTTGCTAAACTCCCCATGGCCTATTCCGGTCGCTTTGTTGCCGAAAACGAAGGTGGCAGCGGAATTTGCAAAGTATTAGTAGGAGAAAAACATGGCGAAGTAATTGGTGTGCACATGCTCGGCAATCCTTCCAGTGAAATCATCTATGGAGCCTGCATCGCCATTGAACAGGAGATGACATTGAAAGAGATGCAGGAAGTAGTCTTTCCTCATCCAACCGTGAGTGAGATAATCAAAGAGGTGGTTTTTAATTTTTAGCGATATCGAGTAATAAATTGGGAAATCAAACAATCTTCTAATATACATACAATGCCCAAAGTTCAATACATTGATCCGTCGGAAGTCCGTAAGCCGAGATTCATCGAATTTCAGCCCATACCGGTCAACCAGTATCAAAAGAGCGTGAAAGAGGAGAAGGCTAATTTTACGGACGAAGAGTTCAAAGCCATCTATCATGACATGGTGCTAATTCGTGAATTCGAAACCATGTTGAACCTGATCAAAACAAAAGGGGAGTATCGCGGTACTCCCTACAACCACCCTGGGCCGGCACACCTTTCCATTGGTCAGGAGTCGGCAGCGGTCGGCATGGCCTGGACGTTGACAGTAGATGATTTTATCTTTGGCAGCCACCGTTCACACGGTGAAATTCTAGCCAAAGGGATGTCGGCCATCCACAAGCTGAATGATGCACAGCTCACAGATATCATGGAGACATTTTTCGACGGCACAGTTGTAGCAATTGTGAAGAGAGATTTCAACGGGTCGGTTAAGGAGTTGGCCAAACGTTTTTTGGTTTATGGTACACTAGCGGAGATATTTGCCCGCAAGACCGGATTTAACAAAGGTCTCGGCGGCTCCATGCATGCATTCTTCACCCCCTTCGGTGTCTATCCCAATAACGCCATCGTTGGCGGATCGGGCGACATAGCTGTGGGTGCCGCTCTCTACAAGAAGGTGAACCGCAAACCGGGTTTGGTGGTGGCCAACATTGGCGATGCCTCCCTAGCCTGTGGTCCCGTTTGGGAAGGAATCAACTTTGCCGCCATGGACCAGTTTACCAAACTCTGGGAAGGTGATATGCAAGGTGGTCTACCGGTTATCATCAATGTCATGAACAACCAATACGGTATGGGAGGCCAGACTGTGGGTGAGACCATGGGATACGGCATTGCAGCCCGCATTGGAGCCGGTGTGAATGCCGATCAATTGCATGCTGAACGTGTAGATGGGTATAATCCGTTGGCCGTAATTGATGCATACAGACGTAAGCGTAAAATAATTGAGGATAAAAAAGGTCCGGTGCTCCTTGATGTATTGACATACCGTTTCAGCGGTCACTCTCCTTCCGACGCATCCTCTTACCGCACGAAAGAAGAGGTAGAAGCTTGGGAAGCACAAGATTGTATTCGCAGTTACGGAGAGCAGCTGATGGAGGCCGGAGTGGCATCACAGGTTGAGCTCAACCAAATCTCGGACGATATCCAGAAACTGGTGAACGAGATGTTCCTATTGTCGATCAACGATGAGATATCCCCACGCATGGACAATGCGGATATCATTGGAGAGATGATGTTTTCCAATGGTTCTGTCGAATCCTTCTCCGATGCAAAGCCGGAGGTGTTGATACCGATGGAGGAAAATCCACGCGTTAAAAAGATTGCCAACAAAGAGCGATTTGCCTTTGATACTGAAGGGAAACCGTATAGTAAGATGAAGCAGTACCAGCTGCGCGACGGTATCTTTGAAGCAATCATCGACCGTTTTTATAAAGATGCCTCACTGGTAGCGTACGGCGAAGAGAACCGCGATTGGGGTGGAGCATTTGCCGTTTACGGAGGCCTGACCGAGGCATTGCCCTATCATCGTCTATTCAATTCTCCCATTGCCGAGGCTTCTATCGTGGGTACAGCCATTGGCTATGCCATGTGTGGTGGCCGTGTGATTCCAGAGATTATGTACTGCGACTTTATTGGCAGGGCAGGCGATGAGATATTCAATCAGCTTCCCAAGTGGCAAGCCATGAGCGGCAACGTGCTGAAAATGCCGGTCGTGGTGCGTGTTTCCGTAGGTTCGAAATATGGTGCACAGCATTCTCAAGATTGGACTTCATTGGTGGCACATATCCCCGGTATCAAGGTTTGCTTTCCGGTCACTCCATACGATGCAAAAGGATTGATGAACGCAGCTCTACAGGGGACCGACCCAGTGATCTTCTTCGAGAGTCAGCGCATATATGATGTGGGAGAGCAGTTTCACGAGGGAGGTGTTCCCACAGGGTATTACGAAATTCCATTGGGTGAACCCGATGTGAAGAAAGAGGGAAAGGACATCACCTTCCTCACTGTTGGACATACCCTTTACCCGGCTTTAAAGGCTGCGAAAGAGTTGGAAGAGAACTATGGTCTCAGTGTTGAAGTGATTGACGCCCGCTCGTTGGTACCCTTCAACTATGAACTTGTAATTAAATCGGTAAAGAAAACAGGTAAGATTATTGTTGCTGGCGAAGCCACTACCCGTGGTTCCTTTTTGAACGATCTGGCGGCAAACATCGGACAGTTGGCTTTCGACTACCTCGATGCGCCTGTCTGCGTATTAGGATCTCGCAACTGGATTACTCCGGCACATGAGTTGGAAGATGCCTTCTTCCCGCAACCTTCCTGGTTCTTGGATCTCATACACGAACGGATTCAACCGCTGAAAGGATATATTCCCGGACAGAACTTTACTGACGGAGAAATGGTGAAACGGGCGAAGAATGGAATTTAATGTATCGTTAAGCCAATCATCTTATTTGTAAGTAATTGTATGATATTAAATGTTAATGCACATTTACACACTCCCTATTCATTCAGCGCTTTTCGGGATATCGATGAAGCGCTGGATAGGGCCGTAGCGGAAAATGTGAGCGTAGTCGGGATCAATGATTTCTACACCACTAAAGGGTATGATATATGGGCCGATGGCTGCCGAAAACGGAAACTCTATCCGTTGTTTGGTATTGAGTTCATCAGCCTGAATGAAGCGGACCAAAAAGCGGGACTACGGGTAAATGATCCCGCCAACCCAGGACGTACATACCTCAGCGGTAAGGGTATATCGCACCCGTTCCAATTGAGCGAGCCCTATGCTGCAATCCTTTCAACACTGCAGGAGGAGTCGAACAGACAGGTTGAGGCAATGTGCACAAAACTGAACGAACATCTACAGAAGAATGAGGCACCCTTCGTTCTTAATGCAAATCAAATCAAACAGGATCTAACCAGTGGCTCCCTTCGTGAACGTCATCTGGCAAGGGCATTGCGCCTAAAGGTATATGAGGTTTGCCAGAACAATGAAGATGAAATACAATCCCTTATGATAAAGCTTTTCAACGGGAAAGCAATGAAATCGCCCGTGTCTGACATTGCTGCGGTGGAGAATGAAATTCGTGGTAACCTATTGAAGGTTGGTGGTGCAGCATTTGTCCCTGAAGAGTCGACTGCTTTTCTTCCTATGGAGAAGGTGCAGGAGATGATTGTGGCAGCGGGAGGGATTCCTACATATCCATTCTTGGCAGACGACGCTCAGGGTAGCTATACCGATTTTGAATCGGATATGGAGCGCGTGGCCGATCAACTGACAGAGCGGGGCTTCCATTCGGTAGAGTTTATCACCACTCGAAATAATGTGGAGTTGTTGGAGAAATATGCGACGTATCTCCATGAGCGTGGCTTTGTGGTTACCTTTGGGAGTGAACACAATTCTCCGACCATGGAGCCCATTGAACTCTTTGCCCGAAATAGGGCTCCTCTGACCGACAGGCTGAAGCAGATCAACTACGAGGGCGCTTGCCTGATTGCTGCCCATCAATATGTAGTGGCGCAAGGACTAGAGGGTTATGTGGATACCCATGGAGAAGCAGACAGGACGAAAAGAGGTGAATTTGTTACGCTGGGCGATACGCTCATCAAGCATGAACTGGGTATAAATCAATAAATCAGATAAAATGAAGGAGCTACAACAGCTGATTGAGATATCCCAATTTTATGGCCACGACAATCGTTTCGTGATTGCCGGTGGTGGAAATACCTCATACAAGAACAGCGAAAAGATATGGGTGAAGGCTAGCGGCTTTTCGCTTGCTACCATCACTGAAGAGGGGTTTGCAATACTCGACAGGAAAAAGCTAAACCTCTTGTCGGAGAAAGTATACAGCAACAATCCCGAGGAAAGAGAGGAGCAGGTGAAAAACGATCTGGCTGCTGCAACACTCACGAAAGGGAAACGTCCCTCTGTGGAAACGTCGATGCACAACGTCATAGAATATCCTTTTGTGGTGCATCTGCACCCCACTGCAGTGAATGCTCTGATGTGCGCACAAGATGCCGAAGCCTCCCTGAAAAGGTTGTTTGGCGACAAAATGCTTTTTGTGGAGTACACAGATCCCGGATATCTTTTGTTTAAAAAGGTATATGAACGTATCAAATCCTATCGGGCTTCCTTTGGTGAGGAGCCGAAGGTAATCTGGTTGCAAAACCACGGTATCTTCGTGGCATCCAACACCATTGAGGAGATCAAGGCTATGTATACCGATATCCTGAATCAACTTGAAAGAGCTGTAGTCAATCCATTGCCATCGGGAGAAATAGCCCCCTCTCAAAATGTGGTGGAGATACTCCCCGCATTGCGGATGATGCTTTCCAAGAAGGAATTGAAAACGTTACGGGTGCGGAACAATGCCTTAATTGCTCATTATACCCATACAGAGAATCAGCAGGATTTAGTCAAACCGTTCATTCCGGATGCGATTGTCTACTGTAAATCAAACTATCTCTTCCTGCAACAAGAATCTACCGACTTGATCCTCTCTGAAGCAATAAAGGAGATTGCCTCCTTTACAGAAAAGTTCGGCTATCAACCAAAGGTGTTGCTTATAAAGGGTATCGGATTGGTTGCTGCGGGTGATAATGCTAAACAGTGTGACATCATCCTCGATGTATTCGAAGATGCGATGAAAATAGCCTGGCTTACGAATTCGTTTGGTGGACCGCACCCAATGACGCAGGAACAGATCATTTTTATCGATAACTGGGAAGTGGAGAACTATCGTCGTAGCGTTGCAGCTATCGCTTCCAAAGGCCGTGCAGAGAACAGGACCATTATCATTACCGGTGCTGCTCAAGGTTTTGGGGAAGGTATTGGGCGTTGCCTCCTTCCGGAAGGAGCCAACATTGTGGTGGCCGATTTGAACGAAGAGGTGGGTAAAGCAACAACGGCCAATTTCAATTGTATGGCAAAAAGTAACCAGTCCCTTTTCGTCAAGACCAACGTCGCAGACATCACAAGTCTTGAGAATCTAGTTCGGGAAACGGTCTGCATGTTCGGCGCCATCGATTGTTTTATCAGCAACGCAGGTGTCTTACGGGCAGGAGGACTGGAAGAGATGACTCCCGAAAATTTTGATTTAGTCACCCGCATCAACTACAATGCCTATTTTTATGCAACCAAGGTGGTCAGTCGGGTAATGAAACATCAAACTTGGTATGCCCCGGATGATTATTTTGCCGACATCATCCAAATCAACTCCAAATCGGGACTTGAGGGCAGTAAGGCAAATTTTGCCTATGCCGGTGGTAAGTTTGGCGGTATCGGTCTCACGCAGTCCTTCGCGCTGGAGCTAGCTCCCTTTCGTATTAAGGTGAATGCCATCTGTCCGGGTAACTTCTATGAAGGACCCCTCTGGAGCGATCCCGAAAACGGCCTCTTTGTGCAGTATTTGAAAGCAGGAAAAGTACCCGGTGCCAAAACAGTGGAGGATGTGAAAACGTTCTACTTGTCGAAAGTACCCATGGGTAAGGGATGTACTCCAGCCGATGTAACCAAGGGGGTACTTTACTTGATGGAGCAATGCGGTGAAACAGGGCAGGCACTACCCATAACCGGAGGGCAGGTAATGTTGAATTAGCAACGATAAATCACAAAAAAAGATGAAGACAAGAGCAGTAAGACTTTATGGGAAAAAGGACCTTCGACTGGAAGAGTTTGAATTGCCTCAAATAAAAGAGGATGAAATACTAGCCAAGGTGGTCTCCGATTCACTCTGTATGTCCTCCTACAAAGCATCGTCGCAGGGGACCGATCACAAGCGTATTCCCGATGACGTAGCCGAAAATCCGATTATCATCGGTCATGAGTTTGCAGGTGAACTGCTAGAGGTAGGCGCCAAATGGGCTGATAAATTTAAAGTCGGCGACAAATTCTCTATTCAGCCCGCACTCTATTACGAAAATGGTCCGGTGGGAATTTTGAGTGCTCCCGGATACAGCTATAAATACATTGGAGGAGATGCTACTTACGTCATCATCCCCAATGAGGTGATGGAAAATGATTGCCTACTGGCATATCACGGAGAGGGTTATTACCCCGCTTCGTTGGCTGAGCCACTCTCTTGTGTTATTGGAGCCATGCATGCCAACTACCATACCAAGCCTGGAAGCTATGTCCATCAAATGGAAATTGTGGATGGTGGAAAGATGGCGATTTTGGCCGGAGTGGGTCCCATGGGACTCGCTGCCATCAATTATGTACTACATAGGGAGGACCGTAAGCCCGCGTTACTGGTGGTGACCGATGTGGACCAGACCCGACTCAATCGTGCTGCGTCTATCTATACCGTTGAATTTGCGGCCTCAAGGGGTATCGACCTACATTATGTGAATACCGGAGATATGCAGGATCCCGTGAAAGTGCTGAAGGCCCTTAGCAACGATAAAGGATACAACGATGTATTTGTCTTTGCACCTGTGAAACCGGTCGTGGAGCAGGGAGATGCCATCCTCGCCTTCGACGGGTGCCTCAACTTCTTTGCAGGTCCCGGAGATCCTACTTTTAGTGCGATGCTCAACTTCTACAACGTACATTATGCTTATACACATATTGTAGGTACGAGTGGAGGTAACAACGACGACATGGTAGAAGCACTCAGCATCATGTCGAAGGGACTCGATCCTGCCGGACTTATAACTCATATCGGCGGACTGGATGCAGTGGCTGAGGCGACCAACAACCTCCCCCATATACCCGGCGGAAAGAAATTGATCTACACTCACATCGATATGCCTCTGACCCCCATTGCCGATTTCGAGAAGCTGGGTGAATCCAACGAACTTTTCCGAGTGCTGGCGCTTATCTGCAACAAAAACAAGGGGTTATGGAGTGTGGAAGCGGAGGCCTATTTGTTGAAGTACTATCATAAATTATAATGGATCATTGTTTTAAAGTGGCTGCATGAGCATTATAACTGCGTATACCATGCAGATGGCTGATAACTGATCGCTACATACACATATGAAACAATTAGATGTAAACTTAATGCATCCGGTGGAACAGATTAATGTGATCATCGGAAGAATCTATAAAAGTGGCATGACCACTACCTCGGGTGGAAATATCTCTATCCGTGATCGGAATGGTGATATCTGGATAACTCCTTCAGGGGTAGATAAAGGCTCACTCAACGAGAAGGATATCATGCAGGTGAAAAAAGATGGTACCGTAATCGGTCCTCACAAACCTTCATCAGAACTACCTTTTCACAAAGCAATCTACGCAGCACGTCCGGAATTGACGGCCATCATTCATGCCCATCCACCCGCTTTGGTCGCATTCAGTATTGCTGGAATTGTACCCGATACGAAGATTGTGCCACAGGCTCACAATATTTGTGGCGATATTGGCTTTGCTCCCTATGGAACTCCAGGCAGTGAAGATCTGGGTGAAAAAATTGCCCATGAATTCCGGGAAGGCAACTACAAAGCGGTGATCATGGAAAATCATGGCGTTGTGCTGGGAGGAACAGATATGATGGATGCCTACCAGCGCTTTGAAACCCTTGAATTTTGTTGTCGCACCATTGTGAATGCTAAACGATTGGGACAGGTGAACTACCTTTCAGATGAGCAGGTATCTCAGTATGTACACCACCTGCCATCCAATGTAGCACATTCAATGGATATTCATCACCCCTCCGATGAGAGAGCCATTCGGACCGATATGGTAAATATCATACGCCGAGCTTGTAATCAGGGTTTGATGATTTCAACCTATGGGACAGTTTCTGTAAGGTGGGGCGATAGTAACGACTTCCTGATAACACCCAGCAATGTGGCCCGGTGGGATATTGTACCAAGCGATATTGTACAAATTAAAAACGGGATGGCTGAAGCGGGTAAGACACCAAGTCGTTCTGTTGCTTTGCACCAACGTATTTATCAGCTTAACCCCCACATCAATTCCATCATTTGCACCCAACCGGTGAATCTAATGGCGAATGCAGTGAGCGGCACCAAGTTCGATGTGCGCACCATTCCCGAAAGTTGGATCTTCTTGCAGGATGTTCCCTCCATTCCATTTGGATTGATCTATAACGATGTAGACAGCGTGGCAAAAATGTTCCAAAAGAACCGTGTTGTCTTAGTGGAAAATGATAGTGTATTTGTTACAGGAGATAAACTTTTAAATACATTCGATTACCTTGAGGTGGCTGAGTTCTCGGCAAACTCACTGGTAATGGCTGCTGCTATTGGACCTCTTCAACCTATAGGTGATGAGGAAATAGAAGATTTGCGCGTTGCATTTAATGTAAAGTAACCCGTCATCCCCAATAGGGAGACAAATCAAAAAGTCATCTACTGGCTGTTTCAAGATCTTTCTTGAAACAGCTTTTTTTTGCTTGTACCATCACCGTTAGGTATGGGAGTATGCTAAGAAAAGCAGAAAAATAATGTTGAGAAAGTCTGATTCAACAAGGGACATACTCCGTATATGCCTTATATATTCCTTATATTTCGCTTATATTTTTATAAGGATGGTATAAGGAGGATATGAGGGTGTAGCGGACTAATTTAAAAGAAAGGCCATCTCATGTGTTACCATGAGACGGCTTTTCACCTTTTTTATTTCAGCTACCGAAAATTAGATATACATATTTACAATAGCTTCATAGAGTTCTTGCTTGCCACTGATTTGAGCAGGCTCTTTGCCCAATGACAGTGCATATTCGCGCATGTCTTCTAGAGAAAGTTTGCCTTCTTCAAATTCTTTACCCTTACCGCTATCGAAAGAAGCGTAACGTTCTTTGCGCATTGCTAAGTAGGGTGATTCTTCCAGAATACCTGCAGCAGCTTCTAACGCACGAGCAAATGCATCCATACCGGCAATGTGAGCAATGAATATATCTTCCATATCGGTAGAATTACGACGGGTCTTGGCATCGAAGTTTGTACCACCACCTTGCAAACCACCACTTTGGAGAATTACCAGCATAGCTTGAGTCAATTCATATACATCGATGGGGAACTGGTCGGTATCCCATCCGTTCTGATAGTCACCGCGGTTCGCATCGATAGATCCCAACATACCGGCATCAGCCGCACACTGTAGATCGTGTTCAAATGTGTGACCAGCCAATGTAGCGTGGTTCACCTCCACGTTCAGTTTGAAATCTTTGTCGAGACCGTGAGCACGGAGGAAACCAATTACTGTTTCTGCATCCACATCATATTGGTGCTTGGTGGGTTCCATTGGTTTGGGTTCAATGAAGAAGGTTCCTTTGAATCCTTTTGCACGTGCATAATCGCGTGCTTTGCCCAACATCATTGCAAGGTGTTCTTTCTCACGTTTCATGTCGGTATTGAGCAAACTCATATAACCTTCACGTCCGCCCCAGAATACATAGTTTTCACCTCCTAATTCGATGGTTGCATCCAATGCATTCTTGATTTGTGTAGCTGCAAATGCAACACTTTCAAAGTTAGGATTGGTAGCAGCACCATTCATGTAACGTTTGTTGCTGAAAACATTGGCAGTACCCCACAGCAATTTGATGCCGGTTTCAGCCATTTTTTCTTTTGCATAGGCTACGATTGCTTTTAGATTGGCTTCATATTCTTCCAATGAGTTGCCTTCTTCAATCAAGTCTACATCATGGAAGCAGAAGTATTCGATGCCTATTTTCTGCATGAACTCAAAGCCTGCATCGAGTTTCTTTTTTGCTCTTTCAAGTGCATCGTTGCCGTTGTTCCATTCGAAATCTTTGGTTTCTTCTCCAAATGGATCGCTCGACTCTGCACAAAGTGTATGCCAGTAAGCCATAGAGAATTTGAACCAGTCTTTCATCTTGCGGCCATAGACCACTTTTTCTGCATCATAGTAGCGGAATGCTAGCGGGTTGCGGCTTTCCTTACCTTCAAATTTGATTTTTCCAATTCCGGGGAAAAATTCTTTTACATTGTTTTCTGTTGCCATTTTTGTAATAATTAGAAATGTTAGTTATTTATGTTATGTATTAAATGTATTTTTTCCACTGATTGTAAGCCTCTTGGTATCTATCGACCTGGGTGGTATCGGGTGTCACTGTACGGATCTTTGTAAGGGATGCAAATGCTTCCTGGTGGGATGCATAAATACCGGCACCAATACCGGCAGCTTTGGCAGCGCCTGCTGCTCCGTCTGTGTCGTAGAGTTCAATGACAGCTCCACTTACGGAGGCAAGGGTCTCCCGGAAGATCGGACTGAGGAACATGTTGGCATTTCCGGCTTTGATCACCTTAATGTCCATACCCAGCCCCTTCATTATTTCCATACCATATTGGAAAGAGAAGACAATTCCCTCCTGCGCAGCACGGAGGATATCCGCCAGTGAATGAATATTGAAATTGATACCGTGGAAAGAGCTCCCACTATCTTTGTTTTCCAGTACCCTCTCTGCACCGTTTCCGAATGGAATCACTGAGATACCCCTGGCGCCGATGGGCGATTGGGCTGCCAGCTCATTCATGCCGTTGTAATCGATGTTGGCGGGTACTATGTTCTTTTTAATCCAAGAGTTGAGGATACCCGTACCATTGATGCAGAGAAGCACACCCAAGCGGGTTGCTGCTGGCTGGTGGTTCACGTGCGCAAAGATGTTCACCCGAGAGAGGGGGTCATATTTAACATCATCCAGTACTCCATATACCACGCCCGATGTGCCAGCTGTAGAGGCAATTTCTCCTGGGTTGAATACATTGAGTGAGACGGCATTGTTGGGTTGGTCACCTGCACGGTAGCTTACTGGAGTACCTTCTTGCAGTCCAAGTTCTTGTGCTGCGGCGGCAGTTACTTTTCCCTGGATTCCAAAGACGGGTGTCAGTGGAGGGAGCATATCCTGATCAAAGCCAAAGTAATTCAAGACATCCTGCGAGATGCAGTTTTCTTTGAAGTCCCAAAATATTCCTTCCGAAAGTCCCTCCATGGTGATGCCAATCTCATCGGTCAGCTTCATGGCGATGTAGTCCCCTGGAAGCATGACCTTGTCGATCCGTTCATAAAGTTCGGGTTCATTTTCTTTTACCCAAGCAAGTTTGGAAGCGGTAAAGTTACCGGGTGAATTGAGTAGGTGCGACAATGCTTTCTCTTCTCCGATAGCCTTGAATGCCTTTTCTCCGTAGGGCACTGCACGGCTATCGCACCAAATGATGGAGGGGCGCAGCAACTGACGATTTTTGTCCACCAGCACCAGACCATGCATCTGCCAGGAGATTCCAATTGCTTTGATATCTTGCGGATAAACGTTCGATTGAGCCAATACCGAGGCATTAGCCAGCTTTAGGTTGCTCCACCACATCTCCGGATCTTGTTCTGCCCAGCCAGCCTGTTTTGCCTGCATGGGCATCTCGGTTTTTGGAAAATAATCCGATGCCACGATCTTTCCTGTTTCAACATTCACCAGCGCAGCCTTTACTGATGAACTCCCGATGTCATATCCCAATAGGTACATTCTCTTTTGTTTTAGTAAGTTATTTGTTTGTGTTATATAAATTCTCTTATTGTCTTGTTATCTCATTTTCTTTTCGTATCACAGCCATCATTCCTTCCACTTGTGCCAAAGCAACCATTCGTCCTAGTAAGGAATAGCCGGGGTTGTAATCTTTTTCTTTGTCATCAAGCATCAGCCTGCCATGATCAACTCGCATGGGTATATCGGGCCGTGCCTGTTCCAAAATGCGGATTACCTCAATGAGTTTTCCGTTTCCTTCGAGGTGCGATGCTTCCATAAAGTTACCTCCTGGGAGCAGTTGTGTACTTCTGAGGTGTGCAAAGCCAACTCGGTCTGCAAATTGATGAGCAAGGGCCGGTACATCGTTCTGTTTGCCGGCACTCAATGAGCCTGCGCAAAAGGTGAGTCCGTTGCTGCGAGAGGGTATCGATTGAAGGATCCAGTCGATATCATCTGCATTGGTGACAATGCGGGGCAACCCAAACACCGGGAAGGGAGGGTCGTCAGGGTGAATGCATAGCATGATGCCCTGTTCTTCGGCCACCGGAATCACCTTTTGTAGGAAATAATAAAGATTCTCCCGAAGCAATTCTTTGTCGATACCCTTGTACTTCTCAACTTGCTTTCTGAATTCTACTACCGGAATGCTGTTTCCCCTCGTGATATTACGATGAATGAAACCTTGTGTCTTGACAATGATGGTGTCGATGAGGGCTTCCTTCTCCGCGATCGTCATCTCTTTGTAAAGCTGATTCATCTGTTCGATCTCATCATCGCTGTACTCATTCTCTGCACCGGGTCTGTTCAAGATCATACAGTCGAAACAGGCAAAACGAATCTTGTCGAAATAGAGTGTGCTGGTGCCGTCGGGTAGCAGGTAATTCAGATCGGTACGTACCCAGTCGATGGCGGGCATGAAGTTGTAGCATATTGTCTTCACTCCGGCCTTCCCCAGATTTGTCAGACTTTCTTTGTAATTATCAATCAAGCTGTCGCGAGAGGGAGCGGCATATTTTATCTCTTCAGCTACTGGCAGACTCTCGACGACAGACCAGACGAGTCCTGCCTTTTCGATGGTCTGCTTCAACTCGTCAATGATTTCTGTGCTCCATACTTCACCCGGTGGTATGTCATATAAGGCGGTAACGACCCCCTCCACGCCAATCTGACGAAGCATATTGAGGGTGATACCATCTTTTTTACCAAACCATCTCCAGGTTTTAATCATGTTGACTTTTCAATTATTCAACTGGCGTTTAGAAATGAACGCTTGGTTGTTTCAATTCTATTTTATTGGTTTGAAATGCCATCAATTGTGATGCTTCAATTCTAGTTTTATTTGCTGTAACTCCTCCAATTCATGTACTGGCCGTTCAATATCGTAGGGTATGGGTTTCTTGGAGAAGGTCTGAAAATAGAGCAGACAGGCATCCTTCCACCAGACAGCATCGCGCGACTGTATCCGCAAACGTGACTGTACATGACGAAAGCGATCACTGTCTACAAATGGTTCCACTCTGTCCCATATCTTCTGAAACTCCCTCACTCGTTGTACACCTCCATCGTACCGGTAGCAGAGCTCCTCCCACAGGGTACGTCCATTTTTCATGGAGTGATTCCAGGGGACATGGTGAAACCAAAGCAACAATTCCTCCGGACAGCTCTCCAGGTTGTTGAATTGTTCACGAAGGGGTGAATAGTATTGAGAAACAGCATCGCTACCAGTTGTGGTCCGGTCAAAACCAATTCCATCGGTACCGGCGTTGTGATAGTAGGGCGGTAACCAGTCGGCTCTGGCCCCAGGTATATTACACCAGGGTTCCGGTCCGTAGTGATGGTCCCACGCAAAGATATGATGTAGACCGAGAGGCATCATGTAGTCGACAGCTGTTTCCCACGATTGGAGCATCATCTCTTTCACTGGCTTCTCAAATTTCGGTTCATTGCTGAAAGTCATGCGAATCCACTCGGTGGCAATCTCTTCAGCCGTGAGGGTATGATCCCACGCCAAACGACCAAAAGCATACCAGTTGGCCTGCGCAAAATGGTGCCCGCACCAGTTGGTGTCCAGTCCAATGTTGGCAACACCAGCAATAGCACTGTGGGTGTGAGGATAGATTGTACCATCGGTACTTTTAGCCACGGTGGAGTTCTCTCCCTTACAATGGGTGTCGCTTTCCAGGAATTCCTTCCATTGTGGGGCAAGGAAAACCAGGTGATTGGAGAAACCGAGATACTCCTGTGTGATCTGCAATTCCGGCATGATGGCTGTTTGTTGTATGGCTCCAAACAGGGGACTGAATGGCTCCCGTGGTTGAAAATCTACCGGTCCATTCTTGACCTGAATGATTACATTATTGCGAAATGCTCCATCTAGCGGTTTAAACTCTAAGTAAGCCTGTTTTGCACGATCCTCGGGACTGGGGTTATAGACAAAGGCACGCCACATAACAATGCCGCCGTAAGGTTTGAGGGCATCGGCAAGCATGTTGGCGCCATCGGAATGGGTACGACCGTAATCCATGGGCCCGGGTTGACCTTCGGAGTTAGCTTTTACCAGGAATCCTCCAAAATCGGGAATCAACCGATAAATCTCCGTCGCTTTTTCATGCCACCATTTTTGTACTTGTGGGTTCAGCGGGTCGGAATCACTCAATCCTCCCACTATTTTTGGGGATGAGAAGTTCACAGACAGGTAGACCTTAATATGGTATGGTCGCAGAATATCAGCAATAATTTTTACTTTCTGTAGATAGCTTGTAGTCAGTATATCGGGTGAGGCATTTACGTTATTGAGTACCGTGCCATTTATGCCAATGGAGGCATTTGCACGGGCATATTCCTTGTAACGGGGTGATATCACCTCCGGCAATTTGTCCCACTGCCATATGGAGTAACCGGCATAACCACGTTCCACTGTTCCATTGAGATTATCCCAATGGTTTAGAATTCGGATGTCGTAGCTCGGTTTCTCGCTGATTTGGAGAGACAACAAGTCAGTGCCAGTCTGTATGAGTCGTAGGAGGTGGTATACGCCATAAAGAAGTCCTCCCTCGCCGAGAGAAGCGACAAGAGTCACCATCTTATTCCCTTGCATCACTGTACGGATGATATATCCCTCCGTACCCAGTTCCTTTAATTCTTTGGCTTTTACTACTTTTTTGATCTCTCTGTTTTTAGAGGTGCCAATCAACAGGGTGTGACCTGCCGACAGGTTCCTTTCGGGCAGATTGTTACCGGTCATTAGGCTCCATGCCTCCTGAAATTGCTGCAAGGCAAACGATCCCTTGTTACCGTTTATGGCAGTGAAGTTGGGTAGGGTTGCTGTGTTGCACGACTGAAAACGGAGCCATAACCGGCTTCCGTCCTCAGCGTTTATCACTCCAATGGAGACAATGCAAAGCCATATGATGCAGAAGATACGCCTCATTTTCTGGCTGTTCCTTCAATGGTTTGGATGGTTCCGTCTTCGTTGTAGGTCAGTTCCACCACCTTGAGGCTTCTGAGCCATGTTTGGCCTCCGGAGGGAACACAATCGTGATGGAACAGGTACCATTTTCCTTTGAACTCCACAATAGAGTGATGGGTTGTCCAACCCACCACAGGTGTAAGTATGACACCCTGGTATGTAAATGGACCGTATGGATTATCACCGGTGGCATAGCACAACAAATGGGTGTCGCCGGTGGAGTATGAGAAATAGTATTTTCCGTTGTAATAATGCATCCATGAAGCTTCGAAGAAGCGACGTTCTGTGTCTCCTGCTGTCAGAGGTTTGCCTTTTTCGTCGAGAATAACCAAGTCACGGGGTTCTTCCTCAAACTCGAGCATATCTTTTCGCATGCGTACTACTTTTGGACAAAGAGCCAATTCATCGCCTTCGGGTAATATCGCACATTCGAGTGCTTTGTTATTGCGGTAGCGTTGCAGTTGACCACCCCAGAGACCACCGAAGTACATGTAATATTCACCATCTTTATCGTGCCACAATGCTGGGTCAATACTATAGCTTCCTTTAATTGGGTTTTCCTGGGGGATGAATGGCCCCTCCGGCTTGTCGCTGATGGCTACGCCAATACGGAAAATATCGTTTTTATCTTTCAGCGGAAAATACATGTAATATTTTCCATTTCTGTACGCCACATCGCAATCCCATAACTGTCGTCCTGCCCATGCAATATCATCCGTACTGAGTACTACACCGTGATCGGTTACCTCTCCCTTTTCTACGTCATCCATAGAAAAGACATGATAATCTTTCATGTTAAAATGATCGCCGTTATCATTTTCCGGTATTCCACTTTCCCAATCGTGTGAAGGGTAGATGTAAAGTCGCCCGTTAAAAACATGTACCGCCGGGTCTGCCATATAATCACCTGGTACGAGGTATCTTGGTTCTTTCATCATCTTTATATTTTTAAATTATTTTTTAGTAAGATCAATCAATTGTTGTACGACCGGCTTGGCCTGGTAGTTTCTGTCGAAGAGCAGCGAATAATCGGTTCTACCTTTTATGGGCCAATCGTTTCGCCACGTGTCGATATCGGTCACACCCCAAAGGGTTACCCTGCTTATTTTGTCGCTATGTTTCAGAAACAGACTAAAGAAATCGATGTACTGTTTGTTGAAAGCATCTTCTACATCGGCAGGCAATCCTGCAGTATAGGGGTTCATTACCTCTTGGTATTCGGCTGTGAGTGAGACCTCTGCTGTCTCATCAGTGGGGAAAGGAAGTACCGTTATGTCCATCTCCGTGATCATCACCTTCACACCCAAAGCAGCAAAGGCTTCGATACTTTTCTCAAACTCGTTAATGTCGGGCACATCCAAACGCATATGTCCCTGCATGCCGATGCCATCTATCCGAATACCTTCGGCTTGTAACTCTTTCACCATTTTGATTACGGTGTTACGTCTTCCTTCATTTGACATGCCATAGTCGTTGTAATAAAGCTCAGCATCGGGGTCGGCCTCGTGTGCAAACTGGAAGGCGAGCTTGATATAATCGTCGCCAACAATCTCTTTGAATTTGGTTTCACGCCAACTTCCATCGTCGAGAATTGCTTCGTTTACCACATCCCAACCGTGTACACGTCCCTTATAACGACCTACCAACGCTTGTATATGGTTTTTCATCCGTTCAATCATCACCTCGCGTGAAACATCCTCTCCCTTATCGTCGGTGAAGAACCAATCGGAAACCTGTGAGTGCCATATCAGTGTATGTCCGGTGATGTGCATGTTATTGTCTTCTCCAAATTGCACAAAATGATCAGCTTCGTCGAAGAAAAACACACCTTCAACGGGTTGTATATGCATGCTTTTCATGCAATTTTCCGCAACAATTGCGTTGAAGTGATGCTTGATAATGTCAATACCCAAGCTGTCGGTACCTTTATTGTGACCGACATTGAGTGCTGTGCCAATTAAAAATTTGTCTTGAAAAGCTTTCTTTAAAGAAGGTGCCTCCTCCTTTTGGGGGGTGCTGCAACTCAAAAGCAGCAACCCCAAAAGAGTTAGAAGAGATGTTTTTGTTGATTTCATTGATTTTTTAATCATTTCTTGTTTCAATTTCAAGATTGATCTGATCGATCACATCATCCTCAAGTTCATATTTTGAAATGATAAACATAGCCAGTATCAGCAGCAAGGCCGGGATAACAGCCACAAGCCAAAGTATACCTTGTTCTACGATGGGTGTTTGCGATACTGCATTTTTCTCGTCGAAACCTACCAAAGCCAACACAAAGCCTGGTACCACTCCTCCAAGTGCCATTCCTGCCTTGAAGAAAATTCCGGTCAACGCGTTTACAATACCTGAGATGCGGCGTCCTGTTTTGTGTTCCCCGTAGGAGATTACCTCTGGAACAAGTGCCCACATATAGCCGGTGGCTACAATAACGCCAGTAGACTTAACAAACTGGCCTACCAAAACCAACCACACCTGTGTTTTCAGGGCTGGAATTACCGAGATGGCATAGAGCATGGCCATACCGAAGATAGCTACGGAGAGGAAGACGTAGAACATCTTTTTCTTTCCAATTGCTCGTTTTATGGCGGGAACCATCGGCATAAAGATAAATGCAGGAATGGAGCCCAAGGCCATGAAGTAAGGTACCATATCGGGAGCGTAAACGTTGTAGATCATATAGTAAGATCCGGCAGAATTGCCGATAGCCATCATCGCAAAAGCCGTGATGAAGAAGAAGGCAAGTATACGCAATGGACGATTTCGTTTGAACTCAGTCCAGAGGTCGGAAACCTTCACTTCTTTGGTATCTTTCTCAGCCATTACTACTCGTTCTTTGGTCTGAGTATAGCAGAATATGAGCAGCGCCAAACCTGCGAGAGCATAAATGGTCATGGTGATAAACCATGCATCACCCGATTCAGGTGAGTTGATTCTACCATCGGGAGAGAGGGTCTTCACGATGATGGGTATACCGTAAGCTACGGCCAGACCTCCCAGGTTTGCCAAGAACATGCGGGTAGCGGTGAGTTTGGTGATCTCGTCCGTGTCGCGAGTGAGAGAAGCATTGAGTGCTCCATACGGTACATTGACCAATGTATAGGCCATCGACATTCCAACGTAAGTGATGTAAGCATAAAGAAGAGATCCGGAGAATCCGTTCCAGAAACAGAGAATAGCAAATCCCGTTAGTGGAAGTCCACCAAGAATAAGCCAAGAGCGATATTTCCCCATTTTGGGGTTCTGTTTATCTACGAAGGCACCCACAATGGGATCCCATACCACATCAATCAAACGAACGATGAGGAACATGACTGCAGCTGTCGCTGCGGGTAGGCCAAATACATTTGTATAGAAAATTAACAGGTACATCGACACAGTCTGATAGATAAGGTTCTGTGCCAAATCGCCCGATCCGAAGCCTATCCGTTGTACTCCTGACAGCTTATAAAAGCCGCGTGATTCATCTTTTGTGACTGATTGTTTTTGCATTTTTATGTTATTTATTTAATGATTAATCGATTCATTCTGGTATTGTTACCTGAAAGGGAGAGGCCGGTAATCCTTCACTGTTCTTCAAGTTTGCAACAATGGGGCTGTTTCCCCATGCATACCGAACTTTCACCGGATGGGTGATTTTTTCGTTCCATAGGATGACCCTGTTCTGGTTGATACTGGCGTTAGCCCACTCGTAGTTGCCATTCGCATCTTGCAAGGCAAAACCTCTCAATTCCTCAACAGGCAATAGATTGTTGGTTCCCTCTTTAAACAAAAGAATAACCTGGTTGCCGTTGCGTGTGACTTTGTCGAGTTGAGGACCATCACTGACCACTCCTTTTTCTTCATATGCAATGCGGCGAGCTTGCAGCGCAAGTCGGCGGCCTACATCCTTCTTGTTGAGAGGATGGATGTCGTTCCATTCACCAATATCGGTGGTGACGACAAGAGCTGTATTGGGTACCTTTAGCGATAGTTGTCTTTGTATTTCCCGCATCTCAGCCCAGTTGCTTTCTGAAGGGTGAAAGGGGTCTTTCATGAAACTTGCCAATTGGACAATCAAGAATGGCAATTCCTGCTGTTGCCAAAGAGTGCGCCAATTACAAATGAGTGATTCCATGAGTCCGTAATAATCTTTGTACCGGTCTGCATTCGACTCACCTTGATACCAGATTACACCTTTTATACCCCAATTTCTGAGGGGGTAAATCATGGCATTGTAAAGACCAGTAGGTTTATATTGAAAGAAGGTCTCCCCTGGCAGTATAGGCATGGGGGTACCTTGTTTGTACTTCCATGTTCCATCTAGAATTATTTCCTGTTGGTTTTCATCTTGGAACACAATCTTATAGGGTTTCTCTTCAACAAAGTGAGGATCACCAATGTAGCTGATGAGGCGTACCGTTACGTTGTTTTTACCTGCTTTCAGCAATCCTGCAGGAATCTGATAAATGCGAGGAGGGTATTGGTAGGCGGTAGTTCCAACAAAATGACCATTGACAAAGACTGAGTCGGCATCTACGATGCATCCCAACCGAAGGGTCGCTGTTTTTCCCGCTTGCTCTTCCGACAATGTAAAATCTTTCCGAAACCAATGTGATCCGTTGATTGGATTAAGTCCATCGTTAGCCCAGTTCGCCGATAAGAGATCCACTTTTTCCCAGGCAGTATCGTCGTGATTGATTGCATACCAAGGGTTCGCAGCATTTATTCCAGGGTCATTCTGATATAGAACTATGTTCCAGCGATGTCGACGTGCACGATCAAGTTCTCGGATTGATTCAACAAGCTTGTCGTCGCGATAAATATATCTTTCGTTGAGGTATACGGGGAAGTTGGTAAGTCCCTCTTCACTAATCCAGGCTTCAGCTGGTGATCCTCCTACACTCGAATTGAGCAAACCAATGGGTACGCCTGTCTTTTCATACAGCTCCTTTGCAAAGAAATAAGCTAAGGCTGAGAAGGTGCGAGCATTTTCGGGTGTGAGCGGTTGCCATGTTGCGGGGCGAATATCATTGAGGGGTTGGTGAAAGTCGTAGGCAAGAGGTACTTTAATGTGGCGAATCATCGGGTTGCTATACTGTTCTGCTTCAGACCGATAAATATCCATAACCCGGTTTATGGGTAACTCCATATTCGACTGACCAGAGCAGAGCCAAACGTCTCCAATTAGTATGTTTTGGATCAATTTCTCGTTCACTCTCATTTGATAGGGACCGCCTGCTGGATGAGGAGGTAGTACTGTTTTCCATTTCCCTTGTTCATCGGCTGTTGTTTTGTAGGTTTTATCCAAGAACAAAATGGTAATAGTCTCACCGGCGTCGGCACTACCCCAAAGGGTAATGTCATGATTGCGTTGCAACACCATACCATCGGATACAAGTTGAGGCAACTTGACTGTTGCTTCAGCCTGTTGTGTGGCAAGGAGTGACAGAAAAAGGATAAATAGATAAATTCGCATGGGTTGATCGGTCAGTTCTTTTCAATTATTTATTGTGGACGTACACAAACTTTACTTGAAAGTATTTTTAACTCAGGCAAAGTTAGATATTTTTTTCTAATTGATGTATAGATAAACTGAATTAATCATTGAAAATTTATATAAACTATATAAATTTTCTTTATGGTGGTCCAGTTTGGGGTAATTTGGAATGTTCAAACTCAGTCGGGAGGCTGGAAGAACCCCCGAGTGAGTTTGGTATGTTTGTTGAGAATTGATTTTTACCGAGAAGAGGTATTGAACGACAACTTCACCTTCACCGGAAAGTGATCGGATGGTAAGCGAGCAATATAATCCAATAAGTGAACCGCCTTTGGGAAATCGCCTTTCTGTATGATGCTATCGTTTACTTGTACGCGATATGTATCGGTAAGGACACCGTATTTCTCCACGGTGAAATCATTGGTGACAAAAATGTGATCGATGCGACTCTCTGTTTTCAAGTTGGGATCGAACGCATTGAAAGTGCCGTTTAATGCGTATCTCATTTTTGCAATATCGAAAGAGTCATTCAATATCTCCGATTCAGCCAGCAATTGGTAGTTATTGTTGTTTTGATCCACATTGAAGTCGCCTGTTAAGATGACAGGTCTATTTCCACACATCTCTTTAATTTTTCGCAAAACGAGTTTCGAGCTTTCTGAGCGTGCTTGTACACCCACGTGATCCATGTGGAGGTTGAAAAAATAGAAACGGAGCTTGCTCTTTTTGTCTTTAAACTCTCCCCTCGTGCAAATTCGAGGAAGTGCGGCATCCCATCCTTTGTTGGGGAACTCGGTCTCCTCCGATAACCAGAAATTACCGGAATTCAATAACTCGAAGCGACTAGTTTTATAAAAAATTGGGGGCGTATTCACCTTTCGTTTTGCCATCATCACGTCCAACGTCAATATAACTGTAGTCGGGTAGGTCTGCAAGCATATCCTTCAGCATATGGTCCAATACTTCCTGGGTACCAAATATTTCAAAGTCGTTAAAACGAATTAGACCGGTAATAATTGAATGTCTATTTTCCCAAGCATTGCCTCTTTCTGCATCGCCACGATTGTCGTAGCGTACATTATAACTGGCAACGGTAATTTCACCTTTCGAAGAACATGCATTTGATGCAACAAGTACAAGTGCAATAAGCAGGAGATTCAGGACTCGCTTGATCATTTTGATTCTTTGTTTATATACTATTTGTGTTGTGTAATTGTCGATATTCACTGTCGCTTTTTTCCATGTGGACATTTGATCGAATTCTACCAGTTAATCCACTTCGAATAATCGGTGTTCGGAAATGGATGGATTTCGATATTTGTATCAATATCCTTCTTACCAAGCAGGAATTTATCGATGAAAGCTTCAACTTCCGGTCGTTGATTATCAGGGAGAATACAATGTCCGTGGTTTCCAACGATAGAGAATCCGAATCGGTCGGCTATGCCTAAAGTTTCCCAAACTCGTTTGGCAGCTTTGCATGCAACGAAACTTGATTCATCGGCCAACCACTCATAATCGGTGTTTCCAAGAACAAACAGAGCACGTGGTGCAATCATTGCCAACAGCTCATGATGGTCGAAAGGTAGTTTACCTACTGCATTTGAGAATTGAAACATCTCCTCCATAAACCAAACATGATTTGTTCTGCCCAATGTTTCCACCTCACCCAGTGTCTCAGAAACACGCCAGGCTGCCGTTCCTCCACCACCCGGTTCCTGTGCAATGGTGAGAGCAATGCGTTCATCGAAAGCTGCAGCAAAGAGAGCCATCTTCCCCGCGAAAGAGCAACCGGTTATGGCTAGTCGACTTAGGTCAATGGGTAGTTTGTCGGCAACAAGTTCGAGTCCATCTATCAGTCGACTGACACCCCACGACCACGCACTATATGACCCCATATGGATTAACTCAGGATATAGTTTGTTAATCGGTTCCTTACCCCTCTGTTGTTGCCACGCCACAACTTGAGCGAAGTTGAAGATTATTTGTGCAATGTTGCGGGAGCTGAAGAGATCGGGTGGTAGGCTGCCCGATCCACTGCCAATACCAATTACTGCGGGAAAGGGACCCTCACCCTCTGGAAGAGTTACCCCCGAGGTGAGTGTCAATGTCGCGCCATTTACGGTTATCTCCACACGGAGGGTATCGTTCTCGTAACTAGCGGTGATGGTATCGGGGCGTGTCGGTTTTTTTCCAATTTCATAATGTTGTATTTCGGCGCCAATCTCCATTCTTCTGCGTGCCCAATCTTCAAAACGAGTTGAACGTCCGCTACCGTCGGACCAAGCGAATGGATCGGGTAGAGTTTCAATCACCGGCAGTTCATTGAATGAGGGTAGTGTGACCTCAAAAGGAGCAATTGAATTCTCAGAATTATAGACCAGGGGCCTCTCCTGGGCATTCATTGTAGATATAAAAAGGGAAGCAATGCTCAGTAGCGTCACAATGAATATATGATTTTTCATTTCTGTTACTCGTTAATCGGTTATTTTTTCAGTTATGAGATTTTAAAAAGTAAAGAAATCTCACTGGGCATCTCCATATACTCTACAGGTAGTTCAATTTGTAACCCTTCTGAATTTCTCGTGAAAGTGAGTGTATGTTCACTGCCGACCAGTGATACTGATGTGATCTCTTTTTTCATCAGCGGATTCCCTTCCGATAATGATTTTATGACCACTTTGTTGCCTTCCGGTAGTGCCAAGACGTGGGCGTAGAGTACGTCACCCTTCACCACAAAACGGATGTCTGCAGCGGTATATGGAGCATGTCTTCCTTCGTTAAATCCCTGTGCTTGGAGTGGGTTGCTAGCCTCAGCTACAGGTCCTTCACCAAAAATCTTCCAGGGACGAGTGCCGTACACCCCTTCTCCATTTATTGCCATCCAGGATGCAATATCTTCTAGAATCTTTCGTTCTTTATCGTCGATTGATCCATCTCCTCTTTGCGGCACACTTAACAGCAGATTGCCATTTTTACTGATGATGTCAACGAGCATGTGGACGACTGTCTTGGCCGATTTGTAACGGTCTCTATCGTAATAGGACTGGTTATAATGCCACGAGCCAAGACAGGTACATGTCTGCCATGGTTTCTCCTGTATCTGGTCGGGCACCCCTTTTTCAACATCCCAAACTAAGGCATTCTTTTGCTCATCATTCAAGATTTTTGCAAATGCAACAACTTCATTCATTCCATTTCGTTCGCGCACACTTTTATTGTAAAAGTGAGCTACAGTACGTAATCCGGCATCACTTACGGGCCAAAGAGGCATTGCGGTATCATCGAAATAGACCAAGTCGGGGTTAAACTGGTTGATCATGTCTACCGTCCTGTTGAAGAAGTTCTGACAATATTCGTCAGAGGGAGGAAAGGCTCCATCTCCCCAAGCCCACTGGCCGTGTATAGCGCTATCGTCGTGACTCTCATCACTCAATGGGTGATTTTGGGCATACAATTCCTGTGGATCATAACCATCCCACCATTTACCTCGACCTTCTTCTTTTGTTAGTGTACCGTCATAAGGTACTCCAGCCAAGGGTCCTTCTTTATCGGCTCTCTGGGCAGGTTCATACCAACTCCAAGCATGCGCAGAATGAATGCTTACGCCAAAATACATTCCATATTTTCGGGCTACTTTCTCCCAACCGCCAACAATATCTTTTTCAGGTCCTAAGTTTACGGAGTTCCACTTGTGATGCTTGCTGTTCCAATTGTCAAAGTTATCGTGATGATTTCCGAGAGTGAAAAAGTAACGTGCCCCTGCTCGATGGTATAATTCCATTAATTCCTCCGGATTCCATTTGTCGGCCTTCCATAGATTGATGACATCCTTGAATCCAAATTCCGATGGATGACCATAGTTTTCTACGTGCCATTTGTAGATACGGCTTCCCTCCATGTACATTTCTCGGGCATACCAATCACCCTGTCCAGGTTCACATTGTGGTCCCCAATGGGACCAGATTCCAAATTTCACATCCCGAAACCAGTCTGGTGCTTCACCATATTGAGAAAGAGACTCCCAGGTTGGTTCATACGGTCCCTCCATCATGCGTTCCTGCTTGGGTGCACATGAAGTAAGGACTAATCCTGATAAGATTGTACAAATTATGAATTTCATTGGTCGATTCTTTTACCTATTTTAATTACAACAATTATCCAATATTGATATATGCAATAGATGAGCTAGTTCTAATAGGAACAACGATAGAGGATTAAAGTTTAACGACCATTTTTTTACCGGTATAGTCAACTACCTTGTCGAACTTTTCTACTTTCGCCATACCATTTGCATGGTTAGGTCCAACACGCACAATTTGAAACTTTCGCTCAGTCAGCATGCCGGGGTATGAGCCATTGCAGTTTCCAATTGTAAGTTCCTTTTTCGAATCGTTCCATGTAAAGGTGATCGTTGAGAATACCCCTTTCTCATAGTTATAGTTGTCGTTTTCATCTTCATAAAGGGTGAACTCACCATCTGCACCTTCGTAAATACGTATTTGCAGATTGTCCCATTTCTTCTCAGTTGCATATTGTACTTCTGGCCCAATGGGAAGGATGGTTCCAGCTTTGATATACAATGGAATGATATCTATGCTTGTCTCTTTAGTAATCTCCTTTCCTCCCTTCATTCGTTCGTTGGTCCAGAAATCATACCATGTTGTACCTGCCGGCAGATAGAGTGTCGTACTTTTTTTTGTCGTAAAATCGACAGTTGAACCTTTCGCAGTTTTATTTCCCTCTGATCGACTCCACCCGTCATTATTCTTAGCATCTGCAATTTTTTCGGGAGTATATTGTGCCTCAGTCACCGGGGCAACCAGAATAGATTTACCAAACATGAATTGGTCATTAATATCCCATACATTTTTATCCTGAGCAAAATCCATTACTAGTGCACGCATGAAGCTCGACTGTTTATTGGTTACCTCCCATGATGTGGAATAGATATAGGGCAACATGGCATAACGCAAATGAATGGTACGCTCTATTGCATCGTATATGGGTTCTCCCTTTTCACCAAAGTGATAAATCTCTCTCGATAGATCGGTACCATGCGAGCGCATCATCGGATTAAATGCTCCGAATTGCATCCAGCGCACATATAATTCCTGGAATAACGGATTTTTGGATGCCGATCCATCGTTCCAAGATCTGTTGTATTCTCCGGCAAAGAAACCACCTATATCGCTGTTCCAATGAGGAATACCACAAAGCGAGAAGTTAAGTCCAGCCGGAATCTGGTTGCGGAAATTCTCCCACGATGTGAAAACATCACCCGACCATACGTTGGCGCCATAGCGCTGCTGGCCAGCAAAACCTGATCGTGTGAGGATAAACACTCTCTTGTCTGATGATACTTCACGTTGATTATCATACACTCCACCAACTGTGACCAAAGGGTATGCATTCCTCACTTTTCGAAATGAGCCCATTGCCGTTTGGTTATCCATGTCCTCCTTCTTGAAACTTAAATGATCCGGCTCGGTTGAATCCATCCACCATCCATCGATCCCATATTTCATCAGTCCCTCATTCAGGTACTTCCAGTAAATGTCTCTAGCTTTGGGATTGAAGGCGTCATATACCCGTACACCCGATGGATACTCCATATTGGGTGGCCAACTGGTTAGACCCGATTCAGGCCACGTGTTGAAGTCGTAAAGTGCACCTATTTTTGACAGTTCGCGGTATTGTTTGGTGGCAGGCCCAAATGAGGACCAGATGGAAATGATCATGTGAGCATTCATGTCATGAATCTCATCGACCATACCTTGCGGATTGGGGAAATCCTCATTGAGAAACTCCATCGCATTCCAAAGGTAGTTGTTACCCCAGTATTGCCAGTCCTGTATAATCCCGTCGAGAGGAACACCCAGCTCACGGTACTTTCGTACGACACCTACAGTCTCTTGTTGACTTTTATACCGTTCCTTGCTCTGCCAGAACCCATAAGTCCACAAAGGGAACATAGGAACTTGCCCAGTGAGGTCACGCATCTGGGCAATTACTCCATCGGCATCTCCGCCGTACATAAAATAGTAATCGATGCAATCTCCCACCTCTGAACTAAATGAAGTTTCTTCGGGTTTGTCTCTGAAAGTAGTGGGTGAATAGTTATCCCAGAAGAGTCCATACCCTTTAACTGATTGAAAGAAAGTTACAAAATCCCATGTATTGTTTTGGATCATCTGCACTTCTTGGTCACGCTGCGACATCTTTCCATTTTGTAGGATACCGAGTCCATATATAGGTTCGTCTTTATCCAAGAGATAGGACTGTTTTACACTATATGTTTTCACTCCTGCATCATCGAAATCAATAAAGGTCGCACCAACCTCCTTTTCGGTCAGAAGCCTTGTTCCCTTAGCGTTTTTAAATGCCACATTACCGTTTTTTAAGTGAAGAGAAACTTCTAAGTTCTTGTTTTTCAGTATCAGTTCATTCCCCTTTTGTCTGGATGAAAAATTGACCTTATCCGGTGTCTTGATAACTGATAGACTCACTTTGTCAACAAGTGTACCTGCGGGTTTTTTGACGACACGTACAATTGATGGTCCAAAAAACTGGAGTTCAATATCCATCGAGTTCACTTGAGTTCGTACACCTAGCTCGGTTTTTTGATATGATTGAGCATAACCCATTGTGGCAATTAACAACCATACCGTAAGTGTGGCGATATATCCTTTCATTGTATTGTGTAATTAATTTTGTAAGTCTATGTATAACAAATTATTTCGTGGAAAATTTCCACCAGTCGAAATTGAATAAATCTTTTTCACCCTTGAAAACAAAATAGAGGTCATGAACACCCTTGATTGTACTTACAGGTGTTGATACACTTTTCCATATACCAGCTTCGCGAGATCCTTCTATCTCAACTGTCGCGAGAATAGGTCCATCAATTGAACCGGAATGAATCTCAAGTTTGCCACCATATATAGGAGAGACGCTCACCTCTAAAGAATTGGCACCAGCATTAAAGTTAACACCCTTCACAACAATATAGTCGCCATGGTTGATGGAGGTAACATACAGACGGTCTGCTATCTTTTTACCCCTTGCCCAGTCAAAGTCACCCTCCCATTCATTCTCGAAGGCTGTTTTAACTCCTTCACTCCAAGCCATCGTCTCTGCTTCAACACGTGTAAACGGATTGAGTGTGCCAACTTGCTTTGACCCCTCAACCGAGAAATAGGTGTGGTTTTGGATGGTTCCATCGGGGTTGTAGGTCATCTCCTCCATGTCAACAGAGCGTCGTTCATAGAATTTGGGCGTGATGTGTTTTAGTAAATCGTAGCTGTGCCCAAAGACATACCATTTTCCTTTGTATTCAATGATACCCGGGTGATTTCCACGTGTTTTTTCGGATGCGTCCATAATCATACCCTTGTTTTCCCAAGCTCCTGTTGGCTTGCTGCTCATAGCATAACCGATTCCTTCGGGACAGCAGGTTGAGGCATAGGCCATGTAGTAGAATCCATTGTGCTTCCATACCCATGGACCTTCTTGGTAGTTGGCAGGAGTGGTTGGATCCTGATTGATTTCTCCGGTGTAGGAGATCATATCTTCGTTTAATTTCACCCAATAGACTTTTGGATTTCCCCAGTACATGTATGCCTGGCCATCATCGTCGATCATCACGGTGGGGTCGATGTCGTGACTACTGTTACGAATCAGTGGTCCTCCGATAGGATCTTTGAATGGTCCATAAGGTGTATCGGCAACAAGCACACCTATTCCTACTCCACCAGGCATGGGGCAATAGAGATAGAACTTTCCATTGCGCTCAACGCACTGTACTGCCCAGGCTCCATTTTCGTAGGGTACCCAGTCGAAATTCTTTAGTGAGGCTACAACGCCATGCTCTGTCCAGTTCACCATATCGGTGGAGTAATATAATAGCCAGTTCATCATCTTAAAGCCCATGGCATCATCCTCATCGTGACTTGTATAGAGAAATACAGTGTCGTTATAAATCAATGGCGCAGGGTCAGCCGTATATTTAGTTTGGATGATAGGGCGTTGGGGAGGTTGTGTGTGTTGGGCTCTCACTTCAACAAGAGTGATAGCGATCAGGAATAGCATTGTTATGAATCTTTTCATCATCATGTTTTTTTATTGAATGTATACAAATTGGTCGTTGGGTTATTAATTATGTGATCCTTTTAATAGATATGAGTGAAGAATAGATCAGTTAGTTTCTGATGGGTCGTTCCGAAGCAATCGGACAAAGTATACAGCTCCGGCACTATTGCCGGGAATTGACTGAAACTTGACCCTGATTTTATCTTTTCCTTTCACCATTCTTTCCGGGATGTTGTACCGTATGTCAAAGAACCTTGATTGGTTCCAACGATTGGTGTTGTCTTCGGTTAATAACTTCTCATCGTCGATGTAGATATCAAATTTACGTCCACCCCATTCAGCCCCCCAATAGCGTACTAAAAGATTTAAATTTTCTTCTTTATTGGTTTTCAGCTCATAACTAAAATATCCATTTTCCGTTGCAACACGGTAGAATTCGTTGTTGCTGTTACCCGAGGTGGAATGTTCCTTTTCGATGGCATGGTCTGTTTCCGGTTGCTGTTCACCGGGTGCAACAAAGTCGATGGTTTGTCTTTCTATGGCCATTTTCTCATTCTCGATAGCTGTCAATGAGTCTTTGTAGGCTCTGTAACCCTCATTCGTGAGGGCTAGCCAATAGATCATATATCTTGCATCGTGAATATTTGCAAATGGTTCTAGGGTGACACCCAACGGATTTTCCATGTTGACATCCAACGTAAAATGCAAAGGTTTATCCTTTACGGCTATCAGTTTGTTGGCGAGATGTTGGATATCATCTTCAATCAAGATAGGTGCTTGGTCTACGGGCATCATGATTCCTCCCGGATATTGAGCCCATCTGCCATCGTCGGCAAGCAATCCCCGTAAATCTTCTGTACCGGTTTTTGCTCCCAGCAATATGGGGCCATGCATGAATGCGATGTATTTATCGACATTGGGAAGGTGTTCGATATGATTTTGCATGGGTAGTTTCACTTTCACCACATCTCCTTTTTTCCATTTCCTCTTCACTGAGATGTAGGAGGAGGGGAGTGAATTGTAAGATACCTTTTTTCCGTTGATGTAAATTTCCAATGCTCCCTTATCTACCCAACCGGGATAGCGAATTAAGAGCGGGAAAAGGGCAGATCCTTTTGTGATGATGAGTGTTGTTTTTTCTTCATATGGAAAACCGGTCTCTTGTCTGATTTGGATCCCTTTCTCTTTCCAGTTGAGTTGGGATGCAATGAAAAGGTTCAGGAAAAGAGAGTCGCCGAGGTGCGTGTAAATAAACTGGTTGTATTTACTGTGATTCTCCATACCTGTACCCACACAGCACCACATGGCATTGTTAGGAGTGGAGTACACACGGTAGTGCCGCGGACGGGCAGTGGTGAAGTAAACATACCCACCATGTTCGGGGTGTTGGGTCGATAAAATGTGATTGAAAAGTGTTTGCTCATAGTAATCGACATAATTTGCTGAAGGTTGAATGCGAAACAGATCTTCTGTCAGTTTCAACATGTTGTAGGAATTACAGGTCTCCGGCCCATCCACATCGTTGATGTAGTCTCCACAGGATGCGACACCCGGAAAATGTTCTCTCCGACTGTTACCTCCAAAAGCCAATGTACGATTGTTTACAATGGTCTCCCAAGAGAATCTTCCCGCTTTTTCATATACTTTATCACCACTCAACTCTGCAATTCTAGTGAAACCGATAAACTTAGGTATCTGTGTGTTGGCATGCTTGTTGTCCAAGTTGTCAATCCCTTTTGACAAAGGATCAAGGTACATCTTATGTGAGTATCTACGGGCTGCAATCAAGTATTTCTCGTTACCGGTTATCTGATAAGCATCGGCAAAGATTTCGTTCATGCCTCCATGTTCCATGTTGAGCATCGACTGCATCTGTTCATCCGTAAAATCAGCTGTAATTTCAATGCCCCAATCACAGAATTGAAGGAACAGATTTTTTGCATCTTCACTTCCTCCATAAAGCCAGGCATCGCGTAATCCAGCATACATCTTGTGTAAATTGTAGAAAGGTGCCCATGCTCCCATATAAGTTTCAATGTTTCCCTTCTTAAACGAGGACCATAAAGCAGCACTATTGGGGAATCCTCCAATATAACCGCGACCCCATTCTGCATTGTGGACATTGTTTGCTTCCAGACACTCCTGAAGTTCCTTCAACATATACTCCATGCGCTCTTTGCATACGTTGTTGCCTGTGGCTGCATAATTAATAGCCATAGCTGAAAGATAATGTCCAGCCACATGGCCATCCAATCCATCCCAGTTGGGATAACTATCAGCCTTTGTAGGAAGAGCGGCTACCTTGCGATAGGGAGCCAAGAGGCGATCTACATCGTATTGAAGAAGAACCTCCAGATTCAGGTCTCGTGCCTCCTTGAATGGTCCCTCGAGCAGTACTACATCCGATATTGGGAATTCGTTATGGTACAACTTCTCTTGTGCCTGAATGAAACCCAAACAGACAAATAGTGAAAATAGAATCGTGATATTAATCCGTTTCATTTGCTACAATATTGATGGGTGAAAGCATTCGATTTAATAACTATGTGCGTATCTTCATTATTAAAAGATACGCACAATAGTCTTAATTGGTATACTCCACTTTATTTGATTACGAAACCTCCTTTAGGTAGAAGAGTGACCGTTATTTTTCCGTTTTTATTGATTTTGCTTTTGTTTATCGATGGCTCTCTATTGTTGTTGTCAGCATATAGAGTCACATTTTTCCCAGCAACCATTGGAAGGTTCAGTTCCAATTTCAGTGGCTCCTCGAGAGCATTTACACCGGCTATGTACCACTGTTCACCATGACGACGTGCAATGACCGAAAATTTGCCGGGATAACCATCTATATACAATGTTTCATCCCATGTAGTTGGGATTTCTTTCATGAAATCGATAAGGAACGAAGGCGTATCTGTCAGATTATTGGGTGTAAGTGCAAACATCTGCACCGGGTTCTGGAAGAGGACTCCAGTCGCAATTTGGAAAACATCGGTAGTGAGACGTTGTTGCCCTCTACTGTTTCCTCTATTGAGGAATTTATTAAAAAATACCCCTCCAAACTCCATGCTAGCTACACTATTGCGGATAAATGGGTGCAAGGTTGCATAGAATGCTTCTTTCTCACGTACATCCTGTGAGAAAATCAGCATTTCAGAAGCTAACACTGCTTCACTTCCAACAAAGTTGGGGTAGAGTCGCTCCCATCCTCTAGGGAGTGTACAACCGTGGAAGATGATCATCAATCCATAATCGTTGGCATCCGAGAGAATATCTTCGTAAAAACGCATGGTCTCCTGCTTATCGCCTCCAAAGAAATCGACTTTCAAGCCCTTAACTCCCACTTTTTGCAACCATTTCATCTCTTCTTTTCGATTTATGGAGGTGTTCATCCTGTTCCTAGGTCCTTGCGGTGCATCGTTGAATGCTCCATTGGAGTTGTACCAGAGGAAGACATCTACACCTTTAGAATTAGCATATTGGATTAGTTCTTCCATCTTCTTATAGCCGATGTTACTATCCCACAATGCGTCGATCAAGATATATTCGTACCCCATTTCAGAAGCCAGATCGATATACTTAACTTGATCATCCCAGTTCATACTTTGATCCTGCCAAACAATCCAACTCCAGGTACCTCTTCCATATTTATAATCTTTTGAGGGCTCATATAATGGATCCACGAGGTCAAATGCAATGGTCGTTTCTACGATAGGTTTCAGATTACTTCCAACAGTGATGGTTCGCCAAGGTGTTACACCGGGGAGTGAAATTTGTGCTCCAGTACTGCCAAATCCGTTGTTTTGACGCATTTCTGGATATTCAACCAAGTACAACCCCTCTTTGGTACCGTCACTTAGATGGGATGCACAGTATTGACTGGTGACGCCTGTTTCTGAGACTAATGCCCAACCATCTTCACCGATACGAAAGAGACCTGGGAAAACATATCCCAGTTTACCGTAAGTGGGTTTTCCTACTGGCTCATCATTGGTATAACCACTTTCATAACTGGGTGAGGTTCTTGCAAAAGCACCCATAGCACCCATCATATTTGACAAAAAAGTGGTGGTGTATTCGGGGAACTTGAATCCAGTTGCCTCCTTTTCAATTACACAAGCTCTTCTTTCACCCCAACTGGGTAGTTCGTACCGAAAGGCTACATCGTTGTTACTTACTTGGAACGCAATGCTCACTCCCCTCTGTTTGGCATCTTCAAAGGTAATTACCAGTCTGTTTGCTACATAGTGTACAGAGGAGCGTTTAATTTTTTCCTGGATATAATTTTTCTCTACTGTTGATGTCTCAACACTTTTAAGCGTGAGATTCTTGCTGAAGTCCCCCTCATTGGTGATCAATCCCAATGGTGATTTTTCAAGGATGCTCTTACCTGCATATTCCACAGTAAAACAGGGTTGCCCCTCATCGAGATGGAGTTGAAGCTTCAGTTTCCCATCCGGGCTATCAAGGGTTGCAATTTGTGCAACGATGATATGCGTGGAAAGAAATAATAAAAAGAGGAATGTGCGAAATTTTTTTTTCATTTTATCAGTTCATTTTTTATGTTTATCCAATTTGTTTGGATTGATTCAAAAAGATTGATGTCTATTCAGAAAATCTCCAGTAGTCGAAATACATGAGGTGACTAGTCGGTTTTCCCTTTACAACGAAATAGAGGTCGTGCAGACCGGTAACTCCATTGATATCTGCTGAAACAATTGCCCAACGGTCGTTGCCACCGGTGCGGGGAATACGTATAGAAGCAATCTTTTCACCTTCACGACTATCTAGGCGTACCTCAAGGGTAATGGGGTCGTTGTGGGTTGTGGCCACACGTGCAGTAAATTTGGTCGCTTCCTTATCACGGAAATCAACATCGCGTACTTTGATATACGCACCATCATGGTTGGCCGTTACAAATACGCCAACCTTCTCGTTTTGTGACGACTTGAATCCTTCTGAAAAGGCGATGGTTTCAGCTTGGTTTAACAGATAAGGGTTCAAGGTTGCCAATCCTTGTGTGATACCTTCTGTCATGTTGATTCGTGGAATGGATCCATCGGGGTTGAAACGGAGTTCCTCAACTGCAACAGAACGGGTGAAGCCTCCACCGCCCGGGAGGGCACCGTTGTGATAGAAGAAGTATGTTTTACCTCTGAAATCGATTACACCGGGATGGTTCGTGAATGCTCTGCCCTGTGCTGGCATCACCACTCCTCCATATTTCCAAGGGCCCTCCGGACTTGTGCTGGTGGAGTAGCCAATGTGTTCGGGTAGGGGGCCTCCTGGCCAGAAGAGGTAGTAGAGTTTGTTTCTCTTGTAGAGCCACGGTCCCTCTTCATAGAGCGTATTGCGTTGTGGATCTCCCTCTCTTTTACCAAATGACTCCTCCGTGAGAGGAACTTTGACGATCTCTCCTTCATAGGAAATCATATCTTCATTCAGCTTCACATAATAGAGGTTGGGGTTTCCCCAGTAAAGATAAGCCTGCCCGTCATCATCGATGAAAACAGTGGGGTCAATATCACCCCAGTCGGTTTGTGCTAACGGCTTTCCCAGGGGATCATAAAAAGGTCCAAGAGGAGTGTCGGCCACTGCTACACCGATAGCACCACGATTATTCACCTTGGAGATCAAAGGGACATACAGATAAAACTTTCCATTTCTCTCGATACACTGAGCTGCCCACGCATCACCTTTGGCCCATTCAATATCACAATAGGAGAGTACCACTCCATGGTCGGTCCAGTTTACCATGTCATTGGTGGAGTATACCCGCCAATCGTCCATGGTGAACCAAGATGATCCGTCTGCATCGTGAGTTGTATAGAGCCATAGACGATCATTCCATACCATAGGGGCCGGGTCGGCTGTATACATTGTCTGCACAATTGGATTCTGTGCCCAACTGGACACAACTACTGCAGTCTGAAACAAAATAAGAAGTAAAAGAAAGAAGAGGTTGCGATTTGAAAAAATTGTATTTATTCTCATAGATATTCTCGTTAATTAGTAAGAGTCAGTGAAACAATAGCTGCGCAAACTGATAGAGTGACCTTCTCCAAGTTAACCACTCATGTGCCGTATTGGGTGACTCGTAATAATGATACTGAATGCCTTGTTTATCAAGCATCCTGCGAAATGCATTAATGGATTGTGGAAAGACCTCGGGCTCGGTGGTGCCTACTCCTAACCAAAACACCTTGATTTGATCGTTCACATTGTTGCCATCACGGAAAGCACCATTCAAAAAGTTTTCTGCATCAATTTCTGCATTACTGGGATAATTAGCCGTTCCGCTGAATCCTCCATAGTAGGCAAAGGTGTCGAGGTTGTTCATGATGATGCGCATAGTCTGGTTTGCACCCATTGAGAGACCTGCAATTGCACGGCTTTGCCGATGTTTGATAGTACGAAACTTACGATCGATCATCGGGATAATCTCGTTGATCATAACCTCTTCAAATACCATAGCAGGAGGTGCTTGGCTCATCCCAACATGTCCTGATGGTCTGATGGCATATCCATTGTCCATTACGATGATCATCGGTTGGGCCTTTCCTTCTGCAATAAGATTGTCGAGTATGAGACTCGCTTTACCTTGTGCCGACCATCCTGTTTCATCTTCGAAACTGCCGTGCTGCAAATACAGTACAGGATAACGCTTCTCGCCGGAAGTATTGTAACAGGGTGGTGTGTAGACAAAACAACGACGCCATGCGCCTGTAATCTCTGAGTGGTAGTTTACTTCACTTACTAGACCATGCGGTACATCTTTCAATGCATAGAACTCCTGATCATGGGCTGGAATCTCTATTCCGCTACCCCAGCGGCCTGCCCCGTAGAAGTATCGAGTTCCTGGATCCGGTACTGATGCACCATCAATATTGAGTTGGTAATAGTGAAATCCTTCATCCTGTGGTGCTGATTCACCAGCCCATACACCCTTTTCATTTTTTACTAGATCATATTTCACACCCCCTATATCCAACTTCACATACTTTGCATCAGGTGCTTCAAGTTGTACTCTCACTCTTCCTTCGGAGTTGACTTGCGGGAATTGTTTTCCCGGTTGATTTACTTCAGATGGTTTAAAATCCTCTTTAACTTGGCTTTGGGATTGTCCGTTGCCGAAAGCCAACATCCCCATCAGGCTTACCATCCAATAAATTTTATTATTCATGATGTTGATATTTATGGTTTCACAATTGCATCATTCTTTGTGGTTGCATGTAATCCGATAAGATTGCCAGTGAAGCCTCCTGCGACATCAGTTGATAGGATGTCTCCTGAGTATGTTCCACCTAAGTTCTGAAAATTTTTCCCATCGATTGCATAGTTGAAGCGATATGCATCACCTTGGGCTGTAATTTGCAGAGAGATAGGTTTGTCGGTATCAATAGGCTGACTAGCAAGTATAGTAGAGGACCCCTTCTCAGTACGCTGCAGTACAAGGTAATTCTGATTCCCTTTCCGAGTAACGCCGAACAGGTAATAGAATCGTTCACTTTGATAGCAGACCATACCAGCTAAATCTGTATTCGATGTAGGTGTATACTGCATGGTCGTGGTTGCCGTGAAATATTTGTGTTGCTGACGGTGAAAGAGGGTTGAGGTGGGGGCAACTTCTTTCAGATTTGCAGCAAAAGGGGTAATGGTGAGCCCTTTTTTATCTGTTTTAATGAATTCCTCACGAGGGACTCTGACACCTATCCAGCGATAGTCTAATGAAGCCGATTGGAAATTATCTTGAAATGTGAAATTGCCATTGGGGAAAAATCCATCCCTTCCTGTTTTATTTACCACTCCTGTCGGCATTTTTAACTTGGGAGACATTGGGATTAACCCATTCTCAAAAACAGGATATTTACCACTCCAGTCGACTGGCAAAATAAAGGTTTCACGACCTGTATTGACTCTGTTTTTTTCATTGGGACGAATAGCGAGAAATACACCATAATATTTTCCATTGGGACCCTCAATCAAGTCGGCATGTCCTGCCCAGTCCACTTTATTTTGTCTGTCAGGGTGAAGATAACGTTGCGAAAGAATCGGATTATTGTCGGCAGGTTTATAGGGACCCATAGGGTGATCACTTGTAAAAATTACTTCGCTGTGCCAATCCCCTGTACCTCCTTCGGCACACATTAGGTAATATAAACCGTTTCGTTTGTAGATATGAGGGGCTTCGATCCAGATTGGTTTCTGGGTGATGTCAACTCCTCCATCCACAATAATACGGTCGGTACCTGCAATTACCTGATCTTTTTCCAGGTCGTATTCCCAGATCTTGATAACACGATGTCCTTCATAAAGAGCTTTCCCCCTGTCTGGAGCATCATTATGAACCACATAAGCCTTACCATCTTCATCGAAGAAGAGGGATGGGTCTATGCCATCGAAATTCAGCTTCTGCACTTCGCTCCAACCTTTGAATGGATCTTTCGTTTTCACTACCATATTGCCGATGCCTCCTGAAAACTGGGTGGTAATCATGTAGAAAGTGTCATTATAAGGGTTGTACTTGATAGCGGGTGCGTAAATACCTGCGCTGATACCGCAATCATGTACAATTAACTGCGACTTTCTATCGAGTACATGCCCTATTTGCTTCCAGTTCACCAAATCCTTGGAGTGAAAAATGGGTACTCCTGGGAACATGGCAAATGAGGAGGTAACTAGAAAATAATCATCTCCTTTCCGTGTTATGGAAGGGTCTGGATAACATCCTTGTAGTATTGGGTTATAGAACTCATCCGATTTTAATGGGTTGTTCTCGTACACAGGATCCTCACCTTGATAGGTAAATTGTGTGAATTGAGGATTGTTTGTTTTTCCTTTGTTAACGGCACTAAGACTGCTGAATGAAAAAAGACAAGATAAAGTTGTCAGCAGAATGATAAAATTCGTTTTTTGTTTAATTACGGTCATGATACAAGTTGTTGAATTGTTCTATCTAATGGCAAAATTGACTTGATTAACCTCTCATGATAGTCTGTATAAAAGGATCAACATTGCCGGATTATATTTCAACAAATGTATGCTACTGTTTAAAAATCATATCCTGATTTTGAACAGTTAATTCTATTTTTTAGGTAATTCGACCCTTTTTCACAGTTTGGAGGGTGATTTCCCAAAATGAGCCTTAAATGCAGCACTAAAATATTTTACACTCGAGAATCCACACATTTCACTCACTTCGGTGATGGTGTATTTACCCGACTGTATAAGTTTGAGAGCATGATTCAATCGAATACTTTTTATGAAATCAATAGGTGATAGGTCGGTCAGTGCTTTGATCTTTTTATAGAGCAAAGAGGAGCTGACGTTCATCTCTGACGCAAAGGCCTCTTTATTGAATTGATCATTGTCCATGTTTGCATGAACAACACTCACCGCTTTCTTGACAAATTGGTCGTCTAGTTCATTCAGATAAATGGATTCACTTTCATCTTCATCGATTATCCGAAGTGCTTTTTCTCGAACAATCTTCCTGTTTTGAATAATATTGGATATGCGTTGATGAAGCAAATTCATATCGAATGGTTTGGTCAGATAGTCATCTGCACCCAGTCCCAGTCCATGCAATTGTTGAGATTTCTCATTTAAAGCCGTAAGGAGAATAACCGGAATATGGGCTGTTTCAAATGTAGACTTGATAAGTCTACATAATTCAAATCCATCCATATTGGGCATCATGATATCAGAAATGACCAGATCGGGGAGTTTATCCTGTATCATTTCCCAAGCTTCAACCCCATCTTTGGCAGATGCTATTTTGTAGTTAGCCTGTAGTGATTGTTGTAGAAACACTTTCAAGTCTTCATTATCTTCCACAATGAGGAGTTGCTCATTCTTTTCGTTCTCTTGAGAATTAGCAACGGATGTCTCATCATTGGCACTGGCAAGAGATATTGGTGATACATTTTTGGTGACCGTACCGGTTAAGCGAGGTGAGATGATGGGAACCTCCTTATATGGTATTGAGATGCGAAATAGTGAACCTTCATTTTCCTTACTCTCTAATGACACGCTACCACCGTGCATGGCTACATAATTTTTCACAAGAAGCAAACCTATTCCTGAACCAACAATGGTGGCATTAACAGCATTGTCACCCCTGTAGAATTCTCTAAAAAGCTTCCTACTGGCATTTTCAGAAATTCCCAAGCCGTGATCCCTCACTGTTAATATCCATTTTTGTGCATCGCAGGTAAGATTAATTTCAATTTCTCCTCCGGGATGTGAATATTTAATAGCATTGGATAGCAAGTTATCAGTTACTTTCTCGATTTTCAGTTCATCAACAGCAGTTACATATGATACTTGATTCGATGCAAAAAGAAGTTTAATTCCATTTTTCTTAGCAGCTGCTTCAAACATCGATTTACGCTGACTGATGATTTTTACCACATCGACCATCACTAAGAAAACTTGTCCTTTTCCAATATCCACTTTTTGGAAATCGAGCAATTGATTAGCAACATAGGAAAGGCGTGAGGACTGTTCAGTGGCCAGACTGAGATAATACCGACCATCGGGGGTGAGATTTGTTTCTTTGTTTAGCTCCTCTATTGGAGCGTTAATTAGTGTAAGTGAAGTGCGGATGTCATGCGCCATGTTGGTGAAAAAACGAATCTTATCTTCCGCATGTTGACGTCTGATCCGATTGATATAGAAGTGGAGTGTGAATAATAAAATACCCATACCCAGTGAAAACAAAATAAGACGGAACCATACTGTATTCCACCAAGGGGGAGTAATGTGAATTTGCAAGGATCGCTCGTTTATTATCTGATTCAATGTACTATCATACATTCTTATTTTCAGTGAATAGTCTCCACTTGGCATGCTTGCATATGTAATAGCGCGTGAACTGGATGGCTCTGTCCATTCTTCGTCAATACCTTCCATTTTCCATGAAAATTTAGAATAGAGAGAGGTCGATCCAATTGGAATAAAATCGAGAGTAAGTGTGTTTTGATTATATTTCAATGAAATCTTTTGTAATTCATCAAGTGGTGTATCGATTGATACATGGGGATTGTTACGAAGAGATCGGCCGGAGATCACAATGTCCTGGAAAAAAATTCTTCCTTCAGAAGAAGAAAGCAGTACTGCGTCGGGTTCGAACATGAGTACTCCTCTACTGGTGCCCCATATCTGTTTTCCATTTTTAAGTTTAATGGATGCATGTTGATTGAATGATACGTTGAAATAGTGTGGGTGTGATGAAAATACCGCCACATTTTTCTCCTCAATATTGAATCTACATAACCCCGATTCAGTACCTAACCATAGATATTTCCCTTCTCTTACGATACTATTTACATAGTTCGAAGGCAATCCATCACCGGTCGTAAACTTTTCTGTGGAATTGTCTCTCAAATTATAACGAAGTAAACCATCTCCTGACGTAGCCATCCATACATCATCCCCAATGATTATAAGATCATAAAGGAGGTAACCATCCAGAATTGTTCGTGTATCGGAGGTGTGCTTGTCCATGAGCGACAATCCGTATGTACATGCCAACAAGAGGTTGTTGGGAGAGAGTTCAGCAAATGCATAAACAGGCTGAAAAGGATATGCAACAAAACGTTTTTCACTTTCAACATACCGGAAGATTTGGCCCAATGGACTTCCTAACCAAAGATCACCCAGACTGTCTTTATATATATCAAAGATGAAGTCATTAGTTAAATTTGAGTTGGATCTATCACTGGCATAATGCGCGATTTCCTTACCTGTTTTACTGTCAATTACATACACACCAGATGAATAGGTGCCTGCCCAAATATTACCATTGTTGTCTTCACACAATGAGAGAAAAACTTGAGCCTGATCATGCAGGTTTTGGTAATAGGTGCGCCAACTGTCTGTAGCTACATTCCAACAACTAACTCCATTATTCGTAGCAAACCATATATTCCCTCTACTGTCTTCTAAGATCTTGTTGACATTGTCATTACCAAGCGAATTAGGATGGTTAAGCTGATGAGTTAGTTGTGAAATATCGGTCGACCTTTGGTCAAAGTAAGACAATCCTCCACTAAAGGTAGAAACCCACACACGTTTTTGAGGATCCAGGAATATGTCGTAAACTCCATTCCCTTTCAGTGAAAGTGGATTGTCTGCATTTTCTTTATAGATGTTCAGTAGTTTGTGCCCATCTTTTGTTAGTTCCCAGATCCCTTGTCCATCAATTCCAACCATTACAGTGGAATCTGTGTTCGCCTCAATGGCATTGATAGGTTGTCTTGGAAATGGGTTCACCCGAGATTTAATCATGCTGTTTTTAGAAAAATCATACAGGTATAATCCATGTGAGTTTGTACCTACCCACAGCATGTCATTCGATTTGTCGTAAAAGAGTTTTTTGACTCTTACAGAATTACTTTCGTCGTATGTGTAAATTTGCCGACTTGAGAGAGAGTGTGTGTTCAACATCCAGAAACCGTTGTCGGCAGCCAACAATAAATGGGTATCATCATACCATTTAAGGTCATCGACAATTTCATAATTCTCTTTACCTAACCGAATCAATTTTTGTTCCTGATATTTATACAATCCAGAAGATACAGCGATCAGGATCGCTCCTTTTTTATCAATTGCGATCCTATTTAAAACAAGGTGACTGTCATTAAGTGGTTTGCGGATGTCAATTATCAAATCGAACCGGTCGTATACAGGATTGTATAGAAATATCTGTCCGTTATTGGTAAACGCCAATAACGAATCATTTTCATACAGCAATTTAGTATAGATAATATTGGGCGATTCGTATGGTAATTGATAGATATGATAACTACTATCGGTTAACCGTAATACGCCAGTTTTCGCAGAAGCCCAAATAAAACCATTCTTATCTCTGCAAACAGATGCAATTTCTCTCAGACTTATTCCATGAATGCTATTGATGTCATAAAATTTCACATTCGAGGAAAAGCTTGAAAAAATAGAAAAAAGAATAACAATAAATATGAGTTTGATTCTCATTCGCAATTTCATTCTTGCGCACAGGAAATTAAGTATCCGGAAGCCTATATGATTTATTCTCGGAAATCAAGCCTATGCAAATTGTCCACATGGAGACTTCAAAGATAATAAAATTTGCCAAAGCGCCATAATAAAGGGCAAATTCATTGGGAACTTAGGCTTCCGAATACAAATACTTATTTACTTATTTTGTCAAAATTAATTCCTGAACTTTTGATATGGAAATAGTCGAATGATACATTATATGGGGTGTCTGGTTTGGTGGTATCGGAGTCAAACCAGAAGGTACTTGTCATACTTTGTGTTATGATACCATCGCAAGCTATCAAGCCTACCTTTATATCTCGTAACGTTGCATCTACACTTCCTAGCTGTTTGTATTCTTGCCCATTGAGTGAATAGTAGGCAGTATACCTTGAACCAGACTTAGTGAGTCGTATAAAGAGATGTTGATCACCGGTTATCATCTCTGTCAAATCGAATGTCGCAACTGACCTAGCGATGTCATTCTCTTCCAGGAGCAGTTCAATGGTTCCGGGTTGGGGGCCTCTCTGACGAGTGGTCTTGGTTACTGCACGATGCATCAACTTAACAAAGTTGTGATCATCCTGCCTAGCTATAATACCTGCATTTTCTGGTTGAGATGGTGCTCTAGATGCTACCATTTTTGTCTCAATTGTCCAGTCATTATTTGCGCTCTGTAAGAGCAGGTTCCGAGCATTGTTACTTTTCTCTGAAATATCTCCCTTTTCGGTGGTAATGGTTAATGAACCCTTATTTGATGTGTAGGAATAGTTTTCTTTGTTTTCTCTGAACCATTCCCACTGAGTCCCCACTTGGCTATTATTGAATTCATCACTCACCGCTGAGTAATCGAAATTAAGATAGTAATTATTCTCTTCCATCGTATTGTAATCAATAAACCGAACAATTGTAGTGCCAGGAATTGATGATGTTTGCTCAATTTCCACACCAGTTGTATTGCTTACAGCCGTTGCTTCTACCACTGGAATAGGCGACTTATTGCTCATCAAAAAGCTATAGGCCTTTACTTCCGGCTTAAATTGTGCAAGAGGCTTACCATTTACCATAATTGAGACAGGTCTTAGATCGGGAGTTACTTTCACCGGATAACTGTCGGAAGCACTGATTCCATTGTGTGTGACATATGCAGTGATGGTTGCAACTCCTGGCTGTAATGCCATGATAGTTCCGTATTGATCAACCTCAGCCACTGAAGGGTTATTAGACTCATAACGAATCTGCAATTGATTCGGATCAACAAAACTGTCATCCTTTAATGTAGCGGATACGAGTGTTTTTGTTTTCTCCCCCGGTTTCAAGATCATTTTTTCTGCTTCCGCAACTACTGTTTCCACAGTTTCCAAGAACTGACCCTTCATTTCTGCTACTACGTACCCTTTGATATCACGTGAAGAGGCACCTATTTCAAAGATATAGTTTCCTTGATCGAAGGTAATACGCTTATTGTTCTCATCCCAGTACCATAAATCGGAACAATCAATATCGATAGAAACAGTGTGAGTTTGTCCTGCAGGGATGGTAATCCTCTTGAAGCCTTTTAGTCGTTTAAGGGGCCGTCCTTTGGCAGCTGCGTCTGGTGTTCTTAGATAGACCTGTACAATTTCATCACCATCCATATCGCCGCTATTTGTGATCTTTGCGGAGATGGTGATTTGATCATAGGGAGTGATATTCGTTTTACTGATGTTAAAATCACTGTATTCGAATGTGGTGTATGAGAGACCATATCCAAATTCATATGAAACATCTTTGTCAAAGTACCAGTATGTTCTGCCATTCTTCGTTTCATCACCTCGTAGTGAATAGTCGCCAAGTTCAGGGAGGTCATTCACGGAATGGTACCAGGTTATACTGCTCTTACCTCCCGGATTTACTTCTCCAAAGAGTATTTTGGCCATAGCCGTTCCTTGTGCTTGTCCATTGTAACCTGTATAAATCAAACCTGGAATATTCTTGTTATGCTTGATCGCTTCCACTTCTACCATACCCATGGTCTGCATCACAACTACAGTATGAGGATTCACCGCAGCAACAGCCTCGATTAATTGCATCTGATTGCCAGGTAAAGAAAGGGAAAAACGGTCGGACTCCTCTCTACCGGTATTTTGGTCAGTACCCACAAAAATGAGCGCAATGTCGGCAGCGGCAACTTTCTTTAGCATCTCCGCATCAACAGACTCAGCTTGTGGTTCACGATACACAAAGTAAAGATCTTGTGGTCCTGCAATTCCCAGTCTATTTACTTTGAGTGCAACAGTTGTTCCTCTTCCGAAGGTGCGAGGCCCACTTCCTCCTTCAATAACTTTCGATGCAATCATATTGCCGGTAGCTGCTCCAACCCTTACTTCCAAGGTGCCTCCATCTTGGGTCACATTCAGATTTAGTATCAATGAATCGAGGTGGGTGATGTCAATATTTTTATATGCTGTCCAGTCACCATCTTTGATTCCTTGTAAAGACAAACTTCCAAATCGTGCTGCAGAAATAATCCCTGGAGCGGCAGCATCGAATGCAGTGGCAGCATATTCTTTGCTTTCTCCATTACTGTTACGTGTCGTAAAATTACGTAGTACGAAAAAATCTGTTTTGCGACTGGCATTTCCACCTTCTGCATGAAACAACTCGATAGGGAGTTGATGTTGTTCAATGTATCTACGAAGCCCTTCCAGGTGAGAAATACTGTATTCTTGTTCAATTGGACCGGAGTAATCTCCCAGTTCTACACGGTTGGCCTGTGGACCTAATACGGCTATGGTTTTTATTTTTTCTGCAGAAAGCGGTAGAGCTTTATTGCCGGTAGTGGTCACTGTATCATTTTTAAGTAGAACAGGACTTTTTGTTGCCACTTCCAATGCCAAATCGTTGTGTGCAGGATCGTTGATGATATCAGGTCTTAATCTAGAATAGGGAACCACAGAAGGAGGATCAAACTCTCCCATACGCATACGTATTGTCATCATATTAATTAATGCCCGATCAATATCCGCCATGGTAATTAAACCTCTATTCAATGCTTCTAGCGCATTGCTTTGATATTCTCCTCCACAATCGGAATCTACACCAGCCTTTAAACCTGCAGCTGTAGCTTCAACACCATCCTTTAAAAAGCGATGTCCTTGGAATATATCTGAAATTGCCCCACAATCTCCGGTCACATATCCTTTCATCCCATAGGTCTTTCTAGCAATTGAATCGACTAGGAAAACACTGGCTGATACAGGTACACCATTCACTGCATTATAGGCTGTCATGATTGAGGGGAGTTTCTCATTCTCAATCAATGCTTTGTAGGGGGTGAGATAGTACTCTCGCATATCTCGTTCATCGAGTTGTGAGTTTCCATTGTGTCGGTTGTATTCGCTATTGTTGGCTATAAAGTGTTTTCCGGTAGGAACTGTTTTTAGGTATCGGGGATCATCTCCCATCATACCCTTTACAAAGCCAGCAGCCAGTTCGGAAACAAGGAATGGGTCTTCACTGTAGCTTTCGGCCGTTCGTCCCCATCGAGGATCTCTTGCTGGCTCAATAACAGGTGACCAATAGGTGAGTGTAAAGATACGTTCGTTATTGAATCCTCTTGCTTCATCTGCGATTACAGAAGCTTCCTTTTGAATTAGTTCCGGATCCCAAGTACTTCCCACCGCAATGCTGTTGGGGAAGGAGGTAGCTGTCATTCCGGCATTGTCGTTTCTACCTACTACACCGTGTAATGCCTCTCCCCACACATCATACTTGTTGATTCCTAATCTGGGAATAGGAGACATGGTATTTCCCAGTAAAGTTTGCTTCTCCTCGGGTGTTAGTCGTGAGACAAGATCGGTTGCTCGCTCTTCAAAAGAGTAAGAGGTATTCAGATAAATGGGGGACTTGCTTTTTCCTATGTTGGTATGCTGGGCAAAGAGTCCATTGTAAGAAATCCCTGAAAGAAATAGAAAAAAGGCTACTATTCGTATGAACTGTTTCATTTTATGTATATATTTCCTTTGTGTGAACGATTTCAAATAAATCATTTTTTTCGTTTGATGTGATATTTTTCTCCTGCATGGGTCAGGATATCGTATTCAAAAACTTTCTGAAGATCATTATTTTCAGTCAATACAGCTTCATTGTTAATTAGAGGTGCCTTTACAGTCGCATTTTGAAAGAGTGGATTGCTGTTTTCAGCTGATGCCGGAGTGATCCCTTTTCCTTCCAAAGGTACATAGGAGCGGATGCGTAAATTCCCTCCCAGACGCGATATGATTATAGCCTTATCCAATTCTCCATCTTTCCATTCCATCTTCACTTCAAAACCACCACGGGCTACAAGACCAGATGCAGATCCATTTTTCCAATTCTGCGGTAAAGCAGGAAGCAAATGCACCGCTTTGTCGTGGCTCTGTAGTAACATCTCAGCTACACCTGCTGTTAGTCCAAAATTGCCATCGATTTGGAAGGGAGGATGAGCTGTGAAGAGATTGGGATATGTTCTACCATTCCTTCCCCAGTCCCGTCCGGCTAGTGTTAACATATTCTGAATGATTTTGTAGGCATGATCGCCATCCAGAAGACGTGCCCATAGGTTAATTTTCCACCCAATGGACCATCCTGTAGCTTGATCACCACGATAGCGTAGCGATTGCTTAGCTGCTTCGAATAGTTGCGGAGTGGAATAGGGTGATATTTGATTTCCAGGGTAAAGGCCATAGAGGTGGGATACGTGGCGATGTTCGTTTTTTGGATCATCCAGATCTTCCAACCACTCCTGCAATTGGGCATGTTTACCTATCTGCATGGGTGGAAGCTTGTCTGCCATAATTCGTAATTTCTCACTATATTTGGGATCTTTACCTAATATATCATTTGCTGCTGCAGTATGGTGAAAGAGATCAAACAACAGCTGATTGTCCATTGTGGTACCGGCTGTTACGGGACCATGTTCTGGTGAGACAGATGGAGAAACAACCATCCAAGCATTTTCAGGATGTGGTATAAGTGTAGATAGGAAGAAGTCTGCTGCTCCCTTCATGGCTGGATAATATTGAGCCAAAAAATCCTTGTCTCCACTATAAAGAAAGTGTTCCCAAAGATGTTGACAAAGCCATGCTCCACCTGTAGGCCACATTCCGGCGGCTGCAAAATCTACAGGACCGGTTATTCTCCAAATATCGGTGTTGTGATGAACCACCCATCCATCTGCGTTGTACATTGTGCGAGCGGTTTCTTGACCTGTATGGCTCAACTCTTCTATCATTTTGAAGAATGGTTGATGGGTTTCCGATAGATTTGTCACCTCTGCTGGCCAATAGTTCATTTCTGCATTGATGTTAAGCGTGTATTTACTATCCCAAGCTGGGGTGATGCTGTTGTTCCATATTCCCTGTAGATTAGCAGGTTGACCCCCAGGTTGTGATGAGCAGATTAACAGGTATCGTCCAAATTGAGTTAGGAGCGTTACCAATGACGGATCTTGTGTATCTTTAAAAGATGCAATACGTTGTGTGGTAGTCAATTTATGACTATCTTCCATTTGACCCAGATTTAGATGGAAGCGTTGAAACTGAAGACCATAGATAGCAATGTGTTGTTGAATTGCCTTGCTATATTGTTTTTTTATAGCAGTATCCAGCAGCGATGTAGCAATCGCAGTCGGATTTCGGTCCAATGTTTGATAATTCCGAAAGTTGGTTCCCACAGATAGATAGAGTATCACTTCTGTAGCATTCGTGACTCGGATTTTATTCTCGTTTATATCAACTGTTCCATCCTTTTGTTTAACGAGTGTATGTATTTCATATTCAATTTTCCCGTTAATTCCTTCATGGTCAACTCCTTTTCCTTTCATTACCAACCGATCACCTTTTTTTGTTACGCTGTGGTGTGCCGGATTCTTATATGAAGCTTCAAAGGAGATGCTTCTTTTTTTATCGGCTGTTAAGCGTAAGATGATCACGTCATCGGCAAATGAAGTGAAGATTTCACGTTTATAGGTAATACCATCTACTGTGTAACGAGTCGTTGCTACGGCCCTTTTCAAATCCAGTTCTCGGTAAAAATTAGTATAATTATTGTGTCCATCAAAATGTAGCATTAAACTGCCAGCTGTCTGGAAAGGCATACCATGAGGTCCACCAAAGAAGGTCTCATTGATACGTTTGTCGGCTTCACCATATTCTTTCCGGAAAATCATTTCCTGTATTTCGGCAAGTGCTCCGGCCGCTTTTGGATTGTCATTACGATGTGGTGATCCTCCCCAAATGGTTTCTTCATTGAGCTGTATTTCTTCTTCTGCCGGTTTACCATACACCATTGCTCCAAGTCTACTATTACCGAGAGGTAGTGCCTCCTCCCATATAGTCGCTGGTGTGTCGTACCACAGCTTCAAATCCTGTGCAGGAAGATGAAATGCAAACATTATTACACAAGAGGTGATGAAAATTTGTATCTTCTTCATTGTTTTTAATTATTTGATTATTGCAACAAAGCCACCGCGGGGAAGGCATTCTACATTGATAATATTAGGCAAATCAGTCAGTGAGACATCTTCTGAGATGGCAAATGTATGTTCGTCATTTCCATCCTGAAAAAGTGTAATGGTCTTATGGTTCCCAGAGAGAACAGCCGGAGAGAACGAGAGTGTTCGGGCATCATCGGTACCGTTTATACCTGCTAGATACCAAAGATCTCCCTTTTGTCGAGCCAAAATGACAGACTCTCCAGGGTATCCGGAAAGCAATTTTGTATCATCCCATGCTGTTGGTAATCCTGATAGGAGCTTCTTAATTGGCTCCGGCAGTGAAAGGTAAGATTCAGGGCGATCTGGCATATGTTGAAGAGCCGACTCAAATAAAATGGTCAAAGCTAGTTCATGTCCGTGTGAAGTAATATGAGGATGTTGTGAATCGCTGAAAGTACCCGGTGTGTAATCCATTGGGCCTACTACATTTCTTGTGAAGGGAAGTGTAGCATTGTGTTTGGCTGCTTTGCCTGTTAAAATGGGGCGGTTATTGTACCATTCTGCGCCATATACCGCTTCCATAGTCAACATATGGGGATAGGTACGTTGCCATCCACGTGGCAAAGTAGCGCCATGGAAATTAATCAATAACTGTGGGTCAATAGCATCTTCCAGCAGGTCGATGTAATAATTCATCTCCTTGTAGCCGTCACCATTGAAAAAATCTACTTTAACGCCGGATACTCCCATATCTTTGAGTTTGCGATATTCTATTACCCGACTCTCTTTCTCGTTCAATACAAACAGTGGACCTGGAGCACCTTCACCATTCCAACTCGTAGATGAATTGTACCAAAGAAGCGTTTTGACACCTTTTTCGGAGGCATATTTTACAGCATCGTGAACATCTCCACCGTTCCCCATTTCATTCCATTTCCAGTCGATCAAATTATATGGCCATTGCATCTCCTCTGCTAAGTCGATATACATCTTCACAATCTGATAATCATTCGATCCGTTGTTGTATGCCCAGTAAATCCAAGCAGCGGTGCCTGGCTTGATCCAGTCTGTGTTTGTAACCTTTGAAGGTTCGGATAGATCTGTGACAAGGGTAGATTCAACAATATCAGCAAGAGAGCCGATGATCATCAATCTCCAAGGTGATACCCATTCTCCATTCACAGGCAGAGCGTTATCAGCCAACTCCAACCAATAGACACTTCGATCTGCTTCATTGTTTAAGTGTGATCCGCAATTATTTCTACCGATATTTGCTTCTGTAATTAATACAAAGAGAGATTCTGTCGGTTCAAGTAACACAGGATAAGCCCAGTTGCTATTAATTCGGTTGAAACGAGGATCAGGTTCCGATTTTCCACTATTGGTAGGATCATAAAATCCTTCGTAATCGAGCTTTAATGGCTGAATCCATCTTTTAACTCCTTCCGCTATAGGATAGGTTGTAGCTTCTTTCGTAATTACCTCTCCTGCATCTTTTTCGTTGAGACGATATCGAAATGCCACACCGTCGTTGTAGGTTCGAACTTCAATATTCAATACTTCACCTGCTCTGTTCTCAAATGTATACACCTGAGCATTTGCTTGATTGCTGCAAAACCGTCTCTTACCGGTGATCATCGTATATTCTTCGATGATCGTCTCAGGTGTTGAGACCGCAACAAGTTTCAAGTTATCAGTAAGGTTCTGCTTGTTGCTGTAGATACCTGTAGTCAGATTTTCAAATACTGTATGGCTTTTACCGGTTTCTTTGTATGTGATGGTCAGATAAGGTTGACCCCACACATCATTCTTTGCACCGTTCACGACAGCTACTATCTTACCATTTGGAGATGTAAGCTGGTTCTGACCTTTTACAATTATTGGTGAGATGATTAACAATAGTATTGGGATTACAATTTGTCGCATGACTTCTCTAATTATCAAATAATTTTTATACTTTTTCCCTTGCCGTTATAGCTCACTGTGACTATTGTTTCATGCGTGGGCATATTCATTTCATGAGTTGGCTTTATTAATTTTATCAGGAAGGTACGTTTTTTTTTCATTCCTGAATATTCTCCTTCTCTATCTGAGATTGTTAAAGTCGATTCCGATTCATTCCAACTAAACCCAATTCTGCTGAAGAGACCCCTTTCATAGTCGTAGTTCTCACCATCATCTTCATAGAGAATGTAGGAGGCGTCAGCTCCCGGATATATACGAATTTCAACTGGTTTGTCTATTTTTTCGGTAGTATATTGTCGAGTAGGTCCAAAAGGTATGATGGATCCTGCTTTAACAAAAAAAGGAATGGAGTTGATATCAACAGAGACTTCTATAAATTGTCCACCCGAATAAATTTTGCCGTTTCGATAATCTATCCATCCCATTTCCTCATTTGGGAGATAAAGAGTCCATTTTTTTACACCTGGTTCGGTAACAGGGCATATTAGGAGTGATGGTCCAAACATAAACTGATTTTTTTGCTCCAATGCTGTTGAATCATTGGCATAGTCCATCACTAATGGACGCATCAGGGTGGAACCATTCATGCTTACTCGCGATGCTTCAGAATAAATATAAGGGAGTAGTTGGTAACGTAGGTCGAGATTTTGTAAAACAATTTTTTCCACTTCATTACCGTAATTCCAGGGTTCAGTGTTGCTCATGTAACCGTGAACTCGTAGCAGTGGAAAGAAGGTGGCAGTTTGGAACCAGCGAAGGAATAATTCGTGAAAGGCCGGATTGATATACTGGTCTGCTGGGCGAAAGAAGCCGCCTGCATCATATGTCCACCAAGGAAGACCAGTGCTCATTTGTCCCAGTCCTGCAGTAATTTGCCGACGAAGAGTCTCCCAGTCGTTTCCGACATCTCCAGACCAGGTAGCAATTCCATAACGTTGCATACCCGTGAAGGCACTTCGTGTAAGTATGAATGCACGTCTTGTGGGGTCATCTTGACGGAGTCCTTCGTAGACTGTTTTATTAACATAGATAGGATAAGCGTTGCGCAACAACTCGCCAGGTAAGGTTCCATTGCGTATTTTCCTATTACGGAGGTCATCATTTTCAGGTTCTGTAGCATCTAACCACCATGCGTCAATACCCAATGGAAGCAATTTGTCGGAAAAATGATTCCAGTAGGCTTTCGCTGCATCAGGATTGAAAAAATCAATCCAATCACTTTCGGCAATATAGAAACCTCTTGAATTCAAATCTTTCCCAACTTCAGATTGCTTGTCAATTTTTGACCAAACAGAAATCATCATCCGCATGTTCATCTCGTGAATCTGACGGAGCATATCTGTTGGATTTGGGTATTGATCCTCATCAAATCGCATGGAATTCCATCCATATTTCCCCCAATATTGCCAATCTTGCACAATCACATCAATTGGGAGACCTTTTTGGCGGAAAGTCTTTGCGTTCTCAAGCAATTCATCCTGTGTATGGTAACGTTCTCTGCAATGGATATATCCCAAAGCCCAGATAGGCAACATGGGTGCCGCTCCTGTAAGTTCACGATAACTCGCAATAACTTCATCTCCACTTCCTGCAAAAACAGTATAATCGAGCGCTTCTGCAACCGGTGAGGAAAAAACAGTTTCGTTAGTAACAGGTTTCCAATAAAGGAGTGGATGATCACTCTGTTCTCCTTCAACAATGATCTCATGTTCACCAGCTGATAAATAAGCTATAAGTGATGTGGTCGGAGGAAGCCAAATGTTATTCACGTTAACTAATGTATCTCCATCAATCACCAAGTGATGTTTACGTGCCATTGTTTGTCCAACATCAAGTAGAAGTGAATAATTTCCATCTGTAGGTAACGTCAAGGTGGCGGTAAATCGATTGATACGCCTAGTTTCTCGTCTATTTCCACTTGTGCCTGTTGCATCCACCGTAAAGCTCTCTCCTTGATTGTTTTCTCGTTGTAGAGGCAGTATATTTTCAGCTGGATTGAAGTCTGTGAGACCGTAGTTGTTCCAGAGCAGTCCATACCCTTTATTAGAGATAACAAAGGGTATAGCTATCTGGCTATTAACTTGTGTGAGTCGGCGTGATAATCCTCTTATGTTGAGATATCCATCCTGAAACTGACCTGTTCCGAACAAATATTCACTTGGAGGTGAGTCAAACCGTTGAGTTACGTTGTAAACCTTTAGATTATCAATGCTATCAATTTTTAGGATGCGTCCCCCTTCTTTCTCGCTCAACAATAAATTACCATTTTGATCGGTAAAACGTAGATATCCTCCTTTCTTGTTGAAGATGACAATAATTTTGGCCATCTGTAGAGTAACGGTTTCTTCATCCTGTATGACCCGATAGGTGGGTACTTTTACTTGTTCACTGTAAATGAGCTCATCTGGATAAAGATGTTTCTCTTCTTTATGGAAAGAAACACGGACAGTCCGCTCATTTAAAGGAATAAGATGGAGTACACCACCATCGGTCTCTATTTTTACTTCTTTTTTCGTATCCTGAATTAGGGAATGTGAAAAGGAAGTAGAGGAATAGAACCATATACAGAAAAGCAAGAGTGTAAAAGCTTTACAACGTAACATCTTTTTTAAATACTAGAAAATCTTTTATTTGCTTAATATTGAGAGCATTTGATCAGCATAACGTTCACCTAGCATTTTATAACCTTCCGCCGAAAAATGAAGGTTATCCGGTCCATCTTTGCAGCCTGCTGAAGAAATGACATAGCTATTTTTGATTGTTTGTGGTAACGTTTGGATAATCTCATTCATAGATGCACACACACCACCTTGATCAGCATGTACAACCTCTCCGGCAAGTAAGGGTACTGTATTAGGAGCCAATCCTACATCTTTTAGGAGCGAATCATAGACCTTTTTTACTTTTGATGGCCACTCTTTGTCGCCTGTGTTGGACTCTCCTTGATGAAGCAGAATTCCTTTTATGATACCACCCTGCTCTATTGCCAGACGTGCCATATCCACTAAACGTTGGTAGGGATTACCATCATACTCAGCAACCATATTCTTGAGCCAATCAGGAGAGGTAGACACATACTCCTGATAGTTCTCATTGTCGAAAAGTTCAATCTTACATCCTCCAATTGCAACATTGATTACACCCACTGTTATATGAGCAGGCAGCTCTGCAGTCATTTTTCTTCCAAAAAAGTCAACAGGTCCAAGACCTGTATGGCAACGTACAAGTGGAGGAACAGCTTTATACCAATTTCCTTTTACTCTACCAAGATTGTCACAATCAATAGTCTGCATCATGCGGAAACGATTGTCAATACCGACTGTATCTTCCGGTTTGACCCGTACATGACCTTCCATATTCGATTGGCCTAAACAAAGGTAGACATGCAATTCTTCTTTTACCGTTTCAAACTGAATTTTGTATGTTTTAACTACGCCGTTGTAGTCAAATTCAATCTTTGCACTACCTGTGAGTGAGTTTGCCTGAGTAATGTTTACTTTCACCTTCTTGTTGTCGGACGATGCGGTTACTGTGGGTAATGTTGTAGTACCGTATGGCAACGTATAGGATGACTCATAAAGGTCATAGCCAACAATACCATTCTCATTTGTTGATCTGACAGGATATTTCGGTAACTCTATTGCATTTCTGTCTACAGTAATAGATACAGAAGGAACTACAGGAGGAGCAATTTTCTTTTTCTTGGAACTGAAACCAAGTCCAATTAATTCGAAGAGTTCAGTTGAATCTGGTCCCTCAGCCACTAAGAAAATAGCATGTTTACCATCAAGGTGATCTACAAATTTGGCAACATCGATGGAGAATTGTGTCATCTTTTCTTCAGAATTAGCCGGAACAACTATCTCTCCTAATTTTGTACCTTTCCATGTCTCATTGTCCCACGGACCATCCATCCATACATTGATTTTGAACGATTTCGATGTTTTAGGTGTCAGGAAGAGGTTGAAAGCAGTCTTGTTTCCTTTTTTTGTTCCCTCAAAGGGTTTTAAGCCTTTGGTGCTCTTTTTCAAACCACTAAATCCAAAATATTTGTATCCGATAATATGCCCATTTTTAACATGGTCGATTGACATATGGTTGTTCCATATATCCCAAGCGTCCTGCTGTATGCTATTGTCGGACAAATAGCAAGCATATCCTGCAGAATAATATTGATAAGGATCAAGTCCGAATATATGGAAACCTTCTGAGGTAACCTCTGCTCCCTTATATTCTATTCCCTTGCTGTCCTTGGCGTGCCATATTTCGTCTTCTGCAAAAGGATCATATGCTCTGATGCGAACCATACCACCTTCTGATACAGGTTTTTCATCCCACTCAACCTTAATGGGTGCTACCATGGGCTGGCGAGCAAATCCAAATCCTCTTGGTGGTCTGTGATAGAAGACATACCACTGGTCATTAATTAACTCAATACTTCCATGTGTATTGTGACCGGCATATGAGGTTTCAATGGCTGAACCATCTTTATTGAGAACCGGAGCTCGAGAATCCACAAGTACACCTCCACTTCTCCAAGGACCTAACGGTGAGTCACCTACAGCATATCGCAAGGTGGAGTTTGAACTGCCCACACCATATTCAGGACCAGAATATCCACTGAAGACGGTTACATATTTGTTACCAACCTTTCGAATGGATGATGCTTCAAAAAAGTTGAATGTCTTCAAATCCTGATCCGGATAAATTTGAGGGTACTGAGTACCTTCCGGGTCACGAATTACTCCATAACGAGCACTTGCAGGGAGAAGGTAGCTGATTACTTCTGTACCTGGTCTAAGTGAATACATGGTGTTTTGATCCAACTGAGCAGCCAACGAACGTTGGAACCCCCAGAAACCATAAGCTCTAAAACCAATCTCGTAATCGGGATCAGAGGGGTCGGTTACATATTCAATATAAACAGCGGGATCAAAACCCATGATACTTCCGGGAATTGTACTTCTACCATCTTCGGTCAGGTTGATGGGAGTAAAAGGACCGTCAGGACGGCTTCCTTTTGCAACCATTGCTTCTCTACGTGGACCACGGCTATGTGGATAGAGATAATACTCTTTTGTTCCATCCTTTTTCTTCACTTCCACAAGATCTGGAGCATACATAACATCCCATTGACCATCAATTGGATAGGTGAAGATGGGACCTTCGTCTCTCCACTGAGTTAGGTCTTCAACCGGTGCAGACCACATTCTGATATCAGGTCCGCAATAACTGGTAACTCTTAAGTCATGTGATCCAATAATGTAAGCGCGAAACTTACCCGGATTGTCTGGGTCTTCAAACACGCGAGGTTCACCGTCGGGGAGATGTTCCCACAAAGGGAGGTAAGGGTTACCAGCAGCTCGATGTATATATTTCGATTGCTGTGCCATTAACTCCATCGTGGAGAAAAGGCAAAATGCCAAACATATTCCCATGAGAATTTGTCTGCGTAATAAAGCGTTCAGATTTTTCATAGACAGAATCATAAAAGCGTTTAAATATATATATTACAGTCTTACGTTATTTTTCTATAGTATGTGTTGTCTCGGGTGTGATGATCCGATATTTTCCGCTCAGATGCATGTATGCAAACAGTTGTAACAATCCGTCATAGTAAGCATCGAAATATCCATCATCATATGGTTCATGGCGACTGTTCCAGAAATGGTTCACAAACTCCCTACTTTTTTCATGTGAGCAAACCAATGAGACTGCTGCAGAACTGGCCACCAAACCAAGTGAGTGACGTAGTTTTGTGTATCCTCCAGCACCCAAAATTTCAGTCACATCAGTACCATCCACATTGTACTGATCCACAAATGTTTCTAACCCTTTTGAATAGAGGAAGTTCTGAATGGTATGACCATATTGTTGTTGCCATTCCTTGTCTTCACATGCCCAAGAATAATCAAGAGTAATATTCAACGGTACACGCCATGAGTCGAACCTAAATGCATCGCCAATAATTCGTCCGCTATTTAACAGTGATCCGTCGTAATTGCTATAGTCAGGGTTTAACCCAGTCTCGGGATGAATGGCTTTATGTAGGTAATCACGGCTAATTCGGGCACACTCTCTCCAATAATCAGATCTTCCATCTTCGGCCCAACGAGCCCACACTTCATAAAAAGCAGGAAGATGGTAGGAAGGGTCTGTAAAGTTAGCACCAAATCCAACAGGTACAAATGTAATAAGCTGCTTTTCGGGATGTATTAATGGTGTGACCCCGTTTTCCCCGCTTTTGTCCATGGAGTTGTTAAGGATAAACTGTGCTTCGGCGAGATAATCAATACCTGTGTCGTTACCCCATAGGTTGGAGGCAAAAATGAGTGAGGTTATGAAATATAACTCTCCATCTGAAGCTGGTCCTTGTGAATTCGGTGTACCATCTGTACGACAGCTCCAACGAAAATATGCTTTCATAGGCCCTTCTTGATGTTGCATGTAATGCTTCGACCAGCGCCAAAGTCGATCGAACATTTCTTTTTTATTGAATTGCACGGCAATCATCATTCCGTATGACATACCCTCTGATCGGACGTCGTTGTTTTTTATATCGGAGATGTATGCCATGGAATCTCCCACCTCAAAATATATTTTCTTTGAACCTTCGAACAGTTCAAAGAAAACTTGTTCAATTCTAGCATCTATTTCAGACTGTTTGTATCCAATTTCTGCAAGCAGATTGCGATACACACCTGTCTCGAAGGCTCCCTTTTCCCAGGGCTTCTGTTGTGCAAATGTGCAATTGGTCAAAAGCATGCAACCAATTAAAATGAGTGTTTGACAAAATTTGATGTTCATAATATAAATATGAATTCACGCTGTGCATCCGATGTGGATCCGCACATCCATTATATTGAGTTCAATTATTTGTTATTTGGTCTTCGATTCTGTAGTAATCGAAATCTGTATACCCTCCAGTCTCTTTGGTGGAATAATAAGTCAGACCAAATCTATATCCCATGAAGTGGGGTAGGGTATAGGACATTTGTAGTGTGTTCCCGATAGGTTCCCATTTCAATCCATCCAAACTGTAGAAGAAAGTAGCTTTGTCTCTTCGTTCGGTGAAATCACATTCAATTTTTAAGTGAACACCATTTTGTTTGAGAGGTATGGATGCAACTTCAATAGGCTCTTCCTCTTCACCATTAATCATCACAATACTGAATTGGCTATTCTCTTTTTTTACACCGACAAAACCAAACTTTTTCTGTAAAGCAATCATTCCGGCATAATCACCATCTTTCATTCCGTTTACTTCCACGAAAGTTGATGCAGCAGAAACTGGGCCGAAGGTCCGTTGAGTAAGCGTATTTCTAACCTGTAGAATTGAATTGTCAATTCTACCACTAATTAGTCGAAGGTATCCCGGAGAGTCGGAAAGCGACCAGTATCGATTGTCTGGATTGTGGTTCCATTGCCAATATAATGGTAGTGGATCATCATCAGGCATACGATTGAACTCATCAGAAGCAACAATTCCCGAAGCATTTAATTGGTCCTCAGTATTGATGTCGAGAGTGTCGGGCACAACTCCGTCTATACCTAGAACAGGCCAGTCGTTCTCCCATTTCATCGGCATCAAATACGGAATGCGACCCACTGAACCATAATCGCGAAACATGTAGGCATACCATTCTCCTTGGGGTGTGTCAATGATACTTCCCTGTGCTATTCCTCGATCCCTAAGTGCTACCTTACCTTCATAAGGACCTGTGATTTTTTTTGCACGATGTATTATCACAGTCCGCATGTCGTTTCGTGGCCAGGTGATGTTGAAAATATAATAATATCCGTTGTGTTTGAATATATGTGTTCCCTCTGCTGGTAATCCTACCTTTTCTGATGCAACACGACTGGCGTTAGGAATGATCACCTTGTTGATTCCATTTTCTTTTAATCCGGACACATCTTCCGTAAGTTCTGCAATTCGGATATCACCTGCTCCATATATCATATAAACTCTTCCATCTTCATCAAAGAAGAGCGAATGATCGTGTAAAACTGGCTCAAAACACTTTACTGTCCACTCTCCTTTTTCAATGTTATCTGTAGTATAAACGTGTGTTTTTCCAGATGTAGCTGAAAAGGTAGAAACGTAAAATAATCCATTGTGGTAGCGTATGCTACTAGCCCATGAACCTGCCCCATAGGCATTATTGCCATTCTCAAGACGCAGTTTTTCGTTATCGGCTAGCGTGTCATAAGCATAGCTAACAAGTTTCCAGTTCACGAGGTCTTTCGATTTCATAATGGGGAGTCCGGGACTCATGTGCATGGTTGTACTACTCATGTAATAGGTGTCTCCTACACGTACCATAGCTGGGTCAGGTACATCAGCCCAGATAATCGGATTAATTGCTTTTGTTCCATCACCCGCTAAAGTCGTTCCACTGAACAATATAAAAAGGGTGAAAAATAACAGCAATGATTGAAAAAGTCTGTTCATATACTTACTTTGTTAATTTGGATTGTCAGCTAAATATACATTTTTAATTACAATCGGTTTATTTCCTGATGACCAAAAACCGATGATGTAGATATGAGATGGATTTAATTTGACATGTTGATCTCCCACTTGTTTAAACATATTATGCAGATCTACTGTCACACGACGATTGTTTCCGAAATCGTACATTGCAGGCTGCGACCAGTAATTATTTTCATCGAAGAGACGGAAGGAGACTCCCGATTCGTTGTCATTGTCAAGTTCTGCCACCAAATATTTATAACTGGAAAGATCTACACCTTTGTTATACCACCATCCTCCAAAACCCCACTGACCGGTAATCAATGTATTTGTCTCTTCGTCAAACGTCCCATCTGCGAAAATGGAGGGGTTGAACATGGTGGCTGTAAGTGGAAAGGTGGTGGCATGAATGGTTACTGTTACTTCATGTGTTTCCCCATTGGGAGAGGTGTAAGAGGCTGTAACTGTAGCTGTTCCGTCTTTAAGTGCTTGTACAACACCTTTCTCTGTAATCTTGAGAATAGATTCATTCGAAACGAAAAAGCGGGTATCTGCTGTTACATAGCTTGTAGTACCGTCGGCAAATGTAGCCACTGTAATCAGATAACGTTCACCACCAGTTAATATTTCCAATGAGTTGTCTACTCCTATGATTTCCAGTTTTTCCAAAGCTGATGAGTTTCCGTTACTTGTAGACATGTATTCTTTGAACCAATGATAGATGGGCCATGGACATGCTTCAGGGTCGTTTAGAAATATATATTGTCCGGGTGTTCCGGGAGTATTGTTGAAAACCGCTAAACGATGACATTCGGTAAAGAGCAACCAACTCACATTTCCTGTCATGTCGACAATATATTTGAAGTTGGCACCAAAACCGGGACCACCTACGGTACCCGTAAAGCTTTTGCCCCAAGAAGCTTCGTATTTTTTAGGAGCCCAGTCCATTTCAGTTACCATAATCGGAGCAATATCGGCTACCGGTTTTACTTGTACATTCCAGCCTCGCTGAAAGCTTTCATATCCACCACCCATCGTACCACCTAATTCCGGACTTGCTTCTTCTGTATCACTTCCGTACCAACCGGGATAGGCATGTACGGCATATCCTATATTAGTACCTTCAACAGGATTATTGGCAAAACCACTGAAGGAGGATTGGTAAGCCAGACCGGGAACCCATATGATGTTGTCTGCATTGGCACGGATCTTATCAACTATACGCTGGCAGAATAGTTTCATTTGGTCAAAATGACCCTGACCGTTACTGGCATAAGTGCCATCAGTTCCAAGTATGTTGATTGGTTCATTAGCCAGTTCGAACATGATACCTGGATTGTTTTTTATTTGGGGATGTGCTGAGACAGTGCTCCACACCTCTTCTAAGAAAAGATTATAATCATCACCTACTGCTATTTTTTCAGGTGCAACACCTGGAGGACGGAATACCACATACAACCCTTTCTCGTTGGCATATTGAGCCATTGGGATGAATACCTCATCCAAATATTTTTTAAAGCGTGTGATCGAAAAACGTTCATGTCCTTCATACCGGACGGATGGTTTCGTTGGGTCGTCACTCCAATATGGATCCATATGCATCCTTACGAAATTCATTCTCCAACCGGCTGAAAGAATGCCATCAATCATTAATTTATTGTAGCGAACACAACCTGTTACATCGTAGTTCCCCCATGCATTTTGATTAAAAAAAGGGCTATAGGTTTGTGCAAAACCATGTAGATTAATTACTTTACCCTCGCTGTTTTTCAAATATCTTCCAGCTACATAAAGTCGAGCCAACCCGGTCTTCGGTTCCGAAATGTCGGGAGGGTTAACAGGGTTTTCTTCTTTGTCTTCTTCCTCTACGGGTAATGGAGTGTCCGCACAAGAAGAAAGCAATAAAGCACATAACATATATAGGAAGAAAAGATAACGCATAGGAAAAAGTTGTTTTTTGAAAAGAGAGGACAAGGCATATTAACTCCTTGCCCTCTCTAACTAATGAAAAGAAAATCGTTATTTACCGGCTAATCCATCGGCAAATCCCGCATATGTATGCTTACGTGCGTAACCACCTTCTGTCCAGAGACCAACCGGTTCACCACCTCTCCATGAGGAACTTTCGGGGCTGTCTGTTGGGCACCAGTGAGCAATACCATACTGCTGGTTAGCAGGTATGATTTCGAAATATTTTCGAACAATAAATTTGTAATACTCACTCATTTCTTTGTGTTGTGCTTCTGTCATATTTTTTGTCAGAACTGATGTCCCGTTTGCATCCACATAACCCATATCCAATTCGGTAATTCTCACAAGTTTACCAGTGGCAGCCATTAACTCAAGCATTTTTACAACATGTTCCTGTTTGCTAGCTTGTGTGGCAGGATTAGCATAATAGGAAACATGCATCTGGGTACCGATACCATCTATTACTGTTTCTCCATCAGACTCCCACTTTTCAATCCATTTGATAAGGCTCTTCAGTTTTTTGTTGTCGTCCCAATCTGATTCCAGGTTGTAGTCATTTACGAACAACTTCATATTTGAAGGTCCATGTGTACGAGCTAATTTTACAGCTGTACGAACATAATTCTCACCGAGGTAATCCTGCCAGTAGAAGTTGTTTTTAGCATCGGTTTCAGAAACATTTTCTGCTGACCAGAGGTCATAGATACCGTCACCATCGAGGTCTGCACCAGAAAGAGGTTCATTCACCACATCCCATGCCAAAACATAGCCTTCTGTTGCGGTCATCATACCTTCTATCCATCTGTTCATCGCCCAAGTGAGGGTGTCAGCCTTTTCTTCAGGAGTTAAAGGAATTTTGTTGCCTGATTCTTCAATCTCCCATATGATATCGTCAAAATAATAGGTGTTAGCTTCCTTAAAAACAGCTAAGTTAAAGGCAATTGTTTTTACTCCGTTAGCTCCATAGTGTGTAGCTGTAATTGTCCCGGTAAACTCATGAGTTTTCCAATCTGTCGTAAACTCTGGGCTACCTACAAACTCGTAGTGATTGTACTCACCAGGGTTGTTATGAGCCTGAGATGAAGATGATGCAGGTTTATCTGCTTTATACTTCATACTAAATCTGAATCTACTTCCTACTTCAAATGACTTCGGAACTGTTACGAAAAACTGTGTATCCCAATCATTGGTTGGATTATCGTCAGATTTAACGACGATTGCATGTCCAACACCATCAGCACCGGTTCCGGCGGCACCTATTGTTGCTGGTTTTGGACCAACAGTAGCCTCAGTAGCAACGAAACTGGAAACATCACTACCTTCCACATCGCTGTTACTTACAAGGTTGGTCCACCAAGATATGGATTGAGCCTCAATATGAGATACTTTTACCCATGCCACTTCGTAGGTTCCCACATAGTCACCAGACTGAAGCATGACGAAACTATTTGCGGTAACACCATTCAGTTCTACACTCACTTCTTCCCATTCCTGTGTAACAGGTATTCTGGTATTCTGTTGAGATCCCCAATCACCAAGTACGACAACAATACTAGCGTTTGTTGTACCTTTGATACGAATGGTCACCTTATGTTTAATCCCTACAGTGGTAGGGATACCACTAGCAACATGGTATTGTACATCCCAAAAGTTTGGTTGTGCTACTGGATTTGCGACAACTAAAACTCCATTCTGAACAACAGGTTGTACAGGTCCTCCAACCCAACCGGTGAAAGGTTCTTTCGAATAATCCTTCATGCCATCTACAACTTCAACAGTGGCGTTTGGATCAATCTCAATCTCTTTGTCAGCTAAAAGACTGTTCAGATATTTGTTGTTCTGCTGTGCATGCCAGACCAATGTATGACCATACACGGAAGTATTAGCTTCCTTTGCTGCAGAAACAAATGAAATTACTTGAGAAAAGTCCATAGTTCCATCTTCTTTCACAACCGATCCGAATTTCATAGCATTACCTGCTGTGATTTCATCGAAATTCGAATTGATAAGACGGTAAATTAATCCCTGTTTACTGTATTCACTTGCAGTTACACCAGCTCCTAACTTAAAGATAGGACTGGCACTCCTGTCAATGTAAGTTTTCAGGGCATCATACTCATTGAGATATTCCGCTTGTATGATAGACTCCGGCTTCTCTACTTCAAAGAGTTGCCGGGTATCGTCCACACATGAATTTGCCATAGCCAATACCAGGAATATCACTCCGATCAAATTGATTGTATGTTTCATATTCATTATATTCTAAGAATGCAACTTAATCTTTTAATGCGGGTGTAAACCATTCCGCTTTCACTCCTCTATCTCTTACCACCAGTGTATCTTTGGTAGCCACCTGGATATCACCGTAGTTGACGGTGTAATCGAGATAAATCACATCTCTGTCCTTTTCACCCCAGCTTTTTTTGTCACCTTTTGGTACAAATTTACCAGATCCGGCAACTGCTATACCTTCAGTACCAGATGACACAGTACAGTCACCTTGTTCATTAAAGGTAAGCAATAATTGGCTGTTGCGGTTGATGTTGTTTATATCCCTTGTCTGATGCTCCCATGCTATTGTAGTGAGTGAACGGGTTGAAATGTTATCAATTACCTCGTCTTGCTCAACATAGTTAGCATGACGTTTTATTGTACCGCTTTGACCACCACTAATAACATCTACACCTCTACGCAAGTAGTTGGCATCATATTTATTGATGTATTTAATAGCATAGAGTACATAATCCTTGGGTTGTACATCCCAGTCACCAGCTACACCTCTTTTTGGATTGTCCACCATCGGAATACCAGAGAGGATGCTGTCAGCATTAACAACACCTGTCATCACTACAGGGATTACATAAATTGTCTCCAATGATTTAGGATCATTGAAAAATGCATCTGTCAGCTGAACTGTTACACCACCAAGTATTTTACCTTTCTCAATGATAATTTTATCGGAAGAAAGTGAATAATAGTTGGAAGGCATTGGGAGAATATCCTGATCTGTATTGTTGTAAATCAAGTCGTTGCAGAGTGAGTTGTCTACACGGATCCCAATTTCAACATTCTTGTTGTTCGAATAAACACCACCCATGGTTGCCATGATCTGGCATTTATACTCATTGTCTAGGCTAGTGTCAAACACATCTTCACCAAGGACAATGGTGCGGACAGGACTTTGATAAGCAAAATATACGGCAGTATATTCATAATCGGGAAACTCCCACTCCCCGTTTTCGCAGGAGGTAAACAACCCGGTCACAAGTGCCGCAAGTAATGTTATGATAAATGTCTTTTTCATATTTGTCATTTTATTTGTTCAATACTTTTTACCAACCCTTGTTTTGAACTAGGTTGCTGAACTTGATTACCTCTCCATAAGGAATGGGGCCGTGATACATGTAGTCTTGATATGCACGATTTTCCACCTGTGGTAATATAGTGTAAGTACCTCCACTGATGCTCATACCTTTTGCCGGTTCAGTGATATTCTTTTTCCAGCGACGAAGATCCCAGAAGCGGAATCCTTCGAAACATAACTCAATACGACGTTCGTTATGAATTAGCTCACGCATCTTATCCTTGTCATTCTTAACCGATTCCAAGTAGGTGTCAGTGGTGTTCAATCCAATACCAGCTCTACGACGAATTGCTTTGATTACATCATAAGCAGAGTATCCGTGCGAACCTGTTCCTGTGGGCCCCCAAGCTTCGTTTGCAGCTTCCGCATATCCCAAGAAAATTTCTGTATAACGGATAAATGGTTTGTAATGGTAAGCTGTAGTTTGTGAGTTTGGATTGGCATTTACAGACATGTTCAACAGTTTTCTCATGTAATAACCAGTTCTTGTTGAGGTCTCAGTCCTGTTCAATGCGTTATTATCACCTCCGTCTGCAGCAGTTGTAATGACTGTGTTCTGCGGACCAGCTGTATTACCGTTGTAAATGATATAGAGTGCCAAACGGCTGTCTCTGTTTGCATACGGATTATTTGGATCATATCCACTGTTCGGATCGGTTATAGGTAATCCATTTGCCATGGGGAAAGCATCTACTAAATTCTGGGTAGGATTTACACGACCACTTCCATAAAGAGTGGGAGGATAGTTGTTTCTTTCCAGATCAAGATTATTTTCCTTGTTTCCACGCCAGAGCATTTCCTTAGGATTCTGACCTGCAGGAAGATTCTGTATATCAGAGCTACTTACATACCATTTGTTACCGTTCGGGTCAATTTCAGCAATAGGATTGCTACCCAAACCACTAAGAACGATGGCCATCTCGTTGGCAGCCTTTTCCCAAGTAACGTTTGTACCTGCGCTATAGGCAGGACTTGCTGCTAGAAGAGCAGCTTGAGCACGAACAGCTTTGGCAATGCGTGCACTCATACGGTTTTTTGCATTATCACCAAAAACGCGAGTGTATTGACCGGCAGTGACTCCCTTTGCTCTATATTTAGCAGGAACCTGGCTGTCATTATTGATAACTCCATAATCTTCCGGGAGCAGCATCAATGCGGAATCCACATCTGCATTCAGTCTCTCGATACACTCCGTAAAAGTGTTGCGAGGAAGATTAAATTCAGAGTTAAGATCTTCTGGTTCGGTAACAATAGGAATACCTAACAGTTGACCATCATCTGTCCAGCCTGCATGATTCAGTAAAAGATGATACATATAGAGAGCACGCATACCAAAAGCATCACCTTTCATACGATCTCTAAACATTTCTGCAACCAGTGGGTCTGCTGCCCAGTTCACATCATCGGCAATTGAAATGAACTGATTCAGATATTGCCATGAAGCACGCAGATACTGCCATCTGTCCATAGGGTTATTATTTGCTCTCCAAGAACCAGTAGCCATTTGTCGTAGACCATTATTCGGATCATTAGAGACAGCATCATCTGTAGCCACATCGTTAAATGACCATGATCCCAGGGGGTTACTTATATAGGCATGGCCTAGTAATCCCGTTGCCCATGACGGCATATTGTACAGGTCATCGTTGTCTTTGTGGTTCTCAATTGCCGGTTCAAACATGTCCTGGCAACCTGTCTGCACAAAAAGAAGCAAGACAAACAGTGCAATGATTGATATTTTATTTCTATTCTTCATGATTGAATTTTTTTATCTGATGATGACATTAAAAAGTACCTCTTACACCTATGTTGTAAAAACGTGTTTGAGGCGCACTTCCCACATTCATTTCAAAGTGTTTGCGTTCATTTGAGATCGTTAACAGGTTGTAACCAGCTACATAAAGGCTAATACCTTTTACAAATGAACCCTGTAATACCGTTTCGGGAATATCATAAGTGAATTGTACCTGTGACAGGTTCAAACGATCTGCGTCATACATCCAGAAATCAGAACTACGGAAATTGTTGTCTCCATTGGTAGTTGTCAAACGAGGATATGTTGCAGTTGCTTTTGTCTCCTCTGTCCAGCGATTTCGAACAATTTCAGAATATTTGTTGTCACTTCGCACCCAATAGTAAGAGCTATTCTTCATCCCATGACCTCCGTAGAATCCATCAGCCATTGCAAAGAGAGTGAAGTTACGCCATTTTGCAGTGAAATTAAGTCCAAGACGGAAGGGTGTATCCCAACGACCAAGATAAATTTCGTCGTTTGAGTCGATAATTCCATCACCGTTCTGATCCTTGTACTTGATATCACCAGGTCTTGTTTCACCGAACTGTTGTTTTGGAGAGTTATCGATATCTGCTTGATCATTAAAGAAGCCAAGGCTTTCCAAACCCCAAAGTGCATTCAGCGGTTTACCTATTCTTGTTTGATAATCATACTCAAAGCTTTCATCACGTTTAGATGCCTTTGAATCTGAATACATTCCATTTACACCCAGTGAGAGATCAACTTCGTTTAACTTTTTATTCAAATAAACACTGAAGTCGAATCCAGTTCTATCGTCAATATTGTAGTTTACATATGGAATGATCGACGATGATGGATAACCTACCTGGGTGAAATAGATAGGATAGAGTGAGTTGACACGTGCAATATCTCCATCCATTTTACCGGTAAAGTAATTAAGATCGAAAGAGATCAATTGATTCCAAAGTGATCCACGAAGTCCAAGATTCAATTCTTTCCGTTTTACAAAGGTCATATTGGGATTCTCACCACGCTGAAATTCAGTAGCTGCTTCTCCTCCAAGATCGGCCCATGAGAACCATCCACCACGTTGCAGAATTGACTTATAAAGAAAGTATCCCATTTGATTGTCATCGGTAGAGATATCCATATCCTGGCTGATGATACCACCAGAAACAGTCACCATCAAATCGTCAAATGCGTTGTCTTGGAAGAAGTCTTCTTTAACAGGTCGCCATCCCAATGTAACTGTCGGTGAAAAACCAAGTCTGTTGCCTTCGGGCAGCTTAGCAGAATAAGGAAGAGCAGAGCTAAAGTCTACATAATATTTTTGTTGGAAATTGTAGGAAGCTTGTAATCCCAGATTCACATTTGTGAGTCGGTGATATTGACCACTCTGTTGTCTTTGCCATGCATTTGCAACAATCATTGCGAACACATTGTGAACGCTATCGAATGTACGTGTATAGTCAAATTGGGCAGAAAGATTATATGTATAACGATATGCAGAGTTGCTGATGGATTCAGAACCAGATTTCATATCACTTCCATGTTGGTTAATGCTGGCGATCATATCTGTACCTGCATAATTTGTCCAAACTGGCTCAAATGTAGCATATTGGTTGTTGTATCCCTGATTATATGTAGATGCATAGTCAATACCATATTTTGCACGCAAATGCAATCCCTCTAATAAAGATTTCAGATTGAGATCGAAACGTGAGTTGAACTGGAACTGTCTACTTACAAACTTATCATCTCCAGCAGCGTAGGCAGCAGCTACAGGGTTGGTAGGATTCAACTGGGTACCTCCAAGGAAATATTTACCATCGATTAAATAGTTACTGGTATTAATGGTATTCCAACTAGGGATATCATTTTCCTCCAGATAAGTCAGAGGAATCAGCGGAGCCACACGGTTGGGACGCAGCGTAGCAGCATTACTCCACCAATCTCCACGAGCAGTAAAAGAATCATAGAAGGTAACATTCGCGTCAGCTTGTACTTTCAGGAAATCACGTACGTTGATGTCTAGGTTTCCACGAACAAACATTCGACTTGTAAAATCATTTGCATGGTTTGCTACTTTCAGCAGTGATTGTTCACGATAATAACCGGTAGTAGTATAATATTTAACACGCTGATTACCACCTGTGATTTCTGCAATTGCTTCAGAGCGGTTGTAACTATCACGTAAATACTCCGATGAGTACATGTCCAAGTCCGGGTAACGATATGGATTTTCACCAGATGCATGACGATAGATACTTTCCAAGGTGTAACTAGGAGTCAGTCCATCATTTACACGTGCTTCATTATATAGTGTCATATACTCAGCAGAACCCAAATATTTAGGGAATGCTTTGGGTGTATACATACCTGTGTTGGCACGCACTTTAATGCGATTGTCTCCAATTTTACCACGTTTAGTAGTAATTTGAATTACACCTTTAGCCGCACGACTTCCATAAAGAACCACTGCAGCTGGACCTTTTAACACTGTAATATGTTCAATTTCAGAGGGAAGTACGTTGTTGGCATCACGGACCATTCCGTCGATAACTACCAGATACTCATCCATACCCCAAATATTACCATTTACACCACCAATCATGGTTTCTACAAAATTCAAGCTATAGGTGGTATAGGCTTTTTCAGTCAGAGCTTCAACGTCGATGACTGAGATACCTCCCAGAATGTCATTTTTATCGATGCTTCGAAATGCGACCTCTACTTTTTCGTGCAGAGTATCGCTCTCCAACGCCAATTCCTCTATATACCCCAATTGGGCCTTTGTCTGAACGGCATTGAAAATAAAAGCGATACAAATAGCGAGACCAATATATTTATGTTTCATTTTAGTCTTTTTTTAATTTTCAATTTGTTACCACCCAGGGTTCTGATAAAACTCCGGATACATGCTGACATCATTTGTGTTGAATGGGAGCCAATAATGTTTGCTAGAAAGGTTCCTTACTGTAACTTCCTCTTCTCTCCAATTCACAACGGCGTTTTCTTTTGGATCTACATCTGTATCCAATGGAGCAGCCCTGTCAAAATGTTGTCTGGTTTTGATGTTGTAGGGATATTCGGTTAGTAACAACCAACGACGAAGGTCATTGAAACGATGTCCTTCAAATGCAAGTTCTACTGCACGTTCTCGTATTAATTCTCCCATAAAACCTTCCAAGTTGCTTGCATACTTATCAGCTAACGGAGCAACTCCGGCTCTTTCCCTGATGCGATTCAAAGCTTCAATTGCGTTCAGAGAGAAGTTTGAAGATTTCCCTGATGGAGATCCATAACCCTGAGCAGCTGCCTCGGCATACATCAGATATACATCTGCTAGACGAACCCAAGAGAGGTGGAAGTGCGTTGCATAACTGTAACCATATGTTAGATCCCATTTGTTGGCACCTAGTGGGATGAACTTATAGTTCAAGTAACCGGTACGACTAACTGTACGAGGGTCATTAACATAATTTCCACCAGTATAGAGGTTAGCATAACGCCATGCTTCATCTGTTGAGTTGGGAATAGTTCCTGCTACAACTTTCACTCCATCGTATATGATGTCATGATAGAATCGAGGGTCTCTATCCTTCCAAGGATGTGTTGGGTCAAATCCAGATTCAGGATCACTGAGCGGTAATCCATTAGCCATACCATAATAGTTGACATAGTTTGCTGCTGGCGCTAGAACTATACCGTCACCTTCAGCCATCGGAGAGGGTTGATATGAGTTCATCTGTCTCCAGTATGAATCTGCACCATAGGTCGGGCTTCGTATAATTGCTTCGGTACCACCTGGCATCAACCAGTTTTGTTGAATTGTATAGAATAGTGAAGAGTAATTTTTAAAATCAACGAGTGCATATTGTGTCTGACCACTTTCTACCATACTCAACAACTGACCAAAAGCATCGGCTGCTTTCTTACACATATCTGCATCATATGTACGAGGACCATTAATTCCATTGGCCATCAGTGGACTACCTGCATAAAGATATGTCTTTCCTAACATGGAAAGTGCCCATATTTTGTTTGCACGCAATGCATTGTTACCGGAAGTACGACGCCCAATTTCTGTATTTTCCCAGTCAATTGGTAGTAGATCGGCAGCTTTCTGGAAGTCAGCGGCCATCTTCAATGCGTTTTCTCTGTACGACTCACGAGGTAATGTGAGAGGCTCATCACTTGGAAGAACGGTGTCGATGTAAGGAAGTCCACCCCAGTATTGTGTTAATTGGAAGTAGAACCATCCACGCATGAAATAGAGTTGACCTGCAATGATGTCTCTTTCATCCTGCGATGCGTCGGTCATTTTTCCATCGGCAATTGCCTGAAGTCCCATGTTTGCGACACGGATTCCATACCAGGAACCGCCCCAAACGGATTTCGCAAAACGGTCACCTTCAGCACTCCAGCTTCGATCCAGAAACGATGTACCATTGTTTATATAGTTACGGTAGTTACCTCTGTCGATACTAAATCCCATCAGATATTCACCGTTACCAATAGTCACTACTTCATCTTCGCCCCAATTAAAAGAGCTAACCCAGTAATGTTTAGCAATATCGGGTGTGAGATGGTACATACGCTCCACAAATCCCTGGAAATTTCTGAAATTTTTATAAGCATCGTCTGGTGTAATCACCGAGTCGGGTGCCCTGTCCAGATATTCAGTACATGAAGCAACACCCAATAAAAGAGTTGCTGCCAATGCGTATAGGTAATATTTAATTTTTGTCTTCATCATATAGAAAATTATAACGAGATTCTCAATCCTAAATTAAAACGCTTCTGTGTCGGATATGCTGAGTTCCCACCTGTATTAGATTCCCTGTCATCGGGCATTTTAGTCCAGAGGAAAAGGTTGTTTCCATTCGCGAACACTTTCAGACTGTTCAATCCCACTTTTTTCATCCAGTCTTCTTTGCTGAAAGTGTAAGAAACTTCAGCATATTTCAAACGGATGTAGGATCCATCATGCAAGAAGCGTGTACCATTGGTATAGCTACTTGGTATTGTTCCCCATCTTGGAAGTGGAACATCGGCGTTGGTATTATCTTTCGACCAATAGGTTCCTTCATTGAAAGCTGTATTCTTGATACCTCCTAAACTTTGTAAGCCCACGTAGCGGGTTACGTTGTTCACTCCATAGAATTGTACGAAAGCACTCCATCCTTTGTAATCTACTCCAATCTGAGTGTTGACTGTATTTTGAGGTACTCCTGTAAATCCGTAAGGAATGTTGTCGAAGGTTGAAATTATACCGTCGGCATCATAGTCGAGAATGATGTAGTTACCCGGAATACGAGCATCATCCATTGCGTCATGAGGAGTTGAACCATAAAGTTCATCCCAGTTGTTATAATAGCCATATCCAACATGCGCATAAGTCTGACCGATAGCTTTGTTCGCAGATTTCTGGTATTCAGGCTTCAAGAGAGGATCATCGGCTTCGATTACTTTGTTTCTTGCATGGGTGTAGAATACATTACCCCAGAGTCTCCATTCACGATTCAGAGGTTTGTTCCAACGCATTTCCAGCTCATAACCGCTAGTTTCAACTTCACCTAAGTTAGCAGTTGGTGCTTTGGTACCATAATAGGAGGGTACCGAACGTCTATTACCATCGAGAAGGATGTTAGATCTGTTTTCCTTGAAGAAGTCAACAGAACCAGAAATTACTCCACCAAACAAAGCATAATCTGCTGCTATATCAAGTTTAGTAGATACTTCCCACTGTACATTTGGGTTACCAACTTGTGACTCATAATACCATGTATAGGGGCTGTTCGCAGGATCCACACCAGTAAGGGCATGATTGAAACCACCTCCATAACTCCAAGAATCCATATAGAGCCAACGTCCTCCGATGTTGTCATCTCCAATTTGACCGTAAGAGGCTCTGAATTTGAGCATATCGAGCCATTTTAGATCCAGGCTTTTAATAATTGGTTCTTCTGAGAACAACCATCCTACTGCTCCTGATTGGAAGAAAGCAAATCGGTAATCAGCTGAGAATTTTTCCGAACCGTTGTAAGCGCCATTGTATTCCAACATATACCGTCTTGCATAATCGTAAGTTGTACGGAAAACCCAGTTTTCACGATAGAACGGTAGTTGGCTACCAGTAGCATATTGCTCACGGCTAAAGTTACCCATTGCTCCTACATTGTGGTCTCCAAAACTGTTGACATAGTTGAGCTGTGTTGAATAATTAAGCCTACGATAAGTAGCACCGTTGTTTACAGAACCTGCACCTGTCATCCATGCGATATTGTTTTGGTAATCAAATTTGTTATTACCGTCTACTGTAACGTCGGTGTAAACTTGTCCTGTTTCCGGATCAATCCATTTATGAGGATTATCTTCCCAGTCGTTGGTATCATCAATACCACGGTTCAATTCTTGGAAACTGTTGTCGAAGGCCAATCTACCTTGAATAGAGAGTCCTTTTGTTATAAATCCAAGATTTTGCTCCAACGTAAAGTCGGTATATAGGCGGTCGCTAGTTGTATAACCCACACCATTCACACTTAGGTCTTCCATTGAGTTGGTTGTAGCCTGCGATGGATTTGGGTGGTAGTAACCAAATGATCCGTCACTGTATTTAGGTCTGAACATATCCGGTGCTATTCCATAGAAAGCTGCCCAAACAAGGTTCTCGTATGCGAAGTAGTTGGTTCCTTTGGATACAGCATGTGAACCAGAGAGGTTAACACGCAATGTGGTAGATTTTGTCAACGAGAAGTCCATATTGCTTCTTACGTTGATACGATCGTATCCAAATCCGGTTTTATATCCACGATTGTTGTCAAATTGCTTGTAAATATCTCCTTCGTGTGCATAGTCAAGACTGGCAAAATATTTCACAAAACGAGTACCTCCCGAAACATTTACGTTGGCATTGTAGGAAGTAGCCACATCTTTCAGTAGTTCATCAACCCAGTTTACGTTTGGATAACGTTCGAACTCTTCCAAATTAGCAGGATAGCGGTATTTGTTGATGATATCCTGTGGTCGATAGTTAACCCACTGACTGGGAGCATATCCCAATTCATTTTCGATAACTCTGTTGCGTAACATCAGGGCGTCATATGAGTCCATCAACTCCGGTAATTTGGAGTAGGTCTTCATGGTGGTGTTTACATTGATGTCTACATTGGCTTTTCCTTCTTCACCACGTTTGGTTGTAATAAGGATAACGCCATTGGCTCCACGTACACCGAATACAGCTGTTGCAGATGCATCTTTCAAGACCGAAATTGTTGCTACAGAGTTAATATCAATACCACTCATTGGACGTTCAACACCGTCGACAAGAATAAGAGGCGTACTTCCATTCCATGAGCTGACGCCACGGATGGTGATTTCGGGATCTTCTTCACCCGGTTTTCCGGTTGTGGTCATGGTAACCACACCGGGAAGGTTACCGGTAAGAGCTTGTCCTAAACTGGTTACACCTCCGGTTCGTTCTAGTACTTTGCTTGTTGTTTGTGCAATTGCACCTACCACACTCTCTTTTTTCTGTTGTCCAAAACCTACTACAACCACTTCTTCCAATATTTCCGTGTCTTCAACCATGGTAACAGACAGGGTGGTTCTTCCATTTAATTTAATGGATTGTGGTTGCATACCCACATAAGTAACAAGTAATGTTGCGTTCGAGGGAACATTTGTTAAGGTAAACCGACCATCCAGATCGGTTACAGTGCCGGTCGATTCGCCTTCCACCTGTACGGTCACGCCGATCAGGGGTTCACCGGATGCGTCAGACACAGTACCTCTTACAGTAATGTTCTGCGCAAATACGGATAAGGAAAATGTACATAGTAATGCGAAACATATTCCTTTCAATAGATTAAAAATTTTTATTTTCATTCTCTGATTTGATTAGATTAAACAAATTCTCTTTTGATGTATCCATTTTTTGTGATACAGCCATTAAAACAGTTTACTTTCTAAGTTATCGTCATAATATCATTTTTTTAGGTGAATTAAATTAACAATTTTTGAAACAACGATTCATCCCATTTTAACCAAAAAATTATTCTAATAGATAAATTGAGTTGAATATGTTGTTATATTATGTGTGTACGTACACATTGGTATTAAAGAGCAAAGATACCTATTCGTCAGACTCACAATCTATTTGCTGTTGCATCAGTTGTTCTCTTGAATCAATTGTTTAACCACGTCTTTAGGTTGGTAATTCCGATCGAAAAGTAAAGGATAGTCGGTACGTCCTCTAACAGGGAAATTATTTTTCCATGAATCACCATCACTAACACCCCACATGGTTACGCGGAGGAAATTATCGCTATTTTTAATAAAGAGATCAAATAGCTCCTTCATTCTATTGTTCCATGCTAATGCAACATCTTCTGGTAAACCTTCTTTATATGGATCTATTTCTTTTCTGTAAGATTCCATATCTGCAAGGTTTGCTCCACCCATACGGCGAGGTTCAGGAAGTGGGCTCATATCGAGTTCGGTTACCAATACCTTCACACCTGCGTTTACATAGTCGTCGATAGTCGCCTGATATTCTTCAATGGTAGGAGATGTCATTCCAACGTGGCCCTGCATGCCAATTCCATCAATGCGTAGACCCCGTTCTTTAATTGTTTTTATCATCCTCACGACTGTTTTTCTTTTTTCAGGATACCATTCGTTGTAATCGTTATAATAGAGTTCTGCCTCAGGATCTGCTTCGTGTGCATACTGGAATGCGAGAGGAATAAACTCTTCTCCTAAAATCTCATAGAACTTGCTCTTACGATAGGACCCATCTTCAAGGATTGCTTCATTTACAACATCCCATCCCTTGATTACGCCTTTATAACGACCAACCACGGTATAGATGTGCTCTTTCATTCTTTCTTTCAGGACTTCAGGAGTTACATTTTCTCCATTTTCATCCACGCAAAACCAACGTGGCAATTGTGAATGCCAAATCAAACAGTGTCCAGTAATTGTCATGTTGTTGTCAACCCCAAATTGTACAAATTCATCAGCCTGGGTAAAGTTGTAACGATCAATCTCCGGATGAATTTCAGCACTTTTCATGCAGTTCTCTGCAACTATTGCATTGAAATGCTCTTTCACTATACGTACAGAAGCTGTGTCATGTCCCGACGCCTGGCGTGTGTTCAGAGCTACACCTACAAGAAATTTATCCCCAAGTGCATCTTTCAGGGTAGGATTCTTTTCTTTCGTACTACTGGCACAGGCCGCAATGGTCAGGGCAGCGGAAAGGAGTAAAGTAATTTTCATTTTTTTCATGTTATTTAAAATCATTGAATCGGATTGTGGCTTTTTATTACCGACTGAACAGGTAATCTCTGTCTCTTTACGAAATACAAATTAAACGAATATATATTAAGTTAACATACCAAAAATGGATATTTTACTCCCTTAATTAGATATAATTTTCTAGGTTATTTCATTAAGAAATTGATAAATAGAGTAGTAGTTGAATATCTGTAATAATGAAGCCCCCCGTAGCTGTTTCGTTGAAAAGGCTACGGGAGGCAAACCAAAAATGGAAGAAAATACTTAATTATCTATTTGAATAAAAGAGGTGCAAATTCACGGAGCGATCTTCTCCATGTGAGCCATTCATGAGCACTGCCTTCCGATTCGTAATAGACTACATTTTTCATACCCTTTTTCTGTAGTGTATCGGCAAATGCTTTCACTCTCTCGGGTCTTTCTTCGGAACCAATGCTTAGGAACATCAATTTTACTTGTTGGTTGAATTGTTCAGGTTTGGTGAAGATACCATCATACAATTGGTCGATCTGTTCTACTGATCCGGCGCCACCACTGAAACCACCCAAATAGGCAAATTTATCGAGATTGTTCATCACAACTTGGAAGGTGTGCATTCCACCCATTGATAATCCTGCCATAGCACGACTTTCACGATCAGTTTTTGTCCGGAACGATGCATCAATCATGGGGACAATTTCTTTTACAAGTAATTCAGGGAATACTCCCATGAAGCGGAATGGAGCAGCTGGTCTTGCTGCTTGATTTCCGGCCGGAGCTTGAGGAGGAGCGGCCGGTGCCTGTGCTCCTGCTAAAAACGCATTCATCCCAGGATTATCGAAACGAGGTGTATTTTCTGCACCGGGAAGACTTGCATATCCACGGTCCATCACAACAATCATGGGTACTGCTTTTCCTTCGGCAATAAGGTTGTCCATAATATTTCCCATTCGTCCTTGGAATACCCAGCCTGTTTCATCTTCACCACCACCGTGCTGCAGATATAGAACAGGATAGCGCTTGTCAATTTCCTGATCATACATAGGAGGGGTATATACATAGCAAATACGCCAGCTTTGAGTCATTTCAGACCAGTATTTTTTCATTCTGATGTCACCATGTGGTACATCCTGTGTCTTGTCATAGGGTAATCCCTCAGGAATTTCAATGGCACTAACCCATCTACTCATTCCATAATAGGATTTGGTAGCGGGATCGGCCACATTTACACTGTCTATGACAAGTTGATAGTAGTGGAAACCAACAGCTTCCGGTTCTGGTGACACATATGTCCAATAACCGTCTGCTTCTTTTGTCATTGGGCCACGAAAACTAATCTGAACTTGTTTTGCATTGGGAGCATATACTCTGAAGTATGTATGCCCTTTGGCATCTACACGAGGCCATTGCATTCCATCGAGATTGTGCTCATTCGGGAATGAACCTTCCGGAAATGATTGTGCATAAGTAATTGCCGGAAATAATATACAGGCAGCTAAAAGAAATTTTGAGAATTTTTTCATGTGAACGAATACTATTTGTTTATAATTAATGAGTGAATGCTCATGATCAATTCATGGAATGATTTCGAATGAGTAAAACTGCCGGAGGAGCAGAAAAGTTCACTCCGGCAGTTGGGATCAAAGAAATGAAAAACTACTTATTACCATCCTGGGTTTTGAACCAGATTTGGATTTATTGAGATTACATTATATGGGTATGGGAACCATTCGTGCTTACCTGCCTGGAAGCCAACCTGTTTTCCTGCATTAGGCTCGGAGTAGGTAAGATATCCTCTATGTCGAGGCTCATTGTCATTAATGAAAGCGTCTTTCAAAGAAGGTATGTGTTTACCTGCATTTTTAACTTTTTCAAATTCTCCCCAACGTTTCATGTCAACCCAACGAGATCCTTCCATCCACAACTCATAATTTCTCTCTTTCTTCACATCAGCGAGAGTGAGCGTAGCGCTTACATAATTCGAGCCGGCACGTTGCTGTACCATGCGTAGATACTGCAATCCGTCGTTGTCGTTGGTTTGTGCACAAGCTTCGGCATACATCAGTAGTACATCTGCATAACGTGCAATAATGAAGTTATTGAAACGATACCAGTTGGTAGAGCGATCCTCTTGTGTTACGATATGCTTCTTCTGCAGATAGTTACTCTGTCCATAAAGTCCGTCTGGATTAACAATACCTCTATTGGGATCTGCCAACTTCTGTTCTTTAGTTAATCTGTTGATATCTCCTTGATCACTTGGCCATTCCAATTCTGTGAGGAACTCTTCGTAGGTGATGATAGTTGCTTTACGACGATATGAATCACCATCGTTTGCAGCAAATTCGTTTGCGAAGTTTTCTTCTACTGCAAGACCACCCCATCCTTGGTCGGCCTGCATGGTGGGAGAAGCAGCCAAACGCGAAGATCTCCAACCCCATAAGTTCATTTCCATCCAAGTAGAACGTTGAATCTTTCCACTCCAGTCTCCAATGCTTCCATTGTTCACAAGGTTTAATTCAAATACCTTTTCTGGGTTGCCATCACCGGAGAGATGAAATATTTGAGCAAATTGATCACCAGGAACCAATTCATATTTTCCGGAGCTGATCACATTCTTCAGTGCTGCTTTTGCTCCTGCATAGTCTCCAGCATTGAGCAATGCTTTACCTTGTACTGTCCAAGCAAAACCTTTGGTTACCTTCACAGCTCCATCTTTATCAGTAGGGCTTTCCCGTTCATCGAGATATTGTATCGATTCTGCGCATTCTTTTGCACACCATTTGAGCAATTCTTCGTGTGTACCCTCAAAGTTTGATGGTTTTTCGTCGGGTGCAAGAAGGCGATCAACAAGAGGTGGTGTTCCCCATGCCAAAGCTGCTGTCATGTGTAACCATGCACGGATTACTCTTGCTTCAGAGATACACCTGTCTTTAACAGCGCTTTCTCCATATTCAAAATTATCAATTACCAGGTTGGCATGATAGATTACGAAATAGAGACGTCTATATAATTGATATACAACGGAGCTCTGCGAGTCATAACGAAACTCATTGATGCTGGCAAACTGATCGTTGTCGCCATAAAACTCTCCAGCAGCGAGTACATTGTCTGCACAGTAGTTGAAGATAATGTTATAGGGAACATAAATACCATCGTTGCCACCAATATTGGTGATAAAATCTCCATACAGATTAACCAGTGCTGATTCAGCATCCTCATCGGTGTGATAGAACGAATCTATGCTGATCACACCTTTCTGTGGAATATCAAGGAGATCCTCGTTGCACGCCGAAAAAAGCGAGAATACAATGATTAATAGGGGATATATTATTTTTTTCATATTGATAAGTGTTGAATTAGAATGTAATGTTAAGACCAAATGTAACCTTTTTCGATTGTGGATAGGTACCGTTGTCAAAACCTGCACGTTGTGGAGCAGTGCTTACAGTAGCTGTTTCAGGATCCATACCAGGATATTTGGTGAAAGTAAAGAAATCATCCAGTGAAACATAAAGTCTCAATTTGTTGATTAATGCCTGTTTGGTGAATTCTGCCGGAACAGTATAACCTAACTGAAGTTGTTTGATCTTGAAATATGCTCCACTGAACATGGAAGCAGAAGAACCCCAGAACTGCCAGTCTGTTGCAACAGCTTGAGGATTCGGCATAGATGCGTTCTTGTTTTCTGGAGTCCAAGCATTGTCGTAGTAATATTTCAGCGAGTTACGCATAGGGGTGTCAGCACGATACAGTACTGTGAAAATGTCGTTGCCACTTACACCTGCGCCAAACAGGGTTAAATCAATACCTTTATAAGCCAGGTTAATGTTCACACCATAGGTGAAATCGGGAATTGATTTTCCCAAATAGGTCATATCTCCATCAGAGATAACACCATCACCATTGACATCGGCAATTTTAGCTGCTCCAGTTTCGCGATCTACTCCTTCAAACTTATATCCTCTGAAATACCATATTGGTTTACCTACCTCAAATGCTGTGCGGATTGGGTTGTTGGTTCCATCAACACCTCCGGTTGCTCCTTCCAATCGTGCAATAGAAGGATCAAGATAAGTAACTTCGTTGTGCAATGTGGTGAAATTGGTACTTACAGAATAACTGAAGTCCTTTCCAATTAGATCTTTCCACGATGCTTCTAGCTCAAAACCTCTGTTGAGAACAGAACCAGCGTTAACAGTTGTTTCCGCAACACCCAATTCAGGAACAGGATTGATATTTACCAACAGGTCATTGGTTTTTTTGTCGTAATAGTCAGCAGAGATTGAAAGTCTGTGTCTCAAGAATCTCATTTCCAAACCTAAGTCAAGTTGTTCAGATGTTTCCCATTTTAGATTTGGATTGGCAAGACCAGATGGCTTTGAACCGTAGGAAGGAGCACTGTCAACTACACCGTATTGATACCAAGAACTGTTGTAGGAAATGGTAGTACTGTATGCATAGTTGTTAAGAACGTTGATATTACCATTATAACCATATGAAGCACGGAGTCTCAGGAATGAGAAAGAATCGGTATTGATATTTTCAGTGAAGAACTTTTCATTGCTTACATTCCAACCAGCAGAGAAGGATGGGAAGTAACCCCAACGTTTTGTGGCAGGTAATTTAGAAGAGTCAAATGCATCTGCACGGAAGTTTGCCTGAATGGTATACCGATTGTCAAATGTATAGATTAAACGTCCGAAATAGGAAATCTGTGCAGATCTGCCAGGAAGGTTTCCGAAGCTTTTCACTGTCTTTTCCTGTCCATCCACCATGTTACTTTTCACATAGTTCATATAGCGGAAGTTGGGCTCATAGCCTGTTAGAATATCCGGACCCTGTGCACTGGTGCTTACATTATCGGTGTTATTTTCGATATATGACATACCACCCATGGCAGTAATTGCATGTTGATCGAGGGTGATATTGTAATTGGCGAAGTTTTCAAACTGATAGTAGAGACTGGTATTTACATTCGCGGAGATGTTATAATCATCAGACTTAGCCTGCGGTGTTGCATAATAAGGGGTACTGAATCTGTGTTCACTACTTTGTGCAATTCTATATCCCAGACGAGAGGTAATTACCATACCTTTAAAAGGTTTCAGGTTGCCATAAACCAAACCACGAATAGAAACACCTTTGTTTTCAGCATCAACGCGGTCTCTTTGTAGAAGTGGGTTACCACTATCGTCGGTAATATATTTTGAAGTTGCATAATACAGTCCATTTTCCGGATCTTTGAGTATTATCTTACCTTGGTCATATGCTTGTTTCATGGTAGGAGCAAATTCATCCGGACTTGAATAATATGCCGGTGTCAGCGGGTCAAGTGTCAACACTGAGTTCATCACAGAACCATACTGAGTCATTTGAGGAACAGACTTCGTTGACCATTTTTCGATAGAGGTGTTGGTTCCTACTTGTAACCATTTTTTAATGTTATAATCAGCATTAAGCTGAGCAGATAGACGTTTGTATACATCCTTGTCACCTCTTACGATACCATCGTTGTTGACATAATTGATCGAAGTGAAGAAGTTACCTTGGTTGTTTCCACCCTGGAAGGTCATCGTGTGCTTCTGATTCCAAGAGGGAGCAAAAACAACATCAAACCAATCGGTGTCGGTGCCATTGTAATTATTAGCTTGCAACTGTGTTTCAATTGGCAGACCAGACATCTTCTTGTATTCAATGAAATCTTTTGCTCTAAAAATTTCCGGATGACGAGCCAGACTTTGGTTTGCATAACTTACATCATAAGTAATACTTGATGTGCCTTTCGACATAGCACCTGATTTAGTGGTAACCAATACCACACCATTACCGGCCTGTGCACCATAGATGGCTGCAGAAGCAGCATCTTTCAAAATTTCAATGGATTCAATCATTGAAGGATCCAGATATTGAATGTTGTCAACCTGTAATCCGTCCACAATTAAAAGCGGACCGAGTTGGCCTGAGTTGGAGGAATAACCGCGAACACGAATGCTGGCGCCTTGACCTGGTGCACCGGAATTGGTCAACACCTGCACGCCTGAAGCCTTACCTTGTAAAGCTGCCGCCGCGTCGGGGGTGATGATGTTCTGCAGTGCATCGGATCGAACCGATGAAATAGCTCCAGATACGTCACTCTTACGCATTGTACCATAACCTACAACAATGAGTTCATCAAGGTCTGTGGTAACGTCATTTAGTACGACATCAATTGTTGAGCGGTTGCCAACAACAATATCCTTGGTCTCCATACCAACAAAAGAAAACTGCAACACAGCTGTTGCTCCTTTCACAGATATGCTATATTGACCGTCGATATTGGTTATTACACCATTTTGCGTTCCCGATTCCAGCACAGTAACACCCGGAATAGGATCGCCTTTTATGTCTGTCACAATACCTCTTACTTGCATTTGTGCAAAAGAGTTGAAACAAAGACATAGTCCAATAAATAAGAACAATACTCTTTTATTCATAGAAATAGAATTAATAAAAATAAAAAATTAACAAAAAATTCGCTTGTAAAATTCAAAAAAATGTTTTGCGTATATAATTTATGGTAATAAATGCCTTTAAAATGCTTTGCTGCGATATGATTTTTATTTTTTTTACAAAAATATTCTTTTTGGGGAGTGGAGTGAGTTTATAATTCTTTTTGAATGGAGGATTATTTTATTAAAATAAGAATAATCCTCCTAAAAATATAGAAAATCCTCTTTTTGTGATCTAATGATGGATTTCTGTCCCCACATTCGAAAGATTATTCACCGCTTCTAAGAGGATAAAAAGCTATTTTTGTCAATGAAAGTAGCATAATTTATTGTTTCACTTCTTTTTTTAAATTATATGAACAAAATTAACCGTATGAGGAGGAGTTTTTTTATTCTTTTTATCGTATCATGTATGACCGTTGTTGGGCAGAATCCAATAATCAGCAATCAATTTACAGCAGATCCAACTGCTCGAGTATTTGAAGGTAAGGTATACCTTTATCCATCACACGATATTCCCAGTCCAATTGATCGTTTGAAAGAATGGTTTTGTATGGAGGATTATCATGTCTTTTCATCCGAAGATCTTGTCAATTGGCAGGATCACGGTGTAATTGTGAGTCAAGAAAATGTACCCTGGGTTGCACCGGAATCCTACTCAATGTGGGCCCCCGATTGTGTCTATTATAATGGTAAGTATTATTTCTATTTTCCATCGGCACCAGGTGGTGAGCAGCGAAGAGGTTTTGCTATTGGTGTAGCCACTTCCGACAAGCCATATGGTCCGTTCACTCCAGAAGCAAATCCCATGGAAGGTGTTACAGGCATCGACCCATGTGTGTTGATTGATGATGATGGACAGGCTTATATCTATTGGTCCGGACGTGGTATGTCGGTGGCCAAACTAAAAAAGAACTTGTTGGAAATTGAAGATGAACCGCAGCAGATTGAAGGATTGCCAGAGGGTTTTAAAGAGGGTCCTTTTGTATTTAAGCGGAACGGTATCTATTACTATACTTTTCCATGGGTGCGAGATAAAACCGAGGTTTTGGCCTATGCAACTGGTGATAATCCCAAAGGACCGTTCACATTTCAAGGTGTTATAATGGATGAATCACCGGTAGAGTGTTGGACCAATCATCACTCCATCATGGAATACAATGGCCAGTGGTACTTATTCTATCACCACAATGATTATTCTCCATCTTTTGACAAAAACAGATCGGCTCGTATCGATTCAATTTTTTTCAACCCTGACGGCACTATTCAGAAAGTTATTCCTACTCTACGTGGTGTTGGCATTACTTCTGCTACTGCAAAGCCTGTTCAGTTTGACAGATACTCCGCAATCAGTTCTTCTGGTGTTGCCATCGACTTTGTAAACAATGATAATCTGTTTGAGGGTTGGAAATTAATTTTCAATGAAAAGAATTCTTGGGCTCGTTATAATCGAGTAGATTTTGGAAATGGGAATGCAAAAAAGGCGAAAATTCGAGTGTTTAGTAAAGCTGGGGGCAATGTATCACTTTCATCTATTTTGCCTGATAGCAAGACCATTGCGATGTTCAATGTGTCGGAAAAAAATGATTGGCAGGAGATTAGCGTAACACTTAATAACAAACTAGAAGGTATACACGATTTGCAACTCACGCTTCTAAGTGAAGGTGAATTGCAAGTAGACTGGATAAGTTTTGAATAAAAGTTTTTACGTAGTAATAGATTGACATTAAGAGGGTTCCTGATGGATAATAGCGCTGGGAGTCATATTATATTGCTTTACAAAACAACGTGTGAAATATTTCGGATCATTGAAACCCACACGATAGGCTATTTCTGAAACAATTACGTTGTTGCGTTTATTCCGTTCCAAGATCATTTTGGCAATACGTAAGCGGTAGAGCAGTAGAAATTTGACAGGAGGTATACCAGAAAGTGAGACAAATTTCTTATAGACAATGGTATAACTCATGTTCAGTTGGGCGACCAGCTCCTTTACTCCAAAATTGGAATCCTCATAATTTTTTTCAATGATACCTATTACTTCTTGCATAAACTGCTGATCGGAATAACCTGCCTCCAGTTCTGACAAATTCAACCCACCATCAATAAACTTTTGCTGGCGAAGGTCACGATTCTTTATGATCGACTCAATTTGTGCAAGTAGAAGAGATTCCTCAAACGGTTTGGTAATATATCCATCAATGCCATTTTCGAAACTTTCGATATATGCTTTCTCACTTGAGTTAGCTGTTAAAAGTAAAAATGGTATATGGCATAATTCAAGATTTTCCCTTATTCTTCTGCAGAAGGTTGCTCCATCGCATATTGGCATCATCAAGTCGGAGACAATAAAATCAGGTACTATTTTCTTGGCTGTTTCAAAGCCTGATTCTCCGTTGTTTGCTTCTGCAACATTAAAACGGGTAAGTAGTATTTTCTTGATGTAAATACGCATATCCGGATTATCTTCCACCAAAAGTAAATTAGGTTTATCCCTGTCAACAGGAATGAAGGGTGGAATGACATCCACTAACGAAAATGGCTGTACTGTCTCCTGAATAACAGATTCCTTTGATTGTATAGCACCTGTAATGGGGAAGTAGAGTCGGAAAGTGACACCATTCTTATCCGATGATTTCACAATAATCTTTCCATTGAGAAGGGTGATTATTTCCTTTACGATGTGCAATCCAATACCGGTACTAATTTGTCCATATTGAGCATACTTCTGTTGTCCCGGTATACGATAAAAACGGTCGAAAATCTTTTCGGCATCTTGGCTATTTATTGTACTACCACTGTTTGTAACTGCAATATATTGCATCAGCTCTTCGGTTGATTGGTTGAAAAACTGTGCAGCATGTATCGTCACATTTCCTTTGTCGGGTGTATATTTTACGGCATTTGAAAGTAGATTATAGAGAATTTTGTGAAAAAGATCTTTGTCTGAAACTATATTTGAATACTTCAAACGGTATCTCATATCAATATGAATTCCTCTTTGTTGCATAAGACCGGTAAAATCGGTAACCGTCTGATTCAATTGATCAACCAGGTTGAACTGAACCGGATTGAGGGTAAGTTTATTCGTGTCGATCTTCTGAAGGTCCATCAGTTGATTTACCAGGGAAAGGAGGTAACGAGCATTTCGACTAATCATCTCAAGACTTTCCTTTTTTTCTAGATTCTCTGCATTTTGGATGAGCTGTTCCGATGGACCTAAAATAAGTGCTAAGGGAGTTTTAAACTCATGGGCAATATTCGTGAAATAGGATATTTTTTCCTTATTGAGTTGTTCCATCTGTTGAGACATCTCATAGATGGCATTTTTTTGTTGCTTTATCTCCTCGTTTTGGATTTGAAGTTGTTCATTTTTCTCGATTATTTCACTCTGTGTGAGTTCTAGCTTCTCTATGGTTTGAGAAAGAGCTGCTGTGCGATCTTCAATTTTCTTTTTCAGTGTAAGCTGAATCCTTTTTTGTTGTTGGTAATACTCATTGAGACTGTAAAAAATTGCAGAAATCACAAGTAAAGTTATTAGTGTATAAAACCAGGTGGTCTGATAAAATGGTGGGTGTACAATGATAGAAAGATAGGTGCGTTCCGACGACCAAGAGTTATCGGAATTTGTACACCACACTTCAAACGTATATTTCCCGGGATGCAGGTGTGTGTAACGAGCATTTCTACGAGTTCGATTCACATTTATACTTTCATCCAGTTCCAGAATACGATGGAAATAGTATATTTTATTTTGACCTGTGTATTCGAGACTACTGTAACTCAATTCAAATGAATGTTGTTTCGGGTACAGGTGTATTTCTTTCGCCTGGGTGATTGACGAGGAGAGGTTTCTTTTATGTGAAAAAGGAATCAATTCCACACCATCGCAATAGAATCCGGTCAATGTTACCACTCTTTCCTCCCTTTTGGGAATATGAACCATGGCATTGAATGAAACCAAACCATTGGTGGTACCCAGAATCATTTGGTTACTGGCAGTTTTATAGCCTGCTCTTTTGTAGAATTGCTGCACCTGCAGTCCATCTTCTTCATCGAACTTGGTTGTTCTTTTTGTAAAAGCATTAAAAAGATAGATCCCTTTCAATGTACTTATCCAAATATTTCCGTATTCATCTTCAATTAGGTTTGAGATACTAGCGTTGGTGAGACCGGAGCGACCTGCATAGTTGATGAATGTGTAGTGTCCATTTGAATGTTCTTTATCAAGTTGATAGATGCCGTTTCCCATGCTGCCAAGATAAATTTCCCGGTCTTTGGTTTCCAGAATACAGGTAATTTTTTCTTTGACTTTACTTTCGGGATCATCTAATTTATGGGTATAGGAAATGCACTCATATCCGTTTCTATAATCCTTTAAATCGATAATATGGATACCGTTTCCTCCTATCCATAAACGTGATTGTGAATCCACAAAAATTGCATTCATGTGCTCGGGTACCTCTCGTGAACGAGTATAGAACTGAAGCTGGCTAATACGGTTAGTCGTGAAGTCCAGTATTTGAATGTATCGTCTGTTGCAGATCCATATAGAGTTTCTGATCGGATCAAGGCACAAATCTTGGATATCATCGGAGAGCAATTCCGAGTTCTCGGAGGTAAAATGTTCAAACCTCGGATGGGAGAGATTATTTTTGGATAGTTTATCGATACCACCTCCAATGGTAGAAATCCAGTAGTTGCCTTCAAAATCCTGCACTATATCAGAGATGTTGTTGTGACCTAGCGAACTTGGATCATTGGCCTGATGTGTATAGAAGTTGAACGATGTTGATCCTTTTAGCTTGATAGCGAGTCCTCCATCAACAATTCCGACGAGCAAATTGCCCTCTTTATCTTCCAAGATAGCACTAATAATAAATGGCTTCTCGTCAGGAGAGCCTTGAAGTGAGTGAGTAAATTGAATTTGAGCAGGATTCATAAGACTGATGCCACTAAAACCTGACCCCACCCATATACGATTGTGTTCGTCCACAAATACTTTGCTAACAATATTGTCATTGAGGGAGAGTCCTTTTTCACCCTTCTTATATAATACAAATTGCTCATTTCGCTGAAAAATATTTAATCCATTTCTGGTGGCAATGATAATGTCTCCCGATTCATTCTTGGCGATATCGGTTATATAATTAGAAGAGATGCTATTCAAATCATTGGGCTTATGTTGGTAAAGCGTTTTACTTCCACTTTGTGTGTTTACACAATACAGTCCATTTTGAGTGCCTATCCACAAATAATTGCCTATGGAAAAAAGGGCATTGATTGTTAATTTTGAGAAATTCATTGTCTCCGGTTGTGGAACCTCAACAATTCTGTCTACATTGGAGGTGCGGTAGCGAAGTAACTGATCCTTTCCTCCTGCCCAAACATCATTGTCGTGTCGGATTATTTTACGGATATCCACATCCTTTTTGAGTATCTTAATTTCTTCAATATCCCTTTCTTTGTTGAGGATGATATACGCAAGTCCGTCGCTTTTACCAATCCACAGATTATGACGTTCATCCACAAAAATTGATTGTACAGGTGAGGTTAGAACTTCGTTATTGACTCCTTTGTATTCCTTAAGCGACGATATATCTTCATTCTGCAGGTTTATACGCGTGAGACCTGCATCTGATGCCACCCAAAGATGCATGAAAGTATCTTCTGTGATGTCATAGATGTAGTTACTTTCTATAAAACGATTCGGTAGTTCAGAACCCACAGAATAATGTTTGAGTTCATATCCATCATACCGATCCAGTCCATTGGAAGTCCCAATCCAGACAAAACCTAATTGGTCTTTGTGAATTGCCCGGATGAAGTTATCACACAATCCTTCATTAATGGTAAGATAGGAATAATTATATGCGGAAGGATTATTCTGAGCTGGAAGCATCAGAACCCTGATACAGGTCAGGAGAAATAAGCAAAGTGAAAACCGGTATCTCATTGATGGGTTATGTTTTATTTTACAGGCAAATATAGAATAATTCTTTAACTCGAACAACCTATCTCATTTGTTTTTAAATATCCAATGCTCATTCGAGCAATAAAAGCAAGCATAAGGAGGATTTTTTTTCCATTTTTGCGTACATTTTTTACCTCTATAGGAATCTTACTCTGTTGATATATTTCCCACTTCAAATGAGTTAAATAATCCTCTTAAAAGAAAATTTAAACCCCATAGAATGGTAAAATAAATAGTACGTTTGAATGCGCATATATATTTTACAATACATGAAAAAGATCAACAACCAAATATGGACTTGGCGTTTTCTACTTGTAGTCTCCTGCATATTGTCGTTATTCTTATTGGTGAATAGATGTGGCTTTGCTGAAGGAAAAAACAATGCTCCATCACCCTTAATTATGGTAAAAGGATCAGATTGGGAGGAAGTAAGTACCATTCCGTTTGATTCTCTAATTGTTACTGATCCTTTTATTTTGGCCGATGAAAACACAAATACTTATTACCTTACAGCTACAGGAGGTGCAATGTGGAAAAGTCACGACTTGCGAAACTGGGAAGGTCCTTTCAGTTTCTTAGAGATAGACACCACTTCATGGATTGGCCCTAACCCCTTGGTATGGGCGCCGGAACTTTATCATTATAAGGGCAAGTATTACTGCTTTGTAACCTTTACCAATCTCTCTGTCGTCATCGATACGATTCCAAAACGTTGCGAGTTGCTTCGTCGTGGTGTCCATATTTTCGTGTCAGAGAAAGCAGAAGGTCCTTATCGTTCGTTGTCGGATGATCCTTATCTTCCTGAAGAGTGGTCTACCCTCGATGGTACCTTTTATGTGGAAGATGATGTTCCTTATCTGGTGTTTAGTCACGACTGGATGCAGCTGGAGGTCGGAGAAATTAAGTATATCAGGTTAGCCGATGATTTGACGCATTCTATAGGGGAGGCTTCCTTACTTTTCACGGGGAGCGATGCTCCTTGGTCGCACGAAATGCAGTCAATAGGGGAATTGACGTTTGGTATGTCGCTTCGCGGGTATGTAACCGACGGACCTTTTCTTTTCAGAACCGAGACTGGATGGTTGGGAATGCTATGGTCAAGTTGGGGTATTAAAAGGAATGTACAAGGGGTCGCTTATTCTCTATCTGGAAATTTAAAGGGTCCTTGGGAACAACAAGAAGATCCTCTTGTGGAAGAACATGCGGGTCATGGCATGCTCTTCACAACCTTCAATGGCAAGAACCTACTAGTATTACATGCCCAACCCCTTGGAGAAAACCCCGGTCCCCGGAGACCAAAGCTGTTGGAAGTTAATCTCTCCGGCAATCTGCTAAAAATAAAAGGGAGATACAACCCATAACGGTGTTGTACCTCCCAAAAACTATTCATCAAATTTACTATTGTTTCGAAACTCCTCTCTTGGTTTGTTCCACAAACTGCATGGTGCCATCTTCATTGTAGTTGAGTTCATCCACGCATACACTACGTCTTCCAATTGCTCCTTGAATCTCTCCCAATGTCAACGTTGCGTTGTGATAAAACAAATACCATTTATTGTTAAACTCTACGATTCCCGGATGAATCGTAAAGCTGTTTTCAGCCATTCCTGTCAGTTCACCTTGTGGTGTCCAGGGACCTTCCATAGAGGTAGCTGTGGCATAGGAAATGGCTTCACGTCCGGCACCCATGGATGCATATGTCAGGTAATACAAACTATCACGTTTGTGTAACCACGGACCTTCCACATAACGGGGCAGGTCGACTGTTTCTATTTCTCCATCTAATTCAATTAGATTTGGTTTCAACTTAGCCAGAAAACAAGTCCCATTTCCCCAGCTCAGCCACGCCTGACCGTTATTATCCATGATGAAAGTGGGGTCTATGTCGTTCCACCAGCCACGAACGCCGTTGTCGGTCATATCATCAGTAATCAGAGGCTTCCCAATTGCATCTTTGAAAGGACCAGTGGGATTGTCACTAACTGCTACACCAATTACCTTGCTATTGTACGGATCGCCTGCTTGTACGGTGGTGTAAAAATAGAATTTCCCCTCATGCTCAATTACTTGAGAAGCCCAAGCTTCACCAATTCCCCATTCAAAATCTGTAGGTTTAAGCACATATCCGTGGTCGGTCCATGTTTGCATGTCTTCAGTTGAGTAACAGAGCCATTCGGTTATGTTAAACTCTTTTCCACCGGAGGCAGAGTCTTGCCCCTCATAGTACTCATCATGTCCCACATAGAGATAAAGTTTCCCATCATACACAAGTGGAGCAGGGTCGGCTGTAAATTTATTCCTTATCAAAGGATTTCCTTCGTTTACAAAGGTCACCGGCGCTTCTTTTTGCGCACAACCAGCTAGCAAGAAAATCGAACTGATATAGATTGCTAATTTTTTCATTTGTCTATAGTTTATGTTATTCAAGCATCGTTGATTTCTCAGTCGAGATACTCAATCGACTGAATCAATGATTTCTGAAATTCCATTTTGAGTTATCGCTCTTCATGTCGAATTTAGCCAAGGTGGGCGTACTGTCGCCGGAAGATACCAATGCCAGTTGTTCGTCTGTACCAGGAACCTTTTTTGGCATGATGCGGTATGTACCGTCAGTCAATTGATCAATTCGCCATAATTGTTCGGGTGCACATGTAAAAGAGGGAACAGTCACCACTTCCGCATCTTCTGTAGCTGCCAGAGCTCGGTCAGTCCCTTCAATTGTAATCTTGTAATAGGAACCACCCAAGTAGCCTCCAGCTTCGGGTACGGCAGTAATTGTCCATCGTTGGTGAGGTCGAACCATATAATCACCGATTCTCACATCGATATTTCCTTCTGGCCATGTTTGGATAACATCTTCCAGTTTTTGAGAAGCAACCGGCACAATGGGTTCATCAACATTGCGATTAAAACCACGCATCCGACCTGGCATTCTTACAAAGTCAACTGACAACTCCAACCCATAACCTCTTCTTTCGGATTCGATTTTATAGGTGCCCTCTTTGAGGTTCTCACCTGCAACAGGCCAGTCATCTTTCCATAGAAGCGGAAGAATTCCCAATACACTACGGCCACTTTGATCCAGATCAGCTTCGTAATGACATGACATTTTCTCCACACCTTCTTCAACAACAAATCGTCCAAAATGCCCCGGTCCAATTAGCCTTTCTCTTGCTGCAACTACCATCTTGCCACCACCCTTTAACATGTCTCTACCCATGTTGTCGAGGTAGGGACCTGTAATTTTTCGTGAACGACCTACCACAATGTTATAGGTTGAGTTGGCTCCATCACAACAAGTACCGTGAGTGCCCAGCAGATAATACCATCCGTCGCGATATTCCAGGTCGGTGGCTTCACAGTCGATTGCGATGTCGATTGCTTCGTTTCCTTCTACCCGTTTCCCGGTGAGGGGATCCAGTTCAATCAGTCTGATAAAACCGAAATAGGTACCATATGAGCACCACAGACGTCCATCAGTCGGATCTAAAAGTAAACCCGGGTCAATTGCATCGTTATCTTCAATACCATCTGATTGAGCAACCAAGATTGGTTCACTGAATTTAAAGTCGGGCGAATTCGGGTCGAGTGTCTTATTCCACATAGTTAGGATTCTACCGTTGTGGCCACCACCCAAACCACCCCCAGTGGCACCGTACACAATAAGATATCGGTCGCCAATCTTGATGGCATCGGGAGCTGCTCCTCCTCCGGGTCTTTCCGCTCCTCCTTCCCATTTCCATCCATCCTCCGATATCAAACCTCCACCTCCGGTACCGAACGTGTAGTATTTCCCTTCGCACTCCATAATGGTGGAGGGGTCATGGATAAATGGTTTACCTACTTGTGCCGATCCTGAAACGGCCAAGAATAATAGCGCTATAACAGCTTGCAATTTATAGTGAAAGTTCATCTGTTCTACCAATTAATAGATTGAGTTACTTTGTAATGATTTTAATGTTTCTGACGGGCTCACCATTCTTGTCGATGAAACGAAGACAGAAATCGCTCATACCCGGTCCGTTGATGACGGCGCCTCGAATGATGTTTCTACCCTTTTTAAGTGTTACTCTTCGTGAAAGTCCATCATCCATAACCATACGTCGGTCTCCGGATAGCAATAAAGCTTCTTCTCCGTTTAACCACCACATGGAAGCTGAGTTTGAACCTACCGACATTCTAACCTCGTGCATATCTTCCGGAACGTCAATAATGGTCACGGCCCAAAACAATACCCCGTAAACGGGTTTGTACAATCCATAGGCAAAACGGAATAGCTTCACATTGAATAGTTTACTATCCAGTGAGTGCCAGGTGAGTTCTGAATCTCCAACTTTTACTTTATCCCCATGCTTGGGAAGAAGCGTGAATTGATTATGAAAATAATGGGTGTCAAATGCATTTCTCAAGTAACTATCTGTAAAAACAGTATTGGTACGTACAGGCACTTCAATGGGTTCGAGTAATGTCCATCTGCGAATGAAACCCTCTTCATCGGGAAGCATGACAGAAGCTGTTGCCGGAGTGAAGTAAGCATCCAGACTGCGAACAGAGTCACGAACCACGGAGTCGTCGTTTCTGCTCCATGGTCTGAAATAATCAGTGGTAAGGCTGGCTTTTTCGGCTTCGGCCAAAAAGAAATCGCTCATCTTCTTGAAAGTTTGTTCGTTAAAGGTAACTGGTCCATGTTCTCCTCCTGGAACTGAGATAAACTCGTTTAGCAATCCTTTTTCTTGTAACGCTTTCGAGAATAATTCGCTTTGACAATGGGGAACCACACTGTCTGCTTCACCATGAATAACCAAGACCTTTGGATCTCTTTCATCGAGAAAGGTGATAGGATTCAGCAACGCTATCATGTCGAGGTTATCTGCCGGATTGCCTCTAATGAGTGCAGCTTCGGGTGAATTTCCATCTTTTGGACCTTTGCAATCTTCCATGAGGGCCATGTCGATGGGACCAAACCAATCCACTACAGCATTTACAGCGCTACTGACAGAAGTGAAGTTGCCCACTTTTCCTTCTATATCTAACGTAACATTGTTGTGAGTCTGTTCTCTCACCCCGTTTGTGGCACCAGCCAAGGATGCAAGATGTCCGCCCGATGAGAATCCGGTTATTCCAATAAATGATGCATCGATACGATATTGTTGTGCATTTGCTCTTACAAACCGAATGGCTGCTTTTACATCATTGATTTGAGCAGGGTAGGCAGCATCGGTACTGGACCTGTGGTTGATGGCAATCACAGCAAAACCGCTTTCAAGCAATTGCTTTCCGAGGGCATCAAATGCAAATTGTTTCATGTTATTGCCAAACCAGGCACTACCATATATCACTATAACGGCTTTATAAGCAGGTCTGTCTACCTCTGGCAGGTGAATATCGAGATTGTGATACTCCTGACCGTCACCGGCGTAATTCAGGTTGAGCCACTGTCTGGGGTTGTTCTGTCCATAACAGGTTAAAAGGCATATAGCAGCCAGAATGGCTGTAAAGATTACTCTTTTCATTGTAAATTGTATCAGGTATTGATTGGTAAGGGTTTATTTGAAAATTAACGGAGCAAATTCTTTCAAACATCTACGCCATGTTAAGAATTCGTGTGCTGTTCCGGGAGATTCATAATAAATGTTGTTGATACCAGCGTTTTTCAGGCTTTCGCTCAGACTTTTTGTTCTTTCGGGATTTTCTTCCGATCCAATACCAATGAAAAAGACTTTTACTTTCTCGTTGAATGCCTTCGGATCTTTGAATGCACCGTTGTACGCTGTATCCAACTGGTTAGTGTCGATGCGACCGGCACCACTAAAACCACCTATGTAGGCAAATTTGTCGAGGTTGTTCAACGTGATGTTAAATGTTTGAAGTCCTCCCCATGACAAGCCAGCCATTGCTCTGTTTTCACGATCGGTCAGTACACGGTATTTCGACTCAATGTTGGGGATGATCTCCTCTAACAAGATTGAACCGAAATCGGCACCAAAACGCATTCTTGCTTCGTTTGGATCTTCACCCGGTCTGGGTTGGAAACTTTCGATATTACCGTTATCCATCACCACAATCATAGGTGTGGCTTTTCCTTCTGCAATCAGGTTATCCATAATAAAGTTCATCTTACCCTGATTAGCCCAGCTCGTTTCGTTCTCACCCATCCCATGTTGTAGGTAAAGTACCGGGTATTTCTTATCTTTCTTCTGATCATACTCTGCAGGCGTGTAAACGAGCGATTTGCGCCATTCCTTGCGAATGTTTGAGTAATACCATTCCTCGCGAACTGCTCCTTTGGCAACACCCTCTTTTGGTCTGTAATAATCACCCTCTTTTCCTTCTGGTATTTCAATTCCACTCACCCATTTACCCATACCAAAATAGGGCTTTCCATTTGGATCAGCTACACTTACACCATCAATGATGATTTGATAGTAATGGAAACCAACTACCTCTGGTTTTTCACTGGATAGTGTCCAAAAGCCATCTTCTCCTTTTTTCATTTCTCCTCGGAAACTGATTTCCACTTTTTGAGCATCGGGAGCAAAGACCCTGAAATGAGTGCGTCCATCTTCACCAATTCTTGGGTATTGTGCACCAACAATATTGTGTTCGTTCGGAAATGTTCCTTCGGGGAAAGTATGTCCTACTTGGGCATACAATCCGGAGCTGAAAAGCAATAAAAATAAAAGGTTGAATAGATTTTTCATACGGATTGAAAATTAATGATAATTGAAATTTATACTAAATAAGATTTAAAAAAAGTCTACATTCTCTATTTAAGGAAGATTTTTCTTGTCTACTTTCCATTCGTGGGATAAGGATAATAGGGGCGTTTTACCGGTAAACATTTTTCCAGCTTCCTTGTCGCCCTTCAACTGCCACTTATACCATGCGGTGGCTACACGTGCAAATTCACCACCATGGGGCTGACTGTAGGTGCCGCCATGGCCTACATCCATGTTGGCTACAAATACAGGTACATGGTTGATCCGCTCATAGTCATCCATCCCATTTCCATATGCAATGTCGCTCTCTCCTCCTAACAGATAGAGGGTAGGAGTGTGCAGTTTTTGTAAATGATCTTTGGTAAGTGCAGGCATACCTGGCATACCACCACCTCCGCCAATGATACCGCTGTTGCAGATAACAGCAGTTGTTACACGGGGATCAGGTGCCACTTCAAGGGTTTGTAAACCGCCGCAGGACATACCGCTGACGGCAATCTTGGTGATGTCTATTTTGTTGTAGAGAGGACTATCCGGATTGCTATTTTGTGCAATAGCCCAATCAATTGCATCCAGTAGTTGTGATGCAGTCGATCTGCCACCTCCACGTTCACCTTCTTGAGGCATTGGTCCAATGGCAATTGCCAGGAATCCATGCGACGCTACCTCCGACAGGAAATTAATATGTTCCCAAGGTGAGTTGGCACAGGCTCCATTTCCCCATGCAATTATCGGTAACTTCTGTTTTTCACCAAAAGTAGAGAGATCCAACGGTCTGAAGATGGTATGCGTGGGTAGCGAATTATCGGTGTACATAATGGCAGGATATCCACCTGTTCCGCCATCCTCAACCACTCTGTGTTGGTTTCTAAAAAGGTTGGGGAGGAATTGATAATAGAGTAGATGTCGCCAGGTATTCCAATCGTGACCTCCCTGACCGCCTACATAATAATCATGTTTTATTTGATGATTGGTGAGGGATTCAATGAGTGTTTGTACACGCATGTTGAAAAAGCCGCTTGCTTCTTTCGTGCCTTGTCCCACAAAGAGATAATCAACTTTGTTGTTCACGTCTGGATCGTTGAGAAAGTCCTTCAACGATTCTTCCGGATTGGTGTCACCCGCACTGAGAATGCCAAAATTAGCGAACAGGTCGAGCGATCTGAAACCGACAAACATACTGTGTCGTCCTCCCATTGAAAGTCCGGAAATTGCTCTACCTTTTGGACCCTGAATGGTACGATAGTTTTGATCGATCAGTGGAATCACATGATTTCTCAACTCTTTTTCAAAGATATCGAATGTTAATTCGGTATGTTGAGGATGATTCCGATGAATCACTTGGTTGTTGGGTACGACAATGAGCATGGGAACTGCCTTTTTCTCGGCAAGCAGATTGTCCATGATGAAGTTTACCCGTCCATCGTATATCCAGTTAGAAGGCAATTCTCCGCTTCCTCCTAAAAGATACAAAACGGGATATACTTTCTCTCTGTCATATCCGGGAGGAGTATATACATAGAGTTCACGCTCTCCACCCGTTACGTCTGAATGGTAGATGTGTCGTACCACATTACCGTGAGGAACATTCTTTGCATCGTAATAAGCAGGACCTTTGCCGTGTACAATCAGCTGGCTGTATGGCGGCATGGCTGTGAATGCAGCATATGTATTGCTGGGATCCGTTATCTGAACACCATCTACTAGAAAATGATAGGCATACATATCGGGACTTAATGGCCCAATGGTCAGTTTCCAGATGCCATCATCACCCTTCGTAAATGGAATAGCTTTGTTCTCTCCAAGAGCGGTTGTAATAGCTCCCGGAGGAAGTAGAACTTCCTTAGCCCCGGGAGCCTTCAAACTGAAAGTAACCATACCGTTGTCATCTACGTCTGGAGAATTCAGAGGAGCACTAAAGGGGATGAGCCCTTCGGTGTTTTTTTGTGGATTGTAATCGAGATTTACATTAGCCTGTTGACTGAAGAGAAAAATGGGTAAAAGTAAAAGAATTAAAACCGTATATTTCTTCATACTATTTTTTATTTAAAGTTGCTTCTAAATAGCCCTGTTTGAAAGTTGTAAAAGTACCTCAAATCCTCCTCCGAGAAGGAGGATTATTCTATTTTTATGGAGTACTCATCTTCCTTTTTGCCTATTCTACCATGATATCGAACCGTTTTAAACTGCTTTCAGCCGAAGAACCTCCATAAAGGAGGGTGTAACTTCCATTTTTAACAATTAGTCCATCGGTACGACCATCGTAGAACTCAAACGCGGTTGAATCGACAGTAAATTCTACCTCCTTTGTGGCACCTGCAGGGATTGTTACACGACTAAATGCTCGCAATGATTTAGCCGGAACTTCGGGATCATTGTTTCTTTTTACATATAATTGTACAACTTCATCTCCATCGAGTGAAGAGCTATTGGTGACAGGAATGGTAATCTTTACCCCATCGGATGCTTTGATGCTTGTTGATGAGAGCTGAGCCTCCCCATAGTTGAATGTGGAGTAGCTTAAGCCGTGACCAAATGGATAAAGTGGTTCTTCTGTCATGTACCGATAGGTACGTCCTTCCATATTGTAATTCTGAAATCCCACGTGATCAGGATTCTCTGCTTTTTTCAACGCATTGTCTAACTGTGCAGTCGACTTATAAAACGTAACCGGAAGACGTCCTGCTGGATTATAATCTCCAAAAAGAACATCAGCCACAGCTGTGCCGGCAGCCTGACCGCCATACCAAGCTGCAAGAAGTGCATCGTAGTTCGGCTCATCCTGTTCCAAAGCTAGAGAACTGCCGGAACATAGGACAAATACAACCGGCTTACCTGTTTTTTTTAGATCGGCCAGTATACGACGCTGTACACCAGGAAGTTCAATTACTTCTCTGTCGCCACCTTTGAAACCTTCGGCACTAACTGGCATCTCTTCACCTTCAAGACGAGGAGAGAGTCCACCCACATAGATAATTGCATCCACATCTTTGATCCGTTCTACGAGTTTGTCAAAACGAGCCTCTTCCTTTTGGAAGATGGAGAAATCGATCTGCACGCGACGTCCCGTTTGTGAGTGAGTGAGCATGATGTCATATTTTTCTCCTTTCGTTACATTGAATTTATATTCAGAGGGGACAGAAGCTTCGCGACCACTTTGAGTCATTACCAGCTTGTTGTTGAGATACAACGAGTACTGATCGGAAGTGCGAGCCAACATCACCACCTCTCCGGTATAGGGAGCTGTAAAGACTCCGCTAATTCGGGTAGATGTGTTTTCCATGTTCACACCTTGTGCTAGCGCAGTTCCACCTGAATTGTTGTAGCGGATACCAACATTGTTTATCACAGTTGCTACCGGATCTCCTTCCAACTTGTTGTTATTGAAGAACTCCACAAAGAGTCCAGTGCTATTATTCTGTTTGTTTGTAAGGTGTTCAAAGAGAGATGTTCTCACCCATGGGTCCACCAGGTCGCAGCCATTGTCGTAAATGATTTCGCTAGTGGGAAGTTTAGCGCGAATGCCATCTAGAATGGTTACGGTAGTGGAGGGGGTACCGTTATAATTTCCCCAAAGCATTACACTGTCTGCCGCATTTGCTCCAATGACGGCAATGCGTTTAATTGATTTGCTTAATGGCAGTACATTGTTATTGTTTTTAAGCAATGTCATCGATTCGCGAGCTACCTTCAGTGCATTTTCTCTGTGTTTTGGCGAATCGACGATAGAGAGAGGAAGCTTACTCCAGGGTACTCTCTCCACCGGGTCGAGCATACCCAGTTCAAACCAACCACGCAAAATACGACGCAGTGAATAATCGATCTGCTCTTCAGTAATGAGTCCCTGCTCAACTGCCAATTTTAAATTTTCATAAACAGAACCACACTCCAAATCGGTGGAGTGGAGCACCGCATCGGCTGCAGCCGATTCCGGATTAGGGTGTGTGCCATGGTTATCGGGGATAAAGAAGTCGTTAATTCCCCAGCAGTCGGATACCACCATTCCATCATATCCCCATTCTTTCCGCAAGATATCCAGCATAAGTTTACTGCTACCACAACAGGGTTCACCCTGAAATGCATTGTAGGCACACATCACCTGACGTACATTGCCCTCTTCAACCAACGTTTTGAATGCTGGTAAATAGGTTTCCCACAGATCCCTAGCAGAAACTGAAGCATCATAAGAGTGGCGGTTCCACTCCGGACCGCTATGTACCGCAAAATGCTTTGCACAGGCATAGGTCTTGAAATAGTTGGGATCGTCGCCCTGTAACCCTTTTACTGCTGCTACACCCAATCGGGCTGTCAGAAAAGGATCCTCTCCATAGGTTTCCTGGCCTCTTCCCCAACGAGGGTCACGAAAAATGTTGATATTGGGGGTCCAGAAACTGAGGCCAAGGTACCTTCCTCTGTTGTCGTTCCGGATTGCCTCATGATACTTTGCCCGAGCCTCATCCGAGATGATGGTAAATGCTTCCAGATGACCCTGTTCATTCCACGTTGCAGCCATACCAATTGCTTGCGGATAGACTGTTGCCAGTCCAGCTCTTCCAACACCATGTAGTGCTTCATTCCACCAGTCGTATGCAGGAATCCCCAGACGAGGTATAGCCTCGGAGGAGTTCACCATTAAACCAGTCTTCTCTTCCAAGGTTAATAGACTAATGAGATTCTCTACCCGTTCGTCTATTGGTAATTCCGGATCCTGGAACGGGTATTCATACTTTGTCTTACAGCCGGAAAGGATTAAAAACCCGGCAAAAATCATGATGTAAAATAACTTGTTATTCATTCCTTTATATTTTGGGTTATTCTCGTTCTTTTTGTTTGTGTACGTCCACAACATTACTTAAACCAAGTAAATGCGTTGTAGAGGTGCATCGTTTATCTATTATTTTGTGTATCTTCCAATTTTTACGTATCTTACTGACAGCACTCCAACAATAGGAATTGATGGTTTACCAATTTGAATTTCACAGCTTTTCAGAAACTAGTCCTTTTCATCTTGTGCAATAGCTTTTATTGCCCTGAGCAAGAAAACATAGAAAGGTTTGACCTGTTCCATTTGTTGTTGGTATTAATTATACACTTTCTATTGGGAAAAATTCCAAACTGAAAGGCAAATATAGCTGAAATAATAATATTGTGAAAATAGAAAAAATAATTGTTACTTTGCGGGATAGTCAACAATCGAAAATTGATAAATCTTATTTGTATGCAACGTAAGATTCGTATTAAGGATATAGCAGAGATGGCTGGTGTTTCTCCTGGCACAGTCGATCGTATACTACATAATAGGGGAAATGTTTCGGAACCGGCTCGAAAAGCTGTGGAAGAAGTATTAAAGAAGGTTAATTATAAACCAAATATCCACATCTCCGGGATGTCATTGAAACGAAAATACAAAGTGGTCATTACCACTCCCGGTGTGACAGAAGGTGAGTATTGGGAAAGTATTCATTTTGGAATTCAGCATGCTCTCGAAGAATACGAGAATATTCGTATACAATGTTTGGTGCATACGTATAATGAATTCGATGTATATTCCTGTAGGGAGGTATATGACCAGATCTTGCAGATTGATGCCGATGGAGTGATCATTGGTTTGACATTCAAGGAGGAGACACTTCGTCTGACCCGCAAACTGGAGGAGAAAGACATTCCCTACATCTTCGTGGATTCCACTATGGAGAATACATCTCCATTGGCTTTTTTCTCTTCTGATCACTATCAATGTGGGTATCTGATGGCAAAGCTGATAACCTCCATCATTCCAAAAGACAGCGATATTGGTGTTTCCTATGCCATGCGTATTGGGGATGAGGGGGCCAATACCAGCACACTGCGGCAAGATGGCTTTAATAACTATCTTATAGAAAAGAATAAAACAAACAAGATACAGTCGATCCCATACTCCACCATGGAGCCAGAGAAAAATGACACCTGGGTGAGGGATTTATTTCATGGGAACCACAATATTGGTGGAGTGGTATTCTTTAACTCCCGTGGTGGGTTGCTAGCCGACTGTTTTGCACGAAATGGAATCACCAACATTCCGTTAATTGGTGTGGACCTCACGGTTTCCAATGTTAAGGCTCTTAAAAATGGGTATATCGATTTCCTGATCGGACAAGAGCCAGAACATCAGGGATTTCTAGCTATGAAGACACTGATTGAATATTTGGTTTATAGAAGACCCGTAAAAGTACAAAACTATGTTCAACTCGACATCCTGACCAAGGAGATCATTGATTATTACAACCATTTTAATTATTTAACTTGATCGATGTAGAGGTGTACTCACATTAATTGTTATTCAGTATTCCGATTGTTCATATGCGGGTCTTTAGAGAGTTCTTCATGGACCATCGTAGGATTCATAATAGGTGTTGTTAGTTGAATGGTGACTGGTCCCAACAGTCCCGATTTAATCAACGGAACTTGTGCCCACGGATAGCGTGTTTGGTCGCCCGTTTCCATGGTAGGTGCAGGGATTATCGTCGTCTTCATATTGGTATTTGTATACTTCTCACCTGTTAAGGCATCTCCTGTAATTCGATTCGACCAGGTGTTGCCCACTTCAACTCGGATGCTGTTATCACCCTGCTTGAGGAAGCCCGTTATGTCGAAACGATACGGTTTTGTCCAACTGATACCGAGATGTTGATCGTTTAGCCACACATCGGCAACTTTCGATAAATCACCCAGATCAAGAAATATTTTAGAACCTTCTATCGGCACGTCTTCATTGAATGTAAAGACTTTCTCGTACGTGGCAATTCCGGAATAATATTTAACACCATCTATTTTAGAATCGGTCCATGAGATTAGTTCCGGGAAGATAACCTTTTCGGGAGCTCCCCAACCTTGTGTAAACGACAATTCCCATGGTCCTTCAAGCTGAAAGCAGGAGATTTTATTCTCTATGGTAATTGTCTCACTCTTACCAATTAAGGTGAATTTGCCCTCTTCCAAAATGTGAATACCCTCTGCTGTAAATTCGAAATTGGGAATACTTCCGTTATTACCGGATAAAGCGGTATATGAGGGTAGCTTTCCAGTGTCGCGAAAAACAATAAGGTAGGATCCGTAAGGGGCTAATGTAATAGGTACGGAGATGTATTTCTCGTCCCAACTATAAATAGATACCGTCGTAATCTCACCAGTAACTGGATTCCATATTTCAGGATATTTGTTCTGTTGCCTGAACTTGATGTCTTGTGAGATGGTTCTATTTTGCGCGTTGCGAATGAAGTAGATATCGACATTCTCTTTCCCGAAATGGATATAATCGATGAGGTCCTGTTCAAAACCCTTGTAATATATATCGGAAGGCAGATTCATAGCCTGCAGCAATTCCTGTGCTGTGACTCCGGAAAGGATCTTGCCCTTACTACTTGGGAAGTTTTTCGGTATACCGTTGTTAGTTGCCCATAGGTCATCGATCATTCTCTTCGACTTTCCGTCTGGAGTAACTCCATCTATTTTGGAAGGTTTGTTTCCCACAATAATGGCTCCTTTATCAACCAATTCGTATAGTTTCTTCAGAACGCTAGAAGTGAAATTGTCTTCATCTTCTAAAACAAGCAAACTGAATTCTGCTCCGCTTGGAAGTACCAATTTCCCTTTATTCACAGTCAGCTTTTTAAGTAATACCTCTGTATTGATTACTTCGTAATCGTAGCCAGGACCCACTTTAAAGTGAGTGTTTTTAGGGCGTGCAGCATTGGGTACCTTATCGCCATAATACCAAACGACATCGGCTTTAAAATCACTTTTCTGAAAGACAGCAGAGATGCGGGAAACGTAGTCTATAAAAGGTTTTGCTTTTGACCACCATACTCTCTTCGTGTTAAAGTGAGTACCTGCAGTATATACATATCCCGGATAACCAGAATTGGTAATATTGTGGCTAAACCCATGAAAAACAGCACGATTCATGCCTTCACAAAAAGCTCTGTCACCAAAAGGTTTCATGTCACCTGGTCCCTCTTGCCAATGCATAAACGAGGTGAATGCTTCCATTTCTACCACTCCCTTTTGGTAGATGTGCGATGCTGCGGCAGTCTCTTTTACAATGCGTAAGATATCGATACTGTCGTTTTTATCCTTGTAAAAGCGTGAGTGGTTTATCCAAAATTCACCTCTGGGGATGTCGATGGTACCCTGCGCTTTAAGTGGATCAGCAGGTCCGTTATAGAGTGGGTAGCCGGGACCTCCGGCTTCGCTGTTTATTTTTAATCCATACCGATGACAAATTTCTCTACCTTTCTTGTACAGATTATTAATCATTAATTCGGATAAGGTTTTCTTGAAATCAGTATCTACTTTTGCGGCAGTATCTGCATCAAAAATATCCGGTTCGAAGAAGAGGGGAAGGTATTTTTCAATTTCATAACCATGTAATTCTTTGAATGCCTTCGGGAGGGTGGGTGTCCAGACTTGTCCCCTAGCTTCATAACTGGCTAGATAAAAGCTTTTCAATGCCGTTTTACTGATATCACCTAAAACAGATTGCAGGCGATCGACAAAATACATCAAGTGGGTTTCAACAGCTTCTGCATCGAAATGATCAATGGTTAATCCAATTGAGTGGGGACTGGGCAGTACAACCTGTTGACCTGAGTTGGAGCAGACATATCGGTGAATCTCCCACTTTCCAGATGGTACATTCCATTTTAATGTCTCTGTTTGAGGGTCGAAGTGTGACGTAATGACAAGGGGTTCAGTTTTATCCTGCTTCTCATGGGTGTCAATAGGAATTGCCAAGATAGCAATCTCTTCATAATATTCTGGTTTACCTTCCTTATCAAACTGGATGAGAGGTTTGTTGGTTCCCATAACAAGTTGAGAGAATTTAATCTCGGGGAACGGAAGTTTAATTTGTTGTTCCTTACCAGTGCCTGTTATTTCCAATTTAGAACGGTATAACGATTTTCCGGCATGTTTGGGCTTGACCCAGCTCCCTCCGGCATTCCAGCTGCTGGATAGGCTTAGACCCACAGTCAAGTCCAGTTTTTCAGCCTCTTTCACGGCAAATTTTATTAACTGGAGCGACTGCCCACTCATGAATGCAGGACCTGCCGGAATTTGTGTGGTGTCTTGCTTGTATTCTCCAATTTCATACAGATCAAAACCTGTGATACCGGCTTCTTTCATTGCTTTTAACTCCTCTTTTGCTCTTAGTGTATCGATATTACCGTTCAAACACCACCAGTAAACTTTGGGGCGTGCTTCACGAGGAGGATTTAAAAATGCCTCGTGTAAAATGCTATAGGTGTTATTGGTCGTTTCGGAAGGTTTACAGGAAAGTGTAAAAAGATAACAGCCAATTAAACATAAGTACAACAAATTTTTCATCTATGTCTTTTTTTGAATCAATTACTTCAAATACTAATTGATTTGTTGAGACGGCTTTTTATAGCGATCGAACTTCTTTTCAATAAATACCGACTTTACTGCTTCAAGGTAGTCAAACCCGTAAAGCATGTCGGGTAAGAGATAACTGCCCTCTACCCATTCGTTCCAGGCATTGATTGTGATCAATTTGGGCTGATCGGGATGGTTGTCGGCATATTCTTTCGCTTTAGAAAGCAATGTAGCAAAACTTGTGGGTGTGTTGTTGTAATGCACTACATCATTTATCCCTTTTGCCGGAAATCGGGGTGTGTCGTCCCAACCGATGGATACACACGGAAAGACAGGAATGTTGAGTATTTCGTCCATCTGCTCCCGTATCTTAATGGAATTAGATCCGTATGCCAGATAATCCTCAACTCGTCCGCCCATGTTATACATGGCCACGCTGTTGAAGCCCATTGCATCCACATTTTTCTTAAACTTAGCCGCTCTCTCTTCCGACATGAGTGATCCGCCTCCTTGGTTCCATTGAATATGGAGACCCGGGAAACCTGCTTTTTTGACCTCATCCCGAAAATAGTCGAGCGCCTTACGTGTCTCTTCTGCACTTCCACCAAAACTCTCCATCAGTTTCTCCACGCTAAAAACAGAGAACACTGGTTGACCATCGATTTTAAAATAATTGGGTTGTTTAAAATACTGGTTAATGACCCGATCGACAATGATTTTAAAGTTTTTCCAGTCAACTTTGGCATCCCAAAGTATGGTTTCGTCATCCCCATAGCGGTGATAGTTCCAGTAGTTGTGCTTAACATCGTGGTTGGCCCACATGATGTAAAAGTTCATTTTATGGTTGTTCTTCGCTTTTAAAAATCCATCGTTCAATGCACTTTCCAGGTAGGGACCTTCTTCATACCAATACCAGTCGTAAACGAAGACATTAACACCATGATCAACGGCAACATCAATCCAGCGTTCTACTACTTCCGGGTCGTTATCCATTTCGTAACCCCAGAGAGGCAGGCGTGGCTGATAATGACCTTCATAGCGTGGATTACCCTTTTTTATCACTTCCCATTCGCCAATACCGTCGCCCCATAACTTAGCTTGACCCAATGGATCGTCGTGACAGGATGGCCAAATATATGCTGCTACATAGTATTCATCGGATTTCGTATGTCCCTTTTCCTGCTTCTCGGCACACGAGAAATTGGCTAGCAAAAGCCCGAACATCAAAGCAAAAACGTTAAATCTGTTCATTATCTTGTTTTTTTAATGATTTATAATACAGTTAAATAGATGTAAAAGAATTGTTGGAGGTTATCCCCAATCGCAACTCATCTTAATACCTAGGATCATACAACTGTGGGAGCCATACCTTGAAAAATGGATAGTCCGTCATGGTATTGCCGGCTGATGCATAGTCACACAGCTCTACTTCAATGGGTTCTGCACCCGTTTCTGTATATGCCTCGGGAAGGAACTTCGCGGAGAAGGTCATCCAGATATTCGAATCGGAACTTCTCTTTGGTGTTATTTCGATGTAACCATTTTTATTGGTTATCGGTGATAGGATAGCTTCCAGTCCCGGGCCTTTGAGACGCTCATCGCGCGTAAGGACAACAGGTCCTCTTGTGATTGCTTTGTACTCGGGTTTTTCACCAATTGAGTGCACCTTACCACGCATCTCGAAGGAGATGGAGATCTTGTCGTTGTTCTTCCATTCTCTTGATATGTTCAGATATTCTCCGGGTATTACTTCTTGAATGGGTTCTCCATTTACCAAAACAGTACTCTTTTCACTCCATCCCGGTATACGAACTGCCAGTGACATTTGTTCTGACTTCTTCAATTTCACGTTGATGTCAATCTCACCTGTAACTGGGTAGTTTGTATGCTGTTCAATAATCAGTTGGTTTCCTTTTGGCGTATTCACATCATATGCTCCATCGATGTAGAAATTTACAACGGCCCCGTTATGGGATTCCATCACAGCTGTATGAGGAATTGTAAAAAGGCCTCGAGGACCACTTGCATTGCAACAATTGAGCCCCATACCGCACTGCTCTGATCCTCCGAGGCGCTGCCCTGATAATGGTGTATATTTCGCCCAATCTGATCCGTCGGGTCGCATAGCACCTAATAAGGCGTTGTAAAATGCTATTTCAATAGCATCGGCATATTTTGCTTCTCCGGTGAGTCGTAACAACTGTTGGCTTAATTTAATCCAGGTTACTGTCACGCATGTTTCTTGAAAATGGTTGATTGGAATTGCTTGTAGGGCTTTGCCTCCAAACCACGCTTCCATGGCTGCTCCAGAACCGGCTATGTTAATCTCTGTGTCGAGAATACTTTGCCATGTTTTTTCTGCTGCCTGTTTGTATTCCAGTTTACCGGTAATTCTGTATAGTTCGATTAATCCCTCGTAGCAAGACATCATTTCGTATGCTTTTTGTCCTTGCTCCCATCCGTACCAGCTTTTTTCTGGTTTCGAGAATCGTTGTCCAACGGGAACATCGGCTTTGGATATAAGACGAGGACCATCGATTGATGTGTCTTCCCATTGACGAACAATCTCTTCTGCAAAATCCAGGTATTTCTTATTCCCTGTACGAATGTATAACTGTGTGATTGGCTCCAAGACCGATGAGGCAGCCATACCACGATGATTTCCAAGTTTTACAATTGGAGAATTTTTCTCGTTCAGTTCTTTCATCAGAAAGTCGGCTTCTTTCTCCGCTGCATTTAACGATGACTTGTCTTTCGTAATATCGAAATAAGAGATTAACCCCAACATGACATATTTCCGCCCCCAAATGTCCCACGCCATGAGTCGACTTTCTGGAGCATAGTTTCCAATATATCCCTCTGGTGTTTGTGTGGCAATCAGGCCTTTCACGGCATCGGACAACTTCACTTTCAGCTCAGGAGTCGGGTTATACCGATAAGCCAGAGCTGCAGAGGTGAACCATTTTCCCCAAAACTCACCTTGCCAACAACTGTGTTCATCGTGATGATGAAAAGGATCAATTAGTTTATGAATATCTTGCGCGAGTATTCTGTTGGAATAAGACGCTTGTATTTTTTTGCCAACCTCTTCACGGATGATCGCAGAAGAAGCAGGTGTGTAGCTGTCTTTGACCACAAGCTTTACCTGAGCGTAAATGATTGAACTGATAAAAAATAATAGAAAAAAAAGAGTGTACCTCATGATGTTACTTGTTTTTTTATTTTCTTGAATATTCACTTGTTACTTTTTTGACAATTTTCAGATAACTTGCATCCGGATCTCCTTTTGTGGGTACCAAGTATCCACCTTCACCTAATTCATTCCATGCATAGAGGGTTATTAGCCTTTCTTTTGTGGTAACTTCAGGGTTTTCATACATCCAAACAATAGCCGATCGTAAAAACGCCTCAAATTGTTCCGGAGTCCTGTCCAAGAAATAATACCCTTCAGGGGCGTTGTTACCTTCCGGTCCCTCCCATGGTCGTTTATCCCAACCAACAGTTACTTCGGGAATATAGGGCATTTTGGGCAATCCAAACCACTGTTTTTGGTGTGCTTCTACTAATTCTGAATAAGAATGTTCTTCGGAGCCGGCCCGGTATCCGGGCACAATATTATAATGAGTTCTATGTGTAAATCCATTACTTAGTTTATCGGGAGCTCCACAACCTGCAATTGATAATCCTTTGAAACCATGTTGCTTAGCTACATATTGCATACGTGAGATACTTTCTTCGTCGAGGTCTGAAGGATTGAATATTACAACCAACGGTTTACTATCGACCGTTACATATTGAGAATCCTTGAAATATTGCATCCAATATCTGGCGGCTTCTTCCCAGTTATCGGCTCCTTTTATTTCTGCTCCACTATGATTGGCGACTAAAAGGCCGAACCGCAACCGCTTCTTATTGCTCGCTTTCAAATAGTAATTCATGCTAACATGATGTGGAGCTTTTTCAATTTCGGCAACGTTGATTGGTCCGTTCGTATCTCTCCAGTACCAACAAAACAAGAAATAATCGAGCCCATGATCCGCAGCCAAGTCTATTTGTCGTTCAACAATTTCTTGTGAATCGCCACGCCATCCCCAAACTGGTTCTCTTTCGGAAAAATCCTCGACCAACAAACGGGTTACCATCCGTGGGGCATTTTTTGCCCAAGCTTGACTTGGGTCGTTGGCATGACGGTTGCTACTCGACCATCCATCATAAAAGTAAGCTCCTACTTTGATGTTCTGTTCTAACTGATTTGTTACAGTTTGCTTGGGGTTAGATGAACAACCTAGCTGGACAGCTGCCATTATGAAAAGACAAAAAATGGTACTACGATTCATCATGTTTTTTATTTTGTAAATGAAACTTTGACTTTCTCGAGTTATTTTCCTCCAACGACTTCTTTAATGACTTTAAGTTTTGCAGCTTCCGGATCTCCTTTTGTGGGAACAAGATAACCTCCTTCACCCAGTTCGTTCCATGCGTATATCAAGACGATACGCTCTTTTGGTGTTTTCGTCGGGTTGTTGTCCATCCACTGGATGGCATCTGTGAGGAAATTCTTAAAAAGTTCTGGAGAGCTGTCCGGGAAATACCATCCAGCAGGTTGATTGTTCAGCCCTTTGGGCCCTTCCCATGGTCTTTTATCCCATCCTGAGTTAATAACTGGGATGTAAGGTTGCTCCTCCGTACCTTTCCATCTTGGCTTTGCCCGATCAATCAATTCTTGGAAACTGTGTTCCTCCGAACCATCTGCATAGCCTGATGTGACGTTATAGTGTGTGCTATGGGTGAAACCCGACTTTGTTCGAGCGGGCTCACCACAACCGGCAATCGATAAACCATTTGTCAATCCTTCCTCTTTCGCTACAACCTGCATAGCTTCCAAGCATTCGTTGTCGATGGCATTGTCTCCGGTGCCGAAAATGACCAAGAGTGGTTTACCATCAACAGTCATATATTGCGGATCATTGAAATATCTCGACCAGAACCGGGTTGCATCTTTCCAATTTTCTTTACCCAATATTTCTGATCCTTGGTGGTTGGCTATCAGTAAACTATACTTAATGCGGTGCCGGTTTTTTGCTTTCATGAATAGCTCCATACTTGTGTGGTGATGGTCTCTTTCGATGGCCTCCACATTAATCGGTCCCTTGTTGTCTTTCCAGTACCAGCAAAAAAGAAAGAAATCAACACCATTGTCAGCTGCCAGATCTATTTGACGTTCCATGATTGCCAAATCATCGTCTCTCCATCCCCAGACAGGTTCTCTATCGGAAAACTCTTCGACAAACCTTCTCGTTAAGTGGGTGGGCGCATTTTTTGCCCATGGTTCGTTCGGATCATTGGCAAAACGGTTTTTCCCGGCCCAGCCATCGAAATAATAAACACCAATGGTTGCCGGCTTTTTGATGGTGCTCTCTGTTGGTATTACCAACAATTCTGGTTTATTGGCCTGAATTGTCTCTGTTGTGGTTTGTGGTGTAATGGCCGAGAGGGACATAATACAACCAACAATGCCAGAGAATAACGCAAAATTATATTTTTTCATTATAAGCGTAGAATTAATAGTTACTATATTTTTAATTACTTCAAAAAAACATTGCGAACGTATTGGTTTTTGCCAACAGTATTCAAATCAAGGACTTTTTCTCCGTTCACTTGAAAGTTTTCAATATGTATGTTGCTGACCTCGTGTGATGCATCAAACCCCGAGAGATATATAAGGCTTGTGCTTGAAACATTGTATTTAATATCACCGTAATAGATATTATCCCGAATGAAGAGGTCGTAATTTTTAAAACTACTGTTTTTGTCTACTACAATGGAATCGCCCTGTAATGGATCAAGAACCGGAGTATACTTCCCTTTGTTATAAATATTTTTAAAAGTTATGTTGTCTATTTTACCCCTAATTGTATCTCCAGAATAGAAGCTTTCATATACTCCCAAAACAATAGTTTTACCCCAGGCATTTTTAACGATTGGTGTTGTTCCTATAATTAAACTGTCATTTATAGGATCTTCAATATAGATGTTTTCGTAATGAATATCTGTAACATATCCTCGATCACAATTTTGAATATCCATGACGACAGAGGTGAAATGAGGAATATAGATATTGGTGTAGGAAATATTTTTTATTGTATCGGCAAATGTATCTGCTCCAATTTCCATGACTCTTCCCCAATCGTTCCAAAGAACGCAATTATAAACGTGAATATTTTCGATAATATTGTAGGGTTCAATATAGGCACTTTTCGATCCACGGACAACAATATTGTCATCAAATGAACGAATAAAGGAGTTTTTAATCGTAACATTCTTGCTGTTTACCAAGTTAATGCCATCAGAGTTATACCTCCATAATCCGATAAATTTTACGTTATTGAAGGTAATCTCATTACAATTGCCCAAAAGGGCTGTCCAGAAATGTGGGTCTCGGAATATGATACCATCTATTTGTATGTTTGAAACATTGTTCATCTTAATCATATTGCCTGTTTCGTTTCTTGCAATCTTGCTGGCATCGAGAATACCCCTTCCAAGTACCTGCACATTTTGGGCATCTTTACTGTGGATAACTCCATATACTATTGCTCCTCCCTCAATGTAAACGGTTTCATCACTTTTTACGTCAATCACACCAACATCATGAATGCCCGGACCAAAATAATGAACCTTGGGGTCCTCAATATTGATGTCGTAATCTGGAATTGGGTTAGCGAAGACATGCAATGCCTGGTTGTAGCCGTTGACCTCTACAATAATTTGAGATGGTTTTGTTAATCGAATGGTAATCGTGTCTTTTTCAATGATTGGTTGGATTCCGAATTCCAATGGACGGACCTCAACTGTTTCAATTTTTCTTTTGGGAATAATATTTATCTCTACTTCACCTTCAAAATCGAAATAGCTGAATGAGACTATTTCCGTCTGTTCAATTGGGCGTTGATAACCTGGCCAGATTTGATTAATCGGGTATTTTGAAGCTCTGGCTTGATAGACAAAGACTTGTTTGCCATTCACATACATCTCATAATCGCTAGAGACACTTTCTTCTTGAGGTGCGTCGTATAAAATGACCGTTGTGTCGTTTATCTTACTGCATGCAAAAATCACGATAGATACCAAGGTTACTAAAGTGAATCTAACTCCTTTTCCCATTTTTCTTGATTCCATAGCGTTACAATGTCGGTTTAAGCGTATCACCTACTCCTTGTTTTTCACTCATCATACTCTACTAATGATTCTTTCTAAAGTAATAAGTCAGGGAGGGCTCTTCGTAATTCGACGGGCCGGAACATCTACTTGACGATACTTTCCGGCCCGGCAATAGATAAATAGGATTTATTTGATGAAATTTACATCAGAGAATGAAAAGGATGAATCATCATCTAATGTCTTTTTCAAATATGGGCTGTACATTTTAGCCGATATCGTACCCTTTTCGGTATCAATATCCAACAAGCGAATATATCCTTCATCCTTGCGTTGGTAATCTTGAAGTATCTGGTAGATATTGTTACCTTCCGGTCCTTGATCAATCTTCCAGGCACTCCATACAGTATGTCCACTGAGCACCATTCGTACATTCTTGTTTGGCTTAATGTATTTTTCATAAATATCGATCACATTCATATCTCCATAGCCGGCATTGTTGGGGGCAATTGTTCCTCTTCCTGTTAGGTGATAATGGGTGAGGATAATGGCATTGTGATTGGGATGTTCTTTCAGTACTTGATCCATCCATTGTGCAGCTTCTTCACGAGCACAAAATTCCAATGTCACAACTATCCAATCTACATTACCTGCGCGGAAGATATAATATGCATTGTCACTTTTGTTTTTCTCAAAGCGTCCCTTCTGAAGAGGAAATCGGTTAACAGGGAAGAAGTAGTTGAACTTGTGTGTGTTGCGTAGATTTACATTTACATTCCCTGGTGCTGCACTTCCACTGAATTCTCCAACTGCTCCTGTATCATGATTACCCAACGTAATTGCGTACGGAATATTGGCTCTGTCTAGAATACGCATGCCAACAGAAGCTAACTCCCACTGATCAAAATTATTAAAGTTGACCAAGTCGCCTACGTGCAATACAATAGGTGCATTTAATGAATCTGCTTTGGCTGCGAGCCACTCTATTTGTGTAAAGAAGATTCCTCTTTGCCTGGTAACTGACTCTTGGGTGTCGGGTATAACGGGAATAGTAAATTTTTGAGCAGATACCACTCCACAGGATAAAGTCATTATTCCAATAAGGAAATAAATCTTGTGTATCAATTTTGTTGTCATCTCTTTAGAAATTTATTAATGGTGAATAAATAGTTTTTGTTAAAAAATTAAGTTGGAATTAGGTGCCAATTTTGTTCCTCAGGAACTGACTATGCAAACCATTCCCGCTTTCTGTTTTTTAGGTTATTAAGCGTGTCAATGCAAATATTTACATCCTTTACTACCTGAAAATCAAACATGCCGACACAGATAAAATCTGCACCATTCTCGAAAGCCCAATTAAAACCATCCTCAGGGGTGATTGCGCCTGCTGCAAGTACCTTGAATCCCATGACGGGAACCTTAACTCGGTTTACAAACTCTATAGTCTTATCTGGAAATGGACAGAAACAGTTGTCATGGAACATGTTATGGTCATTGCTGCGCGCACCGTCCACTTCAAACGGTTTCCTGTTTTCACGAGGATGTGCCGACCAGTAATTGTCGTGGTGCATTGTTTTCATATAATAGTCGGGGATGATACCATTTTCCTCACAAATAAGGAACGAATCGATGGTGTGTGCGCCCAATCCAGCGACATAGCCTTCACTACGTATCTTATTCAGTAACTTATCAATCAAATCCAGTTTGTTGTCACGCACAAACCAATCACATTGATTTCCCTGCATTTGGATAATATCCATCCCGCTATCGATGGCTGCTTTCACGTTCTCGAAGATATCGTTGCTCTTTTCCTGTACGGCCACCTGGACGATTACCTTTATCTTGCTACCGGTCAGTTTTTTATATTTTACCATCGTTTCCATTGTTGGATACCCAATGTTAATGGTGTTGATACCAGCCTGTTCGCATAGCATAAGGGTTTCGAATATCTTCTTTTCAGTGTTGTAAGCTTTGAAGAGAGAGCCGGCATAGAGTAGGTCACGTGCATGTGCCCATCCTCCTATAAGGTTACCTCCCATGATCAACCGGCTCATTTCGTGATTTCCCAATTTGCCTTTTGGAAGTACACCTTTTAGTCCGGACAATGCAACTCGGTTAACCTGTATGGTAGCTCCGGTTGAAGCATCAACGTCAAACCGTTTATTGCTACTGTAGGCTCCCAAGCCAAGGAGTCCCAATGCAGGGAGCGTTACCAATCCTTTTAGAGCCTCACGACGTGATTTTATACCGGCTGCCTCTTCTGTTAATATGACCTCTTTTGTTGCCGGTTTCTGTAAAACCGTTTTTTTTCTAGTAAATAGGTCGAAAAGACTATCAAATCCGTATCCACTTTCTCCATAGAAGAATAGGAAAACAAGGATTGTGGTCTCTATAAACAGCTGATTTACCACATAGGTGGTGCCATCACTACCCAATAATGCGATTCCAAAGGGTGGATAGGCAAAATAATACAACAAGAGTAATAACGCACCGCAAATGGTAGCCCATCTTCTAAAGACTCCTAAAAATAGGGCTAACCCAATTAAGATCAATCCCCAAATATTTAGAAAATCAACTGTGGCCATTCTTCCGGGTGTAGCCGCCAACCAATGGTAGAAACCCGATAGGAAACCGTGGGTGTTCGTTAAAAATGATTCAGCAGTCCACTCCTTCGTAAATAACTTAATCGCACCTTCGTATAAAAAGTGCCAGCCAATAGCTATCCGTAGAATTGTTACAATTGTTTTCTTTGGATTCATATTAAGAGATTATTATGTTGATAGCTGGTTGCATACATTTGAGCCTAGAAATCCTTAACTTTCTGAATAGAAAAAATCCTATTTTACAAAGGGTGAACGTAATAGGTAATCAATACAACCTTTAACCCCTTCAAATTGCATTCCTGAAGATACTCCCTCAAGCTCCACAAAGTAGCCCTGGATATTATTTCGATAATAGAGTTCAAATATTTTCTCGAAATTCATCATTCCTGATTCTCCCAAAACGGCTTTGTCCTTTATATGTAGTAATCGAATCCTGCTGGGATATTTCTTCATGTATTCAACCGGATCAACTTGTCCCATCACGGCCCAATAAACATCCAATTCGAAGATGACCAGTTCCGGATCTGTCAGCTTTAACATTCGATCGTAGATAACTTCTGTACCTTCCGGTGGATTATTTCCCAAAGCCTGTCTTCCAAAATACATCTGTTTTCCACCTGGTATTACGCGGGAAAATTCCATCTCGTGATTGTGATATCCAAATACCAATCCCTTTGATTTTGCTATTTCCCCTGCTTCATTAAAGACTTCGCAAACTGTTGAAACCTCCTCAATACTACGTGTTTGAGGTTGACCAGGCTGAATGATGTATTTGACCCCGATATTTGCATGTTCGTCTGCCACTCTCTTCCAGAAGTCGGCGATCATTTCCTTGTTGGAAGCAGTGTATTCACGAACAGGGGGATTAACATGTGAACTTGTGATTTTGAGACCGGCATCTTCTGCCATTTTGTGGAATTCACTCATTTCTACATCACTTATCTTTCCATCTTTGTAACCGGCAAGCTCAAGTGTAGAGTATCCCATTTGGCTTAATTGTTTTAATCCTCCGGGGAGATCTTTATATAATTCTTTTCCCAGTGAGTAAATTTGTAGGCCTATTTTTTTAGGGGCGTTAATTGATATAACTGAGCTTGTCGTTGTATTTGCTAATACGGACTTTCCTGCCAATATTCCTCCTAAAGAGAAGGCTGAAACATTTTTAATGAAATTTCTTCTGTTTTGCATACTTTATTTTAATTTGATTTACTTAGTCCTTTCGTCAGCCACTCGTTTTATTGCTTGTAAAAATTCACCGTTTGGATCTCCTTTAGTGGGCATCAAATATCCTCCTTCACCATTTTCATTCCAAGCATAAAGGAGAACTATCCGTTCTTTTGTTGTTTTTGTGGGATTTTCATCCATCCAAGTAACGGCATCACGCAAGAAGTTCTCAACTTGCTCCGGAGTGTGGTTTGGATAATACCATCCCTCTTTTTGATGTAAGCCATCGGGACCTTCCCAGGGTCTTTTATCCCATCCAACAGTAACTTCCGGGATGTAAGGCATTTCTTCAGTCCCAATCCAGTTTTGTTTGTGCGCTTCAACCAGTTCACTATAGTCATGCTCCTCAGATCCTTCTGCATAACCTGGAACAATGTTATAATGTGTTCTGTGTGTGAATCCTACTTCAGGAGAAGGGTTCCCGCAACCGGCTATCACCATACCAGGGAATCCGTTTTCAATGGCCACTTGTTGCATTCGATCTGTACTCTCTTTATCTATTCCTGCAGAATTGAAGATGACAACCAACGGTTTACCGTCGACCATTACATGTTGCTCATCATTGAAATATTTCATCCAGTACCTGGCTGCTGCCTCCCAATTGTCGGCACCAACAATTTCACTTCCTCCGTGATTGGCAACCAACAAGGCAAATTTTAGTCTCTCTTTGTTTTTTGCTTTCAGATACATATGCATCTGGGTATGTAATGATGCATTTTCGATGGCCTCTCTATTTATTGCTCCTTTATTATCTCTCCAATACCAACAAAAGAGAAAAAAATCTATTCCATTATCTGCTGCCAGATCAATCTGCTTTTCAACAATCTCTTGTACATCACCTCTCCATCCCCAAAGAGGTTCTCGCTCCTGAAATTCTTCAACAAACCTTTTTGTTAGGTGTGTGGGAGCATTTACAGCCCATGGCTGATTTGGATCGTCTGCGTATCGATTTTTACCGGACCAGCCATCGAAAAAATAGGCTCCAATTAGGATGTCTTTTTGTGGGGTTGAACTTTCCTTATTTGTTTTTCTTGTACATGATAGAGCGAACAGGAGAATGAGTGCTAGAAGGGTTATTGGGAGTACTTCCCAATGCCTTAATATTGTCAAGAAATTTCGGTTAATCATCTTTTTAGTAGTTTTCATCTTAGATGTAATTTATAAAATTAGTGTTTTTATTTAGATTCTTAAATTAAAAACTCAGCTCCATCGTAAGCGGTTATTATTTGCTCTGTTTTCATATTTATAGTCACATTAGCATGTGAAGGATGACTATTCCTTGACAAGTGTGAAATAATGACTTTGCTTTCCTGATTTAATACTTGGTCTTTGAACATTTGTTTTTTCATTAAATGGATCGCAGGAATAGTGTTGTGGCTAAAAATACAGTAATAGACATCTGAACCCCATGTCGCATCCCAGATAATGGTATTCAGTTTCATTTTTTTTAGCAAGTTCCATGTTTTAATGGTAAGCCATCCTCCATCTAATGCATAGAACAGAGATTTATTGGATTTTGTGAAAATATAATGAAGACATTGCTCTTCGGTCTCTGCACGAAAATGATTGGCTTCAACAGGGGTAATTTCAAATTCATTTATAGTAAATTTCTCAAAGCACTTAACAGGTTTAACAGTACATCCGGTATCATCTTCCAGCGTTTTATAATAAGATGCCGCATGGTGTTCAATCCATAAGTTTATTCTTTTTTGATTTTCCCTTTTTGATGCAATTTTTTTTATTGAATCAATATTAAAGTGATCAGCATGCGTATGTGTTATTACAATATCTGTAATTGTATCGATATGCACGCCAAAAATGTCCAATGCTGCAGCTACCGTAGCGCCACAATCAACTAGAATCGAATTGTTAATCAAGATAGACGATTGCCCTCTGTATGCACCGGATAATAGAATCTCTTTCTCCTGAGGATACGCATTTACATCCCAATCGGCAGCTCCAGTCCCCAAAAAGAGTACAGTGAAAGTATCTTGAGAGTTCATTGCAAGCTTGCCTTCATGAAAATTGGGCCCCATATTCGCTTTAGTAATCGGAATAGCTAGGGATCCAATAGCTGTATGTGATATAAATTTTCTTCTTGAAATTCCCATTTTAATTACCTTATCTAGAATAGGTCACTATTGTTTATTCACTTGTTACACGGGATCATGGATTCAAACCATAAAATTTGTTGCTAATCTTTGAAAACAATTTTGATATTTCGTATCTCAATTTCATAACCTGATTTTTCTCCAAAATCCAATCGGATGTAACTTCCTGCAACACCCCAGTTCCAATTGGTTATAGCAGGCGTCATGTCTGCATTGTAACTCTTCCAGTCTGCAGAGGCAGCTACAGTTCCTAGTTTTATGGATCTGGATTCAGCGAGATCATGACCGGGTATACCAAAGTAGAGCTGGAAATTCTTTTCTATTAGTGCATTGCTCTTATATTCGAATGTGAGCATACAGGCTCCTGGTGGTAATGATGCTGTTAATTTGCTGGTTGTCGCAAAAGGATCTATACCTGTACTCGTTAATTTGTAGTGATATTCTGAGATTGTCTCCATCTCTGTATGCGAACTTTTTGAGACAAGTTTCAACATTTCAGGCACATAGTTTTCTTTATGTTCCTGGTAATTCATTGGCCTGAAATGAAGTGCATTTATTTCGATATGGCCGCTCCCAGAAAAACTTAGTCTTAGGTAATCACCAATTTCTCCCCATGTGGATTCCGCTAGTTGAGGTGTTGCATTTATAGCAGATTCTTGCCATGTTAATGAATTGTTGATCTCTTCTGAATAGACATTTCCAACCTCCGTTCCATCTTTTTTAATTAAGGTGATATTCAATACTGACTGAAGCGTTGAATTCTTTATTTTGATACTGGCAATTAAAGCATTTGGATCGATTGATTTAGATAATGGCATTGTATTGACCGAAGATGTTTCCGATTCAGTAATCAATGTATATTGATATTCTCCTGCATCTTTTGAAACTTTCAGATTGTTTGCTGTAGCAGGCGAAAGTCGAAAGTATTCATTTCTATCGGGAGTCACCGTTAGGTGTCTAATTTCTCCTGCTACCTCAATAGGATCTTTTGGTTCCACAGTCCAGTCAATTCTCACAGTATTACCCATTCTATTTTTAATCAATTCATTTAGTTCGTAAGAAGAAACTGCAATCGAGGATTCGCTCACCTCTTTCTCTAAGATGGGTGATGAGAGATTCTCAGAGAGACTCATTTTGAATATATACATAGTGTTGTTTTCAATTGGAGTCCATGAGAAGATGGTATTTGACTCACTGTCTGTTGGATCTAACATCCATGAATATTTATTCTGTGGAGTGTTTAAATTGAATGCAGGCAATACCTTTACAGTACATGTTGCTGATTTTTCCCCTTCCACTGTCGTTACAGTAATGGTTGCTTCACCCAAAGCTTTTGCTGTAATCTCACCTGTGATATTGTGAATAGAGACAACCTGAGGATCACTACTACTCCAACGTATGTTTTTATATGTGGCATTTTCTGGATTGACAATGGCTTTCAATATTTTTGTTCTACCTAAACCAATCGTAACATGTTCTTCAGTAATTGATACACCCGTTACATTGACCGGCGGTCTCTCTCTCTCTTTTGCGACTCGTTTGACAGCTTTCAAATACTCACCGTCGGGGTCTCCTGCTGTAGGAACTAAATATCCACCTTCTCCGATTTCATTCCATGCATATAGAAAAATCATTCGTTCTTTTGTTGTTTTAGTAGGATTTTTATCCATCCAGGTGATGGCATCCTGAATAAAACGTTCCACTAGTTGAGGTGTTCTATTTGTGTAATACCACCCCTCAACAGTTCCCAAACCTTCAGGTCCTTCCCATGGCCTTTTATCCCATCCTACTGTAACTTCTGGAATATAGGGCAATTGTTCAGTTCCTGTCCAGTTACTTTTATGTGCTTCTACCAATTCACTATATGCATGTTCCTCGGAACCGGCTGAGTAACCTGGTACAATGTTGTAATGCGTTCGATGTGTAAAGCCAACACTTGGCGACGGGTTACTACATCCCGCAATTGCGAGTCCGGGAAATCCATTTTCAATGGCTACCTGTTGCATACGTTCAATACTCTCTTTGTCAATTCCAGATGAATTGAAAATAACAACCAACGGACTCCCATCTATGGTTACATGCTGTTCATCCTTAAAATACTTCATCCAATATCGAGCTGCAGCTTCCCAGTTATCGGGACCTACGATCTCTGCACCCTCATGATTCGCGACTAATAGGGCAAATTTCAACAGGTTTTTGTTCTTTGCTTTTAGGTACAATCCTAATTGGGTATGCTTTGGGTCGCTTTCTATGGCTGAGAGATTTAAGGGTCCTTTATTGTTTCTCCAATACCAACAAAACAGAAAGAAATCCAATCCATGCTCTGCTGCTAAATTAATCTGAGTTTCAACGATTGATTGAGAATCACCTCTCCATCCCCAAATTGGTTTTCTGTCTGCAAACTCATAAGCAAGTCGTTTGGTAAGATGTGTCGGTGCATTTATTGCCCAAGCTTGATTGGGATCATTTGTATGGCTGTTTAAACCGGACCATCCATCGAAAAAATAGGCACCCAACTGTATGTCTTTAATAATTCTTTCTACTGGCTTTTGAACTTCCTCTTCGTTTGTTTCTTCTTCGTTTGTTTCCTCTACAACTTGTGGTTCTTTTTCTTCACAAGAAAAAACAGAAAAGAGTGTCAATAGACAGATAAATAGAACGCTTATTAACCGGTCCTTGCTATATGTTCTCCCGTTATTGTTCAGCATTTTTTCAGTAGCTTAATGCATTACATAAATAATTAAATGTATAGTATCGACATTTAACTATACTGATGGATAGTTGTTGTTGACTGAATTCTTTTATTATACAAATACAAGCGATGAACAAGATGAAAAACAAGAAAAAGATTGTTCGTGAAATGAAAGCAAAAGAGGTCCCTGCAACAATATGCAGCAGGGACCTAAAAAAGGAATATTCAATTAATCTTTAAAAACAATTTTCATATTTCTAATTTCAATTTCATAATCAGCTCTTTCACCTATATCCATCCTAAAGTAACTGTCAACTCCACCCCAGCTAAATTCAGCAATTGCGCGAGTTATGTCTGCTCTATAGGTGGTCCACTGAATTGCAGCAGGCACAGTTCCAAACTTAATGGATCTTCCCTCAGCTAATCCTAAGCCTGGACTCGCAAAGTAGATCTGCAAATTATTACCCATCTGTGAAGTACTCTTGTACTCAAACTCAAGGATACATGCACCTTCAGGAAGTTGGGTTAATAATTTATTTGTTGTGGCATTTGGATCCGTTCCGCTACTTCTCAGTTTATAATGATTTGGAGCAATTGTCTCCAATGTGACATGTGCACTCTTCGATACAAATTGCAATATTTGCGGAACGTAACTATCTTTAATCTCCTGATAGTTCATTGGCCTGATATGTATTGCATTAACTTCAAGTTGGCCGCTGCCCGAGAAGTTCAGCCTCAGGTAATCTCCCGGTGCTCCCCACGATGATCCCTCTAATAGTGATTTCGTGTTGATGGTGGTTTCTATCCAGGATGAAGTAGTGTTGGCAGCTGGTGAAGTTATGGATCCGACTACTGTTCCATCGGCTTTTATCAGTGACAGACTCAGGGCTTGTTGGAGTGTTGAGTTCTTCGTCATAATGCTAGCCATAAACGATTTAGGATCGAGAGAAGCTGTCAATGGCGTTGTGTTGATCGAAGATGTTCCCGATCCTGAAACAATTGAATATTGGTATTCACCGATACCTTTGGTTGCTGTCAAGTTGACCGCAGTTGCAGGTAACAACTTCAGGTACTCGTTGCGATCAGGTTTCACCGATAAGGTCCTGATTTCACCTACTACCTGTATTGGATCTTTAGGCTCAACAGTCCAATAAACATTGACTGTTTCCCCCGGGATCTTATAAATCAACTCATTCAATACAGACGAAGGAACATCAAACGAGGATCCATTTACCTCTTTTTCGTAAATTGGAGTGCTGAAGTCTTCAGATAGACTCAGTTTCAGTACGTAGATAGTTGTACCTTCAAATGGGAACCATGAGAATGATGTGACTTCATTACCATCTATCGGATTTAATACCAATGGTGTATTGTTGTGTGGACGGTTCAAATTTAATGCAGGCCATACTTTAACCACAGCTGATGCAGTTTTTCCACCATCTACAGTCCTGACTGTAATAGTAGCTTCACCCAATGCCTTTGCCGTTATTTCTCCGGTATAGTCATCCACAAAGACAATCTGTGGGTTGCTGCTGCTCCATCTTACGTTTTTGTATGTGGCGTTTTCAGGTTCAACAACTGCCGCTAATTTCTTTATATTGCCTACAGTCATTATCACTTCAGCTTCAGTAATGGTTACACTGGATACATTAACAGGTGTTTCAATTACCGAGATTTCACAAAAAGCCCTGCTATTTCCAACTTTAGCATTGACAATAGCATCGCCCAATCCTACGGCTGTAACTACTCCATTTGAGACGGTAACAACATCCGTATTGCTACTGATCCACTCAATTTGGTTGGAATTCGAAGTAGCTATCAACGTTTCAGTGTTTCCCAAGACAAGGGTAAGGGTACTCTTGTCTAAAGAGATCTCTATCATTTCAGCTTGCTCTTCCGTACTACACGATGCAATTGCCAATAAACAAGAGATCAGAAGTAGGAGAATCAGATTTTTATTACGATTTGCATTCATTTTCTGTGTTTTAATTTAAAAAATATCGTACTTTCTTAATGAATTAATTCATTAAAAGATGGGATTTTTTAAATGATTATTTTATAATCGTAGGAGTATAGGTTTCCATCACAACCGCTCTATCTCTCATGATAAGAGTATCTGTTGCAGAGTAACTGTGCGTATCACTATTTACTGTATAAGAGAGATAAATAGCGTCACGTTTTTTATCCCCAAACTCTTCCGTTTTTTGCATATATTTTCCACTTCCAGTAATGGTGTAAATCGATCCCTCCGGAGCTGCTACGGTACATGTTACTCCACCTGCTGCATCAAAATTGTTCGACTCAAAATTAAGTAACATATCATAGAAACCATTAAGTACGGATGATTGGAAAGGAAGCCGTATGGACACCTGTGAGCGTGCAGTTGTTGTTAGTTTGACAACTGTATTTGTCTCAATAAATTTCTCTTTATACGTCTTTTGTTCAACTACGGTGTTATTTTCACTTAATGAGGACTTACCAAAATAGAGGAAGTTTCCGTGGTAGGGATTAATGAACTTTACACCAAACATTGTAAAATGTTTTGGAGCTGCTGCCCACTCTCCTGCAATTCGAAGATCGGCTGCTGCAGAGTTTGCTTTACCCTGTAAGAGCGTATCGATATTGATCACCCCAGTGAGTCGCAAAGGCACTACAAATGTGTTTTTTATTGATAACGGATTATCAAAAAATTCATCGTTGAGTTTCACCTTTATGCCACCATTTACATTGCCAGGTTCGATTATAATTTTCTGATTGTCGGATAACTGATAGTAGGATGAAGGTAAAGGACGAATGGGACTTCCATCAGCAAAATATGCATCTGTACAGAGTTCTTCATCTACCACAAACTTGAAAATTCGCTGTTGTGTATTTTCATACACCCCACCCATTGCTACAGAGATGACAAATTCATGATTATTATCGTTGCTGTTGTCGTAAATATAATCTCCCAGAATAATGGTACGAATAGGATATTGATAGGGGAAATATCCTGTCGTATAATCAAAATCAGGGAAATCAATGTCCTGATTCTGACAAGAGATCAAACAGATGGCAAATGCCAATAATATGAGTATTTTTTTCATCATGTTTCTTTATTTTATAAAGTTGTTTATTACCATCCTCGGTTTTGAATCAACGCATCGAATTTAGTTAATTCAGTCTCAGGAAGAGGACCGTAGTGCATATAACTGTTGTCGTATTGTCTGTTTTCGACATTTATAACTGTCATGGTATTACCATTGATCCTGATTCCCTTAGCTGTTTCAGTCAAATCAGATTTCCATCTGCGTAAGTCCCAGAAACGAGAACCTTCAAAACAGAGTTCAAGCCTTCTTTCGTTTCGTATGAGTTCTCTCATCTGCTCTTTTGTGGTAATTGATGCTAGGTAATTATCGGGTTGAGAAATTCCTGCTCTTTGGCGAATTGCGCCAATTATATCTCTTGCAGAGTAGGAGAAAGAACCTGTACCATCAGGCCCCCAGGCCTCATTGGCTGCTTCTGCGTAGATAAGGAATAGTTCAGTATACCTCATATGAACCTCGTAATGTTTCTTTGTACTTGGAGCACTTGGGTTCAAACTAACATCTTCTCGCAATAGTTTCTTGAGATAGTACCCAGTTCGAGTAGAAGTTGAGATTGAATCAAGGGCATCTTCACCGCCACCTACACCGGTATAGATAGTCTTTCCGGCCATACTTCCTCCATTGAATAAAATATATTTCGACAATCGAGGATCTCGAGAAGCATATGGATCCTGTGCATTATAACCGGATGATGAACTTGCAATTGGAAATCCGTTTGCCATGGGAAATGCGTCCACTAAATTCTGTGTGGGATTAACGCGACCTTGTCCAAATAATGAAGGGGGAAAATTACTTGCCTCCCGGGTGTTATTAGTTGCAATAGAGCGCCTCCAAATAATCTCTTTTGAGTCTGCTCCTCCCGCTAAGTTTATTGCATCAACGCGAGCCGCATCGTAAAACTGATGACCATTTGGATCTAATCCGGAAACACCACCAATATTTGACAGAACCTGACCTGCAAAATTTGCAGCGTTTTGCCATAAGGTAGCATCGTTATTCGGATTAAACGCTGGACTTGCTGCCAGTAATGCTAAACGAGCTTTGTAGGCTTTTACAATTCTTCCACTTATACGTTGGTTTAATTCTAAGCCGAAAACTTCATTATAGTTATCAACGCTCACATTGGTATAACCGGCTGGTAGTTCACTTGCACTACTGATGTTTTTATAATCATCCATAGTGAAGTATTCCAAAGCTTTATTAAAATTGCTATAAATCTCGTTTACCGATTCTTCAAAAGTTGATCTCGGAATATTAAAATTTCTATCGTCCTTGTAAATAGGGAATCCCAAAAGATTTCCATTATCATCGTATCCTGCAACAGATTGAAGGTAATGGTATTGAATAACACCCTTTAATGCATATGCTTCACCATAGAACCGTTTCTCATAAAGTGAACTTATTTCTTTGTTTGTCCACTTCCAATCTACGGAATCAATGATGTTAATCAGTTGATCCAGATAAATTAAAGCCGTATTGGCGTCAGTCCACCGATTAACCGGATTGTATAAAGCTGACCATTCACCGGTAGCCATTCGGAGATATGAGTCATCCTTATTATTTGTGACGGCATCATCGGTAGCGACATCATTGAACGTTAAATTATTAGTCGGAATTCTAGCGTATGCCGAAACCAATAATCCTTCCGCAAAGCCAGGGTCGGTATATACCCGATCAAACGTGCTAAGGTTTTCATTTTCTGGGTCAAACATATCCTGACAACTCACTAAAAAGAGGATGCAGGCAAAAAATGTAATTATTTTTATTTTCATAATTTTCGTACTAATCGTTTAAAATGTCGCTTTTAGGCCTAATGAATAAGTACGGGAATAGGGTTCCCCTCCAATATTTAATTCGCGATAATTTTTGTATTTGGAGATGGTAAACAGAGTTGTACCATCAACAAATAAGTCAATATTCTGCATTTTCAGGTTATCTACAAATCTACTTGGTAACGTATACGTTAATTGGGCTCTATCAAATGTGAAATAGTTGTCCTTGTATAACCAGAACGTGGAGGCCCGATAGTTGTTTGAACTGGATTGGGAAGTAAGTCTTGGCATGGTAGCTGTATTTTTTGTGGCTTCCGTCCATCTTTTCAATGCATATTCGGAATATTTGTCGCTACCGTCAATCCAATAGTAATTGTTAGATATATAGCCATCTGCACCCGATCTTCCTGTACCCTTCACAAAGAGAGTGAAGTTTGAGTAAGATAATTTGAGATTTAACCCATAAACCCAAGGTGCTTGCCAACGTCCGATTAATACTTCGTCGTTGCCGTCAATTACACCATCTTTGTTTTGATCAATGTACTTGATATCACCAGGTTTTACTGCACCAAATGATTGAGTGGGATGGTTTGTTATTTCTGACTGATCCATGAAAAATCCATCGGCAACGAGTCCCCAACGACCGTCTACAGGTGTTCCCACGCGGTAACGATATGCATCGTCGTAAACTTCGTCGCGGATCTTGATTTCGGAGTCATTATACAATAAATTTCCACCTAATTCAACTCGCAAATTACCAATTTTTTCTTTATACAGCATACCTAATTCAAAACCTTGATATACATTCTTTCCAAAGTTTTCATAGGGTATGAATTCCACGTAGAAGCCAGGATAGATGGTCTGAGGACGAGCCAACAGGTCATAATTTGTTTTGTGGAATACAGCTGCGTTTGCAGATAATTTACCATTGAAGAATTGACCTTCAAAACCCAAATTAATATCCCTGAATTTTTCAAAACCAAGATTAGGATTAGCCCCTCTTACAGAAACAGTACCTGCACGACTGAATGCACCATCGTACCATGAATAACTTGTTGAACTTCCATATTGGTCTTTGTGCAAGAAGAATCCACTAATATTAACATCCGTATTCAGAATACCCGCAGAGAGATAAAGCTTTAAGAAGTCAACATTAGACGCAGATTCCATAAAGTCTTCGGAGCTTATCATCCAAGCGAGACCCAATGATGGAGAGAATGCTCCTCTATGGCCGGCAGCCAACTTATTAGAAATAACATAAGCACTGCTAAAGTCCAACATGTATTTTTTAGCATACGCGTAGTTGACACGTAATCCAGCTGTATAGTTTTTCACTCCCTGATAGTCGCCAATAACGTTGTAAGATGTGTTATATCCTAAAAGGTTGGCATTGACCTCATGTTCTTCATTGAAGGTACGTTTATAATCGAACATTCCATATATACCGAGTCTTCTGTTATACTGTGAATTTCCGGCATAGTGCACACCCGGTCTAACATCGTTCCCAAATTTGACCAGATCAATAATTTTGTCCTCGTTATCTGCCCAGATGGCCTGATAAACGGAGTATTCGTTCTGAATCGCCTGGTCGAATCCTGTATAGAAATCGAAGCTAATGTTTGTATGGAAAGCAAGACCTTCCAAGACCCGTCCTAAATCGAAATTAATACGATTATTGAATGTAAAGGTTCTGTCAAATCGTTCCACATATCCAGCCGAATATGCATGTGCTATAGCATTGGTAAGATATGCAGAATTTCCACCGAGCAGATATAGTCCGTCTACATCATTTTTTCTACCTACCAATAACGGGTTCTCGGGATCTATTAAGCTGATAGGGATTAACGGTGCATTCGTATGTGGATGCGTTGTGGATGCTTCACTCCAGAAACTACCTCTTGGATTTCTTCTGTTGTAGAAATAGGCAGTTGCATCAAGTGCTGCAGAAATCCAATTATTCAAATTCATATCCACGTTACCCCGAATATTGAAATTATTTTGATTGGCTTTCTTTCCCTCTCCAAAGTTGAGATAGCTACCCGTGTGTTCCCATCCTGCGTTTACATAATAGCGAGATCTGCTGTTACCGCCGGAAAGTTCCAGCATGGTTTTCCAAAACGGTTTGATGTTCTTAATGTAGTCTGATGAATAATAATCTACGTTTGGATACCTGTAAGGGTTACCAGTCTTGAAGTTATTAATCATTTCTTCGCTGTAGAGTGGGGCGAGACCATCGTTCGTACGAGCTTCATTGTGCAGTTGCATATATTCTGACGACGACAGGTATTTGGGCAAAGCCTGGGGAGTATTGGCACCGTAATAACCGGTAATTTTAATGTCCTTCTTAAAGGCTTCTCCTCTTTTTGTGGTAATTAACACAACACCATTCTGGGCCTGAGTTCCATAAAGAACAGAGGAGTTGATGTCCTTCAGCACTGCTATCTGTTCTATTTCGGAAAGTCTTAGATTATCAATACTTCTGGGTAGTCCGTCAACTACATAGAGCGGCTCACCAATACCACGAATATTACCACCTCCAAGCATGCCGGTGATTCTACCCGACAGGGCTTGTGAAATACTCTCCGTATTGTCATATTGCCTCAGTTCATCTACATTAATTACACTGATTGCATTGCTTATCTCTCTCCTAGTAATTTTATTGAAAGCGGTATATACCGAATCTTTCATACCTTCTAATAAAGGAGATGCAATTAATGTAAGTTGCTTTTGATCATTGTATAAATAAGGAGCAAATACTGTCGATTCATACCCTAGGGCTTCAATAAAGAGTTCACTGCCTTGGGGTAAAGTTATAGTGAATTTACCAAATTGGTCTGTTCTGACTAAAACAGCACCTTCATCTCCACGAACAAGAGCTCCTGGTATAGGATTCCCATTTTCATCCACCACAACCGACTCTATAGTAGTCAGCTGCTTGTTCGAATTATTTTGGGCTGTTAAAGTAGCAGTGTACATTGCCAGGATAAAGCCCGTAATAATTAGTAATGAATTAAGTTTTATTTTCATTGTATTCTTTTTATTTGATAATTACCAACCGGGGTTTTGTGGAAACTCAGCATAGAGACTGATATCATTGACAGGAAATGGAATCCAGTTGTGTTTCTTTTCCACAACTCTCGTGGTGACAAGTCTCTTTTGGATATTGATAGGCTTACCGTCAGGACCGCGATCGTAATCGAGTGCATATTTTTCACGATATTTCATTTCACCGTGCTTGTTCCATCTTCGAAGATCAAACCACCTTAGTCCTTCAAATGCCAACTCGACAGCTCTCTCACGGATAATTTCTTCCATAAAGCTTTCCTTAGTAGCTAAAAACTTCTGATCGAGATCGGGTAATAAGGCTCTGTTTCTGATGGTGTTGAATGCTTGTTCGGACGTTAAGCTAATTCCGGTTGCACTCGCTTTTGCTGAACCGTATCCCCACAAGACAGCTTCAGCGTACATCAAATAGATGTCTGCAAGACGTAATCTGGGCTGGTAGGCTTGAAAATTGTCCCATCCTTTGTCCCATTGGTTACAACCTAATGGGGTATATTTACGGTACAAATAGCCTGTAACACTACCTTGAGCTCCTCCTTTATGAATTCCTCCGTTGTATAACTGGGCAAATTGATTAACTCCGGCACTGCTACTGTTTACAATTCGGTCGCCATCTACCACGATATCCACGTAAAAACGGGGTTCTCTATTGCTGAAAGGATCATTCGGATTGAAACCTGAATTTGGGTCATGTATCGGCAAACCGTTTGCCATACCATAATTCTCAACATAGTTGTGGGTAGGAACTTCAACACGTGTATTACCAGCACCAAACTGAACCGGATTACTGGTTCGGTTGGTACACCAACGTGTATAGGCGACGTCGTAGATGGATTGATTTCTAATAACTTCTGTTCCACCTGGTCTTTCTCTATTACCCGGAGACCATACCCAAAAGTTATTGGTTCTTGTTTCCCATGGCTCTAACTTAAAGGCCCCAGTTTCGTTACATAGCCTTATAACTTCGGCAAATACATCGGCAGCTTGTTTACATAGTTCGGTATCGTATGCGTTAACTCCGGTAGAAGATTCGTTCATCATTGGACTGGCCGCATACAACAAGTTTCTACCCAAATAGCCCAGCGCTTCAATTCTCGTTGCACGTAGCGCGTTGTTACCTAAAGTCAACTTGCCGGCATTTGTATCATCCCAATCGATGGGGAGAAGATCCGCAGCTTTTCTAAAATCTTTTGCTGCTTTTAAAGCGGTCTCTTTGTAGTTCAAACGGGGAACTTTCATCTCTTGAGATGCAACCAGAAGGGTGTCGATGTAAGGGAGACCTCCAAAATACTGCATCAATTCAAGATGGAAGAAACCACGGAAAAAATAGGCTTGTCCCTCAATCAGGTTTCGTTCCTCTTGTGTGGCTGATTTCATAAGCTCGAGATTGGCCAATGTCAGATTGGCCTTTCTTATTGCATACCAAGCCAAAGGATAAATTCGCTTACTCATTGTCCCGTTGTTTGTGTTCAAACTTCCGGTCATAAAGCGTCCCTGATCAAACCAGTAGTTACCATCGTCCCACATCAGTGGAATATTTGTTAACGTGGCATCATCAAAGTAAGCGTTGTAGTATATGTTCCCCGCCAATGCTTTGTGCGGATCCGCAATACAGTTGTACATTTCTTCAACAAATCCCTGGAAACTCCTAAAATTTCCATACACATCGTTGTCGGATATATCAGACTCCGGGGCTTTATCCAAATAATCTTCACATGAAGCGAACGTTAACGCTACGATAAAGATATACAGGATAAACAGTATGCTATTATTTCTTTTTCTTTTATTCATAATGTCAAACTATTTAAAAAGTTAAATCAAAACCTAGGTTAATACGTCGAGGTGTAGGATATGTTCCCTGTGCCGCGCTACCACCTTGATTGTATGATTCTCTGTCATCAGGAAGTTTGGACCAGAACATCAAGTTGTTACCGTTTACGAAGAAACGTAAACCTTCCAAGCCAATGCTGGACAATAATTTCTTATCCAACCTATATCCAATTTCAGCAGTTTTCAACCTCAGGTAGGAACCATCGAACATATAATAGTCTCCAATATTTTGTCCTTGTGTTTTCCAACGAGGCAGGAAAGAAGAGGCGTCCGGATTATCTTTTGACCAATAATCGCGCACGTGGCCAAACAGCACATTTTGGTAAAGGTTGAAGTTTGACTGTGGCAAGTTGAGTGTGACATTATTCACTCCAAAGAACTGCATCATCACACTGAAATTTTTGTATTCGGCTCCAATAGAGAAGTTATAGGTGTTCAAGGGTACACTTGGGTATCCAATTGGTGCACTGTCACCATTGCTGGTGATAACTCCGTCCCCATCAAAATCAAGCAGGTTGTAGTAACCCGGAAGTTTCTGTAAATCGTTGGTTTCGTTTGGAGTACTTGCATAAATCTCATCCCAATTATCGTAGAAATCGGTACGAATTAATGAACGCTGTTGTCCAATGGAATACCCTAGCTGTTTTCTATATGAGGGTAGTAACTCCGGATCATCCCGAAAGACCACCTTGTTTTTCGTGTGGGTATATGAAAAATTGGACCAGACTAATACTTTATCGAAGCGATGGTTGAATTTAAGCTCTACTTCATATCCATTGGATTTAACTTCTCCCATGTTTGAAGAGGGGGGAGTTGCACCAAAGTAGGCCGGAACATCCCTTCTTCCGGAAATCAATATGTCGGTTCTGTGTTCATTGAAGTAGTCGAAATTGAGTGAGAACAAATCCCTGAAGAATCCCATTTCCAATCCCCAGTTTTGTTTTTTTGCTGTTTCCCAGCGGATATCCGGATTTCCAATACCGGTTTGTTTATACCATGTATATGGACTCAATTCCGTTACATTCGTATTCAAACGTGCCTCTCCACCATATGAATATTGATTGGCATAGGCCCATCTGGCACCACCTTGATCATCTCCTACAATACCGATACTATATCGTAGTTTCAAGCGATTGATAAATTCAATGTTCCAGAATTTCTCGTTGGTAACATACCAACCCACAGCCAGTGACGGGAAAAAGCCGAATCGATAACCCGGTCCAAACTTTTCAGATCCGTTGTAGGCACCGTTTGCTTCAAATAAGTAGCGAGTGTCATAATCATATGTGGTTCTGAATACCCAGTCCTCACGATAGTTTTTAAACATGCTTCCGCGTGCATATTCTTCGCGTTTAAAGAAGCCCATTAAACCCACGTTGTGTAAATCGAACTTTCTTGCGTAATTCATACGTAGTTGATACATCATACGTCGGGTAATACTTCCGTTTTGCATTTCTTCACCCTGAATAGACCAAGGACGAACAACCCAGTCAAATTTGTTGCTTCCTACAACAGGTACATATTGTGTATATTCCATTGGGTCCTGATCTGGCCCCTCATATCTTTCCGGATAGATTACTTTAGCAGCAAGGTTTCCATCATTCGGGCGAACAGCATTTGCATCATATATGCGTCGTTGTGTCAAAACAGACGTGTCATAGAAGAAAGAAGCGTCTGCACTAAGACCTTTGGTAATGAAACTCAAGTCCTGTTTCAATCCGAAATCGGCGTTCATTGACGTTGTTCTGTATGTCATGATACCTGTATTGTACAACAGCGCAACAGGGTTCACCATTTGCTCTTCAGGAATAACGAACGAAGCTCCCCATCTTCCGTCGGGATAGATAGGAAGGAACACATCAGGTGGCATACCGTAAGCAGCAGCCCAAACCATGCGGTTATTTTCACCGCTATTTGTTTCCATTGTGTAACCATAGTTCGTGTTTTTCAAACCGAAGTACCCCGACAAGTCGACGTTCAGCTTGGTAGTTTTTGTTAGGTTAAATCCCAAGTTTGTTCTGAAGTTGAATCGGTTGAAGTCGTAACTTGGATTATATCCTTTACCGTTATCATAATCCTCAAACATGTCACCTTCATGTAGATAGGCAACAGAACCAAAATAGTTAACAAAATCAGTACCTCCTCTAACATTGAAAGCGGCACGTTGCGCCATACCCACATCTTTAAAAAGTGCATCCACCCAATCAACATTGGGATATATCTCTGCATACTCAGGGGATTGTGGTCTCTGATAGCGTTTAAGTATCTCGTTTGGTGTATAGTCTGCCCATGAATCAGAGTTTAGCACTACTTCCCGTTCAATCATTTCGTTTTTCAATCGACGGGTATCATATGAGTCAAGTTTATCTGGCAACCTTGAGATCATCATTGCCGTTGAATTGTAGGTGAAGCTCATTTCCGGCTTGCCTGTCTGACCTCTTTTAGTGGTAATCAAGATAACCCCATTTGCACCTTTTACACCGAATACAGCTGTTGCAGAAGCATCCTTAAGCACAGAAATGCTTTCAACCTCGCTCACATCGATGTTTTCCATGCTACGTTCCACGCCATCAACCAAGATTAAAGGCTGTCCACCATTCCAAGTATTTTTACCGCGAATGTAAATTTCAGTGGCATTTGTTCCACCTCCAACACCACCTGGTTCTCCCGAAGATGTAAGAGTAACAACACCAGGAAGTTGACCGGTTAATGCCTGTCTAAGGTTCGTAACGTTACCGGTTCTTTTAATATCTTCACTCGAAGTTTGTACAATAGACCCAACGATACTTTCTTTTTTCTGAACGCCGTATCCTACTACAACTACCTCCTCCAATACTTCAGCGTCTTCTCGTAGGACAACATTGATCGTGGTTCTACCGTTTACCGGGATTCTCTGCGTTTGCATACCTACGTATGAAACCTCTAGCACAGCATTGGAGGGGATGTTTGTAAATGTGAACTGTCCATCCATGTTGGTAATCGTTCCAGTCGATGTCCCTTCGATACGAACAGTAACCCCAATCAATGGCTCATTTGATGCATCAGTGACTATTCCCCTTACGGTAATATTCTGAGCAATAATACAGACGGAAAATGTCCATAAAACTATGAACAGAATTCCTTTAAATGGATTTGAATTTTCTTTCTTCATCTCATTTGGTGATTTGTTATTTAGATTAAGCTCATAAAAAATGTGAATTCATTGGCGCGCGTTATTCTCCTTTTGGGAGCATTTTTTTAATTGAGTAATTTTTTACTGTTTATCCATGCAAATTATATTAAATTAAAAAATGTTTTTACCTATATTAATTAGATCACGTTCAGCAGTTGATAAAGTATTTAATAATTAAATATATACTAAGTAGTTGTTTGGTAATTTATCCTTTTTAATGGGTAAATTATTGTGTCAATCAGTGTTAAAATATTATGTGTTTGTGGAATGTACACCCAACCACTACCAATTATTTAGTTTTTTTACTGATGCAAAGTTAAACTGGTATATTTAGCTTTACCCCTAAAAAATGA
>DBQD01000069.1 GCA_002305715.1 Proteiniphilum sp. UBA1403 | reverse complement strand
TTTTCTTATCCCGAACTCACGTTAGTAGGGAAGATTGTTGGTAATTACAACTAAGAGTGTATTTATAAAGTTGGTGAACAAATGCATCATGAATAAAGTTACAACATATTGTATTGGATATTGAAAATAACTGGTCATAATGGAAATTGATTTTTTTGATTTTACCCTCTATTGGTTCAAGGGAGGATGCGACAAAAATGCCTCCAAACTGACAATCAGTCCAATGAAAAAATAATGTATGAAGAATAAGAAGTTATTATTACTATTGATAGTTTTTGGGCTCTGCCTTCCTTTTGCATGTGAAAAAGAAGATGAAGTTATTAAAGTCATTTCCGTTTCGATGAGTGAAAACAGGATGACCCTTACAGAAGGTGAAGTCAATAAACTGCATGTCACATTTAACCCGGAGAATGCAACGAATAAAAATGTTACATGGAAATCTAGCGACGCTTCTATTGTCTCTGTTGACCAAAAAGGAGAGCTGGTTGCTAAGAAATTTGGGAAGGCCATAATTACCGTGACAACAGAGGTGGGTAATAAACAAACAACTTGCGAGGTGACCGTGGAGCCAAAAACAATACCGATAACTTCAATTGCTCTTGATTTCGACACACTTACACTTGTTGAAGGTGACAGTAAATTATTGATTTCCACCATTGAACCAAGTAACGCTACAAATAAAAATGTTATATGGAAAACAAGCAATGACTCGATTGCATCTGTAGATCAAAATGGAAAAGTAATCGCCAACAGTGCAGGGAATGCAACAATTACAGTTACAACTGAGCAAGGGAATATACCTGCAACTTGTGAGGTAATTGTAGAACCAAAAATAATTCCTGTAACCTCAATTTTATTGAACTTTTCTTCATTAGAACTAATTGAGGGCGACAGCAAAATACTTATTCCCATTGTCCATCCTCTCAATGCAACAAATAAAAATGTTACATGGCAATCAAGCAATGACTCGATTGCCTCAGTTGATCAAAATGGAAGAGTAATCGCCATCAGTGCAGGGAATGCGACAATCACAGTTACGTCTGAGCAAGGAAATATAACTGCAACTTGTACTGTTGTTGTAGAACCCAGCACAATAGAAGTGACTAGCATTAGCCTGAATAAGACATCATTATTATTGAATGAAGGCACAAGTGAAATTCTTTCAGCTACCATAGAGCCAAAGAATGCGACAAATAAAAATGTAACATGGAAGTCGGACAATACAAGTATCGCAACAGTAGATTCAAACGGTAGGGTGTCTGGTGTGAATGCTGGAAGTACAACAATTATCGTCAAAACAGAAGATGGCAACAAGACTGCCAGTTGCGATGTAACTGTTACTAGTAGCTGGTTGACACTGTCTCGTGAAAGTATTCATATCTCTGGCGCAGAAGAATCATTTTTTATCAATGTGGATGCAAGTGAAGATTGGTCGATTCTTTCAAAACCAAATTGGATAACCGTTACTCCATCATCGATTGCTGGAGGAAATAGAGGAACAAGTTCAGTAAAAGTGTCGGTTTCAGGATATAGCGGTTTACCTGTTTACAGATCTGGAGAAATAATCTTCACACTCAATGGTAAAGAACAGAACGCTATACTGACAATTGATCAGTATAACTTCCCATACAAGGATGGCGACTATATGAAAGTGCAAAGTTCAACAAAAGGAAATGGAATTGATTTAGTTTTTCTAGGTGATGGATATACAATTGAGGATATCGGAAAAGGTACATTCTTAAAGAATCTCAACGATGCAATCGAACATTTTTTTGATATTGAGCCATACAGAACATACAGAAATTATTTCGATGTGTATATTGTATATGCATTCTCTGAAGAGAGCGGTATAAGTGATCATAGCACAAGCAAAAATACAAAGTTTTCTGCAAAATACGAAGATCCCAATTCAACTACAATGTCTGCCGACAACTCTATGTGTTTTGATTATGCTTTGAAAGTTCCATTAAGCTCCACTCTGTCTGAAACACTGATCACCGTTATTACAAATAGCTCAAGGTATGCCGGAACAAATTGGACCTACTCAAATGGAATGGCAATCTCAATTATACCTGTTTCTAATCTTCCATATCCATACGATTTCAGAGGTGTGGTACAGCATGAGGCAGGAGGACATGGATTTGGAAAACTTGCGGATGAATATGTCACCTCAAACAAGACTATTCCTGCGAACGAAAAAGAGGATCTTAAATTATGGCAACAGTGGGGATTCTTTCTAAATGTTGATCTCACCAATAATCTGAACGATATATTATGGAAGCAATTTATCGGTGAATCAAAATATCCGTATGTGGGGGCACACGAAGGAGGACATTACTACGCCTATGGGGTGTGGAGACCGGAGGATACGAGTTTAATGATTAACAACATTGCTTATATTAATGCTCCGGGAAGAGAATTAATTGTGAAAAGGATTAAACGACTTGCAGGAGAGACTTTTTCTTTTGAGGAATTCAAAGCAAAAGATATTCGAGAAACTCAGGCATTAACAAGGTCGGCATCGGTATATTTCGATTCAAAAATGGCGCTTCCCCCTCCAGTATTAATAAAAGTGAACTAAAAATTCGTTAAAAGCGATTATTCTTTGCCATAGGTCTCATCCATCCATTTAAGGGTTAACAGGATGATTTGTTTCAGTACCTCTAGATCAATATCTGCAAGTCGCTTCACATAAATGCAAGCCTTTCCCATTTTGAAGGTACCCAAGCTAGAGAGTAGTTGCTCTTGCTCTGGGGTACCTACATAGATGTAGAGCGATATGGCAGCCTTACGGGGTGAGAATCCAACTCTCATCCAATCGCCTTCCTGACTGCTACGTTCTGATTTATAATGGTATTTTCCGAAGCCTATCATCGTTTCTCCCCACATCTTTGGTTCCCGCCCAGTTAACTCCTGCAGCATCTCCACCAGTGCAAAGCTGTCTGTCTTCTTTTGATCGCTATTGGCAAAGTTACAGATAAACGCAGCCACATCCCCATCGTGTTGTTTTGTTTTTAGCTCTCCCATGTAAACTATTATTGTATGATCGTTCATTAAAATTGTTCTTCTTAATCGTTCTTCATAAAGATCTTCTTATTGTTCTACTTATTACCCTTCTTATTGTTCATTTAAATCGCTCTTTTAGAATTCATTGATAAAAATCCTGCAATACCCTGTAATTAAAGAGTCTAAGCACGATCCGATGAGTGCTTCTAAAGAAATACCCCTTGTTCCTCAATTGGAAAGTTCTCTTTTTAAATAACAATTTACAACTAACAAATAAAAAAATCTATAATTGAGAAACAATTTTAAACACCTTCAGTTCATACATTTCAATAAAATGATACTTTGATATTGTATTTTCGTTAATCTTTATGTTTATTCTGAAATATTCATCATATATTTGCAGTCAAATTGCAGTAAATGTTCCTAAAACAAAAAAACCACAATAACTAACAATTGGAATGTTTGGCAACCTCTTCACACAGTATCAAAAGCGGATTGCACACCGTAGACTGTGCATTATTGGATTGGACGGAATTTGGCAAAGTCGTTTACAGTGAAAAAACTTAAGACAATGTCAGATACATCTATTTATTTAACTTCTATTAAAAAAACCTCGCAGATGAAAAGAACGAAACTTTTTAGCTTTAGAGTCATCGCATTTACACTGATGACCTTGATGACCTTTTCCCTGTTTGCCCAGTCAATCACCGTAAATGGGACGGTGACTGATGATACCGGTATGCCGGTCATTGGTGCAACTGTGATCGTAGTGGGCGATGCCACGCGTGGCACGGTCACCGACATAGACGGGAATTACACGCTCGCAAATGTTCCGAACGACGGAAGCCTTCGTTTCAGTTACGTAGGTATGACCGTTCAGACTGTACCTGTACAGGGACGTTCACGGATTGATGTAGTATTACGTCCCGATGCAGAATTACTCGACGAATTGGTGGTAACTGCTCTTGGTATGAAACGTGACCAAAAAGCACTCGGTTATGCCATGAAAGAGTTGAAAGGAGATGAACTTATCACCAACATCATAAATCCTGTAGCAGCCCTACAAGGTAAAGTAGCAGGTGTGGAAATTTCTCAATCTGACGGTGGTATGTTTGGTTCAACCAAAATACTTATTCGTGGTGCCTCAACTTTGGGTAAAAACAACCAACCTATCTATGTAGTAGACGGAGTGATTCTGGATAACGCCATCTCCAAATCTGGTGATGCCGACTGGGATCAGGCTGCTAACGACTATGGTAATGAGTTGAAAAACCTTAATCCTCAAGACTTTGCCACTGTCTCAGTACTGAAAGGTGCTGCAGCAACTGCACTTTATGGTTCACGCGGTCTTAATGGAGCTGTTGTGATCACCACTAAGAGTGGCCAAGCACGTAAAGGACTGGGAATTGAAGTAACACAAACAGTCGGCACCGATTACGTCTATAAACAACCTCGTTTGCAGAATGTATATGGAGACGGAGCCTTGTCTGGATATGTTGATTACGGAGCTACCGATCCAAGCGGCGCTTATTATAGATTCGACAACCAAAATCAGTTCATGCTCAACTCAGAAGAGAAACACACCTTAATTGGCGATTGGCAAGGAATGGGATTCGGTCCTAAGTTCGACGGATCCTCCATCGAATACTACGACAGAAGCTATCGTCCTTATGAAGCAGTGAAGAACAACCTTAAGAACACGTACGATCTTGGTTTCAATACCAACACAAACGTAGCAATTAGTGGAGGTAACGACAAAACTACTGTTTATACTTCACTTGGTTACCTTTACAGTCAGGGAACATTACCTAATAATGATTTTCAACGTCTCACATTGCTCACCAAAGCTACTCACGACATTTCGAGCCGTGTAAATCTGGAGGCAACCCTCTCGTTCGCAAACTCAATGCCTCGTAATGCACAGCCTAACATTGGTGAATATTATATCGACGGAACATTTTCACGTGCATATGATCCCACCTTCTTCAAGAAAAAATACAAAGGAGCTCATGGTGGACTTGCCAGCACATCATATGGTGACGAATATGGAGCTGTACCAGGCCGTGGCCTTTGGTGGAGTATTTATGAAAACGACTATCGTCGCAAAGAGACTTCAGTACGTCCAGGATTGACATTGAATGTGAAACTGACAGATTGGCTCAACTGGTCAACCGAAGGAAACTACAACTACTACTTCACCCGCGACGAAAACAAACAGTTAGGTAGCGGTTATGCTAACGAAGGTGGTTACTACTCACTTTCTCAGTACAATAAAGAACAGACTAACTTCTATAGTACACTCAATGCATTAGCTACTATGGGTGATTGGACGTTGGGTGGATTCCTACGTGGTGAGTACTACAACAACCGTGAACAATATAGCCGTACATGGACAAACGGCGGACTTATTGTACCAGGCCAATATTTTATTGGTAACTCCAAAGAAAATGTAGGTTATGACAGCTATGTAGGTGGTGAGAAACGGATGTACTCAATTGCTGGACAATTTAGTGCTAGCTGGGCAGATCAAGTATTCTTCGATGTAACCGGCCGTAACGACTGGTCTTCTTCATTGGTTTACTCAGATGGTCACGGTACATTCTCTTACTTTTACCCATCTGTTTCTGGATCATGGTTGATGCACAACACTCTTGATCTTCCCGACTGGGTATCGTTCATGAAGGTTCGTGGTTCGTTTGCTCAAGTAGGTAATGATACGCAACCTTATATCATCAACACAGCTTACTCAATGGGTATCTCAACTACATCAAACGGTAAAACGTACTCTTTGGAATTGCCCAGCACCGTTTATGACGCTAACTTAAAACCAGAACGCAAACAAGAATGGGAAGTTGGTCTCGACTGGCGCTTTATTAACAACCGCATTGGAGTTGACTTGGCTTACTACAAACAGAACACATACAACCAGATCATGTCTATTGCAGTGCCTTACGTATCAGGTATCAGCAATCAGTATGTGAACGCTGGTAACATCCAGAACCAAGGTGTGGAATTGGCTATTAATACTGTTCCATACACTAGCAAGGATTTCGAATGGACACTCGATTTCACGTATACCAAGAATGAAAACAAGATCATCTCTTTGCACGAAAACGTAGCAAACTATATTCTATTGGATGGATCTGTAGATTATGGTAACTATCGTATTGGTTCTGTTGCAAAAGTTGGTGAATCGTATGGTGTTCTGATGTCTGACTCTAAGATGGCTATCGATGAGAAAACCGGTTTACCAATCCTGAACTGGTCAAGTAACTATCGCTTCGCTTACTATGCCCGCAGCGGTAAAGCCGAAGTTGTTGGATCAATGGTACCCGACTTCCTCGGATCTGTTGCTACCGGACTCCGTTACAAGAACTGGAACCTTCGTGCATCAATGGATATGCGTTTCGGTGGAACCATCGCTTCTTACGGATCTCGTTACGGTACAGCATATGGTTACACAGAAGCATCTACCAAATATAGTGCACCAGAATTTGGTGGTATCACTTGGACCTCTAAGTTCGATAACAAAACTTATACCGATGGTTTGATACCAGTTGGTGTTCTCAGAGAAGGCACCAACCTCGCACAGCCAGACGGAACAACATACACCGTTGCTGCAGGCGGCGAAACATACGAAAGTCTGTACAATAGAGGTCTTATTGAACCAACACATGCCTCTACATGGCACTACTATACGAACAGTTGGGGTCAAGGTGTTGTAAACGACAGCTGGGTGTCAGAACTGAACTACATCGCTTTGCGCGAGGTAACACTCAGCTATATTGTTCCTCAAAATGTTGCTAAACGTATTGGAGCAACCCACTTGAACCTTTCTCTTACTGGTCGCAACTTGGGTTATCTGCTCAACAACATGCCTAACGGCGAGAATCCAGAATCGGTACGCGGTACCTCTGTTTCTGAGTTCCGTGTGCGCACCTTCTCTCCGTTTACAGCCAACTATATGCTTACTGTAAACATTGGATTTTAATTGTTGAAATTTTAATTGAAAGAAAACAATGAAAAAAATAACATATCTCGTAACGATTTTCCTAAGTGGGTTGCTCCTCTTCGCGAGCAGTTGTAGTGACGAAATGGCGAAGATCAATTCCAACCCTTCTCAGGTGACTGATGCAAATATCTCTTATCTCTTTGCTCAGGCTGTAATCAACTTCGAACCAAGCGGATACCTTCTCTGGTTTTACAATGCACCAATGACCCTTAAATGGGGACAGATGGGCGTACCTACCGGTGGCTTCACCCCTTCTTATACACAGACTACAGCCACTGGCGATCAAGGTAGTCAGTATATCAACGTATTGAAATATGCTCGTGATATCGAATATGTGCGCTCCAACATGAAAGAAGAAGAGGCTGCAAAATTCGCTAACATCGCTGCTTGTGTGGATGTTCTTACCGTTTATCTGGGTATTTTTGACAGTGATATGTATGGTGACCGCCCATTTACGGAAGCTGCAAAGGCACGCTATGGTGGTACCCTCACTCCTAAATACGACAAGATTTCCGATCTTTACAGCTTGTGGTTAGAGACACTGGACAATGCTGTTAATACCCTTACTACATCAACGAACCAGACTTTCCCGAACAACCAGGATGTAATTTATCGTGGAGATGCAGCGAAATGGGCTAAATTGGCTAACTCACTAAAATTGAAAATAGCTGCCCGTTTGATTTCTCAAGACAGATCGAAAGCTCTTGCAATCGCTTCTGAAGTAGCAAGTAACCCTGCAGGAGTAATCGACGGAAGTAGCGATGATTTCCTCTTCAACAAAGCATCTTCCATTACTGGTGGTGACGGTGATAAAGTTTACCACTGGAACCAAGGATTCCTCGAATCAACAGCTTCTAGCCAGCGTGTTGTCAACTTCATGTTGAAGAACCAAGACCCACGCGTTCGCTTCTTCTACAGGAAAAATGCTTGGAACTCTAGAATCGTTCAAGGTTTCTTCGATCAAGGTAAAGATATTCCTAAATTTATCCTAGATAATGTAACCTACACAGAAGAGAATGGTGTTAAGAAGTTCGTTTCTTGGAAAGGTTTAGGTGAACCATGGGTACGTTACTATGGATTACCGGTTGAGATGAATGCTGGCCAAAACAACTTACTGTATGGCGACTACTTCGATTACAGCAACCGTTCAAGATTGAAAATTGGCGATGCTGAAAAGACCTATGTTCCCTTCTCTGGTTTCAACCAAGAAATGGTTATCGGTCGTTACGACTTTACACTTCCAACCCTTCCCGGTGGACCTGTTATCCAGGATCTGGACGACAATCCATGGTATGGAATGTATATGTCTACTGCTGAAGTGAATCTCTACCTGGCTGAGTTTAAGTTACTGGGAGCTTCACTTCCAAAAACTGCACAAGAATACTTCAACAAAGCTATCAAAGCATCTGTTGAAGAATACAACCGCTTGGCTGCACTTAACAAGATTCCTTACTACGGTAAGACTTACGACTATGATCCATTTGAAGAAGTGATTGATTTGAAAGCTGGTGAAATTGACGCTATGGTAGCAAACCCAGACTACCAATTGACCGGTAATGCTGCACTTGACCTTGAAAAGGTGTATATTCAGCAGCTGATACATTTCACCATGTATCCAAATGATCAGTTTGTAACAGTACGTCGTTCGGGTATTCCTAAAGAAGGATCTTCCCTGATTGCATGGCAAAACTTCTCTCCAGAAGTTGCAAACAGCGCTATCCCAAGAAGATTTGAAGTAGGTGCTCCCTCACCAACTGATCTGATGTATCAAATCCTTATCGACGCATACAAATCGCAAGGATTTACACCTGGAACTGGACAAGATGGCGCTCTACTTAACTCTGAAAGAGTATGGCAAGACGTTAATGCACCTCAGTTCGGTCAAGGACCAAATTAATATCCTTTACAGGAAATACTGATAATTAAAATAGAAAGCCGCCTCAATGCATATTGAGGCGGCTTTTATTTATTATTGCACCAATTGAGTTGGATTATATCCTTCCCTACCACTCCAGATTATTTAGTAGTTTATCGGAGTGCAATAAAGTATCTATATATTGTGCCCTTTTGTAAATAAGCAGTGTATTGTTTTTGTTAAGAGAAAAGTCGGACAGTTTACCCCTGAACTGATCGATACTCTCATAACCTTTGCGTTGCATCCAGTTGGCAATTTCCCGGTTTATTTCCCCAATACGTTCCAATCCATGACGGTATACAGCGCTGACAACTTGTACGCAGGAAGAGCCTGTTAATAGTAGTTTAATCACATCATCTCCATTATATACACCACGACTACTGCATAGATCGGCATTAATCCTTCCATACAGCATCCCTGCATAACGGAGTGATTCCTTGTAATCACCTTTGGGACTGAGGTTAAATGCCTTTCTGTGACTCTCTTTCCAGACATCAACGTCCGGTTGAAAGAAAGCATTGAATAGGACTAATCCATTTACCCCCGTATCATCGAGTCGTTTTGCAAAATGCAAGATATTTGTATAGTCAGAGCTCAGCTTTACACTTACAGGAATTGACAGCTGTTTTTTAATGGCTGCAACAGTATTAAGTTGACGTTGTTCAATTGAAGCAGCATCTAAATCGAATTGTACAGGTATTTGATAAAGATTCAATTCGATGCCATCCACACCAGTTTCCTCAATCAATTTAGCATAATTTATCCAACTTGATTCATTCACACAATTAAGGCTTGCAATAACGGGAATGGAAAGACTCTCCTTTACTTTTCGTAGTTGCACCAGAAAATATTCAATATCAGAACGGTCCACATCAGGGTGAAGAGTAACCATCTCCGCATGTATATCGTTATACTGATTAACCTTTTCATCGTGAAGGTAACTTTCTATTTGCACCTGTTCCTCAAAGAGGGTTTTGTATACAACAGCCCCCACTCCCTGTTCTTCTGCTTTCTTCAGCATATTGGAGTCGGAGGTAAGATCAGATGCACCCAAGATAACAGGGCTACTGAGTTGAATACCCAGGTAGGAGGTTTCTAGTTTCATTTTGCTGCATTTTTTGAATTAAATGTTATGGTTTCGTTATAACAGCAGCAAATGTGAAATAGTTTAAAGCCTAATGGAAATAATTTTTAACTATTGGCAAAAAGAGAGATTTTCTTAAATTCTGTTTTGAATGCAAAAAGTATTACACCTAAAAACGAAAAGCAATCAGTTTGCAAACGAAAGGTATTCCGTTTGTAAACGAATAACAATCAGTTTACAAACGAATACATATTGAAAAAAGAAGAATGATTTGATATTTAGAGCACTCCCAACTTCTTGAATACAGCGTGAATGCATTCAATGGAACGGTCAATTTGCTCATACGTATGTGTTGCCATCAAGGAGTAACGGATCAATGTATCATTGGGCGCTACAGCTGGAGGAACGACGGGATTGACGAAAATTCCCTCTTCAAAAAGTATTTTGGTAATTAAAAATGTTTTATCGTTGTCTCTCACATAAAGAGGCAGAATAGGCGTAGACGTGGGACCCAACTCGAACCCTCTATCCCTAAACTGGTTAATGGCATAGTCTGTCAACTCCCACAAACGCTTTACTCTTTCCGGTTCTGCTTTTAGTATATCGAGTGCAGCTGAAGCAGCCGCTGTTGCAGCCGGTGTAATACTCGCGCTGAAAATATTAGTTCTAGCATTGTGTCTCAGGTAGTTTATCACTGGAAACGACCCTGCCACAAAACCACCAATTGAAGCGAGCGATTTACTAAACGTACCCATCACCAGATCCACATCATCTAGTAACCCAAAATGGTCACAGACACCACGTCCGCTATATTTCTTTCCGAGCACACCCAAGCTATGTGCTTCGTCGACCATAATATTGGCGTTGTATTTTCGAGCCAGTTTCACAATCTCCGGCAGGTTTGCCAAATCGCCCTCCATACTGAAGACACCGTCCACAACAATAAGTTTCACCTTTCTTGGATCACAACGTTTAAGTTGTTTCTCCAGAGAGGCCATATCGTTGTGTCGAAACTTAAATTTTGTAGAGAAAGAAGTTCGAATTCCCTCAATGATGGAAGCATGATCTCTTTCATCCCAGATGATATATTCATCTCTTCCTGTGAGACATCCCAACACCCCTTCATTGACCGTGAAACCAGTTGAAAACACAATTGCTTCATCCTTGTTCATGAAGTTAGCCAGTTTCTTTTCAAGCTCCAAGTGGATATCGAGTGTACCATTCAGGAAGCGTGATCCAGCCATCCCCGTTCCATACTTATTTGTAGCAGCCATGGCAGCCTCTTTTACCTTAGGATGGTTTGTCAGCCCCAGATAAGCATTGGAGCCAAACATGAGTACTTTCTTGCCATTGATGAGTACTTCTGTATCCTGATCGCTCTCAATTGCGCGGAAGTAGGGGTAGATGCCAGCAGCCTTTGCTCGCTGCGGTGCATCATATTTCATCATTTTTTCTTTTAAAAGATTCATCTAAAGAAAATTTATAAAAACTAACTTCTTCCTATGTTGGTGTAGAAGGATCAAAATCTCTAGGAAACAATGTACAAAGATAACAATTTATTTAAATAGTCGGAGAGAAGACATTTTTTTTGAATATGGAGAAAAAAGTATTCCTATCTTTGCAAAAACATTTTCGAATTGATAACGTTAGATATTATTAGTTCATATTTAATACATAAAAACTGATACAACTATGTTAAGTAAAGAATTAGAAGCTGCTATTAACAAGCAGATTAATGCCGAATTTTGGTCGGCTTATCTGTACCTATCCATGTCTACTCATTTTGCACATGAAGGATTGCCAGGATTTGCCAACTGGTTTAAGGTACAATTTCAGGAAGAACAGGACCATGCTATGAAATTCATGAACTACCTGATTTCAAAAGGCAATAAAGTGGAATTAAAACCCATTGAAAAGGTTGACACCTCATGGGAATCTTTGTTACAAGCTTTTGAGGTTACTCTTAATCATGAACGAGTAGTTACATCGCTTATCAACAACTTGGTATCAATTGCTCGCAAGGAGAACGACTATGCAACTGAAAACATGTTGCAGTGGTTTGTTAGCGAACAAGTTGAAGAAGAAGAAACAGCTCAAGGTATGATTGACAGCCTCAAGTTAATTGGTGGAAACGGCTTTGGTATCTACACCATGGACAAGGAGCTTGCACAAAGAACATACACTCCAATTAGCTCATCATCTGAAAGTTAATTATAATATTTTTTGAAATTGAAAAAGATTGTTTTTTCCCTAGCGGCACTTTTGCTATTTTTCTCCTGCATAAGTGCACCGAAAGGAGACACAAGCTCCTTGCTTTGGAAGGTATCTGGGAATGGATTAGCTGAGCCATCCTATATCTTTGGTACTCACCACCTCGTACCTATCACCTTTCTCGACTCCGTTTCGGGCATTCATGATGCGTTTGAAAATACAGCACAGACAGTAGGTGAACTTGATTTGGGCGATATGGCACAGCTACAGATGAAAATTATGGGGGAGGCAGTTATGCCAACTGGAACCACCTACGAAACACTACTTTCGGCTACGGATATTGCACGTCTTGACAGCGTACTTACTCGGTTGTTGGGTGTAGGTCTGGGTCAGCTTGGGACGATGAAACCTGCGCTCCTTTCTAACCTGATTTCAGTCACTCTTTACCAGCAGTACTATCCGTCACTTGCTTCGGGAAAGAGTCTCGATCAGTACTTTCAGGAAGAGGCATTAAAACGCAATCGCCCTGTAGTTGGACTTGAATCTGCAGAAGACCAGATTTATGTTTTGTTAAATGCTCAAACATTGGAAAGGCAAGCCGAGATGTTAATTTGCATGGTAAATCATCCTGAGCTGCAAAAAGAGCAGATGGACAAGCTTCAAACAGCTTACCATGCACAAGACACCCAAGCTTTGCTTGATCTTTATGAAAAAGTAGATCCAAACGACCCCTGTCCCAGTACAGAAGAGGAGAAGAACTTATTGAATAAAGATCGCAACATGAGATGGCTTGAAAAACTCCCTGCAATCATGAATGAGAAACCCTCATTTATTGCTGTAGGATGCCTCCATCTTCTTGGAAAAGATGGCCTTATTGAAGGACTTCGAAATCTGGGATATCATGTTGAAGCGGTAAAATAGAAAATATCAATTGATAAAAAAACGGGGCCGAAAGCCCCGTTTTTTTTGATACATATCAAATCACTCGTTTTTTTTCACGAGCAGCACCACATTTTCCACATGATGAGTGTGTGGGAACATATCTACTGGCTGCACACGTGCAACTCGGTACTTGGAGTCCAAGAGGTTTAAATCGCGTGCTTGTGTTGCAGGATTGCAACTTACGTAGACTATACGTTCCGGTTCTGCGAGCAGGATGGCATTAACCACATCATCGTGCATACCTGCTCGGGGTGGGTCGGTAATAATCACATCCGGACGACCATGCGTTTCAATAAACTCAGCAGTAAGCACATCCTTCATATCACCCGCATAGAAACGAGTAATGTCTATTTGGTTGATTGCTGAATTGATCTTTGCATCGGCAATAGCCTCTTCAACATATTCAATACCAATCACCTCCCTTGCGTTTCGCGCTACAAAGTTTGCAATTGTACCCGTACCTGTATAGAGGTCATACACTAATTCGTTGCCCTTGAGTTGTGCAAAGTTGCGCGCCACCACATAAAGATGATACGCCTGTTCGCTGTTTGTCTGGTAGAACGACTTGGGTCCAATACGGAACTGCAGCCCCTCCATCTCCTCGATGATATGATCACGTCCTTTCCACACCAGTACTTCTTGGTCGGTAATAGTATCGTTTGCCTTCTGGTTGATGATATAGAGTAAGGATGTAATTTGCGGGAACTGGTTAGCCACATGCTCCATCAGTCTCTCCCTTTTCTCGGTATCATCGTCATAGAAGACCACGATAACCATCCATTCACCGATGGAGCTGTTGCGAATCATCAAGGTACGCAACAATCCATTTTGGTTTCGCAGATCGAAAAAAGAATAGCCCTGTTCAAGAGCAAAGGTACGAATGCAGTTTCTTATTTGATTCGAGAGGTCATCCATCAACCAGCACTTGTCGATATCGAGTACCTTATCAAACATTCCCGGGATATGAAACCCGAGAGCGTTCATCTGATCGAACTCCCTTTCGGAGGTAATCTCCTCCTCTGTCAGCCATCTCTTATTGGAGAAGGTAAACTCCAACTTATTTCTATAAAATGTATTTTTGGGAGCCCCCAGAATGGGTATAATCTCCGGCAATTCAATTTTACCAATACGCTCCAGGTTATCCACCACCTGTTTCTGTTTGTATTTCAGCTGCTCACTATAGGGTAATTGTTGCCATTTACACCCTCCACACACACCAAAGTGACTACAAAAGGGGGTAGTCCTGTTATCGGAATATTTCTCAAAGCGTACGACCTTCCCTTCAGCGTAACTATTCTTTTTTCGTGTCAGTTGCAGGTCCACCACATCGCCCGGCACAGCATAGGGTACAAATACCGCCATACCGTCCACCTTAGCAATTGCTTTTCCCTCAGCTGCGACATCAGTTATATGCACCGACTCCAATATGGGAAGTTGTTTTCTTTTTCTTGCCATCAATCTATCTATTTGTAGTACAAAGGTACGTAAAACGCCCCACCTTTCGATGGGGCGCTTCTGTTATTTTATGGAGAATTTGTCGACTTACCCTTCCGTTACATCCCAAAGGCAAGCTTCTATATTCTTATCCCATAGCACAATTAGGCTGTGCTACCACCTTGAAGAAATCGTTTCCTTTGTCGTCTACCAATATGAAAGCAGGGAAATTCTCCACTTCAATCTTCCAGATTGCCTCCATACCCAATTCGGGATACTCAAGACACTCCAAGCTCTTTATGCTTTCCTGCGCGAGGATAGCGGCCGGTCCGCCGATACTTCCCAAGTAGAAGCCACCATGTTTCTTGCAAGCGTCGGTCACCTGCTGACTGCGGTTTCCTTTCGCCAGCATGATCATGCTACCTCCGTGCGACTGGAACAGATCTACATACGAATCCATTCGACCTGCCGTTGTTGGTCCCATTGAGCCAGACGCATATCCAGCCGGAGTTTTAGCTGGTCCGGCATAATAAATTGGATGATCCTTCATATACTGAGGCATTCCCTCTCCCCTATCGAGACGCTCTTTCAGTTTTGCATGTGCAATATCGCGTCCCACGATGATGGTACCATTGAGCGAAAGGCGTGTTGAAACCGGATATTTAGAAAGCTCTGCAAGAATCTCTTTCATGGGTCGGTTCAGGTCGATTTTCACACCCCCACCTTCACCAACTTGTCGATACTCTTCCGGAATAAGACGCGTTGGATTGTCCTCCAGTTTCTCAATCCAGATACCGTCTCGGTTGATCTTCGCCTTGATATTGCGGTCGGCCGAACAAGAAACGCCCATTCCCACGGGGCATGAAGCACCGTGACGTGGCAGACGAATTACCCGTATGTCGTGAGCGAAATACTTCCCTCCAAACTGTGCACCCAGCCCCAGTTCTTCCGAAGCCTTCTTCAATTTATTTTCCATTTCAATATCACGGAAAGCCTGCCCCAGCTCATTCCCTTCGGTCGGCAAATTGTCGTAATACTTAGCCGATGCCAGCTTCACCGTTTTCAGGTTAGCCTCAGCCGAAGTACCACCAATCACAAACGCCACGTGATACGGAGGACAAGCAGCCGTGCCCAGTGACTTCATTTTCTCAATCAGGAATGCCTCCAGTTTCTCGGGAGTAAGCAGCGCCTTTGTTTCCTGGTAGAGATATGTCTTGTTTGCAGAACCACCACCTTTCGCAATGCACAAAAATTTGTATTCATCTCCCTCCACCGCATAAAGATCTATCTGCGCCGGCAGGTTGGTGCCCGTGTTTACCTCATCATACATGTTGAGAGGTGCATTTTGCGAGTAGCGTAAGTTCTCGTTGACAAACGTGTTGTATACCCCTTTCGAAAGCGCCTCTTCATCGTTCCCGTCGGTCCACACCTGTTGTCCTTTTTTACCCATTATGATTGCTGTACCTGTATCCTGGCAGAAAGGCAAAATTCCCTTAGCCGATATCTCAGCATTTCGCAGGAAGGTAAGTGCCACGAATTTGTCGTTTTCACTTGCTTCAGGATCCTGCAATATCTTTGCTACCTGTTCCTGGTGTTCAGGACGCAGGAGAAACTCCACATCGCGAAAGGCGGTCTGAGCCATCAATGTCAATCCTTCATTAGACACTTTAAGGATTTCTTTTCCTTCAAACTCTGTTACAGAGACATGATCTTTTGTGAGCAGATAATACTCAGTCTGGTCTTTCGACATGGGAAAAGGCGACTGATATTTGAAAGGTTTGTTTGCCATAAAAATAGTAGATTATATACGTTTAGAAGTTGTTCCGGTTTTATACGTTCGTGAGACAAAAATACAAATAAAAAACGGCACTAAAAAAGATACCATTTATAATCTTACCTCTTGAAACAATATATGAACAATCAATGAAAACATTCTTTAAGTTATTATTTATAATTGATTTAAATAAAAAGAATAAAAGTTGTACCTTTGCAAGCTAATTAGGGAGTTTTAGTATACATGCGACTGTCGGAACTACAAACAGGACAAAAAGCATACATCAAAAAAGTAAATGGAAGCGGTGCCTTCAGGAAACGAATCTTGGAGATGGGGTTCGTGCGTGGCGAAGAAGTAAGATCGATACTGAATGCACCGTTGAAAGATCCTATAAAGTATGGGATCATGGAATATGAGGTATCGTTGCGTCGCAGTGAGGCCGTGATGATAGAGATTTCCATGCTCGAAGAAGAAGCTCGAAAAAGCAACTTCGACCCCTATGAGCAACAGGAGAGTGAAGACAGCAAACACTCTGTTACCATTAATAACAGTAATGGTTTGCGAAAAGAGAATCGCCCAAATAACCATCATACACCCGAGAAAAATATTAAAGTCGCCCTACTGGGGAACCCTAACTCTGGAAAGACATCCATTTTCAATCTGGCATCGGGAGGTCACGAACGTGTTGGCAACTACAGCGGTGTGACAGTAAATGCCAAAGAAGGCAAATTGACACACCGTGGTTTCACCTTCACACTGGTCGACTTACCCGGCACCTATTCGCTCTCCGCCTACACCCCCGAGGAGCTTTACGCCCGAAAGTACCTGCTTGAGGAAAAACCCGATGTAGTTGTAAATGTGGTTTCTGCATCAGCATTGGAACGCAACCTTTACCTAACCACAGAATTGCTCGACCTGCAGGTTCCCATGGTCATAGCTCTAAACATGTATGACGAGTTGGAGGATAGCGGTCGCACCTTTGAGCACCAAACCTTCTCCTCACTCATCAACACCCCCATTGTCCCCACAGTTGGAAAAAGAGGTGAAGGCATTCCCCAGCTCCTCGAAAGAGTCATCTCTGTTTACCAACATAAAGTGCGAAGCCCCATACAGATTCCGTACGGCAGAGTACTGGAGAAGTCAATCTCCATTATGGAGCGAGAACTGATGCAGAGTGAGGTTAAGAATTGGGAGATGCCGTTGCGTTATGTCTGTGTGAAGTTGTTGGAGTGCGATAAAGAGATGGAAAGTCGCATAAAAACCCTTCCCCGTCACGATAAAATTCTTTCCCGCAGAGACAAAGAATGCAGTTATATTGAGCGATTGCTACGCGAAGACCCGGAGTCGGCATTCACCAACGCCCGCTACGGATTCATTGCTGGTGCTTTGAAAGAGACGCTCACCGAGAAAATCCATTTTGCCGAAAAGACCAAACTTCTCGACTCCATTGTCACCAACAAATACCTTGGATTTCCCCTCTTTTTTCTCTTCCTCTGGGTTATGTTTGAAGCCACTTTCAAACTGGGCAACTACCCCATGGGATGGATTGAGTGGCTGGTTTCAGTATTGGGGAATCTTATCCGCGACAACATGGCCGAAGGTCCTTTGAAGGCGCTAATTGTGGATGGAATTGTGGGTGGTGTTGGTGGTGTAATTGTGTTTCTCCCCAACATTGTAATTCTCTATCTATTTATTGCCTTTATGGAGGACTCCGGCTATATGGCCCGTGCTGCCTTCATCATGGACAAGCTGATGCACCGAATTGGGCTTCACGGAAAATCCTTTATCCCGTTGATTATGGGATTTGGTTGCAACGTACCCGCAGTAATGGCAACCCGCACAATTGAAAGTCGGAGCAGTCGCATGATCACCATGCTCATTGTCCCGTTCATGTCCTGTAGCGCCCGTCTTCCGGTTTACATTCTATTTGTGGGTACATTCTTTCCAGCCCATGCGAGTCTCATCCTATTGGGTTTATATGCTTGCGGTATCTTGATTGCGGCACTCACGGCACGTCTGTTCCGGAACACACTCTTTAAGGAGGAAGATACACCATTTGTCATGGAGCTGCCACCATACAGAACGCCCACCGCAAAAGCAATTATCACGCACATGTGGGATCGCTCACGTCAGTACCTTCAAAAGATGGGAGGACCCATTCTTATTGCCTCCATTGTAATATGGTTCCTTGGATATTTCCCGCAAGACAAGCAAAGAGACGCTGCTTTTGAGGCAGAGATGGCACAGGTTGAAAGCAAACACAACCGAAATGAGATCAATAGGAGCGAACGCGACATCCAGCTGGCCGAAATTACCCACGCTCAAAACAAGGCCCATCAGGAGAATTCCTATATTGGTATAATTGGTAAAGTCATTGAACCAATCATGCGACCGGTGGGATTCGACTGGAAAATATCGGTCAGCCTTCTCTCAGGGATGGCTGCCAAGGAGATCGTTATCAGCACAATGGGAGTGCTTTATACCGGAGATAGCGACGACCAGCAGTCGCTGCAGACCCGATTACAAGCCGAGACCTACTCCGATGGGTCGCCTGTCTTCACCCCACTCGTGATCACCGGTTTCCTACTTTTTGTGCTTATCTACTTCCCCTGTATCGCAACCATTGCCGCCATCAAGGAGGAGTCGCACTCATGGAAGTGGGCGCTATTCAGTGTGTTCTACGCCACAGGATTAGCCTGGCTCGTTGCCCTCGTAGTACATCAGGCTGGGCGCCTTTTTCTGTAGTAAAATAATCATTGGGAACATTGTTCCGATAATTTTGTTGTAAGAATATGGATATACAACTTATCATCGTCATTCTCATTGGAATTGCGGTAGGAATCGTTCTTCTGCGACAAGTGTGGCACTTTTTCACCAGCAAAGAAACCTCCCACTGCGGTGGTTGCACCATGTGCGAACTACCTCAACCCGAAAAACGGGAGAAATAATCTCCCGTTCTTATCTATTCTGAATAAGATAACTACGACAATAGTGCCGTGAGAACTTTCAGATTGTGTTCCGAGTCAGGCTTCTTCCCTTCCGGCGTATGCAGCATCTCAATCTCCTTAGCATAGCGTTCATACACCTTATGTTTCACAATTTTCATGGTTGAGTTCACCATCCCATTCTTTTCACTGAAGGGCTCCTCAATGATGGCAAAGACAGTTGGAATCCATCGATATGGAAACAGACCATCATATTTTCCTCCCTTCATATAGTCTGCGATCTCGTCCGCAATAATTTGAGCTGCCTCTGCAGGGTTCGTTGTGCGCCGCTTGAGCGCTCCCTTGTTCACTGTCAGCAAAGCCGTGGTATAGGGGCTTTGATTATTGTGTAACACACACTGGTCGATGTACTCCGATTTGGCAGTTATAGACTCCTCAATACCTTCCGGAGAAAATTTCTCGCCGTCGTTACTGATCAGCAGCGACTTCGTACGTCCCAACACATACAGATAACCATCCGCATCGAGATAACCCATATCGCCAGTGCGGAGCCACCCGTCTACAATTGTTTCGGCCGTTGCCTCCGGATTCTTCCAGTAGCCCTTCATTACATTTCCCCCTTTAATCAGGATCTCGCCTTTCTGCCCCACTGGCAGTGGATTCATATTATCATCGCCAATTCTAATTTCCATGCGAGGCATGGTCTTACCCGACGAACCCAATTTATGAGCCTGCGCGCTGTTGGCTGAGATGATGGGTGAAGCCTCCGACAGACCATACCCTTGGTACATTGGGATACCGATAGCATAAAAGAAACGCTGCAACTCAATATCGAGTAGTGCACCGCCACCAATGAAATACTGCAGATTGCTGGAAAAGCTCTTCCGTATTTTGGAGAAAAGTATTTTATCGTAAAAGGCGACAAGCGGTTTCAAAAGGGCTCTTTTCCCCTTTCCTCGGTTGTACCCTTCCCCATTGTATGCATATGCTACTTTCAGTCCTTGCTTGAAAAGATTCCAAGCAGTCTTACCCTGCTTTTCAATACCCGCCTCAATATTCTTTCGGAAGTTGGTCGCCAGTGCCGGCACACTCATCAGCAGATGAGGATTGATAGCCTGAATGCTCTTTGGCACATTGCGTAATATCTCCATCGGACTCTTTCCAGCCGCCACCGAGGCGATGGATGCACCGCACTTCATGAAGGCATATATACCGGCCGTATGCCCAAAGGAGTGGTCCCACGGCAAAATCAGCAATGTGCGGAAGAAAGATGGGATACCATTGAGGTGATCCACCGCTTGCTCGGCATTGCACACATAGTTATCATGCGACAGCATGATTCCCTTCGGATTAGCAGTTGTCCCCGACGTATATGAGATGTTGGCCAAACTGTCGGGCTCCACTGCCGCCATCCGCTCTTCCACCTGCTTCCTATCTGACTTTAACAGTGCTTCGCCCAGTGCCAGCACATCATTGAAATGAATCTCATCCTCTCCTGTCGTTTCCACCCGATCGAGCAGGATGAAACGCTTCACCGTGGTGAATTTCCCCTTCATGGGGCGAAGCTTTGCTATTTGCTGATCGGAGGCCAGCACCATAACCGAGTCGGAGTGATTAACCCGAAAGGTAATATCCTGCTCCGTCTCCAGCTTCACCGACAGCGGCACACAGACCGCACCTGCATGAAGAACACCCAGTTCTCCCAAGACCCAGTTGACTTTTCCTTCTGATATTAGCGAAACCCGTTCCCCTGCCTGCAAGCCCAACGCCATAAGTCCTGCAGCAAAGCGAATGGCATGCTCCTGCACCTCACCATACGTCAGCGATGTATATTCCACTCCATGGCGTGCTTCATAGAGATACGGTAAATCTTTGTACTTCTCCACAGACTCATTGAGAAGCGTGATGATTGTTTTTCCCATCGTATACGAATTAATAAATAATTGGTTATAATATTCTTAGTGTATCTATCAGCATGTTTAATTCAAGTATTTTAATGCAGAGGTGCTGTCGACTTATATCCAGGTATACTCACCAACCAATCCCATAATCCTCCCCGTAGTTGCTGCTTGCTCCCCATAAAGTACCCTGTTCGCGATCGAAATAAATGGCATTGATGGGGCCGCTGGTATGACTGGAAAACTGTAGCGTATACTTCATTTCGGTGAGTTTCTGACGAACAGAATCGGGCGTTTTTGCATTCAACAGCAGATCGCCCGGTCTTGGCATCCGCTCCTCAATTGTTGTTCCACCCAACGATAGCCACAGCTGATTGGAGTTGAAGTTGGCGGCCTCGGCGGCCTGCTGCACATTCATTCCAAATTCCACCACATTCAGAAAGAACTGCAACAAATTCTGTTCCTGCGTATCGCCACCCTGCACGGCGAACGATAAAAAAGGTTCACCATTCTTTAACGCCAGTGATGGCGTAAGCGTTACCCTTGGTCGCTTTCCGGGCTCCAGCACATTGAACGGATTCAGCGAATCGTCCAACACGAAACTCTGCAAACGCTGACTCATTCCAATTCCGGTATTCCCCGCAATACAAGCGGGAATCCAACCTCCGGACGGGGTTACAGAGACCACCCACCCTTCTGCATCGGCCGCTTGAATGGTGGTGGTACCGCGACAAAGTCGTTCCATATACTCATCGCTTGGTTCCGTCAACGAAACGACATCATGTTTGGGTACAAAATCACGCTCCTCCGATGGTTTCGTTTCAGAACCACGCTCTTTCAGAATTTGCAAATAGGGATTTTCTCTTCCTTCAAAGAGATATGGATTACCCGGAGAGATGGACGGGTTATTTTTGTCGATGTACATTTCCGAAGCCCGACTGCGAGCGTACTCCTTACTTAATAGACCTTTGATGGGGATATCGGGACAGAAGGAGGGGTCGCCGTAATAAAAATCACGGTCGGCAAATGCCATGCTCATGGTTTGATACAACGTATGGATGTACTGCGGAGAGTTATACCCCATACTTTTTAAATCGAAATTCTCCAAAATATTCAGACTTTGGAGTAACATTGGCCCTTGCGACCATGGCTGCAGTTTATACACATCGATGCCTTTGTAGGATACGCAAAGTGGTTTCTCCTCCACAGGATACCATCGGGCCAAATCGTCAAGCGTGATTAGTCCCCCCATTTCGCTCGAACCACGCACAAACTCCTGGGCAATATCGCCATTGTAAAACCGATTGTATGCAGCCATAATTGCCTCTTGTCGGCTTTTGCCCTCATTCAATGCCAGTTGTTCCGCATCGACCATCTTCTGCAACGTCTCCAGCAGGTTCTTTTGCACAAATATCTCCCCCACAACCGGTGTCTCCTGTGCTTCACCCGGGTGGGTAATAAATAGCTCCCGACTGTATTTCCACCCCTTCAACATCTCTTTGTTGCGGGCTATACTAGCGACGAACGACTGATCCGCCGGAAAGCCGGCAGCCAGATCCATCGAGGGAGCCAGTACCTCCCTCAAGCTCATGGTTCCATATGTTGCGAGCATATAACAGAGTCCACCAACAGTACCCGGAGTTACAGCTGTCAGCGGTCCATACTCCGGAGGGAAGTCATACCCCAAGCTTTTAAAGAAATCGACTGTCGCACCTGTCGGAGCAACACCCAGCGCATTGATAGCGATTACTTTTTTAGTATGTGGATTATAAATCAGCGCTTGTGTTTCACCACCCCAACTCAGTACATCCCATAATGTGCAGGTAGCACCCAGCATGGCACAAGCAGCATCAACGGCATTACCGCCCTGTTGAAATATCATTGCACCCGCCTGTGCACCCAGCGATTTACCGGTAATTGCCATCCAGTGCTTTCCATGTAGAACAGGCTTCTCTGTACGTTGGGCTTGACCCAGCGTCGACACCAAAAAGAATAGAATGATTACACTTTTATACCTCATTTTCGAGATAATCCTTTAATCCTTGCAAAATTCCGCTCCAGGCTGCAAGATAACGATCTTTGGTAAAATATGAAATATAAAGATATCTTTTTCTTCAAAAGTTTGTATGCCCCCTTCATCGTACGTCACTTCACAATTAATGTCTTTTTACGATTTCCTGAATAGAAGAAACAAGGGACATACTCCGTATATCCCTTATATTTCCCTTATATTTCGCTTATATTTTAATAAGGAAGAAATAAGGATGATAGAAGGAAGGATTAAGGGAGAACTGGAGTAGGTTAATCAAAAAACCGTCTCATCCTTTACGAATGAAACGGTTTCTACTGTGCGGCTGAAGGGACTCGAACCCCCACGACTCTCGTCACCAGATCCTAAGTCTGGCGCGGCTACCAATTACGCCACAGCCGCAAATTGCGATGCAAAGATACAATTAATTTTTCAACTCCCGCGATCCAAACTTATTTTTTTAATGATCCAGCTAAAATGTTGTTCAATATTGAACAATTATGCGAAACTTTTTCCTGCTACTTGTGCTCTTTTAGGAGGGATTCAATCACATGCGGGAAATGTAAATATTCCAATTCATGCACTCTCGCCGCGAGTGTCTCGGCATTGTCTCCTGTTTCAACGTTGCAGCTTGCTTGAAAGATGATACTTCCCTCATCGTAATGCTCATTAATATAATGAATGGTTATGCCAGATTCGGTTTCCCCTGCATCCAACACAGCTTGATGTACCCTGTCGCCATACATTCCTTTGCCTCCATGTTTTGGAAGCAAAGCAGGATGTATGTTCACAATTCGTCCCGGGTATGCATCGAGTATAGGTTTGGATACTTTCAACAGAAAACCGGCCAGAACGATGAAATCAATTTCATATTCGCGAAGTATTTCCACGATCTCCACCCCATCATCAAATTCAGCCTTGGTAAACGTAAAAGATGGTATACAAAGCTTTTTAGCTCTTTCGTGCACAAATGCATCGATCTTATTGGAAAGAATGAGTTTAACTCCACATTCGGAGTTATCTTTAAAGTAGGTAGCTATATTTTCGGCATTGCTACCACTACCCGAGGCAAAGATGGCGATATTGGTCATTAAAAAGTGGTGTTATATGCACAAAACAATGTTTTCTGTGCATTTTTTTTGATTTTAGTGAGTAAAAGTTTGCACAATTAGAGAAAAAATGCGTTACTTTGCAAACGCAAAATTAAGAATATTATTTTTCATTTATTAATTAATACAGAAAGTTATGTCTGAAGTAGCACAAAGAGTAAAATCGATTATTGTCGACAAATTAGGTGTTGAAGAGTCAGAAGTTACTGAAACAGCTAGTTTTACCAATGATCTGGGAGCCGACTCACTGGACACAGTTGAATTAATCATGGAATTTGAAAAAGAATTCAACATTTCAATTCCTGACGATCAAGCTGAAAAGATTTCTACAGTGGGCGATGCCATTTCTTATGTAGAACAACACGCGAAATAATCCATTTATTCATGGAGTTAAAAAGAGTAGTAGTAACAGGTTTGGGAGCAATTACTCCTCTGGGCAACGACGTGCAGACCACGTGGGAAAATGCCCTTGCAGGAAAGAGTGGCGCCGGACCTGTTACTCATTTTGATGCATCGCTTTTTAAAACACAGTTTGCCTGTGAAGTAAAAGGTTTTGATCCCAGCACGCTGTTCGATCGCAAGGAGATGCGTAAGTTCGACAGATATGCTCAATTGGCCATCTATGCAGCAAAAGAAGCGATGGAAAATTCAGGGCTAGAGCTGGATAAAGAAAATCTTGATCGAATCGGCGTAATATTTTCTGCCGGAATAGGTGGAATTAGAACATTTGAAGACGAAGTTGGCGAATATTACCTGAATAAAGAGAAAGGACCGCGGTTCAATCCTTTTTTCATTCCGAAAATGATAGCAGACATTGCCGCAGGGCATATCTCTATGATTTATGGACTGAGAGGTCCCAACTATGCCACCGTCTCTGCATGTGCTTCTTCTACAAATGCCATCGTAGATGCGTTTAATCTAATCCGTTTGGGAAAAGCCTCAGCGATTGTTACAGGTGGTGCTGAAGCAACCATCAGTGCATCGGCTGTGGGTGGTTTCAATGCTATGCATGCTTTATCTACACGCAACGACAATCCGCAGGGAGCTTCACGTCCATTCAGTGCCAGTCGCGATGGTTTCGTTATTGGCGAGGGTGGTGCCGCTCTCATATTGGAAGAGTTGGAACATGCCATTGCACGTGGTGCCACGATCTACGCAGAAGTGGCCGGTGGAGGTATGTCGGCCGATGCTCATCACATTACAGCATCCCACCCCGAAGGATTGGGGGCTAAGCTGGTGATGCGCAACGCGCTAGAAGATGCGGAGATGAGGCCCGAGGATATTGACTATATCAATGTACATGGGACTTCAACACCTGTGGGAGATATCTCGGAAGCAAAAGCTATACTCGACGTGTTTGGCGAACACAGTTACAACTTGAACATTAGTTCCACAAAATCAATGACCGGACACCTATTGGGTGCTGCAGGTGCCGTGGAGGCAATGTTCAGTATACTGGCAATTAGGGATCAAATAGTTCCTCCTACAATTAACCACGAAGAAGGAGACGATGATCCGGAAATTGACTACCGGTTAAATTTCACATTCAACAAAGCTCAAAAAAGACAGATAAGAGCTGCGTTATCTAACACTTTTGGCTTTGGGGGACACAACGCAAGTGTAATTCTCAAGCAATACATCAAGTAGTGTGTTAAGAAGATTTGTAAAAAGGATAAAGGCTCTTCCACATAAAGGTAAAGAGCCTTATCTTTCGTTTTATAATGTATTGGGATTCTACCCCGACTGGATAGATCTCTACAAAGAAGCCATGACTCACCGCTCTTCCTCTGTTCGATCGAAGAAAGGAAAGTGGATGAATAATGAACGTCTTGAATTTCTAGGCGATGCTATCCTCGATGCTATCGTCGCAGATATTCTTTACAAAAAATTTGAGAATAAAAAGGAGGGATTTCTCACCAGTACTCGTTCTCGAATAGTACAGAGGGAGACGCTGAACAAACTGGCCGTTGAACTGGGTATAGACAAACTCATTGTCTCAGCAACACGCAACCTGGCACATAATACAAATATTTATGGCGACGCCCTAGAGGCGTTAATTGGTGCAATTTATCTCGATCAAGGTTATCGTGTTGCTAAGAAGTTCGTCTATGAAACACTCATAAAGCAACATCTAAACATTGAAACCGTTCTCAAAAGTGAGGTCGATTTTAAATCGCGTCTTATTGAATGGGGACAAAAGAATAAGGTGGATGTGTTATTTGAGATAACGGATTCATCGTACGATTCGCAGAACAATCCCATATTCAGCTCCTGCGTTAAAGTGGGCGGCTTGGAAATTGGATCTGGAACAGGATACTCAAAGAAAGAATCTCATCAGATGGCCGCCAAAGTAGCAATTCGTAAGTTACGTGAAAACAACGAACTACAAGAGGTAATTGCCCAGGCAACGAGTACGGGTCAGCCATCCATTGAGGGGCAAAATAGCATTACATTCTTTCCCGATGGGGAGAATGAACCCAACGCAGAGTCCTAATTAAACTACTGTTCCATCTTTGTCGAACTACAGCATCTCTTTTTACCAGACACCAAACGAGATGCCCATCTTCCTACCTTGTTGAATAAGATTGGAATCAGGAGTAATAAGACGCAATTTACCGGCTACCTCTGCTAAGGGTACATCGGAAATGGTGTTTCCAAGGCGTGCCACCATTCTGCCAAATTTCCCTTCATGAATAAGTGTTGCGGCATGCCCACCGAGTAGTGTTCCCAAGATTCGGTCGTATGGTGATGGAGATCCTCCACGTTGAATATATCCCAATACAGTCTCTCGTGTCTCAAAGCCTGTCTGTGCTTCTATTTCCCGGGCAAAGTATGTAGCCGGTCTCTCTCGTGTTGGAACCTCCACTCCTTCTGCTACGGCCACAATGGAATAAGCCTTACCCATTTCCATTCGTTTGTGAATCTTGTCTATCACAACCTTCATATTATATCCTAATTCAGGAATGAGAATGATGTCGGCACCTCCTGCCATGCCTGCATAGAGAGTAATCCATCCGGCATGGTGACCCATCAGCTCAATGACCATCACCCGTCGGTGAGAGCTGGCGGTAGAATGAAGTCTGTCAATGGCTTCGGTCGCAATATTGACTGCAGTAAAGAATCCAAAGGTGACATCGGTACCAAAGACATCGTTGTCGATGGTTTTGGGTATTCCAATCACATTGAGTCCCAATTCCGAAAGCATGTACGTTGTTCGTTGCGTACCGTTTCCACCAATGCAGACAAGACAATCGAGTCCCAATTCGTGATATGCCGCTTTAATTTGTTCTCGATCTTTCTCATCGGGAGATGTGATCAACTTGCGAAACACCTTCTCGCGTGCTGTACCCAATATGGTTCCACCCAAGTTGAGAATACCCGACAAAGAGGGGTCATCGAGTTCCACCACATCTTTGTAGAGTAGCCCTGAAAATCCATTCTGTATGCCAATCACTTGCATACCATAGTTGTTGATCGCTGTTTTTCCTACGCCTCGAATGGTTGCGTTAATGCCAGGAGCGTCACCACCTGAACTGAGAATACCGATTTTCATTGTGTATTATTTTATAATCTACACAAAGAAAACAAAAAAGAGAGAAATACAAGCGATTGGGAAGATTTATTTTCTATGTATGAGGAATGGCAACGCATCTGCTGGGCTGCAATGCTTGCAGATGATGCTTATGTAATTGAATGGTACCGAAAATCAGGAGGAGATTTCGTCGTAGATTCGTGCAGCAGCTCTATCTGAGGCTCCTGCATCGCCCAATATCTGTTGCATCTCCATATAATTGTTAAGCATATTTTGGCGGTAACTCTGCACATGAAGTATTTGTTTGAGTTCCGTACGGATATTGTCGACCGTAAACAGTTTTGCGAAAAGCTCCTTCACAACCTCTTTTCCACAAACCAGATTCACCAATGAGATATAGGGTGTATGTAAAATATGCTTGAAACCCCACCAAGTTAAGTGTGGCATGGGGGTGCGATAACATACCACTTGTGGTACATTCAGCAACGCTGTCTCAAGCGTGGCTGTACCCGAAGTAACCAGTGCCGCATCGGCCTGCGCCAAGATGCGATAGGTGCGATTAAAAAGTACCTTTACCGGAGGAAATGATTGTTCAAACTGCTTGTAGAACTGAGGGTCTATACCCGGTGCACCGGCCAACACAATCTGATATCCTTCTGCAAACCCCTTCACAGCCTCTAACATGGATGGTAAGTTACTTGTGATTTCCTGCTTCCGACTACCAGCTAGGATTGCAATAATGGGCCTATTTTCAAGCTCATGGGCTTGAACAAATGCATGAAAGGTCTCATCCCTGTGATCTCTGTTTGCAATGGCATCTACAGTGGGGTTGCCTACATAGTCCACCGCATAGGCATGCTTTTGGAAAAACTCCACTTCAAAGGGGAGTATTGAAAGCATCTTGTCCACATACTTCTTGAAAGATTTCACGCGGTACTCTTTCCATGCCCACACTTTGGGAGAAATGTAATAATGTACCGGAATGTGCAACTTGGTCTTTACAAACTTTGCTATCTTGAGATTAAAACCGGGATAATCTACCAAGATAACTAAATCTGGAGCATAGGAAGCAATATCCTGCTTGCAGCGTTTCATGTTCCCCAAAATTGTACGTGCATGTAGCAATACAGGCATTATACCCATGAAGGCCATTTCGCGGTAGTGTTTGACCAATGTCCCGCCTTTCGATTGCATCAAGTCTCCTCCAAAGAAGCGGAATTCAGCCTCCTTGTCCAAATTCTTGAGCGATTGCATCAGATTAGATGCATGTAGATCGCCTGATGCCTCACCTGCTACAAGATAGTACTTCATTTGTTTATATCTCCCATTTTTGAAGTTCCGCTACAAAATCGTAGGCTGTCATGTCAATCTTAACCGGTACAACGGCTGCATATCCATTGGCTAGAGCCCATTCATCGTTTAGCTCATTATCCATATCCCAATTTTCAAAGTTGCCGGTCAGCCAGAATATATCTCTACCTGCCCCATCTTGAGAGCGTTTGTATTCGTTTACCCACTTCCCTTGGGTTTGTGTGGTAATTTTTACTCCTTTAATCTCACCTACTGGTACATTAACATTCAGACAAACCCCTTTGGGAAGACCCTTTTCAAGTACCTTTACGGCCAAGGAATGAGCCACCTGGGTTGTAGCAGTGAAGTCGGCATCAGGGTGGAAATCGCAAAGGGAAAAACCAATCGACGGTATTTCAAATATACATCCCTCAATGGCCGCCCCCATGGTACCGGAGTAGAGAACGCTGATACCGGCATTGGAACCATGGTTAATTCCGGAGACGAGGAGATCGGGCTTCCGATCTACAAATTCGTTCAATGCAAGCTTCACACAATCAACGGGAGTACCGTTACAAATATAGGTTGTTAATCCTTCTTCCTGATGAATCATCTTTGCCCGTAATGGGGTTGACGTGGAAATGGCGCTTGACATCCCCGAACGGGGTGAATCGGGGGCAAATACAATAATTTCCCCAAGACCTTTCATCGCTTCAGTCAGCGATTCAATACCCTTTGCATGGTAACCATCGTCGTTGGTTATCAAAATCAGGGGTTTTCTTTTACTCATGCTTCCTAACATATTTTTTATGAAGCACAAATATAGGGAAAAACAGGCAGTTTCCGAACCCGAAATAATTGTTACTCCCCCTCTTTTGCAATTTCTTAATAAAAATCACACTAACTTTTTTATAACTTTGCGTGTTATACATCAATAAATATTTATTCAATGAAGAAAATTAACATAATCCTGTTATTGCTGCTTCTTCCGTTTATTCTATTTGCGAAAGAAGTTAAGCCGGTGAAAAATGTAATCGTCATGATTCCCGATGGGACTTCAATTGGTGTCTACTCAGCATCTCGCTGGTTCAAATATTACAGCAATATGGGCGATCGACTAAACATAGATCCTTACCTCTCCGGCACGGTAACGACCTTTTCATCTCATGCTCCAATTGGAGATTCTGCGCCTACCGGATCTGCATATGCAACCGGTATTCCGCAACAAACAGGAAATGTATCCATCTATCCTGAAGTATCGAATCAGGACATATTTCCGGTGGACGGCTCTCGTACATGGCAACCGGCTGCCACCATCCTGGAAGGTATAAAAATACAGAAACAAAAAGCTGTGGGTATGGTGGTCACATGTGAGTTTCCGCATGCAACACCGGCCGACTTTAGCTCGCATCATTACAATAGAAGTAATTATAAGGCACTGGCTTCGCAAATTGCATATCAAAACCTTGATGTAATGTTTGGTGGGGGAAATAGCATCCTTACCGATGACATCAGACAATATTTCAATCAAAATGGAACTACCCTATTTAGCAACGATCGAGAAGGACTCCTGAATTTTGAGGGCGATGGGAAGGTGTGGGCTCTTTTTGGTGAGAAATCTATGTCATATGAAATTGATCGAGACCCCACTAAATATCCTTCTCTGGCAGAAATGACTGAGAAAGCGCTGCAAATCCTCTCAAAAAAAGAGAATGGTTTCTTTCTGATGGTGGAGGGGAGTCACGTGGATTGGGCTGCACACGCTAATGATGCGGCGACTATGATACATGAGTTCCTGGCATTTGACGAAGCTGTGGGGAGGGTAATGGATTTTGCTGAAAAGGATGGAAATACAGCCGTAATTATTCTATCGGACCATGGTAATAGTGGTTTTTCTATTGGATCCTACAATTGTAGCGGTTCAAGTGAACTAAGCCTGGAGCAGTTATTTGGCACTGTCTCTAAATTCAAAAAAAGTACGTCTGAACTGGAATCGATTCTTTCAAACGCAAAGCCGGAGGAGATTAAATCTCTCTTTAAGAAATATACGGATGTGGATATAAGCGACGAGGAGCTACAATGGCTGCTTTCGTCCAAAAACTACAAGGAGCGTGATTATACGCAAGTGGGCACCAGCAACAACTTGGCACATTACATTGCAAAGATATTGAATTCACGTACCTGTTTTGGATTTACGACTGGTAGTCACACCGGTGAAGAGGTGCTACTAGCCTCGTATCATCCAGAGGGTGATATTCTAAAAGGAAATGTTACCAACCGGGAAGTAAACGAATATCTGCAAAAAGTTGCTGGACTGGAAATGTCGCTGCTGGATATGACTGATAATATCTTTGCAAAACACCAACAAGTATTTGAGGGTATGACCTTCTCAATCGATAAGAAACAACCTGATTTCCCGGTGTTACATGTGAAAAAAGGAAAGAACAGACTCGAAATTAAAGCGTTCTCATCTATTGCAAAACTAAATGGAAAAGAATTTGAACTGGGATCGGTTGTTGTTTATATCGATAAAAACGACACTTTCTACCTGCCGGTTCAGTTAAGAGACAAATTATAATGAACTAAAAAATCCACCCTGATTTGGGTGGATTCTTTGTTTTTATTCCCGATCTGTAACTTCAACAACTCCTTGAAACATAATTGCCTGTTTATTGAAGTCATATACATGCAGACTTGCTGCACCATTTCCCCATATCTCGAAATGAAAGGAGAGAGGCCTCTCCTGATCGAGCATTTTCACTTCGGTTGTCCAACTTTCGTTTCGCTTTCCGGGTGAGGATTGATAGGTGAATTTCGTGCTATTGAAATTAAATCCTCCATCTCGTAAATCAATTGGTGCTTGATATGCTCGTCCAAAATAGGGTAAATGCACCTTTACAGTGTCTGGAGATACGTTAACTTCGTAATAGGGTGAAAGATAAACCGACCTGTACCCGGTAGGATAGGCATAATTGGCCTTGAATGTGAATCGTTTCATCTCTATAGCTTGCTCTATTTCACGTGATTGCTGTGTCTTTTCAGCAATTGTGTGGGTGGTTCTACAGGCTGAAAGAATCAAGGTGATAAAGCAGCATAGTTGGAATAGAGAAAATTGAAATTTCTTCATCATAATCCTCCTTTCTAATGTTCGTTTCTTTCAAATCAGGATTAGTATTCACCTGATATTCAAATAATGTTATATTCTAAACAAGCAATAGAGAGGGATTGTTTTGTGAAGTAGTTTCAAAAAACAATAAAATGGGATAGGTAAAAGTAGCAGAAAATCAATCCGATTACAAATGCCAAATAAATAAAGAAAGTGGACTGGGTTCTAGTATAAAAATATGCATTCAAATAGGATATCAAGGCAATACTGAGGGTTAAAAAGAAAAGTGTTTCTTGCCAATAGGTTACTTGTAAAAATAACAGGAATAGGATTAGGAATGTGAGAAAACGCATAAAACTCAATGTCAACACCTTGTCACGTGAATAGGTTTTAATACTCAACACCATATTCGATATAAAGTAAACTCCAATCAATACTATATAAACCCACTCCATCCACGAATAATCGGGCAGCAACGGTAAAGTAATAGAAGCAAAATGGAGAAAGGGTGCGAGAAATGAGGTAAGGTCATCCAATAAGAAAAAGATCGTAAAAATTGAAATATAAAGGAGAGACAAACCTAGCAAAGAAGACATGAATGAACGAAACTGATGTCCACGCATAGTTCGTTCACCTTGCCACCACAACGGAAGTAATGCAAGTGCATATATCTGAAACAACGATGCAAAACCAATCAGCACTCCAGATCGAAAAGAGTAAAGTGTAGCGTCGGTCGACTGATACGATTGCAGCAAGGGGAAAAAAGCTAACAGAATGAGGATTATGGCACCATAATCGGCCGTCATCACCAAAAAGTAGGGATGAAAGCTAAGCAAAAAAAGTGGAATAATATAGGGGAGTGCTGAACGGGAGCGAAGCAACGCAAAGCGGTTGTTCAAGACAGATATTAGAATAGCAATCAGAAATACCGATAGTGTTGAGGCTATGCACGAAATCAGGGGATCGATAAATAAGGGCGACAGATAATGCCATAGATATCCAGTATCCTTATATACAACAGGATTGCTCTCAACTCGTAAAAAGAGAAGAGCACGCATTGCCAGAACAATTATAGTGGCTATCAAGGAAACAAAATGTCCCTCAACAAGATAGGACTTGAATTTTCTGACAAAAGTATTCATGGCAAATATCGACCTTTAACGGTTGTGGAGATCGAAACCGATATCTTTTCGATAATATGCTTTATCGAAAGATATTTTTCCAATGTTGCGATACGAGGTGCGCAATGCTTCATCCATGGTTTTACCATAGGAGGTGACCGCTAACACACGCCCCCCGGACGAAACAACGTCTCCATTACGTTCATCTGTACCAGCATGAAAGACAATGCTATCCTCCACATTTTGAAAGCCCTCTATCTTTTTCCCCTTTTCGTATGCTTCGGGATAGCCACCTGATACCATCACAACTGTTGTTGCAAACCGATCATCGATTTCAAGCATGCGAGTACTAAGAGTTTCAGTAGCAACACCAATGAACAATTCCAGCAAATCTGATTTTATACGTGGCAGAACTACCTCGGTTTCTGGATCTCCCATGCGAACGTTGTATTCAATCACTTTGGGCTCACCTTCTACATTAATCAAGCCCAAGAAAATGAATCCTTTGTAGTCAATCTTTTCTTTCTGAAGTCCTTTTACCGTCGGCTCCACAATTCGTGTACGCACCTTTTCCATAAAAACTTTGTCGGCAAAAGGTACAGGAGAGACGGCACCCATTCCACCCGTATTCAACCCACTATCCTTTTCGCCAATCCTCTTGTAATCTTTTGCTACAGGAAGTATTTTGTACGAGATGCCATCTGTCAAGACAAAAACTGAACATTCAATGCCAGATAAAAACTCTTCAATTACAACCTTCTTGCTGGCATTGCCAAACTTACCTTCTAACATTTCACGCAGCATACGTTTGGCATCTTCTAGATCTGGAAGAATTATGACTCCCTTACCGGCTGCCAAACCATCGGCTTTCAAGACATACGGTGAGGGTAAAGTATCGAGAAAATCCTCTCCTTCTGAGATCGTATCGAGCGTAATACTTTTATAACGTGCTGTGGGAATTTGATGACGTTGCATAAATTGCTTCGCAAAGTCTTTGCTTCCTTCCAGTTGTGCTCCCCTTTGTGAAGGACCAATTACAGCAATATGACAGATATCTTCATCCTTATGAAAAAAATCATACACCCCGTTAACTAGCGGATCTTCAGGACCTACAACCACCATGTCGATATCGTTATCGAGTGTGAAACGCTTCATTGCTTCAAAATCGTTCACGCCAATGGGAACGTTTTGGCCCAGTAATGCAGTACCGGCATTACCTGGAGCAATATACAGTTTATTCAAATAGCTACTCTTGCGTAGCTTCCACGCCATGGCATGTTCACGACCACCGGAGCCAAGTAAAAGGACATTCATAATGTCTGGGATATATCAATTTTGAAATTACCACTCAATAGTTCAAACCCTTTATGGATACAAAGGGCAACGATGTGCAAATCTACTAAAAAAAATCTAAACCGCAGATCAGATGGTAAAAAATGGATATAATGTTACCTTTGTGTAAAATTAATACAATGTACAAAAACAGGATTACAACACTTTTTGGTATAAGCTACCCAATTATTCAGGGTGGGATGGTATGGTGCAGCGGCTGGCGATTGGCCTCGGCGGTGAGTAACGCCGGGGGACTGGGACTTATAGGAGCCGGATCAATGCATCCAGATACTTTGCGTGAGCATATACAGAAATGCAAAGCTGCAACCGATAAACCATATGGAGTTAATATACCTCTCATGTATCCTCAAATTGAGGAGATTATGCAAATTGTAATGGAGGAGAAAGTGCCCATCGTCTTTACTTCTGCAGGAAACCCAAAGACATGGACTGCCAAATTAAAAGAACATAATATCCTGGTTGTGCATGTGGTTTCAAGTTCAAAATTTGCCCAAAAAGCGGCCGATGCGGGTGTCGATGCTATTGTTGCAGAGGGATTTGAGGCAGGTGGCCATAACGGGCGAGAAGAGACCACTACTCTTACACTTATCCCACAGGTGCGTGAGGCCGTAACACTACCGCTCATTGCAGCCGGCGGAATTGCTACAGGAGAAGCAATGGCGGCCATGTTTGCACTGGGTGCTGAAGGTGTACAGGTGGGCACCCGATTTGCACTGACAAAAGAGAGCTCTGCCAGCAATGAGTTCAAACAACGATGTCTTTCATTGAATGAGGGAGACACACAATTGTCGCTCAAGAAAGTGAGTCCTACTCGGCTGATCAAGAACGAGTTTTACCAACAGGTGCAGAAACTGGAGGACAGGGGAGCCACAGCCGAAGAATTGCGGGAGCTACTAGGAAAGGGTCGCTCAAAACGTGGTATCTTTGAGGGTGACCTCACCGAAGGTGAACTTGAAATAGGACAAATTGCATCGCACATCAAACAAATTATTCCGGCAGCGGATGTAGTGAAAGAGATGATGGATGCCTACAACCGAACAAGGGAGCGTCTGTCGGGACAAATCTTTTAAAAGATTGATCTATAAAACTTATTATCTTTGTATTTACTATGCAATACAAACTCTTTCCGGCAGATAGAATGTCCTTTTTCAGCTTAAGTAGCGGCAGTTGCGGCAATTGTTACTATTTAGGTAACGCTCATTATGGCATTCTTATTGATGCCGGTATTGGACCGCGTATAATTCGAAAACGACTAGCTGAGTATGGAATAGAACTATCTTCAATCATGGCTATCCTGATCACACACGATCATTACGACCATATAAAATCGGCTGGCTACCTAGGAGAAAAGTTACACATACCAATCTATGCCACACGGGAGGTTCATCGAGGCATTGACAACTGTCCTCTAATTCAAAATAATTTAAACGGTTCTGCAAAATATATCGAAAAAGGAAAACCTTTCGAGATTGAGGATTTCAAAATAACGGCATTCAGTGTTCCCCATGACAGCTACGACAATGCCGGATATTTCTTCGAATTTGATGGCCAAACGATGACATTAGCCACCGATGTGGGAACCATAACCGATGAGGTTGCTTACTATATTTGCAAAGCCAACCATCTTATCATTGAGAGTAACTACGATGAGGAGATGCTGGAAAAAGGTCGTTATCCCTACTATCTTAAGCGTAGAATTACTTCCGGTACCGGACACTTAAGCAATCGACAGACTGCTGAGTTCTTGGCGAACAACTTTACCTCCAAACTTCGTAACATCTGGTTGTGCCATTTGAGTGGTGACAATAACAATCCGGAGTTGGCCTTCAATACAACTAAAGAGCATCTTTTACAGAAAGGAATAGAGATTGGCCTCGATGTGAACTTGAGTGTTTTGGAGAGAAACATTTTATCAGCAAAAACAGAGTTCTAAACTCCCTTACAGCGATATGAAAGTATTGTTTGTTTTTAGCGGCATTCCTCTTTATATGGACGCTTTGTTACGAAAGCTCATGGGAAAAGGAGTGGAAGTTATCACGGTAATCCCAACCGGGAATAGTAGCTCACTTGGGAAAGGAGTTCAGGTAATTGGCGGTCAGCAGACACGATACAAAATAATTGAAAGCGGTGAAAAGAAAACAGCAATTGGGAAAAATAGCATCCCTGCTCTACCTCAAATAATTGATGTTGAAAAGCCAGACATCTTCGTGGCAGGATGGCCCTATTTCATTCAATTTTTCTTGCAACCTTCTCTCAGAAAGTCACTTCGCAAAAACAAGACCCGATTTGTAATCCGAGAGATTCCTTTTCAAGTACCTCCATACGGCAAGGCAATATCTTACTTCAAAGAGAAACCGATGTACAACGAAGATATGACACTTTTAAGCAAAGGGTTTCTTTTTCACATTAAACAATGGGGCATCATGCAGATTAGAAGATATTGCTATAAAAGGGCAGACGGAGCATTGGCCTATTCCTCGCTTGGTAAAAACCTCATACCCACCTATGGTATTCGGGAAGAAAATGTTTTTGTTACATACAACACAGGTGATAGTGAAACATTGCTGTGCGAAAAAGAACGAGTACGTCAGGAACCTTCCATTCTCCCAGTAAACAGTCGTAGAATTATCCATGTAGGGCGACTGGTCAAATGGAAGCGGGTCGATCTGCTTATCGATGCCTTCTCAAACGTGATAAAAGAGTTCCCCGATGCGGAGTTGGTAATCATAGGAGAGGGGCCTGAAAGAGAAAACCTTGTGAAGTTAGTTGGAGATCTAAATATCGATCAAAAAGTACACTTTACCGGTAGCGTTTACGACCCAAAAACAATTGGAGCCTATATGAATGCCTCGTCCATCTACGTACTGGCTGGAATGGGAGGGTTGTCCATCAATGATGCCATGACCTACTCCTTACCAATCATTTGTTCTGTATGCGATGGCACCGAGCGAGACTTGGTTACCCATAATGTAAACGGCCTTTACTTTAAGGAAAACAACGCTATTGATCTATCTGATAAAATAAAATTGCTGCTAAGAGATTCTCAATTAAGAGAAAAAATGGGCAAAGCCTCCTTATCTGTGATCGAGGAGAAGATAAATCTGGAGAGCGTTAGTGATCGTTACATGGATGCATTCATAAAAATAATGAGATGAATATTCTGATAGTAAGCACTTCTGATATTTATGGCGGGGCTGCAGTCGCAGCATTCAGACTTATGCATGCATTGATCTCCTCCGGAGATAATGTAACAATGATCGTCCGTGATAAGCTATCAAGTGACAAACATGTGGTGTCAGTTGGTAGAAAACAGGTAAATAAGTATTATTTTTACTGGGAACGTGGAAAAATATTCTTACATAACAGGTTCTCAAAAAAAAACTTATTTAATGTCTCCATAGCTAATACGGGAAATTCCATAACAGAACTTCCTGTTTTTAAGGAAGCAGACGTGATTCATCTTCATTGGATAAACCAAGGTATGTTGTCGATCGAAGAAGTTGATAAGATCCTCTCATCCGGCAAGAAAGTTGTATGGACAATGCATGATATGTGGGCTTTTACCGGTATCTGTCATCATGCTGGAACTTGCAAAAACTATACGCAATCATGCGGCAACTGTCCTTATCTTGTCACAAATTCACCCAAAGATCTTTCATATAAAATATTCAAACATAAACAGACAGTTTACAAAAATGGAGCGATCTCTTTTGTTGCATGTAGTAACTGGCTCAAAGAACTGGCATTAAAAAGTCCATTAACAGGAGGGCATCGTGTATTTTCTATCCCAAATCCCATCAATACAGAACAATATCATCCTCAAGATAAATCAGACGTTCGTAAATTACTCAACTTGCCCGAAGATCAAAAAATTGTCTTGTTTGCAGCTGTTAAAGCATCAGACCCAAGAAAAGGTGTTGACTATCTGTTGGAAGCATCCCGCCTTATTGCAAAACAGTCCACCAACATTATGTTTCTTATTGCCGGCACTAATGGAAAAGAGTTTGTTGAGAGACTTAACATGCCTGCTTACGCGTTAGACTTTGTTTCACCAGATAAGATGGTAGACGTGTATAATGCAGCCGATCTATTTGTAACCCCTTCATTACAGGAGAATCTACCCAACACTCTAATGGAGGCGATGTCATGCGGTACACCGTGTGTGGGATTTAACATTGGTGGCATTCCAGAAATGATTTCACATAAAAAGAATGGATACCTGGTAAATTACAAAGATACAGCAGATTTGGCCAATGGTATCTTATGGACATTGTATGAAGCCGATACAGAGATGCTTTCGGCTAATGCACGCAAGAAAGTGTTGCAAGAATATTCGCAGGAAACCATTGCATTACAATATAAAAAAATATACTTGCAATCATGAAAAAAATATCTGTGATCACGGTCACTTTCAATGCAGCTTCCACGCTAGAAAGAACATTGAAAAGCGTCAAAGAGCAGACTTACCCTCACTTAGAGCATGTGATTGTAGATGGTAAATCGAAAGACAACACGGTTGCGTTGATACAGCAATTTGCGCATGAGAGGATGATCTGGCTAAGCGAACCGGATAAGGGACTCTACGACGCTATGAACAAAGCTGCAAGTATGGCTTCAGGCGACTATCTCTGCTTTCTCAACGCAGGGGATACTTTTCACACATCGAACAGCATAGAGAAGATGATGAGTAGTTTAGAGGAAGGGAAAGAGCCCGACATCATTTATGGGGAGACAGCCATCGTGGATAATCATGGAGTTTTTTTACACATGCGGAGATTGAGTGCACCGGAAAAGCTCTCCTGGAAAAGTTTCAAACAGGGAATGTTGGTATGTCACCAGGCATTTATTGTAAAAAGGGAACTCTTTGAACCGTATGATCTCTCCTATCGTTTTTCAGCTGATTTCGATTGGTGCATCCGCATGATGAAGAAAGCAGAATATCTACACAATAGCCATCTCACACTCATCAACTATCTGAATGAGGGAATGACCACATCCAACCGAACATCCTCATTGAAAGAACGTTATTGCATCATGGTAATGTACTATGGACAACTTTCCACCCTACTCCATCATATTTGGTTTGTGATACGAGTGGTCCTGAAATAATACAAAAGAAGAAAAAGCAAACAGAACAATATAGAGAGTCTCATCAGAAAAAGAAGGGCATCTACCGCAATTAAATATGAAACGAAGAAAACTGAAAATAAAAGAGTTAAATCGCTTGAGTGTGCAAGCTTACCAAGAAGCCACAAAGATTCCATTGGTGGTGATACTCGATAACGTAAGAAGTCAACACAATATCGGGTCAGTCTTTCGTACAAGCGACGCTTTTAGAGTTGCAGAGATCCTACTTTGTGGCATCACAGCTACACCTCCCAATGTTGAGATTCATAAAACAGCCTTAGGCGCTGAGGTTGCCGTTAGATGGCGCTATTTCGAAGAGACCAAAGATGCGCTGCAGGCATTGAAAGAAGATGGATACACTATATTTTCAATTGAACAAGCCGAAAACAGCATTTCATTAGAAACAATATCGCTGGATAAAGAGAAAAAATATGCAGTCATCTTTGGTCACGAGGTACATGGTGTACAGCAAGCAATTGTTGATGCTTCCGATTGTTGTATTGAAATTCCACAATATGGCACTAAACATTCATTGAATGTGTCGGTTACAGCAGGGATTGTAATTTGGGATTTTTTTAAGAAACTAATGTAAGAATAGAAGAAGTTTTTCTTTTAGGGGGTTATCTCCCCACAAAAATCACCAACAAATGGAAGTTATTACTTCACAGTCTTCAGATTTCGAACTGCTCCAATTTCATTGTTTCCCCATCATAAACGGCGTATGAAAAGAAGGAGATCCAATCACCTAATATAATAACATGACTTTCTTCTGTGATAGCAAGATCCAATAAAATATGACGATGTCCAAAAACAAAAAAATTGACATCGGGAGTCGAAATCAACTGTTGTTTTGCAAAACGGATTAAATATTCACGATCTTCACCCAAATAACCCTGTACGCCCCCATTTTCACGACTACTGTTCGACCAAGCATGAGCCAATGGTACTGTCCATCGAGGATGAATAGCGGAAAAACATTGTTTAAGAAACCGACTGTGGAATATTTTTCGCAATAGCTGGAAGGACCATGATTCATCCCCCAGTCCATCTCCATGTGCCAAGAAGAATTTCTTTCCAAGAATATCGGTCGTCAAAGGTTCGAAATGAAGTATCAATCCACATTCTTTCGCAAGGTAATCAGTAAGCCATATATCATGGTTCCCGATAAAAAAATGAACTTTTATTCCGGCATCGGTCACCTCTGCCAGTTTGCCCAATATACGAGTGAATCCTTTTGGGACCACATGTTTGTATTCGAACCAGTAATCAAAGATATCGCCCAATAGAAAAATCGCATCAGCATCCTTTTTTACGACATCAAGCCATCGACACAATTTACGTTCAGTGTCAATGGAGTTACGATGTGATACAGAACCCAGATGGGCATCGGATAGAAAATAATATTTTTTATTCACGGTTATACGTTACTCTGTAAACACCGTTAATTTACATCATCCCCAACTCTAGCAAAGCCTCTTCACTCATCATGGAACGATCCCAAGGGGGGTCGAAGGTTAGATTGATATCTACCCTATTCACTTCAGGAATTGACTCCACCTTAAGTTGTACATCCATCAAGATAAAGTCAGCAGCTGGACAACTGGGCGATGTAAAGGTCATCTCAATGGTAACATTGTTTTGATCATCAATATCTACATCATAAATCATCCCCAGATCATAAATATTGACAGGTATTTCAGGGTCATACACAGTGCGAAGCATGACCACTATTTTATCTTGTAAAGCTTGTAATTCCTCGCTCATAATCTTTTTTTATTATTAAACCGTTTTATTGGGATATTGTTTAATTCCCTCTAAATGATTCCCTCATCAGCATAACTGAAATAATTGTCTCCGCACACGATTATGTGATCGAGCAAGGTGATATCCATCCATTGGGCAGCTTCTTTCAGTTTTCTTGTGATGTGAGTATCCTGTGGACTTGGAAGGCAGTTTCCTGATGGATGATTGTGTCCTAAAATAATGCCAGAGGCATAATGAGTAAGCGCTTCTCTGAGTACCAATCGAACATCAACAACTGTGCCGGAAATTCCACCTCTACTTACCTGCATGGTACGAACAATCTGGTTGGATCTGTCGGTCAACAGCGCCCATGTCTCTTCGTGGTTCAGATCAGAAAGAATGGGATACAAAAAGTGATAGCCATCACGTGATGAAGAAATTTTTTTTCTTGTCTGCACATCAAGCGACTTTCTTCTCCTACCCAGTTCCAACGCAGCAATCAATGTGATTGCCTTTGCTGGTCCGATACCTTTGAACTGTTGGGTGAAGTCAGAAACGCCCATCTTACCCAACCGATTGAGATCGTTACCCGCTTGTTGTAAAATAACCTGCCCTAACTCCACAGCACTCATCTCCCGGTTGCCTGAGCCAATTAATATTGCCAGTAACTCGGAATTTGAGAGTGCTGATGCTCCTTTTAGGATTAACTTTTCACGTGGACGATCTTCCTCTGCCCATTCTTTGATGCTTAACTTGTTCATAATATTTCGTTTCACATATCAACGAAACAAACATACAAAGAAAGGACGAGGAAACAAACTTCTATCTACACGATCAATCTCTTACGCGTTCCACGTATGATCCGTCACGTGTATCCACTTTAATTTTTTCGCCAGTGTTGATGAAAAGGGGCACACGCACCTCTGCTCCAGTTTCAACAGTAGCAGGTTTCAGTGTATTCGTTGCTGTATCACCTTTAATTCCCGGTTCAGTATAGGTAACTTCCAGAATCACATGGGTAGGCATTTCAGCGGTAAGTATTGTGCCACTTTCTGCATGGATCTGCACTTCCACTACATCTCCTTCTTTCAGGAACTCAACGCCTTCAATTTGCTCACCCGGTATAGGGAGTTGTTCGAAAGTCTCAGTATTCATGAAGTTGTATCCCATATCATCGCGATAGAGGTATTGAAAAGAGCGACGCTCAATGCGCACTTCATCTACCTTCACTCCAGAGTTGAAGGTTTTGTCGAGAACACGTCCAGTGGTAACATTTTTCAGTTTGGTACGTACAAATGCAGCACCTTTACCAGGCTTAACGTGGAGAAATTCTACAATAAAATAATATTGTCCTTCCAGGTCGATGCACATCCCGTTCCTGAAATCAGCGGTTGTTGCCATAAATTTATATTTGTCTGAGTTATAATTGAAATAGGCCGCAAAAGTAATTCTTTTTTCCAGAATGGCAAAAAAAGTACCCTATTGCGACCTATTCCTAAACGTAATAGTTCACTGATACATCAATGCACAAATGCATTTGATGCATCAAGGAATAACTTAATCAAGAAAAATAATGTTAGAACGTACATGGTGAGACTTACATCTTTTACTTTTCCCGATAAAAGTTTCACAATTGTGAACGCCAACATACCGAAAATGATACCGTTGGCAATACTGTATGTGAACGGCATAAAGATGATTGTTACAAAAGCAGGGAATCCTTCACTTATTTCCTTGAAATCGATATCAGCAACCGAGCTCATCATAAACAAGCCGATGATGATCAATGCAGGGGCTGTAGCAGCTGCAGGCACCATCAAAAATATTGGGGCGAAGAAGAGAGCCAATACAAACATCAGAGTTGTACTTACACTGGTGAGTCCGGTTCTACCTCCTGCAGCAACGCCCGAAGCGCTCTCAACATACGACGTGTTTGGGCTGGTTCCAAGTAGAGCACCTACAAATGTACCCAACGCATCTGCGAACAATGCTTTTTGCAATTGAGGAAAGCTTCCATCTTTTTCTGATTTCCCAATCTTGGAGATAACACCAATCAAGGTACCCATTGCATCGAAAATGTTAACCATCAGGAAAGTAAATACCACGATTAACATATCGAACGTAAAGATGCTGCTCCATTCAAATTTGAAAAAGATTGGTTCGATGCTGGGAGGAAGGGTAATCCAACTACCTTGTGGCAACTGAATCAGTCCTAATATACCGGCAAAAATGGTAGAGATAACAATACCGATAAGAATAGCACCATGCACTTTTTTAACCAATAGTACTGCAATAACGATTAATCCAAGTACAGCAATCCATACATTGGGATCTGCCATATTGCCAAGTTGAACAAGTGTAAATTGATTGGGTGTTACGATTCCGGCACTCTTCAGACCAATGATTGTGATAAATAAACCGATACCGATGGGTATTGCATTTTTAAGTCCCACAGGTATATTATCAACAATAATTTTACGAATGTTGAAAATAGTCAACAACATGAAACAAAAACCCGAGAGTAACACACCTGTCAAGGCAAATTGCCAGGTATGACCCATTGCAATGACCACACTGAAAGCGAAGAAGTTGTTTAGTCCCATTCCAGGTGCTTGGGCAATGGGTACATTAGCAATAAGAGCCATAAAAAGAGTTCCAGCAATGGCAGCCACAGCTGTCGTTGTAAATAACGCACC
>DBQD01000032.1 GCA_002305715.1 Proteiniphilum sp. UBA1403 | reverse complement strand
CCCTCGTCCAAACGAGGAAGCAATTTGCTTTCTACATGCTTATCTTCATTTTATTTGTCGGGAATGAGCGCGACTGAAGACACCAAACTCAAACCTTATCTTCTTAAATTTCGGAAAGGAGCCGAAGCATCTCCTAACCTATCTCCGATTTACCTGCACCACCTGATCGGAACGCTTCGAAGCCACAGCTTCCGGGTGATGTCTTGTTCCGCCACCTGTGGCAGAATTAAGCGATTAACCTACTGTACTTCGGTTACGCAGCAAGAGCGTAATTGTTATTATTGCCAGTTATAGCTTTGCCGATTGAGATTAAAGTGCAAACCAACAACGCACTGCATGCTTACAAACCTCTTCTACCCGCTGTCAAAACCGGTCAACCCCATGTTGTGGTAGCACCTTTGTTCGCTACGGAATAGTTCACAAAATTAGCGAATTGGTTTAACTCTACCAAATTTTTTCGTTCATACATCTTTGAGAAAGATACTTGGAACAAGTATAAAAAGCAATCAAAAGAAATGTAATCGGAATAAATCATGGAAAAAAAGTGTATTTTTGCAAAATAGCACCAATCGATATGAACAAAATCATCGCAAAAGAATACTTTTCAGAGAAAGTGGTACGTCTTGAAGTGGAGGCACCACTGATAGCTAAAAGCCGCAAAGCGGGCCATTTTGTAATTGTACGTGTGGGAAAAAAAGGGGAAAGGGTACCCTATACAATTGCAGATTCTGATCCAAAAAAGGGGACTATAACCCTGGTTATACAACGGGTGGGCAAATCCTCGGAAAAGGTCTGTAGCCTTGAGGTGGGCGACTATATTACCGACATGGTTGGGCCGCTTGGTAAGGCTACCCACATTGAAAATTTTGGCACCGTTGTGTGTGCTGGTGGTGGCGTGGGTGTGGCACCTATGTTGCCCATCATTGAAGCAATGAAAAAAGCAGGCAACAGGGTTATTTCTGTGTTGGCTGCCCGCACAAAGGAGCTTGTTATTCTCGAAGAACAGGTTGCGAAATATTCCGATGAGGTGATTATCATGACTGACGATGGCTCGTATGGCGAAATGGGACTTATAACCCAGGGCATTGAAAAGATTATTCAACGGGAGAAGGTAGATCTGTGTGTTACTATTGGCCCGGCAGTGATGATGAAGTTTGTGGCACTTCTGACAAAGAGATACGAAGTACCTACCCTAGCCTCACTCAACACCATAATGGTGGATGGCACAGGTATGTGCGGGGCGTGCAGAGTGACTGTGGGGGGAAAAACAAAATTTGTCTGCATCGATGGCCCTGAGTTCGATGCTCATCAGGTAGATTTCGATGAGATGCTAATGCGCCTTAAAGCGTATAATTAATGAAACTGAGTGATTTGTTTCGGGTTATCGACTAGATAGAAACATCAATAATATGAACGAATATTTACAAGCGGAGAGAGCACAGGAATGGCGTGAGGTACTGCGCAAATCGATGAAAAACAAAGATAGAACCGCTATACCACGGGTAAAAATGCCCGAGGTGGATCCAGAGGTTCGTTGCCACACATACGACGAAGTAAATCTAGGGCTGACAGAGGTGATGGCTCGTGAGGAGTCACATCGTTGCCTCGATTGCGTGGACCCAACTTGTATTACAGGATGCCCGGTGGAAATCAATATCCCTAAGTTTATTAAAAACATTGAACGGGGTGAATTCGTAGAGGCGGCTCGTACCTTGAAAGAGACGAGTGCTCTCCCGGCGGTATGTGGACGGGTGTGCCCACAGGAAAGACAATGTGAAAGCAAGTGCTTTTACACACTGAAATTAAAAAAAGAACCGGTGGCAATTGGTTATCTTGAGAGATTTGCAGCCGATTATGAACGTCAAAGCGGACAAATATCTGTTCCTGAGACCGACCCAGCGAATGGTGTCAAAATAGCTGTCGTGGGTTCGGGGCCTGCAAGCTTGGCTTTTGCAGGCGATATGGTGAAGAAGGGATACGACGTTACTGTATTTGAAGCGCTTCACGAGTTGGGAGGGGTTTTACGTTATGGTATACCCGAATTCCGTCTACCTAACGAAATTGTGGATGTGGAAATTGATGGTCTGCAGAAAATGGGAGTGAAATTTGTAACAAATTGTATCGTGGGGAAAACCATTTCCCAGGAATACCTCAAAGAAGAGGGATACCAAGGCATTTTTGTGGGTAGTGGTGCAGGTTTGCCAAACTTTATGAATATACCGGGGGAAAACTTGATCGGCATCATGTCGTGCAACGAATACCTTACACGGGTAAACCTCATGCAGGCTGCAGACCCGGAGAGTGATACACCAATATATAAAGGTAAAAGAGTGGCGGTAATTGGTGGCGGTAACACTGCAATGGATGCAGTGCGTACTGCACGAAGATTAGGTGCGGAAAAGGCAATGATTATTTATCGACGTTCTGAAGATGAGATGCCGGCCCGTATTGAGGAAATAAAACATGCCAAAGAGGAAGGTATTGAGTTCTACACATTGCACAATCCAATTCGATATGAGGGAGATGAGAGAGGCCGCGTTCAACGAATGCTGCTGCAAAAAATGCAGTTGGGTGAACCAGACCAATCGGGTCGCCGACGACCGGTCGCTATTGAGGGAGATACAATCTGGTTGGAGGTAGACGAGGTGATTGTAAGTGTGGGGGTATCTCCCAATCCGCTGATTCCACAGTCTTTCTCCGGACTGGAGGTGACATCGTGGGGAACTATTGTAGTGGATAGCGATACGATGCAAACAGCCGATGAGATGATTTATGCCGGTGGTGATATCGTTCGAGGTGGAGCGACGGTTATTCTGGCTATGGGGGACGGTAGAAAGGCTGCAAAAGCTATGCACAACAATTTTATGAATTCAAAATGAAACTGAAAATACTGGCCGATACTCACATACCTTTTTTAAAGGGGGTAGCAGAACATTTAGGTGAAGTGGAATACTTGCCGGGGAATCTGTTCACACGGGAAGCTATCATGGATAAGGATGCGTTGATTGTTCGTACTGTAACGCATTTTGGAGAAGAGATTTTAGAAAATACTGCCGTGAAGTTGATTTGTTCGGCAACAATCGGTTATGATCACATAGATACTCAATATTGCGATAATAATAATGTGGCTTGGCGTACAGCACCTGGATGTAATGCGAACTCTGTGGAACAATATGTTACAGCTTCTCTCCTCTGGTTGGCTAATAAGTATCAGTTTACATTGAGCGAAAAAACTATTGGGATTGTGGGCGTTGGAAATGTAGGAACCAAGGTGGAGGCAGCATGCCGTAAACTGGGAATGAGGGTGCTGCTTAATGACCCACCTCGGGCAGAGAATGAGGGAAATGTTAATGGTGCGTTTGTAGACTTAGACACAATTCAACAAGAAGCTGACATCATCACTTTTCATACGCCTTTGATAAAAAGTGGGCGCTATGCGACTTATCATATGGCTGATGATTCCTTTTTACAGGGTGTGACAATGAAGCCTTTTATCATCAATGCTGCTCGCGGGGCCGTCACCGATAATCAGGCACTGAAAAGGGCTCTCAAAAAGGGTTCAATTTCTGGGGTTGTAATGGATTGCTGGGAAAAAGAGCCGGACATTGATCGTGAACTTCTAGCTATGGCGGATATCGCAACGCCTCATATTGCGGGGTATAGTGCTGATGGTAAATGGACGGCAACAAAGATGAGTATAGAGAATATACTGAATTTCTTTGAATTGGATATTAATCCACTTTTTAATGAAAAACCTGAACCGTCTCAACCTGTTATAGATTTGAGACAAATAGCTACAGAGAAGCAGCTTGCTCATGCAGTGTGGCATAGTTATGATCCTGTAAAAGAGACAGAGAAGCTTAAAGCAGAACCAGAAAAATTCTACTGGTTTCGTTCCAATTACCCCTTACGACGGGAGTATCCGGCATATAGGGTAATGAATGCAAATTCGACTGTTTATCAGGTGCTGCAAAAATTGGGATTTGGGTCGTGAGCTATTTACACAAAAATCTTTTCTAGAGCGAAAAAAAAGATATTAATATAGCAGATTTTAACACAATTCCGCTGAATTTGGATTTGTTAATTGTGAAAAAATGGGTATATTTGTCTAATATTATAAGCATGAAACTTGAGTGAATTAATTAAATAAACTTTAAACCAAAATGAACAGAAAATCAAATGTTTTATCGCTTTTGCTTGCTGTGACAGTAGTATTGCTCGCTACATCATGTAGCAGTAAATTAAAACCGCTATCACAAAGCAATTTTAATGTAAACCCATCTCCACTTGAGACAGTGGGTAACCAAGTACCTGTTACGGTTAATGGAACTTTCCCTGAAAAATGGTTTAATAAAAAAGCTACATTGACCATTACTCCGGTTTTGAAATATGGGGACAAAGAGTATGTAGGTACTCCTTTCAGCTACCAAGGTGAGAAAGTTGCAGGAAACAATGTAACAATCTCGAACAGCAAGGGTGGAAACTTTACAATTACTACCACATTCCCTTACAAACCCGAAATGCAGGCTTCTGAACTCTATCTTCGTTTTGATGGTAAAGTTAAAAAGAAAGTATCGAACTTGCCTGACCTTAAAGTGGCTGACGGGGTAATTGCAACATCAGCTCTTGCTGACGCTAAAACAAGCACTCCATCTATTGCTCCTGACAAATTTCAACGTATTATAAAGGAAGCTCAGGAGGCTAGCATCTTGTTCGTTATTGAGCAAGCTAAACTTCGCCAAAGTGAACTTGAAAAACAAGATGTAAATGCTTGGAAAAACCGTGTTGAACAGGCTTTCAATGACCCAAGACAAAACCTCAACTTGGAAGTATCTGCTTACGCTTCTCCTGATGGTAAGCTTTCTTTCAACGACAAATTGGCTGCTCAACGTGAGAAGAACACTTCTAACTACTTGACAAAAGAGCTGAAGAATAGAAATATTGATACCGAAGTATTCGCTCATTACACTGCGGAAGACTGGGACGGTTTCCGTCAGCTTGTATCTGCTTCAAACATCCAGGATAAAGAACTGATCATCCGCGTATTGGAAATGTATCCAGATTCTGAAACTCGTGAAAGAGAAATCAAAAATATCTCTTATGTATTCGAGGACCTGGCTAAAACCATCCTACCCCAGTTACGTCGTTCTCGCCTGATTGCCAACATCGAAATCATTGGTAAGTCGGATGATGAAATCATGACTGCTTTCAACAGCAATCCAAAAGAACTTAGCGTTGAAGAAGTGCTTTATGCTGCTACACTCACCAATGATGATAACTTAAAAGAGAAAATTTTCCAATATGTAACAAATAACTTCTCTGATGATTACAGAGGTTGGAATAATCTTGGTGCTTTATATTTCAAAAAAGGTGATTTTGTTAAAGCAAAACAGAATATTGATCGCGCTGCTATTGTTAATGCTTCAGCAGCTGAAGTAAATATGAACAAAGCTCTGTTGGCTATCGTGGATAATGATTTGCAAAACGCAAAAGTTCTGTTAGGCCGTTCTGCTGGTGCTGCTGGACTTGACGAAGCTGTAGGAGTTCTCAATATTCTTGAAGGTAACTACAATCAAGCTGTTGGCTCATATGCAAACAACCAGACAAACAACGCTGGGCTTGCTCAACTTCTTGTACGTGACTACAATAAAGCTAAACAAACGCTGGAGTCAGTTAAGAATCCTGATGCAACAACAGCTTATCTGTTAGCTATCATCGCTGCACGTACAAATAACTTCAACGATGTTGCTGCGAACCTTCGTACAGCAATTAGCCGCGATAACAGTTTTGCAGTAAAAGCTGCTAAAGACTTGGAGTTTGCGAAATATCGCACAAATCAAGATTTCATGTCAATCGTAAAATAATTACTGCGATTCGAAAAAAACCACATACATTATACTAGTGAGACTGCCCCTTCTTCATTGAAGAGGCAGTCTTTTTTTATATCCTCATTCCGATTACTTTTCGTATATTTGCACCACTTTTTAATTTACGATTGAAAGCTTACATAATGATGAATTTTGTGGAAGAACTCCGTTGGCGCGGGATGATACAAGATGTGATGCCCGGAACGGAAGAACAGTTACTGAAAGAACAAACAGCGGGATATCTGGGAATTGATCCTACAGCCGATTCACTGCATATTGGACACCTGGTGGGTGTGATGATGTTGAAACATTTTCAACGTGCAGGCCATACTCCTATCGCATTGGTGGGAGGAGCTACCGGAATGATTGGAGACCCTTCCATGAAATCGGCGGAACGCAACTTGCTCGATGAGGATACTTTACGCCATAATCAGGAGGCCATTAAAAAACAACTGGCTAAATTTCTCGATTTTGAAAGCGATATCCCAAATAGAGCCATACTTGTAAATAATTACGACTGGATGAAGGATTATAGTTTCCTGCATTTTATTCGTGATATTGGGAAACATATCACGGTTAATTACATGATGGCGAAGGACTCCGTAAAGAAACGACTGAATGGGGAATCGAGTGAAGGAATGTCTTTCACAGAATTCTCATACCAGCTGCTGCAGGGATACGACTTCCTACATCTTTATAGAGAAAAGGGATGCCGTTTGCAATTGGGGGGGTCCGACCAATGGGGTAACATTACAACCGGTACAGAACTAATTCGCCGTGTAGAAGGAGGGGAAGCATATGCGTTGGTTTGCCCTTTAATTACCAAAGCTGATGGGGGTAAATTTGGAAAAACAGAGAGTGGAAATGTATGGCTAGATCGTCGATATACATCTCCATATAAATTTTACCAATTCTGGTTAAATGTGAGCGACAACGATGCCGAAAAGTATATCAAGATATTCACATCTTTATCGAAGGATGAGATAGAGGCTCTGGTTGTAGAACAGCGTGAAAACCCTCACCTTCGTCCCTTACAGAAGAAACTCGCCGAAGAGCTAACTGTAATGGTTCATTCTCATGAAGATTACAAGATGGCAGTGGATGCTTCGGAAATTCTTTTTGGGAAATCGACTTCTCAAGCTCTCAGATCGATCGATGAAGAGACTTTCTTACAGGTTTTTGAAGGTGTGCCCCAATTTAATATCGCAAAGGAGAAACTTTCTTCGGGTGTTAAAGCGGTTGATCTACTCACCGACGACGCTGCCGTGTTTCCTTCAAAGGGTGAAATGCGAAAAACAGTACAGGCAGGTGGAGTAATGATCAATAAAGAAAAACTGGAATCGTTTGACGAAGTAATTAACTCTTCTCACTTAATTGGAGATAAATATATTCTTGCACAACGTGGTAAAAAGAACTATTTTCTGTTGATCGCAGAATAGTTGCAAAAGTTGTGTTTTTTTCTCGATTTTACGGGTAAGAAATTTGCAAAGTTAAAATAATTATACTACTTTTGCACTGCTTTTCACGAAGCACAGAGGATTGTCCCATGGTGTAATGGTAGCACATCTGATTTTGGTTCAGCCAGTCTAGGTTCGAGTCCTGGTGGGACAACAATAGATACGGTATATTTAGCATATTATTCGCTATATATACCGTTTTTTTATATACAATCTAAACAGCTTTCTGTACACTACAATATAAAATATCCCAACCTCAATAAAAGTGTCCAGATCGCTATTTAAAAACGCCCAAGTCACTATATAAGATTACTCAAATCGCTATAAAAAATGCCCTACCGGTCGCTATAAAAAATGCCCTACCGGATTGAATCTGGCAGGGCATTTTATTTTAATTGGGATAATTATTTGATTGGTACCATGAATTGCATCAACTCCCGGTCGTGGTTGTTAACGATTCTGCATTCATTGTCGAAATACATTGTTGATCCATTCTCAGCAGTGTAAGGCTCCCATGAGGGCAGTACACCTTCTACATTCGGATTTGTATTCTTTACAAAGTTGAGCCAGGCAGAGCTCATCTTGTCAGAAAGTGCCCATGCTTCTTCTGTGTTACCAGTCCAGTCTTCTCTTAAATCGACATTGTAAAATGCTAAAGGAATATCTAATCCATGGAATGAGCCCTTAGAGGCATTCTCAACTTGGCTCTTCCATGCAAGGAAATAAACATAAAGTGGTGCATCTGACTCTTCAGCACGTGCATCGGCAGTACGGATTGTATAGGGTCTGAAAACTGTATCAATCGAGAGCAGATCCTGGGGTGTATAATCAGGATATGCTTTGGCAAATAGTTCGATGTACTGATCTGTTTTATCGCCATATATTTTTGCAAGACGGTCTTTGGCCTGCTGAAGTGTCAAATCTTTTTCACCGTAAGCAACTGGCATCATCTCATTCAAAGTGGAACCAATCATTACTGGGATATCTTTTGAGATTTCAGCAAAACCGGGACTGAAAGGTTGTTGTAACAGAATTACACCATCAGCAGAGGGTGCAAAGCCAAACATGGTGGGTGATCCAGGTCTTCTGGGTCCAGATATCTTTGCTATCGCTTCATTACCGGCTATTACCAAATCATGGTACGGAATAGTATCTAGTTTTCCCACTTCCTCGGGGGAAAGACCTAGCTGTTCGAGTACGGCTAGACCTAATTGCTGAGAAGACTCTTTCGTCATTGTATTGAGTAAGGTTCCACTCTGTATGATTGCTTTATGGAAGAGACCTTGTGCGGAAGGCATACACATAATAGTACCTACTTTTCCTCCACCACCCGATTCTCCTACGATGGTTACGTCGGAAGGATTACCTCCGAATTGTGCAATATTATTGTGCACCCACTCGAGAGATTTTACGATATCGAGCATCCCAACATTGGCAGATTGAGCATATTTCTCTCCACATGCAGAGAGATCAAGGAAACCGAGGATATTCAAACGATGATTAACGGAAACCATAACAATATCCCCTTTTCTTGCCATCGCTTCTCCATAGGTCATCGGATCGTTGCTAGCACCGGTATGAAATCCACCACCGTGCAACCACACCAATACAGGTCGCTGTTTTCCATCATTTACACCTTGGGTCCAAACATTCAGACTAAACAGCTCTTTTTCATTCTGAACTGAATCGGGATACCAAGGAACAATTTGTCTGGCTACCGGACCAAAAGTGGTACACTCACGCACTCCTTCCCATGCATCGGGATCTTGAGGTGGCATGAACCTTTCAGCCTTAGCATACGGAATCCCCAGGAATGCATAGACATTGTCGTTCAGTATCCCTGATACCGAACCGGCGGTAGTTTCAACTACTGAATTTTGATTTGGGTCACTTTTTTTATTACAACCCATGCTGAATAATCCAACTCCAACAAAGAGAGCGAACACTAATCTTGAATAATGTTTCATTGTTAAATAAATTTATAATGTATAACAAATGCTTTTAAAAGGTATGATAGAATGATTAAATCGATTTTAATTATCAATCACTAATATAAAATTGTTTGATCAACTCTGTTAAAAGAGTACAAATATATGGTATAATAATTATAATTAACACAAAATAGTGGGAAATATTGCTATTTTTGTGGTTAGAATAAAAAAATAAGTGTTTTTTCAACGCTTTTTTGTAGATATTCGATTTAATCATTAGGACTAATCATAATTACACACACAATATGAAAAGGTTAATCCTTGTCTTCTCCCTATTACTTTTATCTGAATCTTTATTATGCACCTATGCTTCATTAAGAAATGAAGGTGACATAGTTTTTAGAAATGAAGATGTTTTTTTTCGCAAGATTGATAATCATACTTGGGTAGGTTCAGGAAATAAGATGTTTAATGAAAGTCTTTATCTCGTTGAAGGAAATGAGAGAGCTATTCTGATTGATGCCGGCACAGATATAAAAAATCTTGACAAAATTGTTTCTTCAATCACCTCGAAGCCGGTAACTTTAATTGCAACTCATGTGCATTCTGACCATACTGGTCCCTCCATTAACTGCTTCTCAGAGATATGGATCAATCCGAATGATACGGTCTTGATTCCCTTTGTTATGGGTAACTATAAGGGTAAGGTGAACTACTTGAAGAATGGGGAGATCTTAGATTTGGGAGGTAGAAAAATTGAAGTGGTGTATAATCCAGGACACACCCCTGGCTCAACAAGCTTCATTGACAAAAAAGCGGGATATGGTTTTAGTGGAGATGCGTTTGGATCGAGTCTGCTGTTGTTGACAGTCGACTTCTCCACATTTATTGATACTTGTGAAAAGATAACCGCAAAAATGGAAGCACAAGGAATAAAATATCTCTATCCGGGTCATTACAACAATAACAACGAGGAAACTATTGAAAAGATTCGGGAAATGCAACAATTAAGTAAAAAGGTGCTATCAGGTGAGATTGAAAGCAAACCCAATACCGATAATAATTTTGGATTGAGACTTGCCGTCGATGGTGATGGTTATCGGATTATTTTTAATGATTCAGCACTTAAGTGATTTGAGGCATAAGTGATATATTACGTAACTGTCTGTTGATCTATCATATATGGTCATACTGTACCAGCAGTTGAAGTACATAATAGCATCTTGGCTACAATGAATGGTTACTATGCAACAATACTGACGAAAAATGAAGTTTATTGTAAAAAACGAAATAAAAAAATTGAGAAATATTGATTTAAATGATTAAGAAAACAGTCATAGAAATATGCAATGCTTCCAACTTTTTGCTATTTATTGTATTAATCAATATTGGATGTGTACGTCCACACACCTTCTGTACAAGTGCGGGAAACGAGCAAGTTAAGGGGACAAATGATGGCTATATATACGAATTGTGGAATCAGTATGGTCAAGGTGTAGGTTGTATGTCAATAGGTAGTGGCGCACTTTTTAGTGGTGAATGGAGCGGAATTGAGAATTATCTTGCTCGCAGAGGGGTGGGTTATGACCAGACAAAGGAACATCAGGATATTGGATCATTTTATGCAAACTACCAATGTAATTATATACCTTCAAGCATATCTGGAAATTCTTATCTTTCAATTTATGGGTGGACTACTGATCCTCTTATTGAATATTATATTGTGGAGGACTGGCGAAATTGGATTCCATCAATGGCTCCAAATGCTACTTTTAAAGGGATCTTCGAAGTAAATGGAAGTGTTTATGACATCTACGAACATACAAGAATTAACCAACCTTCTATTGTTGGGGACACCACTTTTCAACAATATTTCAGTATAAGAAGAGATACACGTAACAGCGGAACAATCAATATCTCCGATCATTTCAATATGTGGAACTCTATAGGAATGCCGATGGGTAAACTGCATGAGGTATCTTTTGTTGTGGAAGGATATAAAAATAGTGGTTCATTTGATTTTAAGGCACTTGAAATATATGTAAAATAAAGTACTCAAGAATTCAAACGTTAGATAGACATTGCATAAAAATATCAATATGGAAAAACGAGATTTTATTAAAAATTCACTATTGGCAGCTGGTGCTCTATTGTTACCACGAAAAAGTCAAGCTCTCGAATTTTATCCTACCACATTGAATGCAGAATGGGCTATTCTGTATGGTACGTGGTGTGGTACCTCACGTGATGCAGCTCTTTGGATATCTGAAGGTATGAATGGTATTGCTCAAGTGTTTGATGTGCGAGAAAACCCAAATCTTTTGAACTATAAGAATGTGATTGTGGGAGGCTCTATACGAAGTGGTGTAACTTCTAAGGAATTACAGGATTACCTTGTAAAAAACAAAGTAATACTATCCAATAAGATTAGGGGTTATTTTGCTGTATGTGGAAACATGAGACAGCCTGTTAAACTGGAGCAATACGACCAATTTTTTAAGAACCATTTAGTCAAACTGACTGGTGTTGAAGGAGTCGTAAATAGGGTATTCTTAGGCCGGGTTACCTTTGGACTTATGGATCCTGATTCTAGGAGGATGATGCAGTCGATGCCTGACATGGAAGAGTATGATAACCTTAAACGATCGGAATGCCTGGCCTTTGGAAAGGAAATAATCGAAAAGATTTAAATCTAAGCAGTTATTTATTTTAGGTCTGTTATGTCACTTAATAAGTAACTCAAATACCTGCCAAGGGTAAAATATTAACGGAACTTTTTTATAATACAGGACTCGCAGTTAAATTATGCAAATCCTGTATTATACTGTCTATTTAATTTCTACTAACTGAAAATAACTATCCAGTTTTCCGTTTTTATCGTATGTTTCTGACTTTACCACTCCCACACCTTTAGCATACCATTCTGAATTAGATGAATTTATCTTTTTCCCCATTACCGTAGCAATAACATCGCCCGTTAATTTATGACATTGGAAACTACCAGCTGGAACAACAATGTCCTCAATTGCTGCCACTCTACGGTTAATAATACTTGTTGATAACTTCAGATTGATAAAGCCCATTTTCATGGCCATCTCTACATTTGCATCTGGAAGTGAGGTTCCCGGCTGTGGGTTGATGGGTATTTCCATACTGTTCCCTTTTATTTCAATTTCTAGACTGGATGCATCTTTACCTCCTTCTTGAAAAGCTGCCTTGTTGATGAAATTACTCATATCGAAATACAATATATCCCCATTCTTTACAAGGGTTATTTCTTCACTGAATTTTTTTTCTTCTTTTGAATCCATCGATTCGATCAAATATTTGATCTCCATTTTGTCACCATCAACAATAATATCCATAATGGTATATTTCATCATAGAAATTTCTTTACCTTTCTTGTCATAGTTCTTGTAAACAAGAACTTTACCTATCTCTGTAGGAAAAAATATATCCTGCGCTTTCAAAGCTGTTAAGGTAAATAGAATTGATATGAAGAATACGATTTTTTTCATATGAGCAAAAATTAAAATTATGTAAATGAATAAACTAGTTCAACAGACTCATAACATGTAGATATTCTTATTCTATATAAAGGAATAGGGTTTGATTATCAACACACTCAGTATAGAGGAAATTAATATGGAGACCACAATGATTGATAAAAGAGAAACAACATAAAAAGTGTTTTTCTTGTCATCTGGTGTCTGCAAAATTGGTGTTATTCCTAGATACAATAAAAATAGTCCATATAAACCAGCCAATGTGGCAATTATTGACATGGAGGGAACTATTAATAAGATACCTGCAACAAATATGGGAGTATAAGAGTATGCCACGAGTTGAAAGGATCTACTAAAATCACTCGAAAGTTCAAATTTTGGTGACAACAAATAAATAACCCATGCCGAAAGATATACACCTCCCAACGACGTGAAAAATGAGAGAATTGCCTGTCGTAATCCAAGACCAACGGATCCAATATGTACACCTAAAATGGTATGACCAATTATACCATATCCAATAAATGTAGCCAATGCAGGAATAAGAGCAAGAGGAATCAGATAATTGGTAAGAATCTGCAGATGATTTTGGTTCTCTTCTGCAATTGTTTGCCATGCTGTTTTTGGGGTAACCAGAATGTCTTTCGTCTTTTTAATGATATCCATAATTTAACTATTTAACGATTAAATCAAATACAGATTAACAACAAACATATTGTTTTTCATTAAGATAGAATACCCCCAAAAAGGGGTTTTTATTTAATATATGCAAATATATATTATCAAAAAAAATGGTATATTTGTCTCATAATCCCTTAATGCGCTAAAACATGACAAACCAATCTATTCTTAGGTGTAAATTTATCCTAATCTGTTGGGTTGTGGCTATGACTTTGGCGATAGGTGCCACTTCTTCTGACTCACTTGTTTTTCTTTTTACAGACAGAAAAGGGAAGGTTGAGATAGATTCTTTGCTCGCACGAGGGAGAGAATTACTGTTTACAGATCCCCTTTTATCGTTTGAGGTCGCTCAAAAAGCTATTAACGTGAGTTCGGGATAAC
>DBQD01000037.1 GCA_002305715.1 Proteiniphilum sp. UBA1403 | reverse complement strand
GCTTCAAAGAAGCAGGAGTTGGTGGCAAATCCTTCTATTTGGGACATCATTCCCGTCTCCAGAGCATTTCCGGCTCCAACCATCAGCACCAACATCAGCATGCCCCAAAACACACCAAAGGCGGTGAGCACACTACGCGACTTGTTATGCGTAATGGTAATCCATATTTCTTGCCATCTATCGAGATCGAACATATTGTAGTTGATTGATTAGCTGTTTTTTATATTATTCTTGTCTCATTGCTTCGATTGGCTGAACTCGTACAGCCTTTCTGGCGGGGAGATAACCGGCAATTACACCTGCAATGATCAGTACAATGGTGGCAAATACTGCATAGCCTACATCTACAGTGGGGTTGGTGAAAACCGACATCTGTGGTTCGTCTGTAACTGCTTTTCCACTGGCTGACTGCACCATAACGAAGTTGATCAATTCGGTTAGTCCAATGCCAAACATCATACCGATATAGCCAAATATGGTTGTGATGGTAATCGATTCCAGAATAATGGTTTTAAGGATGGAGAATGGTGTTGCACCAATTGCCTTCCGGATTCCAATCTCTCGTGTACGTTCCTTCACCGATACCAACATGATGTTGCTCACGCCCACAATACCTGCAATCAGGGTAAGGATACCGATAATTGTGACAAAAAGTGTGAGACCACCAAATATCTTCATCGTTTCTACGTATTCCGCTTGTGCATTGTTGATGTAAAGTGCCTGTTGGTCTTCTGGATCAAAGTTCAGTATTCTTCCCATCATTGTCCGCAGCGACTCGTTAAAGCGGTCGTTCTCTGCCTCTGTGGCGAGACCATCTACCGTGAAGGTAATCTGCCAAAACTTCTTTGAGGGATTAAAAATGGTTTGAGAAACAGAAAATGGAATATATGCATTGGATCCTCCAAACTGTGCTTGCTTGGTGTTGATTCCAACTACCTTGAACATGATCTTGCCCACTTTCACCATTTTTCCCAGGGGATCTTCGTTCCTAAAGAGTACATCGGCAATCTTTTTATCCAGTACAATCACCTTGTTGAGGTTGTTGATATCAAGTTCATTGATAAACCGACCCTTCTCGGATGGAATAATAAGTTTCTCGATCTCTGAGAAGCTGGGCATAACACCCACTATACTGTAACTACCATATTCAGCTCCATAGGCTATCGTCTGGTTTGTGCTGTATCGGGGTGTGATGAGGCGACTTTCTTCTACCTGATTTTCAATGGCGGAAACCTCATTTTCTGTGAACCGCAACATTCGCTCCGATTTTAAACCGTTATATGGTAGGGAAGTTGTTCCCGGCCATAGGTTGATGCGGTTAACAGCCCGTGTACTAAAGTTTTGCATTACACCGTTCTTTAGTCCGTTACCCGCTCCTAACAGCACAATTAGGATAAAGATACCCCACGAAACAGAGAGACCGGTGAGTGTGGTACGCATTTTGTTTTTCTTCAGCGTATCAATTATCTCCTGAAACTGGTCGATCATATCGATTGTGTATTTACGTATGGAATGGTGTTGTGCACACCGTTGTTTTTGCGTGTTTCGTATTCAATCATTCCATCCTTAAGATGAATGATGCGGTTGGTGGCATCGGCCACCGATTGCTCGTGCGTGACAATGATTGTGGTGATGCCCTCGTTGTTGAGGTTGGTAAGTACATTCATCACCTCAACCGTGGTCTTGCTATCGAGGGCTCCCGTGGGTTCGTCGGCAAGAATGATCTTTGGACCCGAAATAAGTGCTCGTGCAATGGCTACACGCTGTTTCTGACCTCCGGAGAGTTCGTTGGGCATGTGATAGGCCCAATCCTTCAAACCCATCTTGTCGAGATGTTCCAATGCAATGATATTGCGTTTCTTGCGACTCACCTTCTTGTAATAGAGTGGGAGTGCCACATTTTCCAGTGCATTTTTAAAGTTAATAAGGTTGAACGATTGGAAAACAAACCCGATCATTTCATTGCGGAATTGTGCGGCCTCTCTTTCACTCAAATTCTTGATCAGGGTACCATTGAGGTGATACTCGCCTGCGTCATACGTATCGAGGATACCAAGGATGTTGAGGAGAGTGGATTTCCCTGAACCGGAGGCGCCTGTTATAGCGACATATTCACCTGCATCTATGTCGAGGCTAAGTCCTTTAAGCACATGAAGTGAAAGTGCTTCGGTGTGATACGACTTGTGTAATTGTCTGATTTGGATCATCTATCTTATTATTATCTCCAGGTTAGACGTAAATCTTTCCTGTTTCGTTTCAGAATATACGCTTAATAATTACTAAACATTGATGGTGCAAATATATTTCAAAACATTGTACTATGCAATACACAATACTATGTATTTATAAAATTTTATGAAATAAATTAAGTTATCTGCTTTGTTGACCATGTACAATATGGTTATACAGGGTTTCTGAATCAATGTCGAGTAGCTTCACTTTTTTCACAATCTGAGGGAGTTCCTCGTTCAAAAACGCTTGTTTGAAAATGTTTTTAACAACCTGTTTAGCTCCGGGTGTTACGAAAAATCCCACTCCTCTCTTGTCGTATATTACCTCAATTGTCTTAAGATACTCGAAGCTTCGCATCACTGTATTGGGATTCACTCCGAGGAGGCTACCCATATCGCGGATCGATGGCACTCGCTCATCTTCTGGATACGCATCATTTAGAATCTTCTCACAGATTAGGTCAGCAATCTGGAGATAGATGGGTTTATGTTCATCGAAGTTCATATCAGTAGCGTTTGTTTTTAAGAATAAAATAGGAACCGATCACAAATGCTGGTGGTACAATTACTTGTATAAAAATTCTAGTTACCATTAAGAGAACCACGAGTGGATGATCGTTTGCATTGATATCAAAGAGCCCGCGCTCACTTAAACTGAATTCAATATTGACTAATTCAAGCGAACCACTCGATTTCCATATTGTTACCGTGATAACCATAGCCGTAATAATCACAATTGTTGTCAGAATAAAGACACCGATCGTTTTCAACACTTTTTTGCGGACAAAAAGTAGGTTGAAGAATAAAATGGCTTGTAGGAATAACAGTTCGAATGTGATTTCCTGCCAGTCAATCGGTCGTTGCCAGATCTCTTTTATGACAAAACCATTGTAAAAAAAGGGAATAAGAAGTGCCAACAAACTATCCATTGCACAAAATATCATAACGGTGGTCAACGGAATGAATATCAAGCAGGCGAGTTGCATCACCAAGTATTTTTCTAATACCGATGCACCAAGCATCACCTCTGTAAAACCTTTTTTAGGGTGGTTATAATTAAAAAAGAGCATAAAGGGTGATATAATCATTAGTATTCCAACCATGGTGAACATAAAAGAAGTCCTTTCTTCAAGATCTATGATCATCCTCATGGGTGAGATGTTAATCAAGAAAAATAACAGCGGGAATCCGGCTATGATGAGTGTACTCTGCACCCAGTATTTCTTGAGGCTTTTCAGATTTCTGACAACAAGCTTCCAGAATCTATCCACTTGAAATGTATTGTTTTCCATTGTTTATGCGTTTTTAAAAAGTTCGTAGATACTTGTTTTATTCTGCATAGTGGCATTGAAAAGTGCCTCGATATTGACACGGCTTTCATGTCCATATTCGTTTCTTCTTACACACAAATAACCACCCAATGTGGGCTCTGCATAAAGTGCATCGGTAGGAACGGAGATTTCCAGTGTGAAGCAGAGCTTCTCAGAGATACGTTCCAGCGATTCGTTCAATAGCACTGCATGATTATCTAGTATGATGATGGGATCGATTAGGTTTTCTAGATCACGCACTTGATGGGTTGAAATAAGTGTACAGGTAGTATCCAAACAGTACTCTGCCATGATTCTGCGGAATGTAGTTTTGGAGGGGATGTCCAAACCGTTGCTGGGCTCATCGAGTAATAACAGATCCACATTGGTGGCAACCGCAAATGATATGGCTGCCTTTTTGGTCTGTCCGTGTGAGAGCTTATTTAATTTCTTGCTACCATCCAAATCAAATTCTTTGAGAATTGTATGGAATTTCTCCCAATCGAATTTTGGATAGAATGGAGCATTCAATTTGGCATAATCGAATGCTGAGCAGTCGTTTTGAATGTACTCTGTTTCTTCTGGGAGATAGTAAATCCGACTCAAAAAGGAAGGATTACGTTGGAATGGAATTTCATTGCACACGAGACATTCACCACAGTAGGGCTTCTGCAGACCACCAATAATCTTCAATAAGGTTGTTTTGCCGGCTCCATTTTCACCTAGCAGGCCATAAATTTTTCCCGCTTCGAGGTTCATACTGATGTGGTTAAGAACCTCTTTATTCCCGTACTTAAACGATAAATCTTTTATCTGTATCATAGGGTACTTTTTATTTAGTTTTATAGCTTATTAGTGTAATAGTGAAATAGTACACTGTAAAAGTAGATACATTTTTTTAATCTCCAAATATTTCTTAGATATTTAACTTATATTATGATATTGGTGGTGGTTTATGAGTAATTACTTCCCCTTTCTTATAAAAGGGATAATCGAAAAAATGGTTTTTTAAAACGCTTGAAATGAAGGGTATATGGAGTATATGGCTGTGGCTTCAACCCTGATTTTAGGGAATTAATTCAAAGGTATAACCCTGTGTAAGCAACCACTCAATGGCAAGGGGTAGGGCATATTTCATATTCTTTTCAGCTTTGAGTGAATCATGAAAGACTAGAATTGAACCTTCTCGGGTGTATTTCTTAACATTCTTCAGCACCTGTTCGGGCGACATAAAACGACTGTAATCTCGTGTGACCACATCCCACATCACTACTTGATAGCCTGCTTCATGCAAGGCTTTGTTTTGCGATATTCGCATGTGGCCATGGGGTGGTCTGAAAAGGGTAGAATCAATTAATGCAGCCGCCTTTTTTGTGTTTTCTAGTAAGGTGGCTGTGCTGTTCTTCCAACCCTGTATATGGTTGAAAGTATGGTTGCCTGTTTTATGGCCGCGCTCCAATAACTGTTGATATATAGCGGGATATTTGCGCACATTGTCACCCACACAAAAGAAGGTGGCCTTCACGTTGTAGCGGTCCAACAGATCGAGTACCCAGGGTGTTACCTCTGGAATTGGACCATCATCGAAAGTGAGATAAACACTTTTCTTATGGGGCACACCAATTCGCCAAAGAGACTTTGGGAAAAGCTGCCTGTAGAGATAGGGCGGTTGTTCGATTAGCATTTGTCGAAAAATCTGGTTGCGCATCGACAATACCATGGGCCCTTGCAACCCTGCAAGGACCCATGTTGTCTCAAATTTACTGTTGAGTAGTTTTATATTGTTCCAGCAGACGTGGACTAAATTGCTGCATCATACCGAGAGCTTTTTGCATGATTTCCTCTGCTGTTGCTCTTGTAGTTGTATCTTCTTGAGAAGCGGCATAGAAGCTACGTACAGAGTTGTCGGTGATCTCTTTCAAGATAAGATCACCCACATAGGCAACACCTTGCTTGTAATAAGCTTGCGCATACTGCAGCAGATCATCGGTAATCAACTGATATCTCTCCGGATTATACTGTTGATAAATATTTGTAATCAACAGCATGGGATTTACGTTGTTATAGATGATGTCGGAAAGGGTGTTTGATATCTGTACCGGTTTTAAACGACTATACCATTCGAGATTACTACTGATGCGTGTACTGATTGTGGCAATAAGAGCTTCAGCCTTCTCTCTTTCGCCAAGTCTGTAATATGCACGTGCATACAGAAGTCCATCGGTGCCATAGTGTACGGTAGAATCGGGTACAATGGAGGTGATTTTATCTAAAGTAGCCAATGCTTTTTCGTTTTCACCGGCATCAATAAGGGCATTGATCAGCTGATTGAAATAGAGTCGAAAGGTAGAGAGCATCCTTCGACTTGTTTCATCGAGATAGATGTTTGGATTCTCTTCCAATCCACCCCAACGGAACTTATTCATCATGTTATCGTATGCAGCTTCAATATTAACTCCACCGCTCAAAGGTGTTCCCGGTACAACCTGAAAAGAGAGACCGTTCAACGAGAAGTTCTTGTTCTGCAAGTTCATGTATAAAGAGGGTGATATGGTGGTGGCGAAGTGAATGGGGCGCTTCCAATTATCGTCGTTAATATTGCTGAGCAACTCAAGGATCATAAGCTCTTGACGATATACTGCCGACTTATCACCCAAGTCGATAATCATCTTTGTTGATGGTTTAGAGTGGATTGCTTTCCAATCTACTTTAGCGGTATCCACATCTAACACAAGTAAATTACCCGGTATGACTTGGGTGTTTCCAGTGTTAAAAGGATTCTTGGGATTGCTGTTTTGTCCTGTTCGCAGATTCTCCATCGTTTCTTTTAATGACAGGGTATCTTTGTATGCATTTGTATCGTAGTAGGTGCCGAAAGATACCGCAGGTATGTTATTCTCTCGCAATACGCTTTCAATTTCCTGTTTGGTAATTACAAAAGCAGCACTACCGGCTTCACCCGAATAGCGAGGACGCGACCATTTGATTGGGAGCGGTTCAGATTCATATGCTTGACGCAAGAGCTGATCGATGTACCACTCCGTTTGGAGGAAGCTGAGGTTGGTCACACGTACGTCGGTACGATAACCTTCCGTTTCTTGCACATACCAAAGTGGGTAGGTGTCGTTATCACCATTGGTGAAGAGGATACCATTTTCGCCTACACCGCAGAGGTAGTTCATACCGGTATCACGAGCAAGGGTTCTGCCGGAGCGATCGTGATCGTCCCAGTTCTGAGATGCCATCTGTAAGGGTACAAACAAACATACGAGTGTAGTAAGAGCACCGGTTAGTGTCGTGTTTTTAATATAGTCGCGTAAAAAGAGGCTTAAACCGGCCACACCCATACCTATCCAAATGGAGAAGGCATAGAAGGAGCCCGAGTAAGCATAGTCACGTTCACGCGGTTCAAAGGGTGTTTGGTTGAGGTAGAGGATGATGGCCAAGCCTGTCATGAAAAAGAGAAGGAAGACAACCACGAAGCTTTTCTTGCCTTTTTCTTTGAGTCGCAACTGGTACAGTATACCAATGATACCCAATAAAAACGGAAGCATATAGTATTTGTTGCGGCCTTTGTTATTAACAATATCGGGCGCAATATTATCTTGTGGTCCCAGACCTAGCACATGTTCATCGAAGAATGGAATACCGGTAATCCAGTTACCGGCTGTGATGCCGCCATCACCCTGTATGTCGTTCTGCCGTCCCGAAAAGTTCCACATGAAGTAGCGCCAGTACATATAATTGAACTGGTAATTGATCATGAAACTCAGGTTCTGCCAGAATGTGGGCTTTTGATTTCGGTCGTTTACATTTCCCCAGCGTTCGTATCCGATGATATGATTTCCAAAGGATGGATTGTTAGGGGTTGAATGCATCCGAGGCAGGAGCATGGTATTGGTATATTTATAGTTGGGGGAGGTAACTTTTTCGTACCGATCTTTCTGATCGGGAGAATTTTTAACAATCTGTTTCCAGGATGTCTTTTCTCCATCAATAACAGCTGTACCGTCGGCATTGCGGACAATCTTGGAGGCATAGGTGCTTCCATATATCAGTGGTGTTTGACCATATTGTTCGCGGTTGAGGTAGCTTCCCAGAGAAAAGATATCTTCGGGTGAATTCAAGTCGAGCGGTGTGTTGGCACTGGAACGAATGGGAATTAGTGCATAGGCCGAAAAACCTACCAAAATGACAAACAGACATGTTGTAGCCAAGTTTATAAGCTTGATATCCAGTTTTTTGAATTTGAATGAGAGGTAAGCTCCACCAGAGAGAAGTACAATCCAAAGCAATAACTTATCCCCTATAAAGAGGATACCGGCCAAGGCGATACTGAGGTAGAAGGCCAATCGTGCACGCGACTCTTTTCCCTTTCCTGAGATGGTTTCAAATAGGGTCCATGCAATACTTGCCACCAACAAAATAAGGTAAACAAATAATCCAGAGTTGTATGGCATGCCAAGCGTATTCACGAAAAAGAGTTCAAACCAACCTCCCACCTTGGTGAATCCGGGAATGATGCCCCACATTAAAACAATAATTAATAGGAAAGAACCTAAAAGTGCCAATATGCCTCCCTTCCAGGTGGGGTTTTCGTTTTTCTTAAAATAGTGAACCAGTACAATTGCCGGAATACAGAGTAAGTTGAGGAGGTGTACACCAATTGACAAACCCATGATATAGGCTATCAGCACCAACCATTTGTCGGAATGAGGTTTCTCTGCGTTGTCTTCCCACTTAAGAATAAGCCAAAAAACGAGGGCTGTGAGCATGGAAGAAAAGGCATAAACCTCACCTTCTACGGCCGAAAACCAAAATGTGTCGGTGAAAGTGTAGACCAATGCACCCACCATACCACTTCCAATTACAACAATGGTTTGTCCCAACGAAAGTTGTTCCTTGTTATTGGATAGTATGAGTTTACGTGTAAGGTGTGTAATGGTCCAAAACAGAAAAAGAATGGTAAAGGCACTCATCAGTGCCGACATGCTGTTGACCATTTTAGCTACTTGGGATGGATCACCTGCAAATTGAGTAAAAAGATTTCCTACCAACATGAAAATAGGGGCACCGGGTGGGTGTCCTACTTCCAGTTTAAAGGCGGATGTGATGAACTCGCCGCAATCCCAAAAACTTGCTGTTGGTTCAATGGTAACTAGATACACAACGGCTGCTATGACGAACATGACCCAGCCGGTAATGTTGTTGATTGACTTGTATGAAATCATTCTGTATTTTGTTGATTTGAGAAATCAGACTTAATATGAATATGAAATTGTGGCAAAGATACGTATTTCCCCCTATTCCATGGATGTTTTACAATCCATTTTGGTTTTCTATTATTTAAAAAAAAGTAAAATAATAGGGTATCAGCCAATGTGGAAGGTCTTTTAACTACCATAAATAGACAGTCAAAAACTTTTTCTATCTTGCAAATAGGATCAATTAACTGCACAAATAGGCTCTAATTCGTATACAAATTCTTTCAGTGTGAGTCTATGCATAAAGAGTGAACAAAGTTCCTTTAATTGTGCAATCTCCTTACAATAAGGATAATATGTTTTATAACATGTTTTTAAGTAATACCCTGTAAAATAGGCGGATAGGATCGGATTCGTATTTTATTTATAATTTGCATCGGAAAAAAAGTGGTGCTACAATTTGGCAAAACGGTAATAAAAAGTTTACTTTGAAATCGGTTTAAGGAAAAAAATCTATAATTAAAAGGTCTTTTGTAATTGTTCATCGTTCATGCAGGTAACGCTCGTAATTCTAAAACCATCAGCAGTTCAACGTGGTATCTTGGGAGAAGTGATCAGTCGCTTTGAAAAAAAAGGGATCCAAATTGTCGGGATGAAGATGGTGCGTCTATCGGATGAAACTCTTGCAGAGCATTACGCCCACTTGTTACATAAACCATTTTACGGACGGATAAAGGATTCTATGCAAGCCGGTCCCTGTATTGTAATGGCACTCAAGGGTGTGGATGTGGTGAACATTGTCAGGAAGTTAACAGGCGTAACAAACGGACGAGAAGCGTTGCCTGGCACTATCAGGGGTGATTACAGCATGAGCGTACAGGAAAATATCGTACATGCATCCGATTCTCTCGAAACAGCAGAAATAGAACTAAAGAGGTTTTTCAACCCAGGGGAAATTGTGGACGATTCACCTCACCTCATTCCCTTTTTATATGCGCCGGACGAACTGTAACAACAAAAAGGACTACTAATAAATACAACGTTTCAAAAAAAATAAAGAGTCAGGTCGAAATGGAAAGTCAACAATTTTTTTCAAAAGCACGCCTTATTTTACCTGCAACCTTGATGTTTGTGACATTGAACGCTTTCACGCAAAATACTTCAGAGGCACCTGAGAAGGAACGATCGGAAGTTACTTCAAGGCAACTACACAGTACAAGTTTAAGTGAATCAACAGGTCTTTTTGCCGATGGGCTAAAATTAAAAATGGATTTATCGGTGTTGGAGGAAGCAGAAGATCGTAGAGAGTCTTTTGATCCCAATGAAATTCCGGCAGACGACATATATGGAGGTTTGTGGATGAACAAGCATGTCAATATATACGGTAGTTTGGAAAATGCACCGGATACATTCATGGTAGATTTGGAAAACTTTACCATGCCAGCCAATGGTCACATGACTTCTAATTTTGGAAGAAGAGGTAGTCGTCGCTATCATTATGGTATCGACATCAAAGCTCAAACTGGTGATACTATTTATGCCGCTTTTGACGGTAAAATCAGAGTTAAGCAATTCGAGAAAAAAGGATATGGCTATTATCTGGTTATTCGCCATGTAAATGGTTTGGAGACAGTGTATGGGCATCTTTCAAAATTTCTGGTCGACGAAAATGAGTTTGTACGTTCAGGACAGCCCATAGGCTTGGCTGGAAATACAGGACGATCATACGGTTCACATCTTCATTTCGAAACACGTTTTCTGGGTAAACCCATCAATCCAAATTTCATAATCGACTTTGATAATAAGGTTACCCATCGTGATGAATATCTGGTAACGAACTCAAGTTATCGGAAAACAACCAACAGTAGCAAGGTCTTGGTTACCAATCCTGCGGTATATAAGGAACCTACCACTGCGACCAATAAGTATGTTTCCGGCGATGTGAAATACCATCGTATTAAATCGGGAGATACATTGGGTGCCATATCACGGCAGTATGGCATTTCAATTAAGGATATTTGCGATATGAATAACATAACCACAAAAACCGTATTGCGAGTAGGGAAGACCCTCCGTATTTCATGATAACTGCGTAACTACACACGCGTAAAAAGGTACAGGATTAAATGCTTGTACCTTTTTTTTGTTTATCTTTGCTCGCCAGATATCAAAATGCATATGGATGTGACCAACAAACAATTCGACGAAGTAGTGGGGATTTGCCGGGAGATATTTGCAAAGAAATTGCATGACTATGGTGCTTCCTGGCGTATACTAAGGCCCGAATCGGTTACCGATCAGATTTTCATCAAAGCCAAGCGGATTCGAACGCTTGAGGTGAAAAAAGAGAATAGGGTAAACGAAGGAATAATTCCCGAACTTATTGGTATAGTGAATTATGGAATCATTGCATTGATACAGCTTCAGTTGGGGTATGTGGATAGCATTGATATTACGGCCGAAATTGCTTTGGAGTTATACGATAGACATATGGCTGAGACAAAAACTCTGATGAGTGCCAAAAATCATGATTACGACGAAGCCTGGCGTAATATGCGTGTAAGTTCTTTCACCGATCTCATTCTGGTTAAGGTATACCGAACAAAGGAAATAGAAGGTCTCATGGGGCAAACACTTATCTCGGAGGGTGTAGATGCCAACTATCGTGATATGGTAAATTATGCAATTTTTGGATTGATTAAATTGCACTTCGAAGAATAAGAGTCATGAGTAGAGCTGCAAAAATAATGTTATTAATCTCCCGTATAATTGTGGGAGTTACATTTGTTTTTTCCGGACTCATGAAGGCCATTGATCCTCTTGGTTTCACATACAAAATAGAGGATTATCTGATACACCTTGACTTGACGATTCTTTTTCCAATTGCTTTGCCAGCGGCTATATTCCTAGTAACATTGGAGTTTGCTTTAGGTGCACTTCTACTCATTGGAATATTCAGGAAGTGGACCACTCGCATGATACTGCTTATCATGGTTTTCTTTACACCACTTACTTTATGGGTCGCAATAGCCAATCCTGTGCCCGATTGTGGTTGTTTTGGCGATGCATTTATCATTAGTAACTGGCAAACTTATTATAAAAATGTTGTATTGCTTGTAGCTGCTATTTGGTTACTGCTCAAAAGACGATGGATTAAACCTTTCGTTCCATTTAAAATGAGGGTGCCTATGGCTTTCATCATACTTCTATTTGGATTACTTTTTGCGTTACACAACCTATACAGACTGCCAGTGGTAGACTTCCGTCCATACAAAGTGGGGGCCAATATTGCGCAACAAATGTATGTGGATCCGGAGAAAGCCGATATCTATGAAACCATTTTTATCTACAGCAAGGATGGCGTAGCCCAGGAGTTTACAGAAGAGAATTATCCATGGAACGATTCAACTTGGACCTTTGTGGAGATGAAAACCAACTTGGTGCGCAAAGGTGAAAAACCGGGTATCAAAGATTTTGCGGTGGAGGCACTCTATTTTGATGAGTCAACCGACAGTTGGAATACCGGTGGAGATATCACCGACATGCTACTCGTAGACCCCTCATTTAGTTTCTTGATGGTGGCCTATTCACTGGAAGATATGCATATGAAGCATCTTAACCGTTTCAAAGCAGTTGCAGCCTTTGCGGCAGAGAAAGGTTTGCCATTTTATCTGCTTACAGCATCGGATCCTGGAGTCGTAGGGGGGTGGGAAAAACAAAATAAGACAGGCTTTCAGTTTGCTCATGTTGATGAGAGGGTCCTGAAAACCATGATACGGTCTAATCCTGGACTGATGCTTTTGAAAGCAGGTACAGTAATGGGTAAGTGGGACGACAGCAGAGTGCCCAACACAGAAAAGATTGCATTAATTATTAAATAAAAGATTGTTTATGAGAAAAAACATTGTAGCAGGTAATTGGAAAATGAACTTGAACCTGCAGGAAGGCGTTGCCTTGGCAACTGCATTAAATGAAGCACTGAAAGACAAAACGGTAAACTGTGACGTGGTCATCGGCACTCCGTTTATTCATTTAGCAAGTGTTGTGAATGCAGTAGATACAACCAAAATTGGGGTAGCTGCACAAAACTGTGCCGATAAGGCATCGGGAGCCTACACCGGTGAAATAGCAGCATCGATGATTGCTTCAACAGGTGCTACATATGTGATTTTGGGTCATAGTGAAAGAAGAGCATACTATCACGAAACCGCTGAGATCTTGAAGGAAAAAGTATTGTTGGCACTTGCAAACGGTCTTACCCCCATCTTTTGTATTGGAGAGGTACTGGAAGAAAGAGAAGCTGAAAAGCACTTCGAAGTGGTAAAATCACAGATCGAGTCCTCTTTGTTTGACCTTTCTGCAGAGGATTTCGGTAAGATTGTACTTGCTTACGAGCCGGTATGGGCTATTGGAACAGGTAAGACTGCTACAGCTGCTCAGGCACAGGAGATGCATGCTTTTATCCGCGAAACACTGGTTGCAAAATATGGCAAAGATGTTGCCGATAATACCTCAATCTTGTATGGTGGAAGCTGTAATGCTTCAAACGCAAAGGAACTATTCTCGAATCCCGATGTAGATGGAGGTTTAATTGGTGGAGCTTCTTTGGGTGTGGATAAATTCATGCCAATTATTGAGGCTTTTTAAGTGATTAACAGAATTTCACCACAGATCCGTGTTGGGTCTGTGGTGTTTCGCTATCTTTGTAGTCGGGTGTGAGTTGCTCGACTTTTAGTTTTTCAGCACTCAACTACCGCTAAACATCGAAAAGTATGCATAATAAATTCCATTCTATCCTTTTTGCTTCCGTGTTGATGATTTTGTCAGGGCCCTACTTCCTGGTTTCTGCTCAAAATGTTTCGGAAACATCTTCACAGGGATCGTCGCAAAAGAAGGAGATTCTACAGGAGTTGAATGCGGTTGTCCCGGGAAAGGGTAGAGTTACCGTATATGAGGATGAAAGCATAAGTCGCGTGTTGGGACGCCCCATGGCACCCACACGTCCTGTTTACACAAGTGCCGATGGTTCAACTCAGTTTCATAAGATGCGGGGATTCAAAATACAAGCTTTTTCAGGTAATGACCAACGAACCTCAAAGAATGAGGCGATCCGTAAACAGACTCAGATTAATAACCTGTTCCCCGAACATGAGACAGTGGTGCTGTTCGATTCTCCGTTTTGGCGATTGAGAGTTGGCAATTTCACCACGCGTGAGGAGGCTGAAGCAGTCATGCAGGAACTGAGAAAAGCTTTTCCATCCTTTGGTAAAGAGATGTATATAGTGGTGGACGAAGTAAAAATTCCGGTAAATTGAAATTAAAGCTAGTAGGAATGACTTTTGAAGAATCAGAACAGAAAAAACCGGTCATAGCGGAACATATGCGGGAAATTCTCTCGCTGTTGGGAGAGGATATTCAACGTGAAGGACTTGTAAAGACACCCGACAGGGTGGCAAAAGCTTTGCAAAATCTGACAAGAGGCTATTGGCAGGATCCGGAAGAGGTGCTTCGTTCGGCTCTTTTCAAGGAAAACTATCGCCAAATGGTGATAGTAAAGGACATTGACCTGTTTTCACTGTGTGAACATCATATGTTGCCTTTTTTTGGAAAAGCGCATGTAGCATATATCCCCGATGGATATATTACCGGTTTGAGTAAGATTGCCCGTGTTGTAGATATTTTTGCTCACCGATTGCAAGTGCAGGAACGCTTAACGACTCAAATTAAAGAGTGCATTCAGAAAACACTTAACCCCATGGGAGTGATGGTGGTAATAGAAGCTCAACATATGTGCATGCAGATGCGAGGAGTGGAGAAGCAAAATTCAATTACCACAACTTCTGATTTTACGGGTGTTTTCAGGGAACAGAAAACGCGTGAAGAATTTATCAATCTTATCAAATAATTCAAGATTACTGCTTCAAAAAAATAAAGGGGCTGTTCCAAAAGGACA
>DBQD01000010.1:57558-59286 GCA_002305715.1 Proteiniphilum sp. UBA1403 | reverse complement strand
TAGCAAGGAAGCGGTGGACTTAAGTGAAGTTGTATCCATTCGTGTTACGGATGGAGATCTGGTACAAGTATTGAACCAACTGTTGACACCCCGTCACATAGGTTATGAGATTAGAGATAACAAGATTTATATTTTCGATCAGCCAGCGACAACAGTGTCGGGAGTGTCACAAACACAACAAAAGGAAGTGACTCTAACCGGTACGGTAACCGATCTGAATGGCGAGCCTATTATTGGAGCCAACATTGTTGTTCCCGGAACAACCATCGGAACGGTTACCAACGTGGATGGGAGCTACAACCTGACGCTCCCACAGGGATCCATGTTGCGATTTTCCTATATCGGATACCTGGAACAGGAGTACCGCATCAACAACCAAACCGTATTGAATGTGCAATTGTCAGAAGATGTGGCTACACTCGATGAACTGATTGTAGTGGGTTATGGTGTTCAACGCAAGAGTGTGGTTACAGCTGCCATTAGTAAGGTTTCTTCTGAAGAGTTGAACGTAACGAGACCGACCCGCGTGGAGGATGCTCTAAAGGGTAAAGTCTCTGGTGTACAGATTACTCAGAGTTCCGGTCAGCCCGGCTCCGACTCCAAGGTTCGCATCCGCGGTATTGGAACAATCAATAACAGTGAACCGCTTTATATTGTGGATGGAATGGAAGTAGGAGGAGGCATAAACTACCTGAATCCTGTTGATATTGAGTCGGTAGAGATCTTAAAGGATGCCGCTTCAGCAGCTATCTACGGATCACGTGCTGCCAACGGAGTTATTCTAGTGACCACCAAAAGGGGAGCCACCGGCAAAGCTACCATCAACTACGACGTGAGCTATGGATGGCAAAATCCGTGGAAGAAAAAAGAGATTTTAGATGCCCGTGAGTACATGATCATCATGAACGAAGCGCAGATCAACGATGGCAACCTACCTCGTTACAACAACGAGCAACTGGCTTCAGCCGGTAAGGGTACCGACTGGCAAGACGAGACATTTTACTACAATGCGCCCGTACAGAATCACCAGGTAAGTGTTTCAGGTGGAACAGAAAAGGGTAATTATTTCCTATCTTTCGGTTACTTCGACCAAGATGGTATCGTAGGAGGTAACTACGGCAAATCGAATTTCGAGCGATACAGTCTTCGTTCCAATTCAGTCTACAACATTTTCGAAACGAAAGATCGTAATTTCCTCAACAACATACAACTTGGCGTGAATGCGGGTTATTCCAGAAATAAATCCACTGGTATCGAAACCAACTCAGAGTACGGCTCCATCTTGGGAAGTGCGCTGACTTTTTCACCGTTAGTACCTGTTTATGCCGACGAAGAAACGGCTAAATCTATCTTGGCGCAATACCCTCATGCTGTTAAAAATGGAGATCGCGTATTCTCTATACCCCCTGAAGGATTTCAGGAAATTGCCAACCCCGTGGGTATGCTGAACCAGCCTACCGCAGGTCTGAACAATTCCGATAAATTTGTCGGTTCTTTCTGGGCAGAGTTGACCATTCTCCCGGAACTGAAGTTCAGAAGCAGTTACGGTGTGGATTTAGCCTTCTGGGGATATGACACCTACACCTTCCCCTATTTCTTGGCTACGCAGGGAAAAGATATGCAGTTCAGTACCGTGCAGAGTGAAATGAACCGTGGATACACCTGGCAGCTTGAAAACTATTTCTCCTATAACAAAACGTTTGAGGATGTACACAACCTCTCGTTTGT
>DBQD01000010.1:54632-57496 GCA_002305715.1 Proteiniphilum sp. UBA1403 | reverse complement strand
GAACGTGCTTGGGGTGGTACAGGTGGTTATAACTTCGACGCTCGCGCCTCCTATTTTGGTAGGATCGATTACAACTACAACGAGAAATACATGCTACAGGCTACCGTACGTCGTGACGGATCTTCCAAGTTCGGTCCCGGTAATAAGTGGGGTGTCTTCCCCTCCTTTTCAGCCGGATGGAACGTAACCAACGAACCTTTCATGGATGGACGTCCCGAGTGGTTCGATTACATGAAACTGAGAGCAAGTTGGGGTAAAAATGGTAACGACCGCATCGACCAGTTCCTTTATACTTCCTTGATGGACGGAGGTCAGAATTATTATTATGGCGGAGGCTATGTTGTGAACGCTGGAGATCCTACGAAGGTGGGTGAAACTTCCGGTCAGATGCAATACGGTAGCTCTCCGGGATATATTCCAAACCCCAATGTGAAATGGGAAGAATCTTCGCAGACCAACTTGGGTATCGATACCCGTTTTCTGCAAAGCAGACTCACCTTCTCGTTCGACTATTTCAAAAAGAAAACCATCGACATGCTGATGAAGCAACCCATACCTTCCTATGTGGGTATCGGTGCTCCCATTGCCAACGTGGGTGACATGGAAAACTGGGGTCTTGAGTTTGAACTGGGATGGAAACATTCGGTTGGCGACTTCAATTATGCGATTGCAGCCAATGCTTCCTACTTGAAAAACAAACTGATCAATCTGGGGAATGAAACCGGAGAACAAATTTACGAGAATGCAGGAGCTTCCGGAGTTGGTAGTTATGTGAAAGGGATGAATGGAGAGGTGTTCCCCTATTTCTATGGTTATAAAACTGACGGAATCTTCCAGAATCAAAGTGAAATAGATTCGTATGTGAATGCCAATGGAGAAAAATACCAGGCTTCAGCCCAGCCAGGTGACGTTCGTTATGTGGATCTTGATGGCGATGGGATAATCAGCGATGCCGACAAAACCAAGATCGGTAAAGGTATGCCCGACTGGACCTATGGACTCACCCTCGCAGCCGATTGGAAAGGTATCGATATGAACCTCTTCTTCCAAGGAACAGTGGGGAATGATATCTTCGACTTCTCACAGCGTGGTGATATACCTGCCATGAACCGTCCCGCCTGGATACTCGATCGTTGGCACGGTGAAGGTACATCCAACAGGATTCCTCGAATGACATCGGCCAATCCTAACGGTAACTGGCGATCGTCCGATCTTTACATCAAAGATGGTTCCTATATGCGTCTAAAATCGGCACAGTTGGGTTATACACTTCCCGCAGACCTGACCAGACAAGTAGCTATACAACGACTGCGAGTCTATGTTTCGGCAGATAATATGCTTACATTCACTTCCTATGACGGGTTCGATCCTGAAATAGCTTCTGGAGGTTACACCACCATCGGTATCGACCGCGGAATCTATCCGCAATCGAGAACAATCTCGGTGGGTGCAAACATCACATTCTAATCTTAATATATTACAACAATGAAAAAAATACTATATACACTCATGGTGGCGCTCCTGGTTGCATTGGTGAGCAGTTGCAGTGATGATTTTCTCAGCGCTTCCTCCACCGAGAAACAAGAGGGGGGTGCCCCGGCCTACGAAGGCGCCATTTTGGCCAACTTGGCCGCAGCTTATCAGATCTTGTTGTTCGACAGTTATGCGAATCAGAATTATAACAGTCTTCCGCTCATGTCGGATCTCCGTTCCGATGATATCTTTAAAGGAGGAGGCGACGCAGGTGACCAACGTCAATTATATCTGTTGTCTCTTTTTACAGCCACTCCGCAAGAGCAACCGGAAGGGTTGTGGAGTATTCTCTTCTCGGGAATTGCCCGCGCCAATAATGCTATTTCAGCCTGTGAAAACGCAGTGGAGGTTCCCGAAGAGAAGGTGAACCAGTATATGGCTGAAGCACACTTCCTTCGTGCCTATTATACACACTGGCTTTGGAAGTTCTGGGGTAACATTCCCTATTTCGAAGAACCCCTGACAACACCACCCTACATGACCAGACAGTTTACGGCCGATGAGATCTATGCCGAAATTATGGAGGATATCGATGTGGCCACAACAGACGGATGGTTGCCCATGAAGACAACAGGATCCAATACCGGCAGAATAAATAAAGCTGCTGCCCTCATGCTGAAAGCACGTGTTGTGCTCTATCAGAAAGATCAATCTCGTTACGCTGAGATTACGTCCGACTTGGCAGAGATCATCAGTAGTAATCAGTATAGACTATTCAACGACTTTGCCAAAATGTGGCTAGATGAAAATGAATTCTGCAATGAATCGATCTTTGAGGTAAACCATTTACCAGAAGGAAAGACATGGGCAAACGGCTGGTCGGGTTATGGAACAAACCTCCCCGCATTTATCTCCCCCAACGGGTTAAATACCGGTAACAAGACGGGTGACTTTAAAGGTGGCTGGGGTTTTGGTCCGGTACGTCCATCTACATGGGATATTTATGAAACCGGAGACACCCGCCGCGAAGGATCTATCAACAAATTCGACCCGAATCAATATACTCCTCGTTTCCAGGATACAGGGCTCTTTATGGCCAAGTATGCCGCTCGTGTAGGCTACAACCCACAGGGTGATGTAGACCTGAACTATTGCAATAACCTTCGTGTATTTCGTTATGCAGAGACACTACTTACCTATGCAGAGATGCTAACCATGCATGGACAAAGTCCCGTGGGCGGTATCACAGCCCAAGCATGCCTCGATATGGTTCGTCAACGTGCCTTTGGAGCTGCCAGCTCAATACCGGCTACCGCTCAAAACATCAAGCTGGAACGTCGTCGCGAGTTCGTAGGCGAAGGTATGCGTTTCTGGGATTTGGTACGCTGGGG
>DBQD01000010.1:0-54625 GCA_002305715.1 Proteiniphilum sp. UBA1403 | reverse complement strand
TGGAAATATTTGCCTATCCCTCAGTCTGAGATGGATAAAACAGCCGGTACTGAGTTTGCACTGAAACAAAACCCGGGATATAATTGATGAACAGATTTGACGATTGCTGATTCGGTGATTTGAATCAAACCGTTGATCAATATAAACGAATTAATAAGAATAAGGATATGAAGAATATAATAAAACAGATTACGTGGATAACCCTGCTTCTCTTGGCTGTGGCAGCATGCAGCCCGCAGGAACTCGATAAATATAGCCTGAGCGATGTGGCAGTACTTACAGATAGTGACATCTCTTTTACCTATACAGCTTCTCCCACCAGTGCAAACACACTTATCTTCACCAACACTACCGTAATGCCATCTAGTGGGGTCTACACCATCCGCTGGGATTTGGGAAATGGTGCAACTGGAAATAAACCGACAGTGACGGGACTTTACCCATTTGCCGGTGATTACACGGTTACCCTTTCCATCCATTTTTCTGATGGGAGTGTAGCAAGAAAAAGTGTGGTAATTAGTCTGCCCAATAATGACTATACGCTTGTAGATACGCCAGTCTATAGAAATCTGACCGGTGGTGCAGAAGATCCTGATGGAAAAACCTGGGTGCTCGACCAGTATAATAACTTTGCAGCTGAAGTGAAAGCAGCTACAGGATTCAATATCTCGGGTCATATGGGTCTTGGACCACAAGGCTCACGAGGTCAGGAATGGTGGGGTGCAGCTGCAAACGATAAAGCCGCATGGGATATGTATTCCACCAAATTCACTTTTATTCAGAATGGTGTACAACTCAAAATTGTGAAAGAGGGGACCGAGGGATATGGTCGTAAAGCAAGTGCAGCCAGTGTGGGCGGTTTCAATGTGCATGCTACGGAAGGAGACGATGCTATGTTCACATACAGTGGTGGAGATTATACGTTCTCAATTGTTGAATCGGGTGAATATCCAACTATTATATTGAGTGGCAACGCATACATGGGTTATTATTGCGGAAGTCAGGAGTATGAGGTCATTTATCAGACCGATAAGGTAATGGCGTTGAGAGTGAACAATACCGTTGAGAGTCAGGACTGGGTATTTGTCTACTGTCTCGAAGAATTAAATGTGGAAGCACCACCTGCCCCGAAACAATTGAAAGCAATTCCACTTTTTGAAGATTTTGAAGGAAGTGAATTTCTGGATTTCCAACAGGAAGATATGGGTGGACCCGCTAAGAGTGCCGTAATTGGTAATCCTGCACCACTCCCCATCAATGAGTCGGCAAAAGTATACCGTTACTGGAAATCGAACGGTTTCTACAGCAACTTTTCATACACAGCACCGAATTACAAGTTCGACCTTACTTCTCAGAATAAAATTAGAGTGAAGGTATTTATCCCCTCATTCAACGACTACACAACTGACTATGATGTTGCCGGTGAATGGATTTCTAACAAAAAATTGTTACCGCAGCTAGCAGTGAAGCTCCAAAACAGCGAGAAAGGGGGCGATGCTTGGCAAACACAGACAGAGATAGTGAAAGCTGATCTAGAGAAGGATAAATGGCTGGAACTGGAATTTGATTTTTCTGCTGTAGCAGATAGAGAGGATTACGACAAGATTGTAATTCAGTTTGGTGCTGAAGGACATGCTGGACCGGGTTTCTTCTATCTAGATGATTTTGAATTTGATGATTAAAGAATATATTAATTTTGTAAAGTGGCTGCCGATTGAAAAGTCGGCAGCTTTCATCTAATTAATGAAACGAATGAACATAGCATGGATCATGTTGACCGTTTTGCTGGCAGCATGCGGTGGAAACGACCCGTTACCCGAAGACCCTAAACCGGATAAAGAGGTGAAATTGGAAATATCTCCGGCTACAACGGTATTGTCAGACAAAGGGGAGACTAAAAACATTGTCGTCACGGCAAATGGTGATTGGACTGTTACATCCGGACAAAGTTGGTGCAGTCTTACACCAAACAGAGGTGGAAATGGACAGACATTGGTGAAAGTCACTGCTTCGGCCAACCCACAGACAACCGCCCGCTCAGCTGAACTTACCTTCAGTACCGGGAAAGAGAACCTGAAATACAGTGTTACACAAGAGGGAGCCACCGTGGAGAACCATGTTCCAGCAGGCTACACACTGGTTTGGGCCGATGAGTTTGATGCGGAAAGAAGAGTAGACGGTAAACCGGCATTGCCCGATACAGAAAAGTGGTATTATGAAACGGCTGCACCGGGCTGGGTAAATAACGAACTGCAGACCTATGTGAAAGAGTTTTCTGGTACCGATACTGTAGCGATGATCCATGACGGAACATTGAAGATCATTGCAAAAAAACAGGGGCAAAAAATCATTTCGGCTCGCCTCAACACTATCAAGAGCTGGACCTATGGCTATTTTGAAGCACGCCTACGGGTACCGGGAGGAAAGGGTACATGGCCGGCATTCTGGATGCTTCCGGAGAAGACACCGCTTCAATGGCCGCTCGACGGAGAGATCGATATCATGGAATATGTGGGATACGATCCCGGATGGATCCACTCCTCGGTACATACTAAAGCCTATAACCACACCATTGGCACCCAAAAGACGGCCAAGAAAGAGATAAAAACGGCCGAAACCCAATTTCATGTTTATGCGGTAGAGTGGACCTCCACATATATTAAGGGGTTTGTAGATGGTATTGAGTATTTCCATTTCAACAATGACGGTACAGGTAACAAAGAAACCTGGCCCTTCAATGTGCCGTTCTATTTGAAGCTGAACCTGGCATGGGGGGGCGACTGGGGTGGTGCACAAGGAGTGGATGAGTCTAAACTGCCCGCCACCTATGAGATTGATTATGTACGGGTATATCAGAAATAGATGCAAGTCATCAAAAATAAAACATATGAAGAAATTTTATTTGTTTATCCTATTCGGACTATTCCTTGCTGCCTGCAATAGTGGCGTACATAAAACCGGAACAAGTCTGGATGCGGGTATTGAGAAAAAGATCGATAGTATACTAACTAAAATGACGCTGGAGGAAAAGGTGGGCCAGATGGCCCAGTTTACCATCGATCTGATTGGTAAGGGAGGGAATGCTTATTATAGCGAAGAGCCATTCGATATTGATCCGGCCATGCTCGATACGGTAATCGGGAAATACAAGGTGGGTTCAATCCTCAACACTAGTAACAATCGGGCTCGTACCACCGATGTGTGGGAAAAAACCATCCAAGCAATTCAACAAAGGGCAATCGTGGAGACCGGTATTCCCGTGATCTATGGAATTGATGCTATTCACGGTGCCACTTACACCGCTGGCGCTACCTTCTTCCCGCAAGCTATAGGAATGGCTGCTACATTTAATCCTGCACTGATGGAGGAGGGATCGCGTATCACAGCCTACGAGGTTAGGGCTAGTAATATCCCTTGGACTTTTGCACCGACGATGGACCTGGGACGTGATGCACGTTGGTCGCGCCAGTGGGAGAGTTTTGGGGAGGATGCCTATCTCAATGCCCGCATGGCAGTCGCCTCAACAATCGGCTTTCAGGGCAACGATCGTAACAGCGTCGGAAATCAGCACATTGCAGCCTGCCTGAAGCATTATATGGGTTATGGCGTGCCGGTATCGGGGAAAGACCGTACCCCGGCTCTCATCTCCGAGAGCGATCTTCGCGAGAAGTACTTTGAGCCCTTCCGTGCAGCCATTGTTGAGGGGGGTGCCCTTTCTGTGATGGTGAACTCGGGAATCATCAACGGGGTGTCAACACATGCCGATTATCGCCTGTTGACACAGTGGTTGAAGGAAGAACTGAACTTCGACGGTGTGATTGTAACTGATTGGGCCGATGTGGCCAACCTGTTGAACCGAGACCGTATTGCAGTCGATTACAAAGAGGCCGTGAAAACAGCAATCATGGCCGGTATCGACATGGTGATGGAGCCCTACAACCTCACTTTTTGTCCCACGCTCGTGCAGTTGGTTGAAGAGGGTGAGGTACCCATGTCGCGTATCGACGACGCTGTTCGCAGGGTACTTCGTTTGAAATTCCGACTGGGCCTTTTTGATCGTCCTCACTGGTCACGTACAGAATATCCCGATTTCAGTAGCAGGGAGAATGAATCGGTAGCAAGAGCTGCAGCCGAAGAGGCGATTACGTTGTTGAAAAACAGCGATAACATACTTCCGTTACCGAACAACGCACGCATATTAGTGGCTGGTCCCAATGCCCACTCCATGCGCACGCTCAATGGAGGGTGGAGCTACTCGTGGCAAGGTGAGAAAACCGAAGAGTTTGCAATGCAGTACAACACCATCTTCGAGGCGTTGCAGAACAGATTTGGTGTGGAGAATGTTCGCTATGAACCAGGTGTTACCTATAAGATGGATGGACAGTATTATGAAGAGAACACACCGGAAATACAGAAGGCTGTAGCCGCGGCTGCATGGGCCAATTACATTGTCTTGTGCATTGGAGAAAACTCCTACTGCGAAACTCCCGGAAACCTCGATGAACTGACACTATCTGAAAACCAGACTGAGCTGGCACTGGCATTGCAAAAAACCGGTAAACCGGTTATTCTGGTACTCAATGAAGGTCGTCCTCGCCTAATTCGTAAAATTGAACCGGGTGCTGCCGCCATACTGCAGACCTATCTGCCGGGTAACTTCGGTGGCGATGCACTGGCCGGGATCTTAAGTGGCGATGTAAACCCAAGTGGTAAGCTGCCATATACCTATCCGAAGTATGAGCAGGGATTGATTACCTACGATCACAAACCAAGTCAGAATATCGATGGTAAGATGGAAGGTGCATACGATTATGGAGCACAAACCGCTGTACAGTATCCATTTGGTTATGGATTGAGCTACACTACATACATTTATTCCAACCTGCGAGTGAGCAATGCAAGCTTCACAGCAGAAGATGTGATCACTGTTTCGGTTGATGTTACCAACAGCGGTAGTAGAGAAGGGAAAGAATCGGTATTGCTATTCAGTAGCGATAAAGTAGCTTCGTTATCTCCCGATGTTCGTCGCCTGAGAGCTTTCGAGAAAATCTCTCTTAAACCCGGAGAAACAAAGACCGTAATATTCGACCTGAAGGGTGCTGACTTGGCATTTGTTAATGCAAAAGGCAAGTGGACATTGGAGAAGGGCGATTTTATGCTGCAGGCTGGAAATCAGACAGTAGATATTACCTGTGCGGCAACCAAGGTGTGGGATACACCCAATAAGTAAAGGTTTTTTTATCTCACCGAGCTAATACTAGCCAGAAACAGTAAGATACCTAGCATTTTTACGAACAGCGATTTTCATTTTTTAAGTTGAGAGGAGATTCATTTCTTGCGAAACATTGCGGAAGAGATTTCGCGTAAACTGCAATTGTACTTCCATATTACAACCTTAGCTTAGCCTTATGCAAACATATGGTGGGTTTAAGGTTGATATATGGAGGGAATAATGGTGAAGCGGAGAGGGCTGCACGTAGGTTCAACGTAAGAGTTTGTCTTGTAATGAGGTAGGGGTTTCCTTTTTCTTATTTCTTCTTTCGTTGTTTTTTCTCCTCCTTGAAGTGGATCATCTGCGATTCAATTTCGAAGGTTGCCATGTAGTCGGTGATGATCTCGAGAAACGAAGATCCGTAAAGTAGAACCTTTTTCTTTCCAAAACCGTGAATTTTCAGCAGTTCCTTTTCTGTCTCCGGAAGGAAATTGGCCATTTGTACCAATGCTTTGGTCGATGCAATGATGTAAACAGGTGTATTCTGCTCCTTGCTAATTCGATTGCGCAATTGAACGAGCTCTGTAAGCAATTCTGGATGGATCGATTTAAGTTGTTCACCCTTGCTGTCACGACTGTAGGATGTTATGTTGAACTTTGGTTTTCTGAACTGGCTTCGTGCTTGATAATACGCTTCTGCACTGAAATCGACGACAGTCTCAACAATAAGGTGTTTTTTTAGTGCAAGGGCATTGAAGATGGAGACGATGCTCTCGTCATACTCTTGTGCGTTTGTTCTGTTATCGGATGAGGCAGGTGTTTCCCGTAAGATTCGCAACAGCATATCTATTCTGCCGGCGAAATAGGGGGAGGATGCTTGGAGTCGCTCCGTGAAAAAAGTGCTATTAAAAGGTGTTTGACGAACTATCTGAGTTAGTTGTGACCTGAATTTACTGGTCACCTGCTCCATTTCGGTGATCTCTTGTAAGATGTTATCCACAAAACGAAGGGTGCCTTCACTGAAGGAGGATTCATTTTCTTTGGTATCATAGTACCAATTACGTGCCATTTGATGGAGAGGTGAGAAATCGAATAACTGCAGCACCAAGATCGTTCTAAATTGTTCCTTTGCCGATTTAAGTTCAGCGGATATTTGCATGCCATTGGGCTTCATAGAGGAATAATCGACAACCTGTTTGTCCACCGCAATGCTGAAGAGGTTAATTGGACTTTTCAGCACAATACCTTCAAGCGAACGGCAGCGGCTCAGTGCCACATAGACCTGTCCCGGAGAAAAGGCCTTCCCCGCATCGATGATCGCATAGTTGAAGGTAAGACCCTGACTCTTGTGGATGGTGATGGCCCAAGCAAGTTGAAGGGGGAGTTGCACGAAGGTGCCGATGACCTCCTCCTCCACGGTTTGGTTTTCCGGGTTGGTGGTGTAACGGATATTTTCCCACGTGGATGTGTCGACGGTTATTTCTTCCGTATCGCCGGGGCAGTAAACAGTCACCACATCATTGTCGATTTGTGTGATGGTGCCGACCTTCCCATTGTAATAACGTCGAGGTGTTTCGTTGTCGTTTCGGGTAAACATTACCTTGGCGCCTTCTTTCAGAACAAGTTGCCGTTCTACAGGATATGCGTTCTCGGGGAACTCTCCTTTCACCACAGCATTGAAGAGATGGCTCTCAGTGGGTATTTTCTCTAACTCGGTATAGTTGATTAGGTCGGCACTGCTGTTGTGCGTGGTCAGTGTGATATAGTTCTCATCGGGATTAGGAGTAAAGCTCGGATTGTAGCGGCCCTGCAACAGATTGTACCCTTCCTGTGAAAGGGTGTTGTTCCGCACTTCGTTCAAGACATGGATGAAGTCGTAGTCGGACTGCCTGTAGATCTTGTCGAACTCCACATACACTGGCGGAGCATCTTGAATTACGCGACTGTGGAAGAAATAAATACCCTCGTAGTGTTCAGAGAGAATGTGCCACTCATCGGCCTTGGCTACGGGAGAAAGTTGGTATAGGTCGCCAATGAAAATCATCTGTACACCGCCAAAGGGTTCGGAGTGGCGGTAACGTACATGGCGCAAAACCGTATCGATGGCATCCAACACATCGGCACGCACCATGCTGATTTCATCGATCACCAGTACTTCCAGTTCCCGAATTACGTTGCGTCGTGCGCTGTTCATCTTCATGCGGGAGATCAGTGCATTTCGTCCAGCTGGTGTTGGTGTAAAGGGTGTGAATGGCAATTGAAAAAATGAATGGATGGTGGTTCCGCCAGCATTGACTGCTGCCACGCCCGTGGGTGCCACTACTGCCAACTGCTTCTTACATTCATTACGTAGCTGCCGAAGGAATGTGGTTTTACCTGTTCCGGCTTTTCCCGTTATGAAGAGGTTTCGGTTGGTGTGGGTGGCAAATTCCTTTGCACAGTCATATGGAGAGAGCCGGGACATGTGTTCGTTTTGTAGATGAAAGGACAAATCTACTAAAAAAATGCACCCAAATCAAGGTAATGCAGCAAGGAATCCGGTTATCATCAAAACATTGATGAAGTCGATAAAGAAGGCACCCACAACAGGAACAATAAAGTAGGCCAAACGCGAATAGCCGAACTTACCGCAAATGGAATCGAGGTTCGCCATGGCATTTGCCGTTGAGCCCATGGCAAAGCCTACCAGTCCCGATGTTGAGACAGCGGCATCGTAATTCCTTCCCATTACGGGGAAGGCTATAAATCGGGGAAAGAGATACATCAGCAGTACCTGAGCCAGCAACAGAACTATCAGTGGGAGTGCCAATTCGCTGAGCTCCCACAAACGAAGTGTCATGATGGCGATTGAGATAAAAACATTCAAACAGATATCTCCCAACAATTGTATTTCAGGATTGATCGTAAAATCGCCCCGTGCATCGAATATATTGCGGATGATAGCCGCCGCAATCATCGGTCCGATATAGACCGGAAATTTCACTGTGCCAATCCATAATCCCATAAAATGATTGAGGATGTCTGTGAAAACTACTCCGATACCCATCGATATTAAAATGAGAAACGACGCTTTAGTTATGCGCTCGCCGTTCATGGGGATGCTGTTTTCCTTTAGTGCGTCGATTTCCAGCTCTTCGGCATCGGCTTTGCGGTTGAGGTGAAGCTTTTTTCGTGTAATAAGGTTGTTGCCAATGGGTGCACCCATCAAAGAACCCAATAGAAGACCAAATGTGGCCGATGCAATGGCAACAGCATGTGCTCCGGTCACACCGGCCTCCTCTACCAACGGAGCGATGGCTGCCGATGTGCCCAATCCTCCCATGAGAGATGTAGAGCCGGTCATTAATGCCAGTCGCATATCTACACCCAATGGATTGGCCAAGAAAATGGGAATGATATTCTGGAGCAACGAGAAAATTGTGGATAACAATAGGAAAAGGAGCAATATTGAACCACCCTTGTATAGTAACTTCAGACTGACATTAAATCCGAGTGAGGTGAAGAAGATGGTCATGAAAAAGCTTTGCAACGAATTGTCGAACTGAAAACTCAACACATCCGTAGATTGCAACGCTAAAGCAGCAAATGCAAACAACAGTCCACCAATAACAGGCGACGGGATTGCATACTTCCGAAAGAAATAGATTTTCGATTTCAACCATTTGCCCAACAGCAACAACAAAACAGCGAGTCCTACACTTTCGTACAAATTAATCGGTATAATCATGGGCAATGTTGTTTGTTTTGAGGTGCAATAATCGAGATGGGGATGGGAATAACCAAAAGTTCCAATCGCAAATATAATCGCAATGAACCATTTCACCCAATCTTTATTGCACAAATTTGTGCTATTGTATTACATTTGCTATGAATATAGAAAGTCTAGTATCGATATGAAACAGATTTGTTTGTGGTCGTTTTTCATTTTTATTTCATTGACCTCTCTTGCCCAAGTTCCGAAAAATCTTGAAAGTGAGCTGGTGCTGCTCAATGTAAAAACTGGCAAGGAAACCGTTATCCTGCGAGAAAAGCGCCATTTTGAAGCACCTAACTGGTCGCGCGATGGAAAGTCTCTGATCATCGATGCGGATGGTAAACTAGAAAAAGTATCAGTCAAAGGGAAAAAGCTTGGCATCATTGATACAGGGTTTGCCGACCAGTGTAACAACGACCATGGACTGACTTTCGATGGCAAGTGGCTGATCATTAGTTATAACGACCCACAAGTCAGTTCTATTGGAGGTATCTCCCGTATTTACATGCTACCGGCAGCAGGTGGTGTGCCTCGACTAATTACGAGTCAATATCCCAGTTATTGGCACGGCGTAAGTCCTGATAACCAATGGGTGACCTATTGCGCTATGCGAAACAACGAATGGGATGTGTACAAAACAGATGTGTATACCGACCAGGAGGTGCGACTCACCGATGCTGCGGGGCTTGATGATGGTCCTGAATTCAGTTACGACGGAGAGTGGATCTATTTCAACAGCCACCGGACGGAGAGGATGCATATTTATCGCATGCGCCCGGATGGAAGCGAACAAACACAGTTGACCTTTGAGGAGTACGACAATTGGTTTCCCCATCCTTCGCCCGATAATAAGAGTGTCGTCTATATCGCCTATATGGAGGATCAGCAAGGGGGACATCCATTTGGAAAGGATGTAAAACTTCGACTGCTTGATGTTGAGACACTAGAAGCACGCGACCTGACACCCATCTTCTATGGTGGTCAGGGTACTATCAATGTGCATAGCTGGTCGCCCGACGGAGAGCGTGTGGCGTTTGTGCGATATATCAACAACGATTAGGAGAGGGTGTTGTTGCTAAAGAGCATGGAGCCAAAAAGATGAGCCATTTTACATCCGCTCCGGCACATCGATGCCAAAGAGCGACATTCCCTTTTTGATGGTGAGAGCGACATTCTTTGATAGCAACAAACGGAAGTTGCGTAGTTCACTCTTCTCTTCACGCAGCATGGGGAAGTCGTGATAGAACTGGTTGTACTCCTTCGCCAAATCGTATACATAGTTAGCAATCAGCGAGACATTGTACTCCGTTCCAGCCTGCTTTACGACCGATGCAAACTCGGCTAGCAGCTGCACTAGTCCCTCTTCTTTTTCTGAAAGCGTGAGGGCTTTTTCCAGTTTCTCCGGGGTTGTAATACCCTGATCTGCTGCTTTACGCAGGATCGATTGGATACGGGCATGGGTGTATTGGATGAAGGGGCCGGTGTTGCCGTTGAAATCGATCGACTCCTTGGGGTTGAAGGTCATGTTCTTTTTCGGGTCGACCTTCAGAATGAAATACTTGAGTGCTCCCAAACCTACCATACGAGAGATAGCAGCTGCCTCTTCTTCTGTTACACCGTCCAACTTGCCCAGTTCTTGCGATGTTTCGTGGGCGGTGTTAATCATTTCAGCCATCAGGTCGTCGGCATCGACAACAGTACCTTCGCGCGATTTCATCTTGCCTTCGGGTAACTCCACCATCCCGTAAGAGAAATGCACCAAACCTTTTCCAAACTCAAAGCCTAGCATATCGAGTAGGATAGAGAGTACTTGGAAGTGGTAGTTTTGCTCGTTCCCCACCACGTAGATCATGGTGTCGATGGGATAATCATCGAAACGAAGCTTTGCGGTTCCAATATCTTGTGTCATATAGACCGACGTGCCATCGGCACGCAATAGCAGTTTCTGATCCAGTCCGTATGGTGTGAGATCGGCCCACACTGAACCATCCTCTTTTTGGAAGAACAACCCAGCATTAAGTCCACGAACCACCTCCTCTTTTCCGGCCAGATAGGTCTGTGATTCGTAGTAAATCTTATCGAATGAGACACCCATCTGCTGGTATGTTTCATCGAAACCGGCATAGACCCATTCGTTCATCATCTTCCATAAATTCACGGTCGCTTCGTCTTGCGCCTCCCATTTGCGCAACATCTCACGAGCTTCTGCCATCAGCTGAGATTGCGCTTCAGCCTCCTCCTTGGAGAGACCTTTTTCCTGCAATGCAGCCAGCTCTTCTTTGTATTTCTTATCGAACAGTACGTAGTAGTCGCCAATCAGGTGGTCGCCCTTCTTGCCCGTGGAGAGGGGTGTATCTCCGTTACCCCATTTCTGCCATGCCAGCATCGACTTGCAGATGTGGATGCCGCGGTCGTTCACAATGTTGGTCTTTACCACCCGTTTCCCGTTGGCTTTTAGTACTTCACTTAGTGCATGCCCCAGCAGGTTGTTGCGTACGTGCCCCAAGTGTAACGGTTTGTTGGTGTTGGGCGAAGAGTACTCAACCATGTAGAGTGGTGCATCCTCGGCAATGGGTGTGAAGCCGTAGTTGGGTGTATCATCGATCGTTTGCAGCAGCTCAACCCATACATTGGGTGCGATGGTGAGGTTGAGAAACCCCTTGATTACGTTGTACTCCGAGACGAAGGGTGAACTTTCGGTCAGTTTAACTCCAATCTCCTCGGCAGTTTGCTCGGGATTCTTGCGGGATATTTTTAATAAGGGAAATGTGACCAGCGTATAGTGGCCTTTGAACTCTTTTTTGGTTTTCTGCAATGTGATTTGCGATGCATTGACGGTTGTGGCATAAAGCTCATTTATTGCCGCGATGATGGCATCCTGAAGAATCTGTTCTATCTGCATACGATTTTTTTCCTAATCAGTTTAAATACAGCTGTTGTTTTACTGTTTGAAAGCGCAAAGGTACGAAAAATGTAATTAATGACGTACGATATCTTGAATTACAAGGCCTGAGAGGGTGAAACCGAAGATGGCTGTTACTTGTACCATTGTACCGTTGGTTTGTGCTTTGCGGAAGCTGCCATGTTCGTTCGCATCCGGGAGTGCTTCTTGACCAATGTTGGGCAACAGCTCTTCACTATAGACACAAAGAAACGGCTTTTCTGGCTTTGCGTTCTTTTTCATCCGCTGACGAAGTGCCGATGCGAGTTTGCAACCCCGTACCTTCCAGAACTCAGCTACCCGAATCTGTTGAGGGTCCATCTTGAGGGCTGCACCCATGGAGGAGAAGAGGGTTGCTCCGGTGCGGGAGGCAGTCACCAGCAGGTCGGCCTTGTGGGAGAGTGAGTCGATGGCATCGATGATGTAATCGTACTGTCCCAGATGAAACGACATCGACGTTTCGGCACTGTAGATCATGGGAAGGGTTGTGATTTCTGCTTCAGGATTGATTTCCTGCAGTCGCTTCTTCATTACCTCCACTTTCAGTTCTCCCACTGTTTTCGTGGTCGCAGGAAGTTGCCGATTTATATTGGCTGTGGCCACCCGGTCAGAATCGACAATTGTAAGGTGCATGATGCCGCTACGGATTAGGGCTTCTGCGCACCAGCTTCCCACACCACCTACGCCAAAGAGAATTACTTTTTTGGAAGCAATTCGTTGCATTGCGGCAGATCCAATTAGTAATTCTGTACGGGCAAAAAGTTCGTTGTACGACATGTCTTGAAAAGATATTATCTTGTTAACCGGCTGATGAAATAGTCGGTGTTGTAAGCAAATGAAAATTCGGCTGCAAAATTACACTATTTTTATCGGATTTGGGGAGAGAGGAAGCAGAAGTGTTCCAACACAAAAAAGCTGATCCTTTTTGTCGAGGATCAGCTTTTTCGAAAGTTAGCTTATGCAAGTTGCACAAATTGTTTCTGTATGCGACATAGATGTCGACTGTAGAAGTCTTACCTTTCGGTGTGATACAATAAACAATAGGCTAGCAAAAGTAAGAATATTAATAGTATGCTTCGTTTTTGGGTTCGAAGTATGCTTGTGGGTGCAAGCAGGTTGGACAGTTTTTCGGCGGTTTCTTACCGGTGAATACATATCCGCAGTGACGGCAAATCCAGTCGATCTCTTCTTCACGCATAAATACTGTGCCGTTCTCCACACGTTCCAACAGCTTGCGATAGCGTTCTTCGTGTACTGCTTCGGCTTTGGCAATCATTCGGTACATGGTGGCGATTTCTTTGAATCCTTCTTGTTCCGCTACTTCAGCAAACTGGGGGTAGAGCATTGTCCACTCTTCGTTTTCTCCTTCAGCTGCTTCTTTCAAATTTTCAGCTGTGGTGCCAATCTTACCGGCTGGATATGATGCTGTGATCTCTACCATACCTCCTTCAAGGTATTTGAACATTCTCTTTGCGTGCGTCATCTCCTGGTCTGCTGTTTCCTGGAAGATTGCTGCTATTTGTTCATATCCCTCTTTTTTTGCTTCTTTTGCAAAAAAGGTGTAACGCATACGTGCCTGTGATTCTCCTGCGAAGGATTTCAACAGATTTAGTTCGGTTTGGGTTCCTTTTACGCTCTTCATACGATTATTTTAAATTTGAATGGTTGGTTTCCAATTTGTTGATTTTCCTTTGCGGCGTAATAACATGGACAGTGGTGTCCAGTTGTGCATGGATTATCTGTTCCAACAAAAATAATCAATTTATAGTTTGAAAAAAAAATAATGGGGCGAGGGGAGGATATTTAAACTCTTTCTAAATTGAAATTAGGCCAGCTCGCTCAATTCCAGCCAACGCATGGTCTTTTCGTCGATTAACTCCATGACTTCCGACAGGCGGGATGACTTTTCCATCAGTTCGCCGGGTGAAAGATTGCCGGATGAGATTTGTTCGGTGAGTTCCGTTTTTTCTGCTTCTAACTGTTCAATCTCTATTTCGAGCGATTCAAACTCTCTCTTCTCTTTGAAAGAAAGCTTCTTCCTCTCTTCGGGGGTTCTGTTTTTTCGTGTATCGTTTTCCTGTCTGATCGTTTTCTGTTCCTCCGCTTCTTTTTTCTCTACTTCGACTTTCCATTCTCTATATTGGGTGTAGTTTCCGGGGAAGTCTTGAATCTTAGCATCGCCATGAAATACCAACAGGTGATCGACCACCTTGTCCATAAAAAATCGGTCGTGCGACACCACAATGAGGCATCCTTTAAATCCGGCAAGGTACTCTTCCAGAATATTCAACGTGATGATATCAAGGTCGTTCGTTGGCTCATCCAGCACCAGGAAGTTGGGGTTGGTGATGAGAACGGTGCATAAGTAAAGTCGTCTTTTCTCGCCACCACTTAGTTTGTAGACAAAGCTATGCTGCTTTTCAGGGGGGAAGAGAAAGTGCTGCAGAAACTGCGAGGCGGTGAGCTTGCTGCCATTCCCCATATCAATGACTTCAGCGATGTTTTGCACCACATCAAGTACTTTCATTTGGTCATCGAACTGCAATCCCTCCTGGCTGTAATAACCAAACTGCACCGTTTCACCAATATCGAAGCTGCCACTATCGGGCGTCTCTTTGCCGAGGAGCATCTTGACAAAGGTAGACTTCCCCGTGCCGTTGTTTCCCACAATCCCCATTTTTTCGTATCTGGAGAAGATGTAATTGAAATCGTTGGTGATGCGGATATCGCCAAATTGTTTGGAAACATGAGAGGCTTCAAAAATCTTGTTGCCAATATAGGTGCCACGGGCAGTGAGTCGGACTCCCTCTTCTTCGCGGCGACGTTGAGCTTTCTCTTCCAGTGAATAAAATGCGTCGATGCGTGATTTTGCTTTCGTGCCGCGTGCTTGAGGTTGGCGACGCATCCAGTCAAGTTCTTTGCGTAACAGGTTGCGGGCACGATCGACCTCCATATTTTGTGCAGTAACCCGTTCTTCTTTCTTTTCGAGGTAGTAGGAGAAGTTACCCTTATAGGAGAAAATCTGTTTTTCATCAATCTCTAAGATCTGGGTGCAGATGCGATCGAGGAAATAACGGTCGTGCGTCACCATCAGTAGGCTCATCCTGTTGCGGTTGAGATGATCTTCGAGCCACTCCACCATCTCCAGATCGAGGTGGTTGGTGGGCTCATCGAGGATAATCAGCTCCGGCTCACTGATCAGTACGTTGGCCAGTGCCACACGTTTCACCTGCCCACCCGAAAGCTCGCCCATCTTCTGATGGAAATTGGTGATCTTAAGTTGGGAGAGAATCTGCTTGATGCGCTGTTCATAATCCCATGCCTTGTGATGGTCCATTTGAATCAACAGTTCGTCGAGTCCCGCTTGATTGGGAGAGGAGAGTATCTCCTCGTACCGTGCAATTAGTTTTACCGTTTCATTGTCGGCATTGAAGCAGGCTTCAAGGACAGTCATCTCCTGGTCGTATTGGGGCGACTGTTCCAAGTAAGCAAATCGGATGTCGTTGCGAAATACCACCCTTCCCTCGTCGTAACTCTCTTTTCCGCCGAGAATGTTCAGCAGGGTGGTCTTACCTGCTCCATTGCGGGCAATCAGTCCAATCTTATCTCCCTCGGCGATACCGAATGAGATATTACGAAAGAGAAGCAGGTCGCCGAAGCTTTTGGTGAGTGAGTCGATTTGCAGTAAAGGATGGGACATATGTATCTGGATTTGACCTCAAAAATACAAAAAACAATCGATTCAGAACTTCCATCGTAGATAGAAATAGAGATCGCTCCTTTTGTTACCGTTGATCATTTCGGTGCCGCTACCGATGGTGTCGCGGTTAAAGTAACGGGTATGAGCGGCTTTCAACGAGAGGGTGAGCGTTGCAGATGCCACATATTTGATTGAAGCAGTGAATCGACAACCCTTACCGTAAAAGGAGGGCATGTGAAAGGAGTTGAGAAGGCTCCGTTCGTACGAATAAAGTCGTGTATTGTAGCTGTCTGCATTAAAATATGCCAGGAAGAGGTCACCGGCGACTGCTCGTTCTCCTCGATAACCAACATTTTGGGAGAGCATGTACCCTGATTCAGCGGGAAAATGTGTTTCTGTATAGTAGGCTATGTCGGCAATGGTACGCGTTTCCCATCCGCTATGGAATGCATGGGTATACCGAATCCGTATTTTATGGGTTGCGTAGGGAAGTACAGAGGTAGAGTGTTCATCGGGCCACTTCATATTCTTCTCCTTTTGTTTGTACTTGTATCGTAAATCGACAGATGAGTTGCGAGAGAGAAAATAGGAAGCCAACAGATAGTAATCCAATGCTTTCGAGGGTGTGTCCACGCCATATTTCAGCCAAGGATATCGGACCAGATCCAGATAGCTGTTTAGTGTCAATCTGCTGAAAGGGATAAATTGCATGTTGATGAACAGGCCTTTTTCGTTGCGAACTGCACTTCCTTCCGAAAAAGCTTGTGCATAGAGGGCATTGTAGGATATTGGATAGGATCGGTGAAGGAGCGCGAAGGAGAGATTGGAAGAGGGGCGAAACTGTAGGGTATGCAGCGCGGCGACCGATCCGTTTTTTGAGAGTGCGGTCTCCCCTGCGATGATGAATCCCGGCAGTTGATAGGAATAGTCGATGCTCGCATTCATATTGGATGCATCGCGAAGGTAATAGATATTGTAATCCTGCAGTGTAGGGTTGTACATAGTACTGTAGGTATGATAGAGACCGCTTGCACCTATTTGTATCTGGTTTTTGCGGTAGTTAATGTTGGCGCCAACAACCTCTTCGCGTACGTTTTTTTTCTTATCTATTTCCAGCAATGTACGATGGAGGCCGTCGGTTTTGAATGAGGTGATATCTCCCTCTTTCGAAAGATTTGCATCAATTTTTTTGTTGGAATAAAATGAGGTTAATGTGAAATTACCCATATCGGTTACCAATGCAGCTCCTCTGAAAAAGCCACTTTCAGCTGTGGAGAAATGGCGTTTGGGAATTTGCGTGCGACGTACAATATTTTCTGTGCCCCATGCTTTACTGACCATGAAATCGTTATTCAGAACAAGTCCCTGCCCAAAAGAGAGTCGGAAATCACCTAACGCTAATGCCTTGAGTCTTCCAATGTCTCGTGCGATCAGGTGCAGCCCATAATGGTCGTATCCTTTTGGGTATCCCTGTTTAAAGAATGGTTCTCCTGCATCCTTCTCAGCGGTGAATCCTATTTGAACTTTATTGCGATAGCGAAATGAATAGCGGAGAGAGTGATAAAAATCTTCCCCACGGTATTTGCGATTGGGATAACGATTTAGGATGCTGTCTGAAAATTCACTATACCCAGCGCGTGGGGTAAGGGTCTTGTCGAGCCGAAACTGCAACTCATGCCGACCGTATTGTAGTATTTCGGGTCCGATAATCTTCTGCTCTTGAATTTTACTATCACCAACATAAAAGAAGGAAATGATTCGTTCTACGGTCTTAAATTCGAGATTAGGCACATTGCGAAGTTCAAATACGGTAAAAATAGGACGGTTTTTCTCCAGAAAGTCGGCAATGGCAATCGCTTCTTCCAACGAAAGCAATGGTATTTGATTGAGCTGATCATGAGTGACCCTGTTCAAGTCGAACGGGTTATTCTCTAGTTGAAGCAATTCCTGGTAGATGTTCTCAATGGTAGCCTCATCCATTCCCTCCTCTGCCATCTGTTCGATGTATTCAAGCCAACCTGTATGTTGCGCTATGACTTCCCCAAAAGGATACAATAGTCCGATAAAGTAAAGAAAAGGCAATAGTTTTTTCATAATAGATCGATTTTTACAAACATAACATTTATTTCCATGTTTTCTAAATATTTGATAATGAATTTAAAAAGGATCAATTTTTGGTTTTTTATTTTTTGTCAGTTGCCGAAAAGTAATTATTTCATTATTTTTTTAATCAAAATGTTCAAAAAATATTTGTTTTATAATCTTTTTGTATATCTTTGCGAAGTAAAAACAAACAAAAAGGTTATTAAGGTTGGATTATCATTTCAAAAAGATTACAATAGTTGTTTTAGGTATCTATTTGAAAAAAGATTGAGGTTATTTATTTTAAAATGTAAAAATTATGAAAAGCGTAAAACTATTCTTTCTCCTGTGTAGCGTATGTGTAGCGTTTGGTAGTGTAAAAGCACAGGGTGTTTCGGTCTCAGCAGGAGCCGATGTCGTGAGTTCCTACATTTGGCGTGGTTCCTATGTTGGACCTGCTTCAGCACAACCTTCCATTTCTCTATCTGCTGGTGGCTTGGATCTCGGAATTTGGGGGTCATCGAGTTTTGAAGGAACCTGGAGGGAATTCGACCTCTATGCCTCATATTCAATAGGCAACCTTTCGTTGCTGGTGACGGACTATTTCTTCCCCCGTGATCTTCCAGATGGATTAGGGAGCCGTTATTTCAAACTGTCGGATCATCTTTTCGAAGGTACACTTGGATATTCATTTGGTGAATCATTGCCACTTTCGCTGTCCTGGAATACTAATTTTGCGGGAGACGATGATTATTCAAGCTATGTTGAAGCAAGCTATTCCATTGCTGCAGGTGATGTTTCAATAGATCTTATACTTGGTGCCACCCCATGGGCTGGTTTGTATTCCGATGGGTTCGCACTGATCAATGCCTCTATTAAAGCTAGTAAGGAGCTCTCCTTTACCGATTCTTTCTCATTACCGGTATTTACACAGGCAATTTTGAATCCTGACACAAAAGATGTGTTTTTAGTGTTTGGCATTAGTTTCTAAAAATTATCACTGCTCGAGAGCAGTAAAAATAAAATACACTGCTATCGAGCCCCATTAAAACTTTTAATTCCTATGAAAAAAATTGAAGCAATTATCCGTAAGTCGAAATTCGACGAAGTTCGTGCTGCGCTGCATGAAGCCGATATCGACTTCCTCTCATGGTGGGGAGTGAAGGGTCAAGGTACGGCCAAACAGGGTCTTATTTTTAGAGGTATCGCATACGATGTGAATGCCATTGAAAGGATCTATCTCTCTTTTGTAGTGAGGGAAATGAATGTGCAAAAGTCAATTGATGCCATCCTGAAAGCAGCTTATACTGGCGAAAGTGGAGATGGACGTATATTCGTTTCTGATATTGAACAGTCAATTCGTATACGAACAGGAGATAAGGGTGATGAGTCGCTCTACAACGTATAACAGATAAAATTGCAGCATTAAAAAAACAGATTTGATTTAACAAACTTAGAAGATATGAAACATAAGATATTGAAATATGTCACAATGCTGACTGCATTGTTCCTCCTACCTGCTATGGCATTTGCACAGGAGAGTGCGGAGCCTACCCTGAGCGGTGGTGATACTGCATGGATTATTGTAGCGACCATCTTGGTAATGATGATGACTATACCGGGACTGGCCCTCTTTTATGGAGGTCTTGTACGTAGGAAAAATGTATTGAGTGTGCTGATGCAATGTTTGATACTGACCTCTGTAATTATTATTGAATGGGTGGTAATCGGCTATAGTCTTGCGTTTACTTCGTCTCCCGAAGGACTGAATACTTTTGTCGGTGGTTTTGATAAAGTATTCCTTCAAGGAATTGGTATCAATGACCTGCTTGAAGGGTACACCATTCCTGAATTGCTGTTCGTTTCGTTTCAAGGGATGTTTGCAGTGATAACTCCCGCTCTGATAGTGGGCGCTTTTGCTGAAAGAATTAAATTTAGCGGCTTCCTCCTTTTCTCTGTATTGTGGGCGCTGGTTGTTTACAATCCGCTTGCTCACTGGGTATGGGGTGGCGGTTGGATTGGTGAAATGGGAGCAATCGACTTTGCCGGAGGTACCGTGGTACATATCAATGCTGGAATATCGGCCCTGGTTATGGCTATCTTACTGGGTAAGCGTAGGGGATGGAACGTAAAAGATGCACCTCCTATTACTCCGCACAACATTCCATTTGTGGTGATTGGTACAGCTCTTCTTTGGCTTGGATGGCTTGGGTTCAACGGTGGTAGTGGACTTGCGGCTGATGGACTGGCGACAAGTGCAATCCTGGTGACAAACATTGCTGCGGCTGCTGCAGCCCTGACATGGGCTATCCTCGACTGGATAATAAACAAAAAACCAACCATTGTGGGCTTTTGTACAGGTGTGGTTGCCGGGTTGGTTGCGATTACTCCTGCAGCCGGTTCTACCGGTGTATTGGGAGCATTCGTGATTGGTCTTGCCGCCAGTTTGATCTGCTTCTTCATGGTTGCAACTGTGAAACATAAACTGGGTTATGACGACTCATTGGATGCTTTCGGTGTGCACGGTGTAGGTGGTATTATTGGATCTATTCTGATTGGTGTTTTTGCTACACAGACTATTACTGGTGAAGGAGGAGCGCAGGGAGCACTGTATGGTGATTGGAACCAGCTTTGGATACAGGTTGTTGCGACAGCTGCTACAATCGTCTTCAGCGCTGTTATGACATGGATTTTATTCAAAATTGTGGACCTACTAATTGGTGTGAGAGCTAGCAAGGAAAGTGAATCGATTGGTCTCGATATAGCAGAGCATGGAGAAATTGCATATGAGTGATCATTCGCATTGTATTTACGATAGATAAAAGCCCCGTTTTGGGGCTTTTTTTGTTGATAGACATTGTGTTTCATACACAAAGGACGTTTGGAAATTATTCATTTTTTCACGATATTTATACCCTGTTAGATGAACAAGTATATGAAAAAAAGCTTGGTGTTATATTGCATAATAATCATTGTGTCTCTTTTCTTTATTACAGTCTGTAATAAAAAACGGGTACACGATTATCCGCAAATAATTCAGGGCGATACGTTGCGTGTGATAACACTGAACACTTCCACTTCCTTTTTTCTATATCGTGATCAACCCATGGGGTATCATTATGAAATGGTACGTGATTTTTGCAATCAACATGGTCTTGTTCCGAAAATTATTGTTGCAAAAAATAACCGGGAATTGATCAGTTTGTTGCAGCTTGGTGTTGGAGATCTAATTGCATACAACATTCCTGTGACCAATGCGTTGAAAGATTCGGTGCTTTTTGCCGGACTACAGCATATAACGCATCAAGTATTGGTGCAACGTTCTTTACGGACTGATACACTCATCACAGATGTGACGGGTTTGGTAGGCAAGAAGGTTACCGTAATGGGGTCATCTAAATATCGTGATCGACTCGAGAACCTGAATGTTGAACTGGGTGGAGGTATTCAAATTGAAACGGCTTATAGCGACACGCTAACCGTGGAAGATCTTATCCGATCGGTATCGCGTGGAGAGATTGCTTATACTGTTGCCGATAACGATCTTGCTAGATTAAATCAGACCTATTTCAGAAATCTGGATGTGAATCTATCAGTTAGCTTCGAACAACGCTCGTCATGGGTAGTCAGGAAGAACTCTCCTATTCTGGCAGACTCACTGAAGAGCTGGTTTGAAAGAAAATCGACAGCACCGCTTTTTCTACGAGTGGAGAAACGCTATTTTGAAGAAACAAAGGGGTATCTCCATACAGACAGACTGTCATATAGTGAAATACTGCATCATGGCATTATTTCACCTTTTGATACTTGGTTTAAACAGCAAGGACAGCGTTTGAAAATCGACTGGCGCTTACTGGCATCAATCTCATGGCAGGAGTCTACTTTCGAAACAGAAGGTGAGTCCTGGGCAGGGGCAATCGGTTTGATGGGACTTATGCCCGCCACTGCAGCCTCTCTTGGGGTGAGCCGAGATGAGTTGTTTGATCCCGAAACGAACATTCGCATCGGCGCGGAATACCTTAAGTATTTGCTTGCGATCTTCAGTTCAGTGCCAGACCCGATGGAGCGAATGAAGCTATCGCTGGCAGCTTATAATGGAGGTTTAGGCCATCTATCAGATGCTAGGGCATTGGCGGAAAAATATGGAGCCGACAAAAATGTATGGGAAGGTAATGTGGAAAAATATATCCAATTGAAGCGTTTGGAACAATATTACACCGATCCGGTGTGTAAAAATGGTTATTTTAGAGCCGATGAAACAATCAATTATGTTCAAAATGTTATAGACAGATGGAGGTTCTATCAGGAAACTGTCCCTCAATAAATAGCTCAATTTTTCAATGGTTATTCTGAAAACTTTTGTTGTTTTAGACTTTTTATTATTCGATAATATAAATGAATTTACTCTGTTCTCGTTGATAAAAAAAGTTCATTATCTTTGTATCATTGTCAAAATGAAGCATAGATATAGACAGCACAGAGAAAATCAATAGAATTAGATCAAGATGTCAGTAGTTATTCAAAAAGTTAACTCGAAAGATGATCTCATGAAGTTCATCCAGTTCGGAATCGATCTCTACGAAGGTAATGAGTTTTTTGTGCCTCCTTTGGTTTACGATGAACGTGCAACACTCAGGATGGATAAAAATCCGGCTTTTGATCATTGTGATGCTTCCTACTTTCTGGCTTACCGTGATGGGAAGACTGTAGGTAGGATTGCTGCAATCATTAATCACAAAGCGAACGAGATCTGGAAAGAAAAAAATGCCCGTTTTGGATTCGTCGATTTTATCGATGACGAAGAGGTTGTTGATGCTCTTTTTGGTGCTGCTGAAAGTTGGGCACGCTCACGCGGGATGGAGAAAATTCACGGACCACTTGGATTTACGGATCTTGATCATGAAGGAATGCTGGTGGAAGGATTTGATAAGATGGGAACACTCTCCACTATCTACAATTACCCCTATTACGTGGATCATATGGAACGAATGGGCTACGCTAAGGATCAGGATTGGGTAGAATTCCTGATTACTATACCAAAAGAAATCCCAGATCGTTTTCTGCGTGCTTCTGAGATAGTGAAAAAACGTTTCGGGTTAGATGTGAAGCATTTACAGAGTAAGAAAGATGTCTATCCCTATGCAAAAGAGATTTTTAAACTCATTAATCGTGCCTATAAAGATTTGTATGGTTATGTGGAACTAACAGAGAGGCAGATCGATTATTATGTGGATATGTATATACCGATGCTGCGACTGGAGTTTCTTACACTGGTTATCAGGCAGGAAGATAACAAATTGGTGGGTGTAGGTATTGGACTGCCAAGTATTGCCAAAGCACTACAGAAAGCTAAAGGACGTTTTCTGCCTGATGGATGGTACCATCTTTATAGGGCATTGAAAGGAAAAGGAAATAATGTGCTCGACTTGCTACTAGTGGCTGTGGATCCAGAATATCAAGGAAAGGGAGTGAATGCATTATTATTCAATGAGTTTATTCCGGCAGCCAGTCGACTGGGTTTTGAGTATGCTGAAAGCAACCCCGAACTGGACGTGAACCACAAGGTAAAATCTTTGTGGAATGATCTGGAAGCAAAACAGACAAAGCGGCGTAGAGCCTTCATTAAACAACTATAGAGGAGTGATAAATTGACGTGAACGAAACAGAGAAAGAACTACAAATACTGCAAGACAATTATCAGGAAGAAAATATTGTCACCCTGGAATGGCAGGAGCATATCCGTAGACGTCCGGGAATGTACATTGGTAAACTGGGTGACGGCTCCACCTCCGACGACGGTATTTATGTGCTGCTGAAGGAGGTGCTCGATAATTCCATCGATGAGTACATGATGGGATTTGGGAAAACAATCGAGATTAATATCGACAACCATTATGTAACCGTACGCGATTACGGGCGTGGTGTACCGTTAGGTAAACTGAAGGATGTATGCTCCAAGATGAACACAGGAGCAAAATATGACTCCAAGGCTTTTAAAAAATCGGTTGGTCTGAATGGAGTCGGTATCAAAGCGGTGAACGCACTCTCGTCGGACTTTTTCATGGAGAGTACCAGGGATGGACTCTCTAAAAGGGTGGATTTCAAACAGGGAATCGAAGTAAGTGAGGGTGAGACGATACAGTCGAATAACTCCAATGGAACATTGGTGGGCTTCACGCCTGATATTGAAATTTTTGGAGATTATCATTATCGGGATGAGCATATTGAACCGTTGTTGAAGAACTATGTTTTTCTTAATATTGGACTTACTATCATCTTCAACGGTAAAAAGTTTACTTCTAAAAACGGTCTCGAAGACCTGTTGAATGATAATCTCACATCGGAGGAACTTTATCCGATAATCCATCTATTTGGGGAGGACATTGAGGTGGCCATTACCCATACTAATCAGTATGGAGAGGAGTACTACTCGTTTGTGAATGGACAACATACTACCCAAGGTGGTACCCATCTGGCCGCTTTTCGTGAGGCTACAGCCCGTGTTATTAAAGAGTTCTACAACCGCAACTTTGAGTATTCCGACATTCGAAATGGTATGGTGGCGGCCATCAGTATCAAGGTGGAAGAGCCTGTATTTGAATCACAAACAAAGACAAAGCTCGGGTCGAAGGAGATGGGACCTAATGGCGTATCAGTAAATAAGTTTATCAATGATTTCCTAAAAAAGGAATTGGATAACTATCTACACAAAAATCCCGATACTGTGGAGGCTCTGCAGAAGAAGATTCTAGATTCAGAGAAAGAACGTAAAGCTATTGCAGGGGTGACCAAATTGGCTCGTGAGCGCGCAAAGAAAGCCAATCTTCACAACAAGAAGCTTCGAGATTGCCGTATCCACTACAACGATGCAAAAGGAGATGATAGAGATAAAACCTGTATCTTCATTACTGAGGGGGATTCAGCGAGCGGTTCCATCACAAAAAGTAGAGATCCAAATCTTCAGGCGGTATTTAGCCTTCGTGGGAAGCCATTAAACAGCTTCGGACTCACCAAGAAGATTGTCTATGAAAATGAGGAGTTCAACCTGCTACAGGCGGCTCTCAATATTGAAGAGAACATGGATGGTCTGCGATATAACAAAGTAATTATCGCAACAGATGCCGATACGGATGGAATGCACATTCGATTGTTGTTGCTTACCTTTTTCCTTCAGTTTTTCCCTGATCTTATTAAAAAGGGGCATGTCTATATTCTGCAAACACCCCTTTTCAGAGTGCGTAACAAGAAAAAAACCTACTATTGCTATACAGAAGAGGAACGTCTCCGTGCTATTGAAGAGCTATCCCCTAACCCAGAAATTACTCGTTTTAAGGGACTCGGAGAGATCTCTCCCGATGAATTCCGCAATTTCATAGGTGAGGATATTCGGCTCGACAGGGTGACCATGCGTAAGGAAGATCTACTGAAAGAACTGCTAGAATTTTACATGGGCAAAAACACTCCGGAACGGCAGAATTTCATTATCGACAACCTAGTAGTAGAAGATGAAGAAGTAGCGTAAAAATGGAAACATCAATAAATCAGAAGCGTATAGCTTTATTTCCAGGATCATTCGACCCTTTCACACTCGGTCACGAATCAATTGTACGAAGGGGGTTACTCATAGTGGATGAAATAGTGATTGCAATTGGTATCAACGAAGCAAAGAAGACCTACTTTACGTTGGATAAACGGATCGAGATGATCCGAAACTTATATCATGACGAGACCCGAGTAAAGGTTGAAAGTTATAATACTCTCACAATTAAATTTGCAGAGAAGGTAGGTGCACGCTTTATCCTAAGAGGTATCCGCTCGGTCATTGACTTCGAATATGAGAGGACAATTGCTGACATGAACCGAACTATTTCTGGAATAGAGACGTTTCTATTATTCACTGAACCGACCTTATCACATATCAACTCCAGCCACATTAGAGAGTTGCTCAGTTATGGACAGGATGTCAGTAACTTTTTACCCCAGGGAATAAACATTTAATCCCTATAACATAACATTTGATGCAAAAAAGAATTATATCGTTGGTATTTGTTGCCATCTTTTTCACTTGTAACATTCTTGCTCAGTTTAAACCTTCACCAGAAGGACTCAAATTAGAACGTACCCTTCAACTGGTTAAAGGTCTCTATGTAGATGATGTGGATTCAAAAGTAATCACAGAAGCTGCCATTCGTGCAATGCTGGCTGAACTTGATCCTCATTCTTCCTATTTGAACGAAGAAGAAGTGCGTGCCATGAATGAGCCTCTACAAGGTAACTTCGACGGAATAGGTATATCGTTCAATATGCTTACCGATACTCTTTATGTAATGGAGGTGGTTGCAGGAGGACCGTCACAGAAGGTTGGTATCATGCCTGGTGACAAGTTTATAATGGTAAATGACACCTTGATTGCTGGTGTGAAAATGAACAATCAGGATGTTATAAGACGACTTCGAGGGCCTAAAGGTACTACTGTGACCGTGAAACTATTACGACGTGGTATGTCTGAGCTGATGGAGTTTCGAATTGTTCGAGACAAAATCCCCATCACGAGTATTGATGCGGCATATATGGTAACAAATGACATTGGTTATATTCGTTTAAGTCGCTTTGGAATCACCTCGGCTGATGAATTTAAACAAGCAGAAAGGAAATTGAAGTCGGAAGGGATGAAGCATCTTATTTTAGATCTTACCGATAATGGAGGAGGCATTTTGCAGACTGCTAATGAGATAGCCGATGAATTTCTTGACGGATCTAAACTTATTGTTTATACCGAAGGTAAGAATCAACCCCGCTATACAATGAATGCAACCTCAGGTGGTGAACTACAAACCGGTAAATTGGTGGTACTTGTTAACGAAGCCTCCGCATCGGCAAGTGAGATTCTTGCCGGAGCATTACAGGATTGGGATCGTGGGGTTGTTGTAGGAAGAAGAACATTTGGTAAAGGTTTGGTACAACGCCAACTCCCTTTGCCAGATGGAACCATGATCAGACTGACTGTAGCGCGTTATTATACTCCTTCGGGAAGAAGTATCCAAAAACCCTATGAGATTGGGAAAAAAGACCTATATGACCAGGATTTTATGAACAGGTATGAACATGGTGAGTTGTTTGTTGCAGATAGCATACAATTCCCCGATTCTTTGAAATACAAGACCTTGATAAACAAGCGTACAGTATATGGTGGAGGGGGAATTATGCCAGATTATTTTGTCCCCATGGATACTACTCGTGGTACCATTTTGCATGCGAATCTTAATGCAAGAGGGGTAATAAACCGAACAGCCATCATTTTGGTAGACAACCAACGTAGTACATTGCTTAATAGATATCCGGATGTGGTTCAATTTAATAGCGGTTTCCAGATTTCAGAAGAAACAGAACAGCGTCTTCGGGCAGTTGCCGAAGCTGAACAAGTAACTTGGAATGAGGAAGAATACAGTCGTTCGAAAGCATTGATATTTCTACAATTGAAAGCAGTAATGGCCCGTGACCTATACGACTCATCGGCATTCTACCGAATAATCAATGAAGAAAATGATATTTTTACCAAGGGATTACAGATTATTTCCGATGATCAACGCTATGAGGAGTTACTTCAGGGGGTTGGGAATAATGTGGCAATAGAAAAGTAAGAATCCACCACATAACAAACAGGCTTTTTCATTCCATTGTGAATGGAAAAGCCTGTTTGTTATATTGATAATAGTAAAGATTGATCTTACTTGAAAATGTATGTTTGTATGAAATCAGTGGATTCTCTTTTTTTCTCTCAGATATGAGTCCAGTCGCGATATCAGCCACAATAAACAAAATACGGAAGCAACCAATATTATACTTCCTATAAATTGAGGAGATAATAAATACTCATCACCCAAAAAGAAGTAGACTCCGGCAATCATAACTGCCAATACCGCATACATGATACCAAAGTGGATACCCATCTCCTTTAATACATTTCCCGATATCTTGATCGGTTTTTCCTCTTTTGGTACAAGTGCGTTTTCTGCTTCAATTTGTCGCATGATACGATACTTCAGATTTTCAGGAGCGTTTATCTTAGACGTCGAGAGAAGCTGTTGTATTTGTTTATCTTCTTTTTGCTGATTGTAATTTTCTAACATGATGATCATTATTATGAACCTGTTATTTGTATTCCGTAATTTGAAATAACCATTTCTTTAAAAAGTTTCCTTGCTCTGAATAGTTTTACCTTTACATTGGCTTCATTCAGACCGGTGATCTTTGCTATCTCTTTAATCGGATTATCCTCTAGGTAGTAAAGTGTTAGTAATAGCGCATCTCCTTTGGGAATTCGTTGCATAATATCCGATACGATTATCTTTCGCTCTATCTCATCAAAATTCATTTCGAAGGTGTTGTCGGCTAGATGAGAGGCCTCTTCTACAGCTGTCTCTTTACTCCCAATCCACATTTGTGTCTTTGTATGGGTGATAGCCGTGTTGTAGATAATACGATAGAGCCAAGTTGAGAACTTGCTGTCAGAGCGAAAACTATGCAGATTTCGGAATGCTTTGACAAAACTTTCTTGCACGACATCTTCCGCATCCTGCATGTTTCCGCAAATCCTGTGAGCTATGGTGATAGCCATGTCTTGATATGCTTCAACAAAAAATGCAAATGCGGAAGTATTACCAGAAAGTACCTGCTGCACACGTTGGTTTTCGTTCATGGCAAGCTATTATTCCAATTCAGACCCCTCTCTGTAACGGTTATCAGGTATTTTTTGAACTATCAAGAAATAAACCAGATAACCTACACCTAAGAAAAAGACTAAACTAGCCCCAGTCATCCAGAATTCGCTACCCTGACCAATCACTAAATACTCTGAACAGAGAAATCCTACCATGATGCCGATACCCAATGCGATCAGAACGATACCGTTTCGAAGCGATACGAAACGATTGGGATCTGACTTTTTCTTTGGTGTGTCGGGGGGGATGATGCCCTGATTGATTAATCCCATTCTTTCAATATTGCGTGATTTTATCCATTGCATACCCAATATCCATCCGGCGATAATCGGTAATCCGATAGTACAAATAATTGCAAGTAAAGGTATTAATTCTCCCATAATTTTGAATGTATTAAAAATGAATAATGATTTTGTTTACATCCATAGGACTAACAACAAAAGAAGTTGGTTACAAAAAAAGTATATTATTTTCAATATCCTTGTTTTTTAACCAAAATAAAAGTATCCATTAATTGTTAGCTCCTGACTAACAAATTAAAAAAACCGTCCGATCTGAAGTTGAGCGGACGGAATAACAGTGGATGAATCAATTATTTGTTTTTCAACAAGTCGCGAATTTCAGTCAATAACACCTCTTCTTTTGTAGGTTCAGGTGCTGAAGGTGGAGCTGACACTTCTTCCTTCTTACGTTTCAGAGTGTTCATCGCTTTAATTACAACGAAGATAGCTGTACCTACAATCACGAAATCGACAACAGTCTGAATAAAAGCCCCGTAGTTCCATGTAATGGCTGGGGTAACTATCTCGCTGCCCTCCATAGCTGCTCTTTTAAGGACAACTTTTAAATCAACAAACTTGCTGTCTCCTAATAACACTGCGATGAGAGGCATTAGGATGTCATTAACAAAGGAGGTCACAATCTTTCCAAATGCAGCTCCAATTACAATACCCACGGCCATGTCTACTACATTTCCGCGCATTAAAAAATCTTTTAGTTCCGATCTGAATGACATAATTTTCTGTTTAATGGGTGGATAAATATCGAAATATAAAACTAATAAAATATTTCTGCAAGCATACAACGGGCCGATCCCCCACCTACCGTCTCAATGGTCTGTAAATCGGGTGCTATAATCCTGTTGAATGTAGAAATCGTTGTTTCTTGTGTAAGAGTCAAGGCGTTACGTGCTGATGACGACATAATCATGAGTGGTGTTCCATTGCGACTTTTTACTTCCAGCATATTGCCGGCGAAATGAGTGACCTGTTCCAGAGAGATGTCTACGATGATTTTGCCCGCAGCTGTCAATGCAGCAGTCACCTTTTTACGTTCAATTTCTTCTCTAATCGACTCAAAGCATACAATAGCGATCTGTAAGCCTATAGACATCATCACATTGGTGTGATAAATTGGATTCCCTTCCTTATCAACAGCATCAAAGACTATTGCATCGTAACTCATGCGAGAACAAAACTCTGAGAGTACCTTTTCTGAAGTTCTAGGGGAACGACAACAATAAGCAATTCGTTTATGGCGGTCCAGCACCATACTTCCAGTACCTTCCAAAAATTCACCATCTTTTTCCCAATGCGTCAAATCGACCAGTTTACGATGATTCAACTTCCTTTGTAAGAATTCAATTATTTCCGGACTCCTCTCTAATCTTCTATTTAAAGCATACATTGGGTAAAGGACCAACTCCCCCGTTATGTGAGAGGAGAACCAGTTGTTTGGAAACAGGGCATCAGGTGTTGGTGGATCAGGTTTGTTTTGAACGACAGTAACATCCACATCGTTTCTTTTCAACAACTGTACAAAAGCGTCGAACTCTTTTACGGCTTTTTCAGCAACTGTGCCATCTACTACATTCTGTTGAAAGTAGTTGTTTTGTGCAGTCTCCTTATTGAACCCAAATTGCGCAGGTCGCACCATCAGTAGTTTCGAGGTTGTTTGCATATTCTCAGAATCAATGTTCAAGTAACTAACCAATTACATCGGTAAAAGTTTTAGTTGGATTTCTATTTTATAAAGTTTCAATTGACTCTTTGATGATGCAAATCGCTTCCATGAGCTCTTCTTCTGTTATCACGAGCGGAGGGGCAAAACGTATGATATCTCCGTGTGTAGGTTTTGCCAACAACCCTTTCTCTGCCATTTTAAGGCACAAGTCCCATGCATCTTTTCTCTCGTGTGGAGTGATCTCCATTGCGTTGAGAAGACCTTTACCTCTTACCTGTTTGATATACGGACTTTTGATGGCAGTCATCTCTTGACGGAATATCTTACCAAGTCTATCTGCATTTTCCGCAAGTCTTTCCTCTTTTACCACTTCTAGTGCGGCTATGGCAACTTTGCAGGCAAGTGGAAATCCACCAAAGGTGGAGCCATGCTGACCAGGTTTTATGGTCAGCATTATCTCATCATCAGCCAATACAGCAGAAACCGGTAATACTCCACCGGAAAGTGCTTTCCCCAATATCAGTATGTCTGGTCGTACATCCTCGTGATCACAACAGAGGAGTCTACCCGTACGTGCGATACCTGTCTGAATTTCGTCGGCCACAAATAGTACATTGTGAGCTTTGCAGAGCTGGTAACATGACTTGAGATACCCTACATCCGGAACTTTCACGCCTGCCTCACCCTGAATGGGTTCAACAAGAAAACCTGCGATAGAAGCTGCTTTCTCTTCTAAAAGAGCCGACAAGGTGTCCACATCGTTGTATGGAATCACTGTAATTCCCGGAGTGTAGGGTCCATATTCGGCTCTAGCATCATCATCCGTTGAAAGAGAAACAATACTTATGGTACGTCCGTGAAAATTACCGCTACAGGCAATAATAATCGCTTCATTCTCAGGGATCCCCTTTTTCAAGTAACCCCACTTGCGTGTAAGCTTGAAAGCAGTCTCAACAGCCTCAGCTCCACTGTTCATTGGGAGAATCTTGTCGTACCCAAAATAATCATGCATGAATTCCTCATAAGGTCCCAAGGCATCGTTGTAAAAAGCACGGGAGGTTAGACACAGGGTTTCTGCCTGAGTCTGAAGTGCAGCTACAATTTTGGGGTGACAATGTCCCTGATTGACGGCAGAATAGGCCGATAAAAAATCAAAGTATTTCTTACCGTCCACATCCCACATGTAACATCCTTTACCCCTCGACAGGACTATCGGTAGTGGATGATAGTTGTGAGCTCCGTATTTCTCTTCTAGATCTATGTATTGTTTCGATTTGGTTGTCATTGCCATATGTCCGTTTATTGCTGCATCTGTTACAAATTCTATACAATTAAATTTGCGACATTAAATTTTCTCAAGCACAAGATTCCGAAATTGTATTTCCTTACCTTCACTTTGCAAGCCGATATATCCATTTTTGACGTCACTGGTAGCCTTATTCTGTAAGACTCCATTGATGAAAATCTCTACAACACCATTTTTAACCTTTATCTTCACCTTATTCCATTCGCCTACAGCTTTTTCACTCGAAGGTTCCTTTTTTTCGATCACCGGAAATTTGGGCCGTTCTGTAAGCCCTTCAGGAAGTTGGTATTCTTTTAGTTCAGCACCTGAGAGTAGGACTAAGTCTCCTGCTTTATCGGCTTTTAGTTGGCACTCAATACCTCTTGGAAATGGGTTTGAAGTTTCCTCTATTAAGAAGAATACGCCGCTGTTTGTAGCTTCTCCAACCCATTTGTATTCCAACTCGAGTACAAAGTCGCTGTATTTCTCGTGGGTATATATATATCCAAATGGTTCACCTTTTATCATGATGATTCCCTCTTTTGCAGAGAAGACCTGTTCGGCCTGCGCAGCATCATTTTCAATTACAAAATGCCAATTAGAGAGGTCGTTTCCATTGAAAATATCGATTTGTTGTTTCTTGCAACCAAGTGTGAAGAACAGCAGTAAAAGTAGTACAGTGTAGAATGTTTTTTGCATGATCTTGTTTGTATTTATTAAGTAGGTATATTCTTTACAAATATAATCTTTTTACGGGTATTCCAGCATACATTTACCAACAAAATGAAGGATCTGTTATTTCTTTTATTCGTGCTAGTTTGAAAAATGTTCATAGGGTAATATTGGCCGGTATCAGGTCTCCTAAAAAAGTAAAAAAGGATTGTCAGATACAGCGGAAATAGATACATTTGCTCAAATTCTATCAGCAACAAAAACGGTGGTAACCAAGATGCATAAAGCTCAGTTCCTTTGGGTAGATGATGAGATTGATCTGCTGAAACCTTACGTGCTCTTTTTAGAAGAGAAAGGTTACCGAATGGAGTGCGCAAATAATGGACACGATGCTATTGAGAAAACGAGGCAGAAGAATTTCGACATGATCTTTCTCGATGAACATATGCCGGGTCTTTCTGGTCTTGAAACTCTTAATCACTTGCATGACACAGCTCCTAACGTACCTGTAGTAATGGTGACAAAAAGTGAAGATGAAGGGATTATGGAGTGCGCCATAGGGAAAAAAATTGCAGATTACCTTATTAAGCCTGTCAACCCCAACCAGGTACTTCTAACAATTAAGAAGATACTTGACAAGAAAGAGCTTGTTTCTGGGGCAGTTACAGTCACGTACAGACAAGAGTTCAGTCGCCTCAATGAAGAAATTGAGACCTGCTGTTCTGCTGAGGAATGGACATCACTTTATAGGAAATTGATTTATTGGGAACTAGAGTTACACCCTGCTGAGAATCCCATGAGAGAACTATTGGCGTCACAAAAGATGGAGGCGAACAGTGCTTTTGCACGATTTATTCGTAAAAACTACTCGCGCTGGATGAGAGGTGATGGAGATCCACCACTGCTGAGCCCTAGTCTTTTTGAGAAAGCAGTCTTTCCGTTCCTAAGCAAGGGTGAAAAACTTTTTTTTATATTAATTGATAACTTCCGCCTCGATCAATGGTATGCTGTGAAAGATCTCCTTTCCGACCATTTTAATTCTCAGGAGGACATTTATTTCAGCATACTACCTACTGTAACCTCATATGCGAGGAACAGTATATTTTCAGGTTTAATGCCTAGAAAAATTGCCATGGAGTTTCCCGAACTTTGGGTGGATGACAACGAGGAGGAGAACAAAAATCAACAGGAGGAATCCCTAATAAGGGCTCAATTACAAAGAAAAAAGCTATCACCCCTGTTCTCTTATCAAAAGGTAAACTCCAATAAGGAAGCAACCGAATTATTTAATCGTTTTGCCGACTTGGAGAAGCATGATCTGCATGTGTGGGTATTCAACTTTATTGATATGCTTTCCCATGCGAGGACCGATTCAAAGATGATTCGAGAACTGACAACCGATGAGGCTGCTTACCGCACACTCACACGCTCATGGTTTTTGCATTCTCCCTTGTATCAACTTTTGAAAACAATCGCTGCAAAAGGTTATCGGGCAGTTTTCACCACAGATCACGGTTCAATTCGAGTAAAAAACGGATTAAAAGTAATTGGAGACAAAGAAACCAACACAAACCTTCGATATAAGGTTGGAAAGAATTTGGGATATGAATCCAGGAAGCTATTCGAAATGCTGCATCCTGAAGATTTTGGTTTGCCTACTCCATTTATGAGCACACGATATATCTTTGCTACGCAGAACGACTTCTTTGTCTACCCCAACAACTACAATCAACATGTTTCACTATACACACAGAGTTATCAACATGGAGGCATCTCAATGGAAGAGATGATGGTTCCATTCATTACGCTAAACCCGAAATAATTACATATATGCAGATAGAGATAAACAACCTGCAGGACATCAATGAGGCTGCCCAAAAGTTCATTCAAGAGATGGGGGACAACAAAGTATTTGCTTTTTATGGTAATATGGGAGCCGGTAAGACCACTTTTATCAAAGCTATTTGTGATGAGTTGGGAGTGATCGAGACCGTATCGAGTCCCACCTTCGCCATCATCAACGAGTATAGAGATAAAATGAGCAATCCCATTTATCATTTCGATTTTTATCGCATCAATAAACTGGAAGAAGCATTTGATTTTGGTTACGAAGATTATTTTTATAGCGGCAACCTCTGTTTTATTGAATGGCCAGAATTAGTGGAGTCGATCCTACCCGATAATGCGGTGAGAATAGCCATCATGGTAACCGATCAGGGAGAAAGAATTGTAGAACAACGATAAAAAAGTAACAAATTGCTTTAAACGTTCTGCTACTGAAACACTCAAACTGCAAGTTCGTTCGTTTACAATGCAAAAAACAGCTATATTCGCACAACCAAAGATATAACAATGAAACAATTCATACTGGCAGTTTGCATCTTGTTTTCTACCCTGTCTGTTTCGGCACAGGTCAATACCGATAGGGTGATGATGATAGGAAGAAATGCACTCTATTTCGAGGATTATGTGCTCGCTATTCAATACTTTAACCAAGTAATTACAGCAAAGCCTTACTTAGCCGACCCTTATTATTTCAGGGCGATGGCCAAATTTATGCTTGATGACTTCAAAGGAGCCGAAGATGATGCCACAGAGTGTCTTCAACGTAACCCGTACTATACAGCAGCTTATCAGCTACGTGGGGCAGCACGGCAGAATCAGGAAAAGTATGAACTTGCAGCAACTGACTATCAGCGTAGTCTAGAATTCTTCCCTGAAGATCGGATTACACTGGTAAACATGGCCATTGTCAATGTGGAGCTTAAACAGTATGATGTTGCGAAGAAGTTTTTTGATGTATTGCTGCGTCGTTTTCCCGATTACACACCTGGATATCTTACTCGCTCCCAAATGCATTTGGAAATAAATGATACAACGAGCGCTATGGCCGATTTGGATAAGGCGATTGAAATTGACCCCTATACTCCTCAATCATTTGCTGCGCGAGGGGTTTTACTATTTCAACAGAAGGAATACAATAAGGCATTAGCAGATCTTGATGAAGCAATTCGCTTGGATCCCTATTTCGAGGGTAATTATATAAACCGCGGACTAGTGAAATATTACCTCAACGATCTCCGTGGTGCTATGGCCGATTATGACCGGGTGATCGAGACCGACGAGAATAATCTAATTGCACGTTTCAACCGAGGGCTCTTGCGTGCACAGGTTGGAGATAATAACCGGGCTATTCGGGACTTCGATAAAGTGATTGATTTAGAGCCCGATAATAAGATTGCTTATTTGAATCGGGCGATGTTATACAACGAAATTGGGGATAGGGAGTCTGCTCTTGCCGACCTGAATGTGGTTCTCGAGTCATACCCCGATTTCTTTACTGGATATTATATGCGTTCACAGCTGAAGCGAGAATTAAACGATCTCCGTGGTGCAGAGAGTGATTACATGTTAGCTCGTGCAGAAGAAGCAAAAGCCCGCAAAGTTGCCACCGCCAATCCAGAGCCATTTAAACAAGTCCGTGAGCAGAGCAATTCTAAAGATACCCGTGATCAAACCGATCAGGATATCGACAAGTTCAACATGCTCGTAGTCTCAAACAGTCAACGTTCAGAAAAAACAAAATACCAACGCCAGAGTCGTGGTAAGGTCCAGAATATAAATGCCCCCATTGATCCGGAACCGATGTTTGTACTTACCTATTACGAACACTCATATGAGGTGAATCGACCGGTTTATTACTCAGAGGTGATGGATAAGGCCAACAGCGAGTTGAATCTCTCATGGATGCTGAAAGTGACCAATAATGAAGCAGCACTAAATGAATTGCAGATACAGAGTCACTTCCGTTCAATCGATTACTATTCTATGCGGTTGGAGAGCGATCCCATAAATCCGTATCTCTTTTTCGGTCGAGCAATGGATTTCATGTTGGTGCAGGATTACGAAAATGCACTTAAAGATCTCCAGCAGGTTCTAGCGTTGAATCCGAACATGTTACTTGCTCATTTTGCGCGTGCCGTTGTTCGTTCAAAGCAAATGGAGTATGACCGTTTGCAGAATGATCCTCGAGCAATGAATTCCGATGTTTCTATTAACTTGCCAGAGCTGAGCAATATTGCCGGAAAGCCAAGGCTTCCAGAGATTTCAACGAAGTCAATCGATTATGATGAGATACTGAAAGAGTATGAAGCAGTCATTCGAATCAATCCCAGTTTCTTCTATGCCTACTATAACCGGGCGGAAATCTTTTCTCTTGAGAAAGATTATCGTGCCGCTATTGCCGACTATTCAAAAGCTATTGAGTTAGAGCCACAATTTGCTGAAGCCTACTTCAATCGGGGTATTTCTCGTCTCGCCATTGGGGAGACCGCATTGGGATTAGATGATTTGCGTAAAGCCGGTGAGTTGGGTATTGTGCAATCTTATAGCATCATCAAACGTATGCAATAAAAGGGTTTCCTGTCCACAAGAAAAGTTTCTGCCACTTTATGAAATTCATTTTTCTTGTGGATTTTCTGTTTCATCAATCACAAAATCACTACATTTGCAGTCAAATTACAAAGTAGATTTACAAAGCAACAATAGAGCATGATAAAAATTACATTTCCCGATGCATCAGTCAGGGAATTTGAAAAAGGAGTTACTGGATTAGAGATAGCACAAAGCATTAGTCAGCGATTGGCACAAGAAGTGTTGGCTGTGAGCGTAAATGGGGAAACGTGGGATTTGACCCGTCCCATTGAGTCAGACGCCAGCGTAAATTTGTTAAAGTGGGAAGATGAAGAGGGCAAGCATGCTTACTGGCATTCATCTGCACACCTTATGGCTGAAGCCTTACAAGAGCTTTATCCGGGAATCAAATTCGGAATTGGGCCTGCAATTGAGAACGGATTCTACTACGATGTTGATCCGGGAGAAGGCGTTGCAATTAAGGAGAGTGATTTCCCCGTCATCGAAAAAAAGATGATGGAGTTAATTGCTGCGAAGGAAGATATCCAACGGAAGAGCATCACAAAGGATGATGCGCTAAAGATGTTTTCCGACCGAGCTGAGCATTACAAGGTCGAGCTAATTAACGAATTGGAAGACGGTACTATTACAACATATACACAGGGACAATTCACCGATTTGTGTCGCGGCCCACATCTGCCCAACACCTCTTATATCAAGGCAGTAAAGATACTTTCCGCAGCTGGTGCTTATTGGCGAGGCGATGAAAAAAGACCTCAACTTACGCGTCTTTACGGTATCACCTTTCCGAAAAAGAAGATGCTCGATGAGTATTTAGTTATGCTTGAAGAGGCCAAGAAGCGTGATCACCGCAAAATAGGCAAGGAACTTCAATTGTTCCATTTTTCACAGACTGTTGGTGCCGGTCTTCCCCTTTGGTTGCCAAAGGGCACTCAGTTACGTCTTCGCTTGGAAGACTTCCTGAAGAAGATTCAGCGAGAATTTGATTACGATCAGGTGATTACACCTCATATCGGACACAAACAATTGTATGTGACTTCAGGTCATTATGCCAAATATGGAAAAGACTCGTTTCAACCAATAAATACTCCCGAGGAGGGTGAAGAGTTTCTGTTGAAACCGATGAACTGCCCTCATCACTGTGAGATTTATAAGGCATTTCCCCGTTCATATAAAGAGTTGCCGTTGCGTTTGGCAGAATTCGGTACAGTTTATCGTTACGAACAGAGCGGAGAGTTGCATGGACTGACTCGTGTTCGAGGTTTTACGCAAGACGATGCACATATTTTCTGTACTCCGGACCAAGTTAAAGAGGAGTTTCTGAAGGTTATGGACATCATCTTCATCATTTTCAAAGCACTTGAATTTGAAAACTTTGAAGCACAGATTTCACTGCGTGATCCAAATAATAAAGAAAAATATATTGGAAGTGACGAGAACTGGGAAAAAGCAGAACGTGCTATCGTAGAGGCTTGTCAAGAGAAAGGCTTACCAGCTAAAGTTGAATTGGGAGAAGCCGCATTTTATGGGCCGAAACTCGATTTCATGGTGAAGGATGCACTGGGACGCCGTTGGCAGTTGGGTACAATTCAGGTCGATTATAACCTCCCCGAGCGTTTTGAACTTGAATATACCGGTGCCGACAACCAGAAGCACCGTCCTGTAATGATTCACCGTGCTCCGTTTGGTAGTATGGAGCGTTTTGTGGCTGTGCTTATTGAGCATACTGCTGGTAAGTTCCCATTGTGGTTAGCCCCAACGCAGGTCATGGTACTTCCTGTGAGTGAGAAATACAATGATTATGCGTATCGCATAGTGAAAGAGTTGAAACGATTCGATATCCGTGCCGAAGTAGATGACCGTAATGAAAAGATGGGACGTAAGATCAGGGACAACGAGTTGAAACGTATTCCCTATCTGTTGATTGCCGGTGAGAAAGAGGCAGAAAATGAAGAGGTTTCAGTAAGAAAACAAGGGGGAATTGATCTGGGTTCCACAAATTTGATTACATTTGCAGAAACGATGGCACAGGAAGTGAGCCAGATGATGAATCCTGCTATAAACTAACTTTTTGCTATTGTACAACTAGAAATTTACCAATATTAAAACATATAAAAACAGCGCAAACATTAACATCACTGAATGAGAAAAGACTCAAAAGAACAACACCGGATCAACGATCGTATCCGGGTCCCGGAAGTCCGGCTAGTAGGCGATAATGTAACAGAAGGCATTTATTCCACAAGAGAAGCACTGAAGATAGCAGAAGACCAGGAGTTAGACCTTGTAGAAATTGCACCCACGGCGAAACCTCCTGTGTGTAGGATTATTGATTACAAGAAATTTGTTTACCAGCAAAAGAAAAAACTGAAAGAACAAAAAGCTAAGTCTGTTAAGATTACCGTGAAAGAGATACGGTTTGGACCACAGACAGATGATCACGACTATAATTTTAAACTAAAACATGCAATGAACTTTTTGGGTGAAGGCTCAAAAGTGAAAGCATATGTTTTCTTCAGAGGCCGTTCTATCCTGTTCAAAGAACAGGGTGAGGTGTTGTTGCTCCGTTTTGCCAATGACTTGGAAGAATATGCAAAGGTGGAGCATATGCCTATTATGGAGGGTAAACGCATGTCCATCATGCTAACCCCCAAAAAAGGAACATCTGCCCCCAAGAAAGAGGCAAAAGAAGAGTAAGAGATATTTCTTTTACAGTTACGTAGACACAAAGCCGGCTAAAATTCTTTAGTCGGTTTTTTAATTCTCTACATCGGTATAGCCGTTTTTAAGTATTTCATGCTGTAGCAAGACAAACTGGTAAAAATAAAATGATAATGTTTTGATTGTTCGGATAAAATCATTAATTTTGCGAACTTTTTCGCCTGACCGCGAAGAAATTTGAAATTAATATTCACAAATTCGAAGACAGCAAAATGCCAAAAATGAAGACTAATTCCGGTGCCAAAAAGAGGTTCGCCCTTACCGGAACAGGAAAAATCAAGCGGAAACATGCGTTCAAAAGTCACATCTTGACGAAAAAGACCAAGAAACAGAAGAGAAATCTTACTCACTCGGGTCTTGTACACAAATCTGACTTAAACAGTATTAAAACCTTGTTGGCGTTGAAGTAATTCACCCAGGTAGTTTCCGAAAAAGAGATTTAGTAACAGGATGAATGCCCCAAAGAGCTCTGCCCGACAGAGACGCTATCATTCAAAACAAGTAACATTATGCCAAGATCAGTCAATCATGTTGCCTCGCGCAACCGTAGAAAAAAAGTTCTGAAACTTACAAGAGGCTATATCGGTGCTCGCAAGAACGTATGGACCGTAGCCAAGAACACGTGGGAGAAAGGTTTAACCTACGCCTATCGTGACCGTAAAAACAAAAAACGTAACTTCCGTGCACTATGGATTCAGCGTATCAATGCTGCTGCTCGTGAACACGGTATGTCTTATTCCCGTTTAATGGGAGCATTGCACAAAAATGAAATCGAAATCAACCGCAAGGTACTTGCCGACTTGGCAATGAACCATCCAGAAGCTTTTAAAGCAATTGTTGATAAGGTGAAGTAGTACCAACCGAACAGGTTGATAGCATATAGAAAGGAAAAATCTGTAGAGGATTTTTCCTTTTTTATTTATCTTTGTATTGAACACACATAAAAAACCATATAAATGCACTTAAAAAACTCCAGTCGTAACGTATTCCTCCTTCTTTTGGGAATTTTACTTGTAGGATGTAACAGCAACTCACATAATAAATCATCCGAACCCAATACCTATACTAATCCGTTATCCGTTGCATTTGGCGATCCTTTTATCCTTTCTGCTTCAGACGGTAAATATTATATGTATGGTACGGGAGGAACAGCACACGGATTTGTTGCCTATAGTTCCGATAATCTGATGGACTGGCAACTCGAAGGGGAGGTATACTCCGGGCTTCATCCGGACTCATGGACAGTAAAAAATTACTGGGCTCCGGAAGTGTATGAGATCAATGGGAAATACTACCTGTTTTTTAGTGCTGATTGGAAAGTGAATCCCACAGAAGAGCTGGAGAATTTTCGTATTGGCGTGGCTGTAGCCGACAAGCCAACCGGTCCGTTCAAAGAGATATCCAACGAGCCCCTCTTCGACCCGGGCTATCCCATCATAGATGCCAATATTCTGCAACATAACGGAAAGACCTACCTCTACTACTCACGCTGTTGCTATAAACACCCTGTGGAGAGTGAGGTGGCAGAATGGGCAAGAGCGCAAAATCTCTTCAATGAAATTGAAGAGAGCTGGGTGTACGGCGTGGAGATCTCAAACGACTTTACAACTGTAATTGGAGAACCTGTATTGCTTTTACAACCTCCCACCAAGATGGACGATCCGCAAACAGAATGGGAAAGTCGCTCTGTCACTGCAGGAGAAGTTAACCGCCGATGGACAGAAGGTTCTTTTGCATTCGAGCATAACGGCAAGATTTACATGATGTACTCGGCCAACTTCTTTGGAGGTGAGCATTATGCTGTAGGCTATGCTGTTTCCGATAATCCGCTTGGTCCGTTTGTGAAAGCTCAGAATAATCCGGTATTGGAAAAAAATACAAACAAAGGAGGAGATGTTACTGGAACTGGGCACAACATGGTCTTCTGGTCGAAGGAGAATCAAAAAATGTACTGTGTATATCATGGTCGTACACAGAAGACAGGAGACGAGAGGGTGGTTTTTATTGATGAAATGCGGATCGATGATCAAGGTTTACTAATTGTTGTCGGTCCTTCAACCACTGAAAAATTGTTATAAAAGATAGAAAGAACGTTTTATCCTATACCGTTTAATTGTATGAGAACTGTATCTGTAGAGGAATTGCATCACATTGAATCTTTGATTCGAAACTGTACACTATGTTATGTAGGAATGGCCGATGAACAGGGCGTTCCCTACGTCCTTCCCATGAACTTCGGATATGATGAAGAAGTGATCTATCTCCATTCTGCCCAAGAGGGTCGTTCCATATCCATCCTGCATAAAAATCCACAGGTCTGCATCACCTTCTGTACCGACCCCAAGCTTGTGTGGCAAGATGAGGAAGTAGCCTGTAGCTACCGCATGCGTGCAGAGAGTGTGATCTGTCACGGCTCTGTTATCTTTGAAGAAGATTACGACGAAAAGGTGAAGGCGCTCAACATCATTATGAAGCAGTACTCCGACAGAACATTCAGTTACTCAGTGCCTGCCGTCAAGAATGTGAAAATATGGAAGGTCCCCATCGATAAGGTCACGGCAAAAGAATTTGGTGTGCCGGGTAAGAAAGCTCAATACAAAGATCGGAAAGTGTTTTAATATTCCGTATAAAACTATCCTCCCTCTCTGCTTGTTGTAATAGCTGCGTTCCATCGTAGGATTTGTACGCAACAAGTAAAAATTACACTGTAAAAATTGTACAATGAGAAATTCCATCATTCTTTTCATGCTACTTTGCTCATTCTTCGGTGCTACAGCATCCGAACCGCAAAACAGCAGTACGGTCAAACCAATTGAATTGACCAAGGCAACCTTTATTGAGAAGGTCTTCAATTACGAAAATAACCCGGAAGTATGGAAGTACATCGGCGACAAGCCCGCTATTGTGGACTTCTATGCTACATGGTGTGGTCCTTGTCGTATTACCTCCCCCATACTCTCTGATCTAGCAGCCGAGTATGGAGAAGATATCTATGTATATAAGATTGATGTGGACAAAGAGCCTGAGCTTGCTCGTCTATTCGGAGTAAGAAGCATTCCCATGTTTCTTTTCATCCCAATGAACGAGGATCCTCAAGTCGCCGTTGGTGCTCTCCCCAAAAAATCATTCAAAGAGGCAATCGATACATTTCTGCTGAAGAAAGATCAGAAAGCAGCTCTTTAACCAAACCCCACTAATCCGTACGTCTAACCTCTTGCAAATAGAAAAGGTAATAATAAAAGAGAATAAATAGAATTGATTGAGATGATTACAAGTCTGCAAAACCCAGCCGTTAAAAACATTGCAAAACTGGCAAAAAGTAAAGAGCGGAAGGAACAACAACTCTTTGTAACCGAAGGAGCACGCGAGCTCTCCCTCGCCATACAGGGTGGCTATAAAGTGGAAGCAGTCTACCTCTGTCGAGAGATGTTCGATAAGACAAAATATCCGGATGTTTTGGATTCTATCCCCGAAGAGGCTCTCTTCCCAATATCATCGGGGGTATTCGCAAAGATTGCCTATCGAGAGAATTCCGATGGACTTGTAGCGCTCCTGAGACCCAAAATGCACAAGTTGAGAGATATTCAACTTTCGAAAAACCCTTTTCTCATCTTGTTAGAGTCGGTGGAGAAGCCTGGCAATTTGGGTGCAGTATTGCGTACAGCAGATGCAGCAGGAGTCGATGCCGTAATTGTTTGTGATCCGCAGACTGACCTCTATAATCCCAATGTAATACGCTCCGGTGTGGGTGGTTTGTTTACGGTACAGACGGCCGTCTGTACCTCCGAAGAAGCATTAAGTTGGCTTCAGGAGCACAAGATTGCCATTTATGCCGCAGAGTTGCAGGCCGCAGAGTTTTATCAGAATATCGATTTCAGTACACCCTCTGCCATCGTAATGGGAACAGAAGCAGACGGGTTGACCAGCTTCTGGCTGCAGAATGCAGCAAAGCGAATCAAGATTCCCATGCGTGGGAAAATTGATTCGCTCAATGTCTCGGTGTCTACCGCCATCCTCACCTTTGAGGCAATGCGGCAGCGCGGGTTCTAGTCTATTTCATAACCCCATGTTTTGCCCTTCTGGATGGTAGGTACGCCTTTTGTCATCCATACTGGTGCAGGCTCTCCTTTCAGATAATGATCGAAGAACTGCTGTAGGCGTATTGATAAATCTTTGGTGTTGCGGCGTTGCATCAGGTTATGTCCTTCATCGTTGTATTGCAACAACCAGGCCGGTTTACCCAACCGTCGCAGCATCATAAAGAGTTCAATACTCTGATACCAAGGAACCGAACCATCTTTATCGTTGTGCATAATCAATAGCGGTGTTTCCACTTTGTCAACAAAGAACAAGGGTGAATTGTTAATGTAGAGTTGCAATGAATCGTTCAATGTTGATCCAATGCGCGACTGGGTCTGCTCATATTGAAACTGCCTACTTCTTCCTGTTTCCCATCTTATTCCTCCATACGCACTGGTCATGTTCGATACTGGTGCTCCGGCTCCTGCAGCCTTAAACATATTGGTCTGTGTAACCAAATAAGCTACTTGGTAACCACCCCAGCTTTGGCCCTGTATTGCCATGTTGTCTCTATCCACCCATTCATTTTGAGCAAGAGCTTCGGCACCTGCTACAATAGAGTTGTAGGCATCTTTACCCGGTTGACCAATTGTATAGTGAATGTCGGGTGTAAATACGATATAACCGCGACTAACAAAAAACGGTATGTTGATGGTCGATCGGCTTGGTGCTGGTGTAAACCACTGATACAGGTCCTCTGAATGCTTCTCGTAGAAGTAGATCATGACTGGGTATTTCTTAGTAGGATTAAAATCTTCCGGCTTGTATAGAATACCTTGAAGAGGAACACCCGTGAAGGAAGTCCACGAGAATAACTCGGCAGTCCCCCAGTTATAATCCTTCATCTGAGGATTAATATTGGTCAGTTTTTCAGATGTTTTCCAGAAATCGCGCGTTACATATAGATCGGGAGATGTGTTGAAATTGCTTTTTTGATATACAATCAGGTCGTTCTTCTTTGCTTTCTCCAATCCTGTGAACGTGAATTTCTCCACAGTCCTTTTCTTAAGAGGATTACGACCTTTCATCGACAACGTATAAAACCCTCTTTCCTTGTTTATGTTATTGAATGAAGAAAGGAGTAGCACATCATTTGCTTCAATGAATCGTTTCTCTGGGTCGGTTTTTACATAACGGAATGTGATGGAGTCATTTCTTCCTGCTTGGAGTGTAATATTTTCCGGTTTTTTTATGCCTGTTGGATCAATTTTCCAAATATCAAAAGCGTCGTTAATCAATATATAGGTATCTTGTTCACCCCATGCCGGTGCGCCATAGGGGCCTACCGGAGAGGGAGTGTCATGTTGCTCGTTCCAGAAGTTAACAGGAATGTTTTCGGTCATATTTCGTATTGAATGCGTCTTGTTATCATACACAAACCAATGTCTTTGAATTTCATTCCACCAGTATGTGTAATTACCTTTCGGTGACAGGAAAGGTCTGCCTAGTAAAGGCCGCGGTAGTTCATAAAGGCTGTCGGTCTGCAGATCTTTCACCCATGCATCAAGTTTCGTGGATATATCCCATTGACTCTCCAGTTTATAGGGTTTGTCGCTCCAAAGTAGAGCATAGCGTCCATCACCTTCATCCGCAATAGAAACATTGGGCATTTCCTCATTGGCCAATGGAATAAACCGGTTGTTTTTACCCGGATATACCAAACCAATGTAAGTGCGATTAAGCTCTCTTCTCATTTCAACCTGCTGTTGAGGAGGAGTTAGGGGATCCTTCCAGTGCCAGATATCAAGCCTTGCCATTTCGAAGTCGACGATGGTTGTATCTTTCGGTGCCTGTGCAGGCGCAGCTCCCACCAGAATCCGTTTGGAGTCTTTGCTGAAAGAGGGGGAAGCATTTTCGTTAAAGATCCAGTTCTCAGGCAATCCTGATGCCTCTTTATTAGCAAGTATAACGGCCGAATCGGCACCAATAAAATAATAGCGAAGATCGTACACCTTTTGCTTAACATTCGATGTGTCGGCTGTTGCTAGATAAACCAGTTGATTCCCGGGCTCATCAAATGAGAGCGACTTGTAGGATACCTTTTCGTTCGATATGCACTTCCTCGTGTTCTCTTTCAGGTTCACAAACCATACACCTGGCTGCTCCAGCGTATCCTTCTTATCCGGCTGTATGGTCACTGCAAAGCTGTTGTCATATTTATTGAAAAGATGTTCTTTTGCGTTTCTGAAGCTATCCTCTCTCTGCGTCAACAGGTTTCTCAGCAGGAGAATGTCTTTTGCTTTGCTGTTCTTTTTAGTGGTTGTATCTTTTGGTAAGGTGAGGGTGTAGGCAACATGAGTTTCCGGAAATTGTGCCGTTTTGAATGACTTTACACCCGGAATCTTATGAATTGCAAAAGTCCGGTTGTCTACAATCACCAACGAATCCTGGGGTACATCATCAGGTTTCTTCTTGTCGATCATTGCTTGTCGCCGTTCAGCATAGGGTGCTTTAATGATAGCCACCGTCCATCGGCCGTTGTTGAATAGTTTGTAATTTTTTACGCGTTCTACGGTGAGTGTGCGATCATTGCGTGTATCTTTGATATACAGCGTAGTATCGCCTACTTGTGGAGAAATTAATACAGCCACCATGCTACCGTCTTCACTTACCGAGGTGTTAACCAGGCTCTTCCAATTATCATATACAGCATGATCCAGTTGTTGTTTCTGCGCATAGATATTGAATGAGATACAAAAGATGGTGAGAGTGAGATAGACCAATTTGTTCATAGTAAAATGATTTGCCAATATCGAAATTTAATAAAAATCAAGGTGTGGATAGAATTACAAACAAATGTACAATATTTCCGGAAATTTTCTAACCAAAAGTTTTGCTTTTTGAACCTTACCTTTTCAAAATTGTTTTAAATCGGGAGTGAGAACTTACATATGACTACAAATTCAAAATACACTATACAACTGAAGGAGGGAAACCTCATGCAACCTGATACCATAGAACGTATCAAAGGCATCTCTTCCGTCAGGTATAACCAACAAGAAAAAAATCTTTCCCTCACCATCGATGAGAAATATGCTGATGATGCCGCAGAGGTCCTGCAGGAGGCTGTTGCACAAATTAGGCAGTCGGGATCTCAAGTACTCACGGCGAAGATCACGCAACCCGTACTTAATATGACTTGTGCCGCCTGTGCTTCCAGCTCACAGAATATTCTTTCCTATCTCCCCGGTGTGGTCAGTGCATCCGTGAACTACGGCAATGGTAAAGGAACAATCGAATACATTCCGGGAATTGTATCTCCGACCCTCATGAAGCACTCTTTGCAGGAAGTTGGGTACGACCTGCTTCTCGAAGAGGAAGAATCCACTACTGCCAAGGTGGAGGAAATAGAAAAAGAGCAGTATAAGAAACTGAGACTGCATACTTTCTGGTCCATTCTGCTTACCATTCCCTTGGTGATTGTTGGCATGTTTTTTATGGATGCCCCATACGCTAATCTAATCATGTTGATATTGGCGACCCCCATTTTGTTTATTTTTGGTAGACGCTTTTTTGTTGGTGCTTGGAAGCAGGCTCGACACCGGACTGCCAATATGGATACGTTGGTGGCCTTGAGTACGGGTATAGCCTACCTGTTCAGTCTCTTCAACATGCTCTATCCCCAGTTTTGGGAAAACAGGGGGCTCATGGCCCATGTCTACTTTGAAGCAGCAGGTGTTATCATTACCTTTATTTTATTGGGAAAGATGCTTGAAGCACGTGCAAAAGGAAATACCTCCGATGCCATCAAGAAGCTGATGGGTCTGCAACCCTCCACCGTTGTAGTCTTCCGCGATGATAAGCCGATGGAGATACCCATTGGAGAGGTGCAAATCAACGATACCATACTGGTGAAGCCAGGAGATAAGATTGCGGTAGATGGCGAAGTGATTGAAGGCAGCTCCTTCATAGATGAAAGCATGATCACGGGTGAACCCATTCACGTGGAGAAGAATCCAGGCAAGAAGGTATTTGCCGGCACCATCAATCAGAAAGGAAGCTTTCGCTTTAGGGCACAAAAGGTTGGGAAAGACACACTCTTGGCACAGATCATCAAAACGGTCGATGAGGCACAAGGTAGTAAAGCTCCCGTACAGGGTTTGGTCGATAAGATTGCCGCTATATTTGTACCGGTGGTTATTGGCTTGGCACTACTCAGCTTTGTGGCTTGGATTATCTTTGGGGGTGAAACGGGATTTGTATATGGGTTGATGGCCATGGTCACGGTATTGGTCATTGCCTGCCCCTGTGCACTTGGATTGGCTACGCCCACCGCCATCATGGTAGGTATTGGCAAGGGAGCTGAGGAGGGGATTCTGATTAAGGATGCGGAGAGTTTGGAGGCCGCAAAGGATGTTGATGTGGTAGTTCTCGATAAAACAGGAACCATCACCGAAGGGAAGCCGGAGGTGAGCTGTCTGCTTTGGACACTTGAAGCCTTACCGCTCCATCGCGATATCCTCTATAGCATAGAGTACCGTTCGGAGCATCCGTTGGCCGATGCAATCACCGAAGCCTTGAGAGAGCACAGTAAGTTGCTTGACGATGTAACGGTGCAGCAAGTAAGTGGCAAGGGAATCGATGGCGTTCATGAAGGGAATCGATATTATGTAGGTAATCTCGATTATATGGCATCAAAAAATATTGCCATCCCTGCCGACTTGAAACAGCAAATCTACATTGAACTTGATGCAGCTCATACCGTTTCGGTGTTTGCCAATGAACAAGTTGCACTGGGTGTGGTGGGAATAACCGACAAGATGAAACCGACCTCTAAAGCCGCCATCAGTCAATTGCGCAGTATGGGTATTGATGTCGCCATCTACACCGGTGACCATGAGAAGGTGGCTTCTGCACTTGCTGCAGAGTTGGGTGTCGACGATTTCAAAGGAGGAGTGTTGCCGGAAGAGAAGGCTGAACTAGTGAAGGCGTTGCAACAGCAAGGAAAGAAGGTTGCAATGGTGGGTGATGGTATTAATGACAGTGCAGCATTGGCTCAAGCAGATGTGAGTATTGCCATGGGGGCGGGGAGTGATATCGCCATGGATGTGGCCAAGATGACCATCATTTCGTCCGACTTAAATAAAATATCCAAAGCAATCCTCCTTTCCCAGTTTACGGTACGCACAATCCGTCAGAATCTTTTCTGGGCATTTATTTACAATGTAATCGGTATTCCCATTGCAGCAGGGCTACTATATCCCATTACCGGATTCCTGCTCAATCCCATGATAGCAGGAGCTGCTATGGCCCTAAGTTCGGTGAGTGTGGTAAGCAATAGTCTGCGACTGAAAGGCAAAAAAATATGAGAACCCACCTCGTTAGTCGGTTGTTGCTGACGGTATCGCTGGACTGTTTTTCTTGAATTCGTCGTAACTCGAGATCAGCAAACCCACTACTTCGGAGTAATTATCACTACCTGAACTCACCTTATTTGTTTTCAGATACGCATCGTATGCCTTGTCCTGCATATTGGAGAGCGACCTGTTCCTGACGGCCATCCAATGTCTCCTATTCTCTCTCAAATCTGCAATTATCTCCGGTCGTATCGCCGATGCCAGTGAATCCACCACATCCGGAAGAAATACTGCTGCATCGTTAATCACATAAAGAATAGTCGAGAGATACGCACTGTAGCGTATTCGTTCATCTTCACTTCCCAAGCAGACAGCAAAAGCGTAGAGGTTTGCCTCCGATTCGTGTGCAATACCGAACTGATGCGCCATCTCATGCGCCAATGTGAAAGGGTATGAGGCGTTAAGACTATAATTGTTCACATGAATTTCATTAAAAAAAGGACCGAAATATCCGGAGACACCCATATTCGAGTAGATCGATTCAAACAACATCGGTTTCACTGTTCTTTTGCCATTCGGATAGTCGATAGCCAACGTTTTGTGCAGCGACTCATATGATCTCTCCAACTCCTGCCGTACGCCAGTTCTGTCCAATACATCAAAATCGACATAAGCCTCGTTGGCATCCGCAATGAAGTGGTCGACAAACAATTTGAGGTTGTTTGCATCAAAAGAAGTCTCTTTCACGTTGTTCTTCGCATAAAAATCCTCCCTAAAATAGGCAATACCCCATGCAAAATAGAACCAGGCAACCAGGATCGTCGCAAAACGAATCAGCGAATAGAGGAAGATTTTAAACCCGATTTTCCTGAAAATAACCAAAAGAATCAATGCGATCAGGTAGAGTGATGCTACAATGATGAAAAGGTCGTAAAGTGATAATGGTATAAGCCCCGATATCGTAGACAGAATAAATGCCACTACCGGATAAATGTGCTGCATGTACCATTCGGAGAGGGCTGTACTCCGATTGAAAATCAGAATCAACCCAAAAAGAATCGCTGCAATAATCAACAGCGGAATGAATTTTTGTCTATTCTTTTTCTTTGCCATATCCAAAATTAATCTAATTCTAACGAAACCCTTCTCTATCTTTCCATAAATATTCTATCTCTTTACCCCATTGCTTGCAATTGTAGTAGTTTAGAATAAGCTACTACTCTACTGGCAGACAATTCTTCCTCTTTTTGCGTCGCCACATTGAACAAAAAATGGGGTACAATTGTCTTTATGTATGCTTGAAGAATTGAAGATTCGTTTAATCCGTCACAAAAATGGCAACAATCAAATTTAAAACAAACATAAACTGCTCTAATTGTGTAGCAAAGGTAACTCCGTTTCTCAATAAAAAAGAGGGGATAAGCTCTTGGAGTGTCGACACCGACAATCCAGATAAAATACTGGTTGTAGAGACCAACGACCTTACAGCAGAAGATATTGTAAAGACGGTGAAGCGTACAGGTTTTGAGGCAGAGCCTATTTAGTTTTGCGGGATTTGAAAAAAACAAGAAAGTTAAAAAACAGGAAACTGTTGTTTTTTGTTTTTCTATCACATACATTTGCATCAAAATAAAAGCGAAATGATGAATTTACTTGTAAACGGATATTGGTGGCGCCACTTGCAACTCACAAAGTCGTAAGGAAAAGCTGTCATGTCTTGAAATAAGTAATTATACAATACAATTTAAGAGCCTGTCGCAATCCTGCGACAGGCTTTTTAAGTTTTAAACGCTAATTGAGAACAACACATAAAATAAACAATAGTATGCAACAATATGCAGTAGATGAAAGAGGATATTACGGTGAATTTGGGGGTGCCTACATACCGGAAATATTGCACCAGTGCGTTAGCAACCTCGAAAAGTCCTATCGCTCCATCCTAGAGAGTGAACGCTTTAAGGCAGATTTCGATTCGCTGTTGCGCGACTATGTGGGTCGACCCTCACCTCTCTATCTCTCCCGCCAATTGTCGGCTCGCTACGGCGCGAAGATCTATCTAAAGCGGGAGGATCTGAACCACACCGGTGCCCACAAAATCAACAATACCATTGGGCAAATACTGATTGCTCGTGAGATGGGGAAGACACGCATCATTGCAGAAACCGGAGCCGGACAGCATGGTGTAGCTACCGCTACAGTCTGTGCACTAATGCAGATGCCCTGCACAGTGTACATGGGCAAGACGGATGTGGTACGTCAGCAGGTGAACGTGAAGAAGATGGAAATGTTGGGCGCCACTGTTGTTCCTGTTACATCCGGAAACATGACCCTGAAAGATGCCACCAACGAGGCGATACGCGACTGGTGCAGTCACCCGAAAGACACCCACTACATCATCGGGTCTACCATCGGTCCGCATCCCTATCCCGACATGGTGGCGCGCTTGCAGTCGGTCATCAGCAAAGAGATTAAAATGCAGTTGCAGGAGCAGGAGGGGCGCGATTATCCCGATTATCTGATTGCCTGCGTAGGTGGAGGTAGCAATGCTGCCGGTACCATTTATGAATTTCTCGACAATGAAAAGGTGAAGATTGTTCTGGCTGAAGCCGGAGGAAAGGGTGTCGATAGTGGGGAGTCAGCAGCAACCATTCACTTGGGGACGGCAGGTGTACTGCATGGTTGTAGAACTTTGCTGATGCAGACGGATGATGGGCAAATTACCGAGCCCTATTCCATCTCGGCGGGATTGGACTATCCCGGCATCGGTCCGGTACATGCGCATCTTGCCAAGACCAAACGGGCACAGGTGCTTGCAATCAACGACGATGAGGCTTTGCGCGCAGCCTTCGAGCTGACGCGTAACGATGGAATTATTCCTGCACTGGAATCGGCACACGCGTTGGCTGCATTGGAGAAAGTACGATTTTCTCCGGATGATGTGGTGGTACTGACCCTCTCCGGTCGTGGTGATAAGGACCTTGAGACCTATTTCCAATATGAAAAAGAATTTATTTAAGACGACCACTCAATTGTAAAAACTATGCACTACAAATTTCACGTCAATAGTAAAAAGATCATGGGCGACCTGCACACGCCCGTGAGTGTATACCTGAAAGTAAGAGACTCCTTTCCACAATCGGCATTGTTGGAGAGCTCCGACTTCCATGCCAACGAGAACAGCATCTCTTATTTGGCTCTGAAGCCAATTGCCCGGGTGGAAATCAACCGGGGGGTGAGCCATTTTCTCTTTCCTGACGACAAAGAAGAGTGCCGGCCTCTTTCTGACAACTTCACCATCTCCGATGTGCTGAATAGCTTTATCAGTCGCTTCAAGATCTCCGGTACCGAATTGGAGCAGTGTGGTCTGTTCGGATACACTACCTTCAACTGTGTGAAATATACCGAGAACATTGATATTCGTGAAAGTAGGGAGGAGCGCAACGATGCACCTGATCTGCTTTACATCCTGTATAAATATCTATTGGTATTCAATCACTTCACCGATGAGATTACCCTGATTGAGCTGCAAGGGGAGAATGAAGTGAGTAACCTAATAAAAGTGGAGTCGCTCATCAACCAACGTAACTTCGCCACCTACAACTTCTTTACCGAAGGAGCCGAGTACAGTCCCATCACCGACGAGCAGTTCAAGGAGCACGTACGTGCTGGTGTGCAGCACTGCCTGCGGGGCGACGTGTTCCAGATCGTGCTTTCGCGCAGGTTTGTCCAGCGCTTCAGGGGCGACGACTTCAAGGTCTACCGGGCACTGCGCTCTATCAATCCCTCTCCCTATCTCTTCTATTTCGATTTCGGAGGGTATCGTATCTTTGGTTCATCACCCGAAACACACTGCAAGATCAGCGGATCGCAGATAAGCATCGATCCCATTGCGGGGACAACCAAGCGAAGCGGCAATATTCAAGAGGATAGAAAGTCGGTGGAGTTCCTGCTGAACGACCCCAAGGAGAATGCAGAACATGTGATGCTGGTGGACCTGGCACGGAACGACTTAAGTCGCCATGCCCACGATGTGAAAGTCGATTTCTACAAAGAAGCACAGTTCTACTCGCACGTTATTCATCTGGTTTCCCGTGTGAGTGGTACGCTAAATGAAGGGACCGACTGCATACGTGCCTTCTTCGACACATTCCCTGCCGGCACTCTCTCAGGTGCACCCAAGGTACGTGCCATGCAACTGATATCGGACATCGAGACTCACAACCGCGGTGCCTATGGTGGTTGCATCGGCTTCATCGGGTTGAACGGAAACATCAACCAAGCCATCACCATCCGCACCTTCGTCAGCCGCAACAACGAGCTGTGGTATCAAGCCGGGGCGGGCATCGTTTCTCAGAGCGACGATGCATACGAGCTGCGCGAAGTGAATAGCAAGCTGGGAGCACTGAAGAAGGCCATCGACCTGGCTGCCACCCTCTATAACTCATAAACCGACTGAAATGAATACGAAAAAGATACTTATATTCGATAACTACGACTCCTTCACCTACAACCTACTGCACGCGGTAAAGTCGTTGGGATACAACGATGTGGATGTGATTCGGAACGACAAGATCGATCTCTCCACCGTGGAGAAATACAACAAGATCATCCTGTCGCCCGGACCCGGCATTCCCGAAGAGGCAGGCCTACTGATGCCGCTCATCCGACAATTTGCCAACAGGAAAAGCATTCTCGGTGTCTGCCTCGGTCACCAAGCCATGGGAGAGGTCTTTGGCGCAAAATTGGAAAACATACCCTTTGTCTTCCATGGGGTGCAGACTCCGGTGGATATCATTGCCAGTGATTACCTCTTCAACGGTATACCCAACGAGATTCTGGTCGGAAGGTATCACTCCTGGATCGTATCCAAAGACAACTTCCCCGCCGAGCTGGAGATAACAGCTGTGGATAGGTCGGGTGACGTGATGGCGATGAAACACCGCACGCTTGATCTGCATGGCGTGCAGTTTCACCCAGAATCCATCCTCACTCCCGAAGGAGTACGCATCATCCAGAACTTTCTGGAACAGGAATAAACGAGTAAACCAATAAGGAACAATGGTATGAAAGAAATTCTCTATAAACTGTTCGATTATCACTATCTCTCGCGGGAGGAAGCCAAGGAGGTGCTCTTTGTCATTGTGAAGGGAGATGTGCCCGATACACAGGTGGCATCGCTCATCACCTCCTTTCTGATGCGTAGCATCTCAGTCGATGAGATCCTCGGCTTCCGCGATGCGCTTCTCGATATGCGGGTTGCGGTCGATCTCACCGATTACGCAGCCTTAGATATCGTCGGCACGGGTGGCGATGGCAAAAACACCTTCAATATCTCCACCGCCTCCTGCTTTGTGGTGGCCGGTGCGGGATATAACGTGGTGAAGCATGGTAACTATGGGGCCACCTCCATCAGCGGTGCCAGTAACGTAATTGAACAACAGGGTGTAAAGTTTACGACCGATAGCGATCAGTTACGCCGAAGTCTCGACGAATGCCACATTGCCTACCTGCATGCACCGCTGTTCAGTCCCGCATTGAAAGCCGTAGCCCCGGTCCGCAAGAGTCTGGGCGTCCGTAGCTTTTTCAATATCCTGGGACCATTGGTGAATCCTGTCCAACCCGGGCATCAGATGCTGGGGGTTTATAACCTGGCCATGTCACGGTTTTACAGTTACATCTTTCAAGAAGAGAAAAAGAAGTTCTGCATTGTACACAGTCTGGATGGCTACGATGAAGTCTCCCTCACCAGTCAGTTTAAGGTGGT
>DBQD01000056.1:1681-4255 GCA_002305715.1 Proteiniphilum sp. UBA1403 | reverse complement strand
TGAATGGAAACAAGTTGCTCGACAATACCGCTTTATCGGCTGTTGTGTCGGTCAGCGTACCCATTTTTCACTGGGGCGAAGGTCGCAATAAAATCCGTGCTGCAGAGTCGGAGAAACGGATGGCAGCACTGCAACGCGACCAGTTGGAGGAAAAAATGAATCTGGAGATTGAGCAATCACTGCAGTCCCTGACCGAGTCACAAGCAAGGGTTGTGCTCACTTCCCGCTCCTTGGATCAGGCAGAGGAGAACTTGCGTGAGAGCAACAATCGGTATAGAGCAGGTATGGAGACATTATCGAGTCTTCTTGAAGCACAAGTCATGTGGCAGCAGGCTCATACAGAACTGGTGCGTGCCCGCAGTGCAGCACATGTTGCAGAAACACGTTATTTAAAAGCAGCAGGAAGGTTGTAAACTTGTTTTACAAAAATTACGTATCTCTTAAAGTATAATTGTATATTTGTCAATTATATTTAATACAAAAATGAATACTGTAGGTTTAGTTATTCAACGGGAATACATTTCCAGGGTACGTAAAAAATCGTTTATCATTCTTACCCTTCTTATGCCATTGTTAATGGTGGCGTTGTCGGTCATTCCATTTTGGCTCTCTACACTGAATGAGGGTGGAGTAAAGAAGATTGCTGTAATCGACAACACAGGCATCTATGCACCGCTGTTGCAATCGACCGATAATTATGATTTTCAGGTAATTGGTTCCAACAAAGCGAAGGAATTGGAGTCGCAACTGGGGAAGGAATACTATGCGATTCTTCAGATTACAGGTGATTTGAACAAGAATCCGCAAGCTGTTTCCATTACATCAGAGAAACAGACGCCGCAGGATTTGCAATCCCATATAAAACGGACACTCAATGAGAAGGTGACCCAACAAAAGCTTGATGAGCTGACCGCCTCCGGCGAAGTAGATGCGCAAGCAATAAATAGGGTTCGCTCCATAGTGGAGAGCGGATCGAACGTATCGCTGAAGACGCTGCGACTGGGCGACGATGGAAGTGTGTCGGAATCATCAACAGAGCTTTCTACCATTATCGGTATGATCTTTACCATTCTTATCTACATGTTTATTCTGATGTATGGTAATATGGTAATGCAGGCGGTGTTGGAAGAGAAGAAAAGCCGCATTGTGGAGGTAATGGTCTCTTCTGTAAAACCGGTAAACTTACTGATCGGGAAGGTGGTCGGTATTGGTCTGGTGGGAATAACCCAATTGATTATCTGGGGCATACTATTGGGTGTTTTATTCTCCGGCCTCTCCTTCTTTATCGCTTCTCCTGATCAGGCAGCAGCTATGTCTGCCGATATGGGAGATTTTAACATGGAAGGATTGGTCACCTCAATCATGGGTGTTAACTGGTTTGAAATTGGAATATTCTTCCTGATTTTCTTCATTGGAGGATATGTGATGTATGCCTCCATTTTTGCCATGTTTGCATCGGCTGTGGACAGCGATGAAGATACAAGTCAGTTTATGACACCAGTGACCCTGCTGATTATGTTTGCCTTCTTTGCCGGTTTCTACAGTGTGAGCAACCCAGATGGTCCGCTTGCATTCTGGACTTCACTGATTCCCTTTACCTCACCCATTGTAATGATGGTACGCATTCCATTTGGTATACCCATTTGGCAAAAGGTGCTGTCAGTAGTCTTACTATATGGTACATTTATATTGATATCAATCTTCGCTGCAAAGATTTATCGCGTGGGAATACTCATGTATGGAAAGAAGCCAACCATCAAAGAAATGTTGAAATGGGTGAAATATAAATAAAACATTTTGCTGTATAATTAAAAAAAAACAAACAAAAAGAATTATTTTTGCAGAAAAATAAGCAATTGTCAATAAAGACATCGCTTTTTGTTAAGATCTTAAACACTTGCCTAGTTCTATGGAATTATGCGGGTGTTTTTTTTAAACTCCTAATAAGCGTAATATGAAGTTCGAAAAAATGCATGCCGCCGGCAACGATTATATTTATATCAACCTGTTTGAGGAAAAAGTTGATAACCCTGAAGAGCTTTCCATCAGATTGAGCGATCGCCATTTCGGGATTGGGAGTGATGGTCTTGTTCTCATCGGTCCTTCGGAGATTGGTGATTTCTCCATGCAAATGTTCAATGCCGATGGGAGCGAAGGGATGATGTGTGGAAATGCAGCACGGTGCGTCGGAAAGTTTTTGTATGAGCGGAAATTGACCGATAAAACTGAGATTGCCCTGCATACCAAATCGGGTATCAAATACCTCTTATTGAAGATCGACCCTCAAACCAATTTGGTGGAGAGCGTACGGGTAAATATGGGTGGTGCCATACTTTCGGCCGCTGCTGCGGATGCTGCTGCATTAAAGGAGTTGTATCAAAACAGACTTCCGGAAATGATTGATTATCCCATTCAGATTGAGGATCAGCAATACCGTATCACCTTTGTTTCAATGGGTAACCCCCATGCCGTAATCTTCATGAATGGTATTGATGATCTGAAGATTGAAGAAATAGGACCGAAAATAGAAAACCACAACCTATTTCCACAACGTACAAATGTGGAGTTTGTAGA
>DBQD01000056.1:0-1663 GCA_002305715.1 Proteiniphilum sp. UBA1403 | reverse complement strand
ACACACCGTTGTGAGGCGAAAGCAACATTGAAGGCTAAAGGGGGACTACTTGAGCTGGAGTGGGACCAAGTCAACAACCAGGTGTACCTTACAGGTGATGCTAACTTCGTGTTTAAAGGTGAGGTAAATTGAGTTACAGGTTAACATATTAACATTTCATATTTCATACACTATGTTTCGGATCAACGAAAACTATCTTCAGCTCAACCAGAGCTATCTCTTTAGTACAATTGCCAAAAAAATTGAAGCGTTTAATACAGCAAATCTGGAGTCTGATTTAATACGATTGGGCATCGGCGATGTGACTTTACCACTTTCTCCAACCGTGATAAGTGCCCTGCACAGTGCTGTGGACGAAATGGCTTCGAGCAACACTTTTCGAGGGTATGGTCCGGAACAGGGATATGATTTTCTTCGGAACAAAATTGCAGAGATAGACTTCAGAGGCAGAGGGATAGAGATCTCAGCGGACGAAATCTTTGTGAGTGATGGATCCAAAAGCGATACGGGCAACATCGGTGATATTCTGGGTGAAGAGAATGTGGTAGCAATCACAAACCCAGTTTATCCGGTCTATATGGATAGCAACATCATGCGATTGGGCAAGTCTTCTAACATCCTTTTGCTAACCTGCAGCAAAGAAAATGGCTTTATACCGGAGCTGCCGACCGAACGGGTGGATGTGGTCTACCTTTGCTTTCCCAACAATCCTACTGGGACCGTAATGACGAAGTCCGAACTTGCGAAGTGGGTGAATTGGGCATTGGAGAACGAAAGCCTGATTCTCTTTGATGCGGCATATGAAGCCTATATACAGGATGCAAACCTGCCCAGAAGTATTTTCGAATTAGAAAACGCGAAACGTTGTGCCATTGAGTTTCGTTCGTTCTCAAAGAATGCCGGCTTCACCGGTCTGCGATGCAGCTATACAGTTGTCCCAAAAGAACTGAAGGTGCGTGCAAGCAACGGAGACATGGTGTCGTTGCATGGATTGTGGAACAGGCGGCAGTCGACCAAGTTCAACGGTACCCCCTACATCGTGCAACGCGCTGCGGAGGCTGTATACTCGCCACAGGGTCAGCAGGAGACACAAGAGATGGTGGCCTATTACATGCAAAATGCAACCGTTATTCGAGAAGGGCTGATTGGAAGAGGGCTGACTGTATTTGGAGGTGAGCATGCTCCCTATATCTGGCTTCAATGTCCTACCGGTCTTGATTCATGGGCTTTCTTCGATCTCCTGCTCGAAAAATGCCACATTGTGGGAACTCCTGGTGTTGGTTTTGGTTCTGCGGGTGAAGGTTATTTCCGCCTAACAGCATTCAACACCCACGAAAAAACATTGGAAGCAGTAGAAAGAATAACGCAGTGGAATATCTAACCCCATGTTCGCATACCTATTAATGATCAGTTTATAAACTAAAATGATTGTTTTATACCCAAATATGGGTATTGAATGCTGCATTTCTCAAGCTTATCTTTGTTACTGATAATAATAGTATCTAAAAAGGAAGACCGGTAAACACATTACCGGCCTTTTCTTTCATGACAAAGGAGGTTGTTTGAGAGCTCTTATTCTTACATTTGTTTTGCTGCTTCTGGCTTTTGTCTCCCTAATTGTTGGGGTGGGAGATCTGTCCGTCTCACTTGTTACACTAAGTAG
>DBQD01000046.1:1428-4645 GCA_002305715.1 Proteiniphilum sp. UBA1403 | reverse complement strand
CCCTCGGGTACGGTGAAAATATCCGCCCATTGCGATCGGTGATACTTTTGCGTTGTGCTTTTCAGATCTTCACCATTTTCTGTCACGTTGTAGCTCTGGTCGAACAGCCCGTCGGGCTCCTCTTCATCTTTGGTTTTGATCATGGCATGCATCTCCATCACCATCAGGTGGGGCTGTTCACCGCGATAGAGGATGTGACGTACCGGCAAAACTGCTTTTTCACTTAGTGGAAACAGATCATCGTAGTTCGTCTGTTCTGCATCATAACCCAACACATTGAGCACCCTGGTGTGAAAGCGATGCGACAGATTGATCTTGTCTTTCGTGCGCAGGTGGTTTTCGACAAAAGTTTGTTTGAGCTTGAAATAGTCGGGCTTCAACCGGTTGACCTGCTGGTTAAACTCCCTGATAGCCTCGCTGCTGTAACCCGATTTCTCAATCACCTTTTTGGAGAAATCTTCATCGAAGTAGTTGCTGGCAAAGTATTCACCGATATTTTGAATGAAATGAATCATATTATTTACCCCAAACATTATTTATTGGTACTGCTTGTAAATTTTTACCTCCGAATCCGCCTAACACATGCTCTCCCGTATACAGCAAAATCCCTTTTTTAAATTTATGACCTGCCAATTGGGCTAACTTCTTCAATCCTTTAAAGTCATCTGGTTTCAAGGAGGTTTTTGATTTTATTTCGATTCCATAGATCATCTTTTTTTGATCTTCGATCACCAAGTCCACCTCTGCACCTTTGTGCATGCTAAAATGCATTAATTTTAACGGGTCATTGAACCAACTGATCTGTTTCAGTATCTCCATGGCTACAAAATTTTCTACAAAATGTCCTGCCTGTGTTCGGTCTTGCAACAGGTCGTCACCACTATTCTCCAATTGACACAACAGTCCGGTATCGTTTAAAAATATTTTTGGCGATTTCACAAATTGCCCTTCGGCATTAGGAGTCCATGCAGGGATTTTTACAATCATAAAAACTTGTTCCAACAATGCCATATAGCGTTGAAAAGAACTGTTTTTTATTCCTGTCAACCGGGCAATATCAGACATATTGATCGTGCTTCCTACCCTCACACTCAGCAGGTTTAAGATTTTTGGCATGTATATGAGACCATCAATATTGGCCAGGTCTCGGATATCTTTTTGCAGGATAGATCCCAAATAGGCCTGCAACCATTTTGCTCTTCGGCTTTCAGATACACGGTTCACGACTTCGGGATATCCCCCCCGTCTTATCAGTTCAATGATTTCCTCCCAACGAGTAGGAATAGATTCAAAGTTATTTTCATCGTTGATTAAGTTATCCAGAAATACACTTTTTCTTCCATTTATTTCATCAACCGAAAATGGCCAAAGGTGGTGTGTTTCGATTCTTCCGGCCAATGAATCGGCTACCTTGGGTTGTAGCATTACATTGGCAGATCCTGTGAGGATGATTCTACGATTGCGATTGTCATCAATCAGTTTCTTGAGACTTAAAAATATCTCCGGTGCGCGTTGCACTTCATCAATAATTACATTCTCGCCAATATCCAACAAGAAACCCATTGGATCTGATTGAGCAGCAGCCAATACCGACGGATCATCGAAGGTGACATAATTACCTGAAAAAATCCCATCTTTCAATAACTGTTGACANNCCTGTTATCATTACCACCGGCGTGTCTTGCTGTGCTTTCGATATCTGCGTATATATAAATCGTTTAATCATCTCTATTTTACTGCAAATATATCAATTTGTGGGTAAATATGGACAATCTCGTGGGTAAATATGGAATATATTTTTCACGGAGATGCGCTAATTATAAAATACCGCCAATACTTTTAAATAGGGAACGCTGTTTAAACTTGTCAAATCTTTGAAATATTGGCTCGACCTGTTGAGTATGGTCTCAATCTCGATCTCCTTATCTCTCCTGCGTCTTTTCACAAATCCATATTCAGGCTTGTCACCAAACTCAATCTCCATCTGGTGCTCCTTGCTCCTTTTCCAGCTCCTCATCTTTTCTTCGTAAACTGCCATCTCTTTCTCCATTTCCAATTGAAGCTTTTGCTGTTGCTGATCCATATGAAGTTGATGTGCAAACCTGATTGCATGTGGTAGCAAGATCTCCAGCTGCTTGATCTCTTCATCGGTTATCTCCACCGTGTAAAGTTCTTTGTTTATCTGATGCTCTTTCAGGAAATCGGCGAACTTCATCGGCCTGTCCGCCAACCCGCCACTCCTGTGCATGGGTACCACAAAAAGGTCGGAGAGAATGGATTGTCCCAGATTATTGGCTACCAAACCCTGAATCAGATAGTAAGCCATATCCTTGGGCAGGCGATTAATTTTGGAAACGAGTGCCACATCTTTATCGACTGAAGCTTCCAACTGCGTCATCAGATAACGTACTACCGGGTGAAGTTCATAGAGCATCTGAAATCTGGCCCACTCTCCTTTTCGCTTGCGCGCATCGCTAATCGCTTTTTGCACATCCTCCCTGTTGAGTGAGAGTTGATATACATCACCAATCCCTCCAGGTTTTGCTTCTTTGGGTAAATCGTAAAGTATCCGATCAAGCTCAGGAGTGTTCTTCACCTCAAGAAGATCACCCTCAAAACAGGCATCATCGGTTTTAAGGCTATTGTCACTTTTCAGTTGCTCCAGTAGGGCGGTATAATAGCTTTTATCGTTCTCAAAGAGTGAGACCTCCTCCACGATGGGATCCTCGATCGCTAATCTGGGGGTGGACTCGTCAAACAGGGCATCAAACCAGTCGTCCGGCTCTTCACTGGTGGGTACTCCATCCAGCATATCCCTATTCCCTGTTGCAATGGCAGTGGTCACCAGTTCCTCTTCGGCAGATGCCTCATAGAGTTTATAGACCGATGCGGCATCGCCCAATGATTGATAAACAGCTTCCTCCTTTTCTTTGAGTTTATTGACAATATGCAAGTCATCTCTCAAACCATCCAAATCGGATGTGGCTACCATGTAATGTATGAAGGGTGTTTTGGTTTGTCCATACCGGTCGATCCTTCCATTTCGCTGTTCCAGCGTGATCAGCGACCAGGGAATGTCGTAGTTAAACATATGGTTGCAGTAGTAGTGCAAGTTTACTCCTTGCGAACCGGCATCCGAAGTAAGCAGTATGCGATAGTCAGAGTCCTCTTTTCCAAAATCATCGATGATGCGCTGTTGCTCCATATCGGTGAGTGA
>DBQD01000046.1:0-1393 GCA_002305715.1 Proteiniphilum sp. UBA1403 | reverse complement strand
CGCTCAGCAAAAACAACGATTCTGAAATCTCTCTTTCTTCCATACCAGCCAAGGTCGATTAACTTTTTTCTAAACGCCAGGTATTTGGCATCCTGTTTATGATGGATGATTGCTTCCAGTTTCGCCTTCAAATTGTACAGAACATCACGGTTCTGCTCCACAATATCTTCCTGTTCTGTGAGTGCATCCAGTTTACTGATCCTGTTTTCAATGGACTTTAATGCTGCCTCGGGAGATGACATGTAGGACTTGAACAGACCAATGGCAAAAAGCAAATCTTTTTTCTGTTTGTTGCTGGTTTGCTTTCCGAACAAACTAGTGGAAATATCGTCCGGCGTAAGGTTCTGCAGGGCTGCAAACTTTATGTTTTGCTGGATCTGCAGAAACTCATTCTCTGCGTCGCTTAGCTGGGCATGGATGGATACGACCTCACGATCCTGAAAATTGGAACGTACGGCATCATCGTCAATATCATTTTTAAACCGACGCACATAGTATTCCTGTATATCTTCCCGTGAATAATTGTGCTCCTCTTTGATGGCCAGCGGCTCAATCATGTTGATGAGGTTGGCAAAGTTTTCCGGTTTTCCGTTGTGAGGAGTGGCTGAGGTGAGAATCAGCGACTCGCACTTGGTGCTGAGCAATTGTGCTAGCCCTCCCCGCTGCGAAGAGCTGTTTGCAACAGTATGGCATTCATCGATAACCACGATGTCCCAGCGTGTTTTCTCGATATAGTGTTGAAACTTGGCATTGTTTTTCAAGGTGTCTATGGATACGATGGTCTTATCGTAATAGTCGAAGGGATTCTTGTTGATAGGGAGTTCAGATTTGATTCTGGAAATCCCGTCAGAATCCAGGCGCACCAGTGGAATGGCAAATCGATTCCATATCTCCTGTTGGAACTGGGAGAGGATGGACTTCAATGCCAGGACCAATATTCGCTTGCCTTTGCCCCGTTTGATCATTTCAGCAAGGAAGATACCCACCTCAACCGTTTTGCCGAGTCCCACACCATCGGCAATCAACAGTCGGGGCCGGGGAAGTTGAAACGCTTTTAATGTGGGCTCCAACTGGTAATCAGCCATGTTGAAAGCAGCTTTGTGGGCCACAGTTATGCGATTGCTGTAAACGGTGGAATTGCGAATATGATTTTCGATGAATAGTTTGGTCTTGCGGTATCCTTGATCGTAATCAGCAATCAGCCGGGTCTCTGTCGGATCGATCACACGAATAGTATGGTCGATGCTGGTATCGAATATAAAGTGCTTTGCCTTTACCAATTCGGAAATACCTTCCACGGAAAGAATCCATTTACCGTTGTTTTCTTCCACATCGGTGACAAGGAAATCCTCATTTCGATTGGTAATGCGTTGCCCTGGGGTGAAGTTCATAT
>DBQD01000001.1 GCA_002305715.1 Proteiniphilum sp. UBA1403 | reverse complement strand
TCTGCTCATGCAGGGCGCACACATGGTATTTGCAATAGTGCGGCTGGACGTTAAGTGCTCAACTTCAGAATTTCTATTTAACTTTAGTACAAAACTCAACAGACGGAATGCTATTACCGCACCATCGCAAATACCTAAACCGTTATAAATTGCTCGGTATTTTGAGGGATAAAATTTTGTTTTTAAAAGCAATTGAAATAAGTATAAGTACAATACCGAAGATCATACCTGCAAAGAAAAGTTTGAAATTAAATCCGCTTGTAGGGGTGATTTTCTCTTTAAGAGAATGGTTTTCCTCTTTTAAAGCTTCAAGGGTGTAGTCAAGGTTTTGGTTCTCCCGGGTAAGTTTAAAAATTTCATTGTTGTACTCCTGTTCCAGGATCTCAAATTCTTTGATCGTTTTTTCGAGGAGGCTTTTGCTTTGGGTGATGGTTTCACTTGCAATTGGGTATTTACCCGTGTGTGGGTCGACCGGAGCGGCGGTGTCGTAGTTTATGGTGTGGCTTGAAGCCTCGCTCATCAACCGTGTATTCTCATCGCTGAGGCGCTTAAAATCGGTTTTGAGGTTTTCTACCTGGATCTCCTTTGCATGAAGCTCATTCTTTAAAGAGATCACAGCTGTACTGTCGATCTTTGTCACCACCTTTTCAGTGATGATTTGTTTGGGTTTGCAGCCCACCAGGAAGAGGAGGGTTGTGAAGAGCAGCAGGACAACCGGTGCTGTTCTATTTGGTGCAACCACTGGTACAACCACTGGTACAAAAATTGGTGTAGCATTTGGTACAACAATTGTGAGTTGTGAAGCTGTAAGTTTGTGTTCGTTCATCATGATGCTTTACGGATTGCTTCCAGGAATTTGTAATGATAGCCGGCAATGGTGTGGGCGCTGTCGAGACCGTTGATGATCCTGCGGGCACCGAAGGGATCATCGCGCTGGGGGTTGAAAAAGTTCTCGAGCGAGTACCCGGTGAAGTCGCCCCGGTTGGATTTGCCCAGGACCATTCCCTCAACCAGGATCTGGGCAGAGATCTCGGGATCGAGCGCGAGCTCCGGTTGTTCCAGGAGCGGCAGGCCCATCAGATCACCCATACGTTCGTAATTCTCATACCATGTCAGTTGGACATCCCCGCGGCCGTAGTAGATCTTGTCAGGCCAGGTGTAAGGCTGGCCATTTTGTTTGATCTTCTTCCCGTAGGATTTACCCGCACCTTTCCCCCACTCCTCAATGGGTTGCATGGTATGCGCGGTCTCATGATAAGATGTGGCCAGCATGTAAGCAATCCACTGGTCGACGGTAACCTCGAACTTGGCGAATGCTGCCAGCTTGTGTAGGATCCCCTCCCGCTGTCGGTCGTTCAGTTTCCCGTGGAAGAGCGAACGATTGATTTCCTGAAAGAAATGTTGCCGGTCCATAATGTTTGGAAATTGAGTTAGTGGGCTTATTGTTGTTCCTCAACCCGTTTGAAAGTACCACGTGGTGGTAAACGGTTTGGACAATCTTCTACCAAGCAGTAGTGATCGTCCCCATCCTTGCGCCAGCGGATCTCCCGCTCTACCGTTTTCTCGAGACCGGTGATCCGTCGGTGATCTTCGGTGATTTGCAATTGAAGCAAGGCCAGATCCTTCTTCAGCTTCTCGTTGATGCCCTCCTTCTCCCTTAGGAGTCTCAACAGTTCTTCGGAGTTGGATTTGTTGTAGGAGTTCATCTTCTCCATGTGGGCCACCGTGCGTTCCAGGAGACCCATCATCTCCGTCGCAGCCAGGGCATCCTCTCGTTTGGCGGAAGCCTCCGACTGAATAGCCTCGCTTTGCTTGATTCGTTTGTTCTCCTTGCGGTTCACCACCGCAGAGATCCATCCGCCCAGGGCGCCACCGCCCAGGAAGGAACTCATGGTGACCAGCCATTCACCGTTCACCGGAAGTATTTCCATCAACATAACCATCATTGCAATTCATTAGATTCTCCAGAGCGCGGAAACACGTAGAGGGAGAAACGGAGCCGCCCTTGGGGCGGCTCCGAACAAAGATCAAATCATCGAAACCTCAACCCGGCCCGTGTGGATCGAGTTAGAGACCAGCTTGCCATCCGCCGAAGTGAGCGCCAGATAGGTATCCACCAGCTCGCCATCCCAAGTGGGGGGCACAGCCAGAGAACCACTGCCGTCGGCCCTGGTAGCCGCATCCATGTTGTAGGATGCATCACCGGTGATCGGGTTGAATGCCATCAGGATCACCTTGTCGGTGGCTGCCGCGTTGTTGAGCAGATCGGAGTCCCACACGAAGTCGAGACTCCCCCCAGAGCTTGTCGCGGACGCATTGCCGGCACCATAGAGCTCACCGGAAGTCAACTTCACCAACGGGAAGTTGATCTCGAAGTCGGGATAGAGGCCGATCACCGCGTTTCTGACGTTGTAGGACATCGCCACGCTGAAGGCACTCTTGCCCGTACCGACGCTGCTTGCGAAGCCCACCCGGATGATCGGGATGAAGGTCTTCAACATCTTGGCCACGAGAGAGAACCTGTTCCGCTGAGACACCTGTGCCTCGGTGCGCGGGTTGTGCACGCTGGCAGGCATGCTTCTGATGTAATCGATGCCTCTCCAGGAGGCTCCGACTATGTTCCCCACCTTGCCGGAGAACCCGCCTAAAATACCTTGTTTAATTGTACCCATGATAGATAAAATTTAAAATGTTAAACATATGGTTTAATAAGAGATGGTACGGTGTTGGTACGGACCTGGTAGTAGGGTGATTCAGAAATTTAGGGTTTACGGAATCGTAAACTGATGCCGGCCGGAATCAACCAGGCTCCAGGGCAGATACCTATCAGGCCATCTCCGGAAATAAAAATACAAAGTGAAATCAAGGCACAATTAAACAGGTGAGGATTACGCTTTTATGCTTGTAAAAGCATTGGATTGCAGGGGAGAGAAAGGGTGAAATCTAACAATACTCTAATAATTTGGAGCGAAAAAAATGGAACTTCAATGGAAGTGAAAAATATAGGATCAGAATCTTTTAATTCTAATTAATCGTCGATCATTAGAATAAGTGCGAACAGAAATAGATCGAAGGAATAAATGAAACCATAGCGATCAGCAAAGGGTGGCTTTGTAATCGGCAAGGTTTTCCGGTGAAATACGATTTCCGAAGGAGCGGAGCGGAGGCGGAATTGGAGATTTCATCGGAAACCCGGAGGGCTTGACCTTGTAAGATTACAGCGGAAGCCACCGTATCTTTGCGGTGGCTTCATTGATCGAGTTAGAAAATATTTGTAATCAAATATGCTTTATAAGATGGAGATATGTAGATTACCTTTTTTTCAGTATTATTCGTTTGAACATTATTTCGCCTCGTATTGGGAGTGGCTTATCAAGAATCTGTCCGACATCATAACATTTTATACATAAACTAATTTAGCAGTCTAATCAAAGACTGTCCTAAAAAGGGGTAGCTTACAAAAAGGGAAAGCTTACAATTGTGAGTCCCAATTTTCTACAAATACATCAAAAGTTATTCAAATTAATTTACCATCTGCTAATTAATGGAATATGTGTGTCGATGCAGATTATCATCCATACTCCGGGTAAGGATCAATCCACCTACTTTTTTCTTCACCAAAACAGGCAAGATTCACCATGTCTCCAAGTAACAATGGTTCATCGTTATCCAAACCCTCATTCCACCGGTCCAGATAGCTGGAATGCAATAAAAAGAGGGTAATGGATCCAAGTTTGTCATCAATAATTTCCAAATCTTTGTGAACAAGCTTATCATTCTTATCGAAAATAAAATTTGTTTCAAACACTTTTTCTCGCACGAATGTTCGACACTGTGAAGTACGCCAGGCCATGCTGCCATCGGGTAAATAATGAACCGAAGAAAGGCGGTTGTTATCTTCATCAAACTCTTGTACTGTTTTCAGGACAAATTGAAGTCCTGCATCGAAAATAAATCTTTCAGTCTCGTTCCCATCAAAATATTTAGACAGCAACAACAAGATCAGATTATTGTCATCATCTGCCATCATCATCTTCTTTATTCTTCTTTCTTCAAAAAAATACTGATTGATCCACGATCGAGTTTTCTCATTCCAGTATTTACGCGCTATATAATTTCCATTACAATCATATTTAAGAAACAATTTGTCTCCGAAATTTTCTATGCGGTTACCCACCTCATCGTATGTTTCCGTAACTTCGGGTACGTCAGCATACACAGAACAGGGTCCGTCGGGCAATAAATTAACATAACCTTGTGTTTCCATATCAAAACGGATATGCATCAGTACTTTTTCAGAATCAATTTCCTCATCATCGTCTTCTAAAAACATGTCAGTCTCATAAGCATCATAAAGCTTCCCATCGCCATAATAGGAACATAGACTAGATAAATTATTATAACAAATATAGATCTTGCTAATGAAATAGTCGCCAAATTTCCCATTTTCGGTTCCATATTTTTTAGTGATCTCAGAATAGGTATTCGTAAGTTTATCAATCTGTGAATTAAATTTTTGCATGGCACATATTCTTTATATTTGGGTCAAATATATATTGCGCATATGCCAAATTATGACATAAGCATTGAAAGTTTTTCATCTTATGCTATCATTTGGCATACAATTATCATACCTTTGAAAAAAAAGGATAGTTTTGTAATCTTCCTACACCATATAAATGAGTAACCAAATGACAATCAAACGAAAAAACAGCAAAGAGAGCACATCAAACCTTTTTAATCGTTATGTATGGCTCATAGATTTGATATACAGGAAAAAGAACATCACCTTCGAAGAGATCAACGAACAGTGGCAACGATCGTCTCTGAACTATGCATATGACGATTTACCGCTGCGCACATTTCATAACCACCGGAAAGCAATTGAACAGATGTTCGATATCAACATCGAGTGCGACAAGCGTAACGGCTATTCATACTACATTGAGAATTCCGAAGATATGGAAATGGGAGGCGTACGAAGCTGGCTACTAAACACATTTGCTATTAATAATCTGATCAATGAGAGCCACAAGCTGAAACACCGGATTCTGTTTGAAAAGATACCCCGGGGACAGGAGTACTTAACTACCATAATCGAAGCCATGCGGGATAATTTCTCGTTGATGATCACCTATAAGGCATTCTGGCAAGACAATCCGGCAACATTCGAGATACGCCCTTATTTCATCAGAGTATTCAAACAACGTTGGTACCTGATCGCATTCAATCCCTTTAGAGAAAAAATACAAACATACGCGCTGGATCGTATCAGAGACATGTCGATAACTGAAAACAAATTCACACTACCTGCAGATGTCGATTTTGAATCCTACTACGATGACTGTTTCGGCATTATTACAGACAACAATATTTCCACTGAAAAATTGTTGATTAAAGTCGGCAACTACCAGGCTGCCTATATAAAGGCCCTCCCACTCCACGGTTCACAAAAAGTGGTTAAATCCGATGCAGATTACACCCTGTTTGAATATTTCATCAAACCCACCTACGATATCCGGCAGGAAATACTCTCCCACGGTGACGATGTGGAAGTCCTCCAACCGGAATGGTTCAGGGAGGAGATAGCTGCGATAGTAAGGAAGCAGGAGGAGATTTATAAAAATGAGTGATGATTGGAAATAATAAAGTGACGAACCGCAGCGAAAATTAATCAATAATTTTCGTTATTTAATTTATCGTTAATAGCTTTTATAAAATCTTTTGCTCTTTCTTTTGCTCGACCTGTGCTAACATCAATCCAAAAATCTTTATCAATCTCTATATTGCTGTAGAAAAATTGATACATGGGCCACCATTCTGAAACCATGAATTGTTGCTGAAAAATATTTTCTATTTCCGATAGCCTCGATCTATTTA
>DBQD01000020.1:9434-10975 GCA_002305715.1 Proteiniphilum sp. UBA1403 | reverse complement strand
CAAAATTACTAAAAAAGCTTTCTGAAAACTATTAATAGCTTAAATTAGAATCATTCTAACTTTCAGCTTGTTATTTTTAATCCATCACATCTCCGTTTCTCAACATATACAAACGGTAAAGAAAAATAAAAGCGAACCTTTTGGGTCCGCTTTTGTACACTATTGGGATTGTAAGAATATCAATCCACCTTGTTATGAAGGTATCATTATTATTATCTAGGGTTGTCTTCTTTAGGAGGACGTGGAAGTAATACTTTGCGAGAAAGTTTGAATTTTCCGGTACGTTGATCGATATCGATAAGTTTCACCTGGATCTTATCCCCTTCTTTGATACCAGCATCTTCTACTCTCTCAAGACGTTTCCAGTCTATTTCGGAGATGTGTAGCAATCCGTCCTTTCCTGGGAGGAATTCACAGAAAGCACCGTAGGGCATTACTGAACGTACAGTTGCCAGGTATTCTTCCCCAACTTCCGGAACAGCAACAATACCTTTGATCTTACTCATTGCGGCATCGATCGAAGCCTTGTTTGTTGCAGAAACTTCAACCCGACCTTTATTATCGATTTCCTCAATGGTTATAGTCGCACCAGTCTCTTCCTGGATTCCTTGGATAATTTTTCCACCCGGTCCAATTACTGCACCAATGTAATCTTTTGGAATCTCTATTACCTCGATGCGTGGAGCATGTGGTTTCAAGTCGGCACGTGGTTCAGAGATTGTCTCCATCATTTTACCCATGATATGTTCGCGTCCAGCTTTAGCCTGTGCCAATGCTTTCTCAAGGATTTCGAATGAAAGACCATCCACCTTGATGTCCATTTGTGTAGCGGTGATACCATCTTTTGTACCACATACTTTGAAGTCCATATCGCCCAAGTGATCTTCGTCACCCAGAATATCAGATAGGATGGCATAATTTTGTCCCTTGTTTTCGGAAATCAGCCCCATCGCTATACCGCTAACCGGTTTTTTAAGAGCTACACCGGCATCCATCAGTGCAAGTGTACCTGCGCAGACAGTAGCCATAGAAGAAGAACCGTTGGATTCCAAGATATCCGAAACCACACGTACCACATAAGGATAACCCTGCGGAATCATTCGTTTGAGCGCACGGTGAGCCAAATTACCGTGACCAATTTCGCGACGACCGGTACCACGTTGTGGACGCGCTTCGCCGGTAGAGAAAGGAGGGAAATTATAGTGAAGTAAGAAACGATCTGAGCTGTGTATTAGCGCATCATCTATCATCTTCTCATCAAGTTTTGTACCCAGTGTTACGGTCGTTAGCGACTGTGTTTCACCACGGGTGAAAAGTGCCGATCCGTGTGGGCCAGGAATAAAGTCCACTTCGCTCCAGATAGGACGAATCTCGGTCGTTTTGCGACCATCGAGACGTTTACCCTCGTCGAGGATGCTGCGTCTCATCGCCTCTTTTTCCACATCGTGGTAGTAGCGACTTGCCAGTGGTGTTTTTTCTTCACGCTCCTCTTCAGGAAGAGATTCCAGGAAATCGGCCAAGATGGCTTCAAAAGCTTCAAT
>DBQD01000020.1:9024-9386 GCA_002305715.1 Proteiniphilum sp. UBA1403 | reverse complement strand
GTACGTTTTACTGTTTTACCCACTGCTTCGGTCAGTTCCACTTGAACCTGGCAATGTTTTTTTATCTCTTCGTGAGCCACTTTTATTGCCTCGAGCATCTCAGCTTCCGACACTTCGTTCATTTCACCTTCCACCATCATGATATTGTCGATGGTAGCACCTACCATGATGTCGATATCAGCTTTTTGCAGTTCCTTGAAGGTAGGATTAATTACAAATTTACCATCAATGCGAGCTACTCTTACTTCTGAGATTGGTCCGTTGAAAGGTATATCAGATACGGCCAGTGCTGCAGAAGCAGCGAGTCCAGCCAAGGCATCGGGCATATCCTCCCCGTTCGAAGAGAAGAGAATTACATTTAC
>DBQD01000020.1:7988-8851 GCA_002305715.1 Proteiniphilum sp. UBA1403 | reverse complement strand
GGCAGCTGAATCCGCTTAGCTATTGGATTTGTCATAAAATAATTATTGTTTTTCTATACATCTATAATCTCACAAAGTTACACAAAGTTTTGGTTTATTGAGATATCCTGAATATAATTTTATTGCTATCTAACCATCTCTTCCAATTATTCTTACAAAGAATTGCATAATAAAAACAGGAATGAACCATTAAGGTCATTCCTGTAATTAATTCTTAACTCATCTCAAATAATACATTTTTGACGAGCAATAAGAATTCAGTCTTATTTCGCAACTTCAACGCGACGGGCTTTGATTGTAAGAGCATCTTTACCTTGTGTCTTGGAGTCTTCACCTGCTCCCACAGTTGAAAGTCTAGATGCGCTAATACCCTGTTCCACGAGATACTTCTTCACTGCTTCAGCTCTACGGAGAGATAACTTATCGTTGTATGCGTTTGGACCATGGTGGTCTGTATAGCCAGTGATAGTTACATTAGTATCATTGAATTCTTTCAATGTAGCTACGATAGTGCTGAGTTCATTTGCATATTTTTGAGTATCAACTACATCGCTATCGAATGCAAAGTGGATAGCAGGCAGTTCAGGGAAAGCTTTTACTACAGGAGCTGGAGCTGGTTTTGGTGCCGGAGCCGGAGCCGGAGCTGGTGCCGGAGCTGGTGTTGGCTGTGGTTCGTAGTAAACGGGCTCGGTACGAGTAACTGATTTACCCAAGTTAATTTTGATTCCCACCAATGCATTGAATTGCCAATCGGCGTTTCCTGCTTTCTTAGAGTTGAAACGATCGGACAATGCGTTGGCGTTACCTTCAACCATCAAAGAAACCGCTTCACTAACTTTGAAATCTAAACCAAGTCCAAAGCG
>DBQD01000020.1:392-7955 GCA_002305715.1 Proteiniphilum sp. UBA1403 | reverse complement strand
ATTGAATACCCTATCAGGATCAAATCCTTTGAATACCGACATAAGATCAAGCACCAAGTCAAGATTTCCTTGAACAAAATTATATTTATAAACTTGTGCTGGTGCAACCCAACCACCTTTTCCCTGCCAAGCAGAAGCTCCTAAGCGCATACCAAAAGCGGGAGTAAACTTATAACCCAAGTTAAGAGCTGCTGCAGGTGAGATCAGATCAGAGAACGCTGCTTCACCTAAGGTGTGAGCTGCTCCACCTTGTAGTTGTAAGTAGGCATGAGGTTTGAATAGTACCTTACCTTCTTCTTTGATCACTCGCTCTTGAGCAAAAGTAAATGCTGGAATAAGAGCAAAAGCGAACAAGTACAAAAAAAACTTTTTCATAGATTTTTTCATTTTAAATTGTGATTATAATATTGCTTGTAACTGATTTCTTTCTGTAGTTCAGATATTCAGTACAATATTAACAAAAATCCTTGATAAATGTTTGTTTACAGCAATAAAAATTAAAAAATAGAGTGTCTTTTCTCCACTTCGTGTTGTAAACTCTATATGATGGAATATCAATTGACTGTTTATTTCAACAATATTACACTACAAACATTTAGTAAAATTATATATAACAAAGAAGGAGGAAACTTCTTTGTTTCCTCCTTCTTATAGAGTTTATCGTTTAACGATTAGCGTTTCTTCACTGTCATTGGCAGTTTAATTTCAACGTCGTTATCGTACATGTCTTTCGCTGTGATGATCAGCGTTGACGGTACATCAGCTGTCGGGTTGGAAGAGCCTGATTTTTCCTGGAGAGTAAATGTAGCACTTCCTACAACGTAGGGAGGAGCAACTTCAAAGTACTCATCCAAGTTGTTAGCGTTACTTACAAGTTTCATACCAGTTACCTGCAAGCTTGCTTTGTATGGAGCATCGAGGTTAGCATTGTACTTGCTGTCACGTGTGCTTACGCCATAAATCCAGCCAAGATCAAATGTCACAACATCACCATAAGTGATTTCGGTGCTATAAGGCATAGGATTAACGAAGGCACCACCGGCTCCTGTAGCAGTGTAATCAACAGTAGCACCAGCCCAAGTATTCAATTGTGCTCTGGTTGCCCAGTTCCATGAGTAGGTGTGGTTGTAGATATTGCTATATACAGTCGGGAACTCTTTGATGGTTACCTTATAGTCAATCACTGTGCCACCACTGTTCTTCGTTTCAGTAGAGATCTTACCGAAGTTGTATACAACCTTCGTTGCATGTTGTGTGGTATTGTCTACGAACTCTTTAGATACAGACAATGGCCCATCACCAAAGAATGTAGCGGTTGTAGGAGGAGTACCAGCAATAGAAGCTGCAAATGTAGTTTCGTAGTTTGCAAGAGTTCCAGTACCCCAGTTGAATACTTGATCCAAATCCATTGTACCTGCAGTTGCATTAGGTGCAGTCCATACATCTGGTTCCAGGTAGCTGTAGTAGACACCGTCGGAGCTGAACTGGTTGGTCTTCACTGAGAAGCCTTCAGGAGCTGTCGGCAACACTTTCTTGAAGGTTACATCGAGAGTAGCCAATACATGGCCGGTAGCATTCTTGATGGTCAGCTTACCGTTGTAAACCTTGTTATCCTTATATGCGAGCCAGTTAGGTACTGTAGCCCGAGTATAAACTTTAGTCACCTTGCTGAAGTCCGCTGTAGCTACTGTACCTGGAGCAGTAACAGTGTTGAACAATACATTGTTGTTGGCATCCACAAAGTAGGCATTGAATGCAGGTGTTGTTGTGGCTCCATCGTCTGCCTTATCAGTTGTCCAGGTGAATGTTGTTGCACCAGTCAGTTTAGACAGCGTTACATTGGTAGTTGCAGATTTAGTTGCAGTTACAGTACCTGGAGTCTGCTGAGTAGCTGTAACAACAGTATTAGCAGCGCTCCAGTTGGTAGCTTCCTTACCTAAGCTTACATAGAATGCTTTTCCATCTGGGTCAACCAATGTGCCGTCGTAGTTAACAGCATATACTCGGAAACCAATGATATCATTGATAGCAGTTGAGCTATTGATGATGATTTCAGCTTCAGTACCTTCAACTACAGTATTAAGGCCGGTGTAGCTGTAACTGTTCCATGCGTTCAATTCAGACGGAGCAGAGTCGATCGCATTGTCCTTATCAAGTGTTACATAAAAACCTCTGATGTTGGTGGGTTTAGTGACAGCAGCATCAGTAGAAGCCTGAGTTAAAGATATCTTTAACGGTTGTCCCTGAACAGCAGGATAAACAGCTTCTAAAGAACGATTGTCAGTAGTTGCTGCTGTGGTGTTCGCGGGTGAAGTAGTGATAGCTACTGCAGGTGCACCTAACCATGTTTTTTCTGCATAAACAGTACCAGAACCCGGTTTGGCGAGACTTATACTGTTGTTAGCATAACGGTTGTTCACATCCTTCACATGCTTGTCTCCTACAAAGAAGAAGAGTTCATCAGCCGGAGTGTAAGCAGACCAGTTCAGATCGATATCATAAGTTGAAATTACCTTGCTGGGAGCTTCTTCGTCTGTGTTGTTAACAGCTACAGCAAACAGCACTTTGTTCGCGCCTTTTTCTGTGGCAGCCTTGAATGCAGCTGCATTGTAGTTTTCAAGCTCTACAAATACCTCCCAGAGTCCGCCACCGTTGGCTGAGCGAGTCAGTAATCCTTCGTAAGGCTCAACCTTGGTTACCTTCACATTGTCATAGGTTACACCCATGCTATTCTGCAGCGTAACCATTTCAGGAGTTACGATTACATTGGTAGGCGAAACACGAATGATGAATGATGTTCCGGTCTGTACCTGGTTGTCTTTTACGAAAGTAATTGCATTGGCAATGTTTTCTTCAAAGACGTTGTCTTTCTCAGTTGCAGAGCTGAAATTTAATGAAGAGACTAACCAAGGAATTTCATTGTTCCAAGTTTGTGAAGAAACAATCTCCACATCAAATACAGCACCGGCGATGAGACCGAGTGCATTTTCTGCTTTCTCCGCAATCTCATCGATCTTGGTGTTCAACTCAGCCTTGATGGCATCGAATTCAGCTTCGTTGGCGGCAGCCAGTTCAGCTTTCAACGCTTTGATCTCTTCGGCCAGCTCAGTGAGTACTTCTGCTTTTGCTGCTGCTGCAGCGGCATCAGCTTCTGCCTGGGCAAGAGCTTTCACTGCTGCTTCGGTAAGAGCTGCATCACCAACTGCTTCAGCTTCTGCAAGAGCTGCCTGAGCGGCTGTGAGAGCCTGGTCAGCCTTTGTTTGAGCAGCAGTAGCAGCTGTTTGAGCAGCAGTAACGGCAGATTGCAAAGTGGTTAATTGAGTCGTCAATTCAGCTTTGGTTGCAAGCTTATCAATCTGATCCTGCAGGTTGTTGATGTCATCATCATAATCTTTACAAGAAGTAACTGTCACTAAAGCGCCAATTACTGCAAAGATAAATAGCTTAAAAAATAACTTTTTTTTCATACACTAAAAAATTTAAAAATAATAATTAAAATATTTCACTAAGGTGTTCTATTGTTGGAAATTGTATTCTTTCTCTAACCTTGAAAAAACTTCTCGAACAGCGTCGGACGTTTTTTGTTGGAATGATTGTTATTCAACGTGTAAATTAATCTTTCCTCCTTTCATTTATTATCTCCCTTTTACGATACTTTTTTTTCGTAATCGGGAATATATTTTATTTCTATTGATCCAAATTCAATCAACTCGTCGCTGCTGGAAAACTCCATGCATATATTCAGTAAAACGCTTCTCTCTACTATCACTCGGCAAGCCGAACTGATTATATAGTGTGAAGGCAATTCCTGTTCAACAGGGTGGTCATATAAAACATCAGCAGCCACCGGTTCTCGTTGTTCTACCAGACGTATATGGGTCACCCTGTTCTGGATGCCGGAACTGTGGCATGCCACAGTAATCTCCTCTATTAAACTTCCCTTGGGAAGTGGCAACATCATGTAAACCCATTTGGCATTGCCCGGTTCAGTGACCGTTATTTGAACACCAGGATGAAACACGAAGGGAGAACTTATCTGGATTGTTGGATCGCCCGACACAAGTCCCACAGCATGCATCATAAGCGTCTGCCGGCTTTGAGATGATTTTCTTGTGAAATAATTGCGTAGGGTGATCATGTTATTTTGTTTCTGAAAACTATTCTGCCAGTTCAAAAGGCATTTCCTGTAATGCCTTTTTAAATTCGGGCGAAGGCGTAAAAACTACCCGCATGTTCCGAATATTGTCTCGTGTAAACTCGTCTGGACTATTAACTCCATCACTCGATAATGAAAGTCTTAACGTTCCAAAGTTATTTAAGTTCACACTATAGCCTTCTATTAGATATTTCGGTATTTCATCTACCATGTTTTCGATCACATTCATCACAGCTCCGCGCGTCAAAGACGATTTGCCAGCGATACCCTTGCTCAGTTGGTAGTTATTGATAGTACCTTCTTTTACAGGGCTAGCATACCACTTACGCTTGGTTTCAGGCTCCAGTGGATTCGCTTTTTGTACAAGTCTATACTTCATATATAGGATTTTTTTTGTTTTTTCGTTCGTTAATTTTAACGCCCGGTTTCGCGAGGGCTAAATTTTGCTAAAAGACTGAATGTTACTGCTCTTTAACCTTTTATTTCCTTTTCATAACGCTTGGAGCATTTCTTTCAACCGTTTGTCGATAATGCTCTGACCGTTTATCGTTTTTCATTAAATTTCCCTTTTTTCTCGCTCCGTACGTTTAGAACATTTGATTTGTCCTTTCATCCACTCATTTTATTTCGAACGCAAACATACGCTTTTGTATAGTTTGAGGTTAGGATTTATTTTGTTAATTGTAGGATAAATTGCGCTTTAACATTTGAATGTAATAGCATAAATTGCTCAATTCATTTAATTACCGTTTTGTTTATTAGATATTTCAATGTGCTAATGTTTTATTTAGGTGAATATTTTTTTTAATATTTTTTTTTTCTCCTTATCGATGCCATTTTACGAATAATTTAACTTAAATGCCTTATAATTAATATTTTAATTAAAAAATGATTTTTCTCATCTATCGTTACTCTTACATTAAAATTGAGAGAATAACTTTTCTGTGCTGACTTCCATCCCGTTTCAAGTAGAAGGGAGCCTTTTGTATTGTGTGGGTGTGACACCAGTCTGTTTTTTGAATACTCGAGAGAAATAATTCACGTCGTAGATTCCACACTCTGCTGCGACTTCCCCAATTGTTTTGTTTTGCGAAGCGAGTATTTTTTTTGCATAATTCAACTTCACCTGTAAAATGTAAGTGGAAGCAGGAAATCCCGTAGCTGCATTCAATTTCTTGTTAAGTTGCGAAACGCTGATGGCTAATTCCTGAGCAAGTAGTGTGGAGGAGAAGTCCGGATTTTTCATCTCCCTGTAGATAATGTCAGTCACATGTCGTAAGAAACCAACATCGAGGTTTTCGTTCTCCTCGCTCTTCTCTTCTTTTACCACTGTTCGGTGATACTTTTCCTTCAACAGATGTCGTTGCATGAGTAGATTTTCAACCCTCACTTGTAGTTCTTCAGCCTGAAATGGTTTGCGGATATAGGCATCAGCACCACTGCGTAAGCCTTCAATATAGTCCTTCATATCGCTCTTCGCCGAGATGATGATCACTGGAATGTGACTAAGCAGCGGTGATTGCTTCATAGCTTTACAGAGCTCCAATCCATTCATTCTAGGCATAAGTACATCGGTTATCACAATATCCGGTATCCTTTCGTTCGCCATCTTCAATGCTTCTTCACCGTTGTGGCAATAAATAAGATGATAACCTTCGGTTGAGAATATAGACTTGACAAAAATAGCCACATCCTTATTGTCTTCTACTAATAAGATGGTGGTACGTGGATCGTTGATATGCGGTTTATAAGAGAAAAACGAATCGGTATTCGGCAATTGTTGTTTCATGCCCTGATTTGCATTGTTTTTCTCCAATGTCCAATAGGGATAAAGTTTCGTCTGATTCCTCTGGATGGGGAGAGTGACGGTAAATTCAGATCCTTTCCCAAGTTCACTCTTTACCTCAATGGTTCCGTTTAATATATCCACCAATTGACGGGTGAGTGACAAGCCAATACCGGTGCTATTTTGTGCATCACTGTCGCTACTCTTATAAAAGAGATCAAAGATATGCGGAAGATCCTCATTTTTGATTCCTCTACCCTGGTCGATCACTTTAAGGAAGAATTTTTTTGGATCTCTTTCAAATATACCCAGCACCAGATTGATCTTTGATCCGGGTTCACTATACTTTACTGCGTTGGAGAGCAAGTTGTACAATATTTTTCGCAGGTGGTTCGGCGCAAAGTCGGTTTCTATTTCTGTCTGATCACAGAAAAATTGCAATTCCATTCCCAGTTCACGAGCATAAATACTGTGGTTTTCAAATATCATCTCTACAAATGAAACAACATTACCTGTTTTCCATTCCACGGGATCATCGGTCATTTGCATCTTAGTGATATCGAGCATTTGATTTACCAGTTCGGCTAGATTACGTCCTTGACGTTCAATAGCGTTGATATACGTTAATGTATTGGTTCCGGAGAGATCCTTTTGTTCACGCAACTGTTTACTTAGCCCTAAAATGATGGTGAGAGGTGTTCGAAACTCATGAGTAATCTTTGCGAAAATATCACTTCTGATCAGTTCACCATGTTGTAGAATCCTGATTTTTTTTGATTTATCTTGTAACATGTAGATCAAGATCACCAACGTTATCAACAAAAGAAGCAATACCACACCATATAATAGTTGTTGACCCGTATATGTTCTTCCAATTGATGCAGTAAGCAGCATGATGTTTCCACCATCACCATATGATGATTTCGGCAGGCTAATCTGCTCAAACAAAACAGGATTAAACAGCAAACAGGTCAAAAAATACTGTACGTTAGTCATTGTTTCAAGATTGGGCTATGGGGTCAATTTCTTTTCATTGGAAATCTTTTCTTCCGAACGGCTTAATTCACCTCTTTTATACCGTTGATTTTAGAAATTGCCCTATCAAAATACAGCGCAAGATACATTTTTTTTCAGATTCAACCAAATCATCCTTTTATCTATTACTTTTTGAAATATAATAAAATTCAGAGGAAGCAAATCCTATTCAATTCACTTATTTTTGGTGGTTTCAATATGATCTCTTCCTTATCTTCTCCTTGTATTCTCTCTGTTGTTTTATACGGGAAATATAAGGAATATATAAGGGATAACCAGAGATGGTATAGAGATGATCCATTTTTCTACAGAAATAATTTATCCAAATTCCTATTATAATAGGTATATGGTTTCGGCCGAATGCAAAATAATATTGTATATTTGAAAATACAGCTCATGATACATTCATTGAGTTTGCACAACTTTCGCATCTTGCCGGCCGCTCAGTTATTGCAACAGGTAAGTGACTAAAAAAAACCTGCTCCTGATTCTCCCAATTGCAGCATGAATCATTTACAACGCAATTTGGAAGAATCAGGAGCAGGTTATATGGCTCTTTCAGTCTAAAATCTCGCTTTCAACAGCT
>DBQD01000020.1:0-374 GCA_002305715.1 Proteiniphilum sp. UBA1403 | reverse complement strand
ATGATGGCGCCGGCGTGTCCCATCTGTTTGCCTGGAGGAGCCTGTTGTCCGGCAATAAAGACGGCCACAGGTTTGGTCACATGATCGCGAATATATTCGGCTGCACGCTCTTCGGCATCTCCCCCTATCTCCCCAATCAGAGCGATAGAATCGGTTTCGGGATCATTTTCAAACATCTCCAGCAGCTCTCTGTAGTAGAGTCCCACAACCGGGTCGCCACCCACACCCACAGCTGTGGACTGCCCCATACCATTAGCGGTAAGGTTGTATACCACTTCATAGGTTAGTGTGCCGCTGCGGCTTATTACACCTGTACTCCCTTCCTTGAAGATCATGGAGGGCATGATGCCCACCAGGCTCTTACCCGGGGAAAT
>DBQD01000039.1 GCA_002305715.1 Proteiniphilum sp. UBA1403 | reverse complement strand
ATTTATAATATAATCTAACTAATTAGAAATCTATAAACTTTTATTTATCTTAGTGGTTAATTCTCTGATTTTTTATACTGACACATATTTATTGTTTTAGTATTTTTATTCAAATTATACCACTATTTTTAAACAATTATTTTAAACTAAATAATGACTTTTAATTACGACATTATAGTTGTGGGTGCTGGGCATGCCGGTTGTGAAGCTGCTGTTGCTGCTGCAAATCTGGGTTCATCTACTTTGCTCATCACGATGGATATGAGCAAAATTGCTCAGATGAGTTGTAATCCAGCAGTGGGTGGTATTGCAAAAGGACAGATTGTCCGTGAAATTGATGCTTTGGGTGGTCAAATGGGAATTGTAAGTGATTTGACGGCCATTCAATTTAGAATGCTAAATCGTTCAAAAGGACCTGCAATGTGGAGTCCACGCGTCCAAAGTGACAGAATGAAGTTTATTGAAAGATGGCGCAATATAATTGAAAATACACCAAATCTCAATATGTGGCAGGACACTGTTACAGAGTTAATCATTAATAATGGTTCTGTTACTGGTGTGAAAACAAAAATGGGTGTTTCGTTCAATTCAAAAGCTGTTGTGCTAACAAATGGAACTTTTTTAAATGGTCTAATACATATTGGAAAAATTCAAATTGGTGGTGGTCGCCTTTCAGAACCGGCTTCTTTTGGTATGACCGAGCAACTTCGTGATTATGGATTTAAAACAGATCGTATGAAGACCGGCACACCGGTTAGAATCGATGCACGAAGTGTTGATTTTTCACTACTTGAAGAACAAAAAGGTGATGAAGACTTTCATAAGTTTTCATATTTACCAACTACTTCCCGTATTCTCACTCAACGTAGTTGCTGGATAGCATACACTACTGAAGAAGTACACGATGCCCTTCGAAAAGGTTTGAACGATTCTCCCCTTTATAATGGACAAATAAAAAGTATTGGACCACGTTATTGTCCCAGTATAGAAACAAAGATTGTAACTTTTTCTGATAAAACAAGTCATCAACTTTTTCTCGAACCAGAAGGAGAAACTACAAACGAATATTATCTTAATGGTTTCTCTTCTTCACTTCCTTTGGAAACTCAATTAAATGCACTAAAAAAAATACCTGCATTTAGTAATATTCATATATTTCGTCCCGGTTATGCAATCGAATATGATTTTTTCGATCCTACACAACTTTACCCTACCCTCGAAACAAAACATTTAAAAAACCTTTTCTTTGCTGGTCAAATAAATGGTACTACTGGTTATGAAGAAGCAGGAGGACAAGGTATCATTGCAGGAATTAATGCACATATTAATTGTTTTGGTGGCTCACCTTTTGTCTTACAAAGAGACGAAGCCTATATTGGTGTATTAATTGATGATTTAATAACAAAAGGTGTGGATGAACCATATCGTATGTTTACTTCAAGAGCAGAGTATCGTATTCTATTACGTCAAGACAATGCAGACGAACGTTTAACCCGTAAATCAGCAGGAATTGGATTAGCTTCGAAAGAAAGACTACATTTACTTACTCAAAAAGAAAAAATAGTAGATGAAATTATTAATTTTGCAACTAATTTTTCCATTAAAGCAGATAGAATTAATTCATTTTTAGAAAGTATTGGTACTGCCCCTTTAAAACAGGGGGTAAAACTTATAGATCTTTTAACACGTCCTCATATAGATTTACAATTAATGGCTACCCAAATCGTCCCTCTTAATGATTTATTGGATAGAATTAATGATCGCAAAGATGAAATCATCGAATCTGCTAATATAAAAATTAAATATAATGGCTACATAAAACGTGAGCAAATTATTGCAGATAAAATAAATCGTTTAGAAGACATTCTTATAAAAGATAAATTCAATTATAACGAAATTCAATCTCTTTCAACAGAAGCAAGACAAAAACTAACTCGAATAAATCCAGTAACAATTGCTCAAGCAGCCAGAATTCCAGGCGTTTCGCCAAATGATATTTCTGTTTTATTAGTACTTTTAGGACGATAAAAAACATAATGTTTCACGTGGAACAATTTAAAAATATAAATACAATCAAGTAAAATGAGTATCGAAACTTTAAGCGCCGCCGTAAGAAATATTCCGGACTTTCCTATTCCCGGTATCCAGTTCAAAGATATTACACCCATTTTTCAATCTCCAACACACTTAAAAGATCTTTCGGAAATTCTTTTTGAACGTTATCGAAATAGGGGAATTACTAAAGTTGTGGGAATTGAATCTCGTGGTTTTTTTATGGGGCCGGCGCTAGCAATACAATTGGGAGCAGGTTTTATTCCTGTCCGTAAACCAGGTAAATTACCATTTGATATAATTGAGGAAACCTACACAAAAGAATATGGGGAAGATACTATCCAAATTCATGCCGATGCTTTGGATAAAAATGACGTTGTGTTGATTCACGACGATTTATTGGCTACAGGGGGAACTATGCTTGCTGCATATAATCTTATCCGTAAACTTGGTGTTCGCACAATTTATATCAATTTTTTAATAGAATTAGAAGATCTAAAGGGTCGTGATTTATTTCCCGAGGAAGTCGAAGTAGACTCAGTCTTGAAATATTCAATATAAGTATTCATGGCGGTAACGTAAAAGTGAATACAACGATAACTATTTAAGGGATTTATTTTATTGGGAACAACTCATTTTTACCTAGCAGTTTTGTAGGGTAAAAATGAGTTATATTTTGTATTTTTGTTTTATCCACAAAGTCTACATTTTAATATGACCGACGAGATTAAAAATACATTGGCCGTAATTCCACACCAACCAGGTTGTTATCAGTTTTTGGATGAAAAAGGTACAGTCATTTATGTAGGAAAAGCTAAAGATTTAAAAAGAAGGGTCTCTTCCTATTTTAATAAAGTACAAGAGCATCCAAAAACAAGAATACTTGTCAGTAAAATTAGAAATATAAAATATATTGTAGTCAACAGCGAAGAGGATACCTTCTTGCTGGAAAATAATTTGATTAAAGAATTAAGACCTCGTTATAATGTTCTTTTAAAAGATGATAAGTCCTATCCTTCCATTGTTGTAAAAAATGAATATTTTCCGCGTGTTTATAAAACAAGGAATATTGTTAAAGACGGTTCAAAGTACTTTGGCCCTTATACGTCGGTACAATCGGTTAATGCCCTATTGGAACTATTTCGTGCAAACTATAAAATTAGAACTTGTCGTTTGAATCTTACACCTGAAAACATTGCTTCCGGAAAATTCAAAGTCTGTCTCGAATATCATATAAAACGATGCGAAGGTCCTTGTGAGGGATATCAATCCTTGGAGAGTTATAATAAAAATATCATTGATATTGTTGAAATCCTTAAAGGAAATGTTAGTATTATTGAGAAACAGATAGAAGAGAAGATGAGAGAGTTATCGCAGCAAATGCGATATGAAGATGCAAATGAATTAAAGGAAAAATGGATTCTTATTCAGAATTTTAGAGAAAAGTCACAAGTAGTTAGCAATATAAACTATAATCTGGATGTTTTTTCCTTTGAAGAGAACGAAAATTCTGCATATATCAATTATCTTCATGTTGTTATTGGTGGAATAAACCAAGCATACACATTCGAATATAAAAAGAAGCTTGAAGAAACCCCCGAAGAATTACTTGGTATGGGAATTCTTGAAATGAGACAACGTTACGGTAGTGAATCAAAAGAAATTATTGTTCCCTTTATACCCGATCTCAAATTGCATGGAGTTGAATTTGTAGTGCCACAGCGTGGTGATAAAAAGAGACTACTTTCTCTTTCTGAAAAAAATGTTAAACAATATAAAATTGACAAACTGAAAAAAACGGAGATACTGAATCCCGAACAACGGACAACCCGTATATTGAAAACAATGCAAAAGGATCTTCGATTAAAAGAGATGCCCATACATATCGAATGTTTCGACAATTCCAATATACAAGGAACAAATCCAGTGGCAGCATGTGTTGTTTTCAAAAAAGCGAAACCATCCAAAAAAGATTACCGACATTTTAACATTAAAAGTGTCATAGGACCCGATGATTACGCATCAATGCGCGAGATTGTTGAAAGACGCTATTCTCGGCTACTTAACGAAGGCTCATCACTGCCCCAACTTATTGTAATTGATGGTGGTAAGGGTCAATTACACGCTGCTGTAGAATCGCTTCAAAAAATTGGACTTTATGGAAAAATTGCCGTAATTGGAATTGCGAAGAGATTGGAAGAAATTTATTACCCTGACGACTCCGTTCCTCTCTATATCGACAAGAATTCAGAGACACTAAAATTAATCCAGCATCTCCGTGATGAAGCCCATCGCTTTGGAATCACTTTCCACCGACAAAAAAGAAGCAAAACGCAACTTGTCTCTGAACTCGACGATGTGAAAGGAATAGGAACCGAAACAAAAAAGAAACTACTCACCCATTTCAAAAGTATTAAAAGAATAAAAGAGGCAAACGAAGAGGAGATTACTAAAATCGTTGGGAAAAATAAATCCTCTATCATCATGAACTGGATTAGTAGCTCAGAACATAAGAATAATAACAAAAATTAAATAGCATAATTAAAATATGCGATTACTTATACAACGAGTGACAGAGGCATCTGTCTCCATTGGTGGAAAAACTAAAAGCTGCATCGCTCACGGATTGTTACTTTTACTAGGCATCGAATCCGAAGATGGAGTTGAAGATATTGACTATTTGTGCAAGAAAACAATCAATTTACGTATATTTGATGATGCAAATGGTATAATGAACAAATCATTTCGAGAGATTGAAGGTGAGATTCTTGTCGTTTCTCAATTCACTCTTCATGCAAGTACAAAAAAAGGGAACCGTCCCTCTTATATTCGAGCTGCCAGAGCAGAAATATCGGAACCATTGTATTCCCAATTTTGCCAGTATCTATCGGTTTTATTGGGAAAAACAATCAAAACAGGTGAATTTGGAGCTGACATGAAGGTTCACTTAGTAAACGATGGACCAGTAACCATTTGGATAGATTCCAAGAATAAGGAATATTAACCAAAATAGATATTATGACAATTCAAGAAGCACAACAGCAAGTAGACCAATGGATTAAGCAATATGGAGTTCGTTACTTTAGTGAACTTACTAACATGACTATTCTCATTGAAGAGGTGGGTGAACTTGCACGCATCATGGCTCGTAAATATGGAGATCAGTCCTTTAAGGAATCCGATTTATCGATAAATTTATCAGATGAGATGGCCGATGTACTCTGGGTATTGATTTGCTTAGCGAATCAAACAGGTGTGAATCTAGAAGAAGCACTTAAAAAAAATATTGAGAAGAAAACAAACAGAGATTCAACTAGACATTTGAATAACAATAAGTTGAAATAATATATTCGACTTATTGAATCTTCTACCCAGTTAATCTCACGTTAAAAATGGTACAAATTTAAACTAAAAAACCTATAAAAATGGAATCAGATAAATACGTTAAAGCCATCGGTAGTCATCCGTTTAAAATGACAGACAATGAAGTAAAGGAGAACGTAAATAGGATCATCTCAGATAAATTTAATGAGAACAATACCAAAGATATTTATAAAAAGATCTACAGTTGTATCGATTTAACCACACTCAACACGACAGACACAAAGGAAAGTGTATGGCAATTTGTGGAACAGGTAAACAAATTTGACGGTTCTACACCAGAATTGGAGAATGTGGCAGCTCTTTGCGTGTACCCCAATTTTGTACCAGTTGTAAAGGAAGCCTTGACTGCTAACGTTAAGATTGCAGCAGTTTCAGCAGGATTTCCTTCCTCACAAACCTTTGTGGAAGTGAAAGTTGCTGAGACAGCGTTGGCTGTTAGTATGGGTGCCGATGAAATTGATGTAGTAATTAATGTGGGACTTTTCTTATGTGAAGATTATGAAGAAATGTGTGAGGAGCTGACCGAAATTAAAGAAACCTGTCGCGACTCCACTCTCAAAGTTATTTTGGAAACAGGAGCATTGGAAAATGCTTCTAATATACATAAATCCTCTGTATTAGCCCTTTACTCAGGTGCTGATTTCTTGAAGACATCAACAGGAAAAGGATATCCAGGAGCTACTCCCGAGGCAGTTTATGTAATGTGTCATGCTATTAAATCCTATTATCAGAAGACAGGAAGAAAGATCGGCTTGAAAGTTTCCGGAGGTGTGTCAACAACTGCTGATGCTGTTACATACTATACCATTATGAGAGAAATGTTGGGAGAAGAATGGTGTAACCCTACCCTCTTCCGAGTAGGAACCAGTCGACTAGCCAACACACTTTTATCTGAAATTAATACGCACTAATTCAACCAAATAGAGCTACTATGAGACAATTTGTATTGGCCGTTGCAATGGGACTTCTTTCATTGACTTGCCTACATGGGCAAGAAAGCAAAATGACCTCCTCCTTACGTAAGCTTCCCTATTGGCAAGATGTCAACGTGGTTCAAGTAAACAGAGAATACCCACGTACCCAGTTCATGACTTTCGACAACAAGGTAGAAGCTTTAAAAACCCGATTTGAAGATAGCAACCATTACCTATCACTCAACGGGACATGGAAGTTTTACTTTGTAGATAGTTTTAAGCAACTTCCTGAAAATGTTACAGATTCAACTGTTTCACTTTCAGATTGGAAGAATATTAATGTTCCCGGTAATTGGGAGATTCAAGGTTTTGGAATCCCCATTTATGTGAACCATCCGTATGAATTTGTGGAGCGAGATCCTAAAACCCGTTTCCCCAAAATAGCTCCACCCTATCTTCCGGAGCAAAATCCTGTCGGTGTCTATCGTCGCGAGTTTGAGATTCCAGAAGATTGGAACGACAGAGAGATATTCCTCTGTATAGATGGGGCTAAATCGGGCGTATATCTCTACATCAATGGACAAGAAGTCGGTTACAGCGAAGACTCTAAAACTACTGCCGAGTTTCGTATCAGTAAGTATTTAAAGTCAGGTACAAACAGTATTGTATTGAAGATATTTCGTTGGAGTACAGGATCATACCTTGAGTGTCAAGACTTTTGGCGAATAAGCGGAATTGAAAGAGATGTATTTGTTTGGTCGCAACCCAAGACATCCCTGCGTGATTTCAGGGTAAAGTCTACCCTAGACGACAATTACAAAAATGGTATATTTGAATTGGAAGCCACGGTAGCCAATTACAATCAGGGAGTTGGTGAAGCAACTGTACATTATGAACTATTAGATGCATCTGGAAAGTCAGTATTATCGGATAGTAAACATGTTAGTGTACAACGGAATGGACAGAATTCGGTTCATTTCAATGCATCAATACCCAATGTTGCTACATGGACGTCAGAACAACCAAACTTGTATAAATTACTGATTACGGTAGTTCCCAAAGGAGAAGTAAACGGAGAAGTAGTCCCCTACCCTGTCGGTTTCCGTCGTTTCGAAATTATGACTATCCAAACCGGTGATCGAAGCGACCGTCTGTTTTTAGTGAACGGTCAGCCCATCAAGTTTAAGGGGGTCAACATACACGAAACGAATCCAAAGTCAGGACATTACATGACGGAAGAACTAATCCGGAAGGATTTTAAACTCATGAAATTGCACAACATCAACACGGTTCGCCTCTCTCATTACCCACAATCGCGCCGTTTTTATGAGCTCTGTTCAGAATATGGATTGTATGTTTACGACGAAGCAAACATTGAATCGCATGGCATGTACTATGGTCAGGAGTCTCTTGCAAAGCAACCCGAATGGGAACAAGCTCACATGGATCGAACCGTTAACATGTTTGAAAGAAACAAGAATCACCCATGTGTAACATTCTGGTCGCTTGGAAATGAGGCAGGTAATGGAGTTAACTTCTTTCATACCTACAAATTTTTGAAAGACCAGGAGCGTAATTTCATGAATCGTCCAGTCAATTATGAACGTGCCTTGTGGGATGATAACACCGACATGTATGTACCCCAATATCCGAGTGCTGCTTGGCTTGAGGAAATTGGCAAAATGGGAAGTGACAGACCCGTGATACCATCTGAGTATTCGCATGCCATGGGTAATTCCAATGGTAACATCGATATCCAGTGGCAAGCCATTTACAAATACCCCAATCTTCAAGGAGCATATATATGGGACTGGGTAGATCAAGGAATGGAAGCAATTGACGAAAATGGAAGGCTCTACTACAAATATGGGGGTGACTATGGCACCGATATGCCCAGTGACGGTAACTTCCTATTAAACGGACTTATTGGATCTGATAGAACCCCCCACCCTGCTCTAACAGAAGTCAAATATGTTCACCAGAACTTTGCCTTCGAGGCCGTAGATCTTGCTACCGGTATATTCAGAGTTATGAACCGACAGTATTTTAGCAATACAGATAACTACATTTTTCGATATTCCATCACCGAAAACGGCCAGAAAATCACTGAAAAAGAGATTCCTATCTCTCTATTAGCCCAGCAATCAACTGAAGTTAAAGTCGATCTATCTCAACTCTCTCCTAAGCCTGGGACAGAGTATTTTATAAATTTTGAAGTAGCTCAAAAAGAAGCAGGACAGCTTATTCCGGCAGGGCATATCGTTGCGATTGAACAGTTCAAATTAGATCTATACGCTCCGAAGGAGCCCTACAACGAAACATTGAACTACCCTACCCTGCAGGTGAAAGAAAGCGAGAATGGAATCCATGTAACTTCATCACATGTGAAGTTCCATTTCGACAAGTCTAAAGGAATGGTGACCTCTTACTACGTGAATGGAACTGAGTATTTTGACAAAGGATTTGGAATTCAACCCAACTTTTGGCGCGCTCCCAACGATAACGACTATGGTAGTGGTAACCCCTACCGATTACAGATATGGAAACAATCTAGTAAAGAGTTTAATGTTACAGAAGTGAAGAGTTATCCCGAAGGGAAAAACATCATTGTGGAGACTACTTACCTACTTGTTGCGGGCAATCTATATCATGTGAAGTACAAAATTCACCCCTCAGGAGTTGTAAAAGTAGATGTTACATTTCACTCTACAGAAATGCAGGAGAAGGATGTAGAGGTCTCTGAAGCAACTCTTACAGCTACTTTCTCACCCGAAGCATCTTCTGCACGCAAGAGAACGGCAGGATTGGATGTTCCACGTATTGGCGTACGATTCCGTCTTCCTACGTCAATGAACGGAGTCTCATACTTTGGAAGAGGCCCTGGGGAGAATTATATCGATCGTGCTTCCGGATCGAAGGTTGGTCTCTATCAGAGTACCGCCGATGATATGTATGTGCCTTACGCTCGTCCACAGGAAAACGGTCACCGTACCGATACCCGTTGGGTAGCACTTACCGCAAATAAAAAAGGATTGTTAGTTGTGGCTGATAGCACCATTGGATTCAATACATTACGCAACCGCATAGAGGATTTTGATTCTGAGGAAGCTACAAATCGCAATTATCAGTGGAATAACCTAAGTAGCGAGGAAATAGCTGCCCGTTCAGACGAGGATGCCAAAAATAGACGACCGCGCCAAACCCACCTTAACGACATAATTCCACAAGATTTTGTGGAGGTATGCATCGATTTGAAGCAACAAGGAGTAGCTGGTTACAACAGTTGGGGTGCACGTCCCCTACCCGAGTATAGCCTACCGGCAAACAGAGATTACCGTTGGGGATTTACCCTCGTACCGCTAGACAAGCTAAATGAAATTGCCGAAAAAGCGAAATTGAAATATTGAAATAGTGTTTTTTTAGGAATAAAAATGAAGTCGGCTCTTTATGAGTCGGCTTTTTTATTTGCATAAATAGTGACAAAAAGGCATATTTAATGATTTTTTTGTGCAAAAAACAAATAAATGTAAGACATAATGACATGTATAGACCCTTTCATATTCTATTTTACGGATCGGCACAACCTTTGAGTATATATAAGTATAACAAACTGAATAACGAAATAAACTAAATAGAAAGGAGCTTAATTATGACAATTATTAGAAGAACAAACAACTGGTTACCGAGTGTATTCAATGATTTCTTTGGTAATGAGTGGATGGAGCAGAGTTACAAATCAGCACCAGCTATAAACATTCAACAGCATGAAAACGGATATATGGTGGAAGTAGCCGCTCCCGGCATGACGAAAGAGGATTGCAACGTACGAATTGATGATTCTAACAACCTTGTAATTGAATTTGAAAAGAAGAACCAAACGGAAGAAAAAGACAAGAAAGGCTCTTATTTGAGACGTGAATTCTCTTATACACAGTTCCAGCGAAGAATGATTCTCCCTGACAATGTGGATAAAGACAATATCACAGCAAAAGTAGAAAACGGAGTTCTTACGATTGAGATCCCAACCGTTCATGCAGAAAAGATTTCAACAACCAGACTTATTGAGATTCAATAAACGTAAAAGGTTGACAATGTAAAATATCACTCCATAGGGGAGTGATATTTTTATTTAATACCTACGCTCTTTCAGATAGGTCAAGAAGAGGTGCATCAATGACTTGATGTTTCCATCGAATGCAAAATTGTCAATAATCGACTCGGCCTCTTCCAGAAAACCATTCATTCTATCGTAGGCATATTGAATACCCTTGTGCTCACGTGCAAATGCAAGTATTTTTTCGATATTCTCTTCCGTATATAACCCTGAAACAATGAGTTGCATTATTTCAACTGCCGTATCTTGTGGAGCATTTTTTAATGCGTATATAAGCGGCAATGTAATCTTTCCCTCCCGGATATCGTTTCCAGTCGGTTTACCCACATCGTTTTGGAAGTAATCGAAAATATCGTCTTGTATTTGAAAGCAAATACCCAGTAGTGTCCCCAGTCGACTAAATTGCGAAATCAACTCTTTATCAGCCCCTCCTGTAATAGCACCAATGGTAATGCTGGCACGCATAAGAGAAGCCGTTTTCTTGTCGATGACTTCAAAATAGGCATCCTCATCTACAATTATCTCCTGCGCCACACAATACTGATTCAACTCACCTTCAGAGAGGTTTTGACCCAGTTCCGATATGATGGCAACAATCTCTAAATCGTTGGTTTTCACGCTTTCCAGTAGTGCTGTTGACAACAAGTAGTCTCCAAAAAGTACCGCTTTCGTATTATCATAAATAGCATTTACTGATTTTTTACCGCGACGAGTCTCCGATTTGTCAATTACATCATCATGTATCAACGTGGCTGTGTGTAACAATTCAACCGTTACAGCACCGTGATATGTTTCCGGAATAATTCGACCACATGCTTTCGCTGTTAACAGCACCAGCATCGGTCTCAGTCTTTTTCCGCTTGTGTTAAACACATAGGTGATCATTTCTGCCACTCTAGGATTATCGCTTTTCACTGAATTTCGAAAGTAGCTATCGAATAGGAGAAGCTCATCCTGCAGAAAGTCTTTTATTATCTTACTTTGATCCATTACACCTAATTAATGACTTACAAAAGTAAAAATAATTCTCCTGTTCGCAACAAATATTTGTAACTTTACAGTATGAACAAGAATAAACTCTTCCTTCTCGATGCTTACGCTCTTATTTACAGATCGTATTACGCATTCATAAAAAACCCTCGCATCGACTCCAAGGGTCGCAATACTTCGGCCATTTTCGGATTCATCAATACACTCGAAGAGCTCCTTCGCAAAGAAGATCCATCCCATATTGCTGTTGCATTTGATCCTTCCGGGCCTACTTTTCGCCACGAAGCATTTGAACAATACAAAGCGCAGCGCGAAGAAACACCCGAGACCATTCGTTTTTCCGTTCCTATCATCAAAGATGTCATCCAAGCTTATAACATACCTGTTATTGAGGTACCAGGTTATGAAGCCGATGATGTGATAGGAACCATTGCCAAAAGAGCAAATAAAGAGCGGTTTGATGTCTACATGATGACACCCGACAAAGATTATGGACAGCTCACAGAGTCGCATATTTTCGTCTACAAGCCCAAGTATGGCAGTAACGAATTCGATTTGCTGGACGACAAAAAGGTGATGGAAAAGTATCAAATTGATCATCCCAGTAAGATGATCGATTTGCTAGGTTTAATGGGTGATGCCTCCGACAACATACCCGGCTGTCCAGGTGTTGGTGAAAAAACTGCCGTCAAGTTATTGAATGAATTCGGCAGCATTGACGAGCTTTTGGAGAACACCCACAAGTTGAAAGGAAGCTTAAAGACCAAGATTGAAGAGAATCGTGAACAGATACGTTTCTCCAAATTTCTGGCAACCATCAAGATAGATGTGCCTATTGACGTCGAAGAAGATGATTTACAACGAAAAGAGATCAACGAAGAAGCAATCAAATCGATCTTAGAAGAGTTTGAATTCCGCACCCTACTCTCTCGTGTATTGAAGAAGGAGCCGGTTAAAATGATGAAGAAAGCGCCCCAACAAGGCGATTTGTTTGCCCTATTCGATATGGAGGAGCCCCAACAGTTGTCGCAACCCGAAAAGGCGATTGCTGTGCAGCTACCAACCGAATACAGCGATATCCACACTACCCCCCACCATTATAGTATGGTATCGACAGAATATGAGATGATTACATTGTGTAAACAGCTTTGCGAACAGCAATCGGTCTGTTTCGATACCGAAACCACCGGTGTGGATCCCCTTTTAAGTGAGTTAGTGGGACTCTCCTTTGCATTTAAAGAGGGAGAAGCCTATTATGTGCCCATTTCAGCCAATCGCGAAGAGGCTTCGCGGCAGGTGGAGATCTTCAGACCATTCTTTGAAAACGAAAAAATAGAGAAAGTCGGCCAAAACATCAAGTACGACATCTTGGAACTTCGCAACTATGGCATCCGAGTACAGGGCTCGCTCTTCGACACCATGATTGCCCATTACCTGCTCAATCCGGAAATTCGGCACGGGATGGACTATATGGCAGATATCTACCTGAAATACAAAACTATTCACATTGAAGAGTTAATTGGTCCCAAAGGTAAGAACCAGGGAAATATGCGCGATGTAGATCCGGTCATCGTAACAGACTATGCTGCAGAAGATGCTGATATCACATTGAAGTTAAAGCATATCCTTGAGAAAGAGATCAAAGTTCAGCACCTCGAACAGCTCTTTTATGAAGTGGAAGCACCCCTGATCTATGTCCTTGCCGACATGGAGTGGACAGGCGTACGCCTCGATTTACAAGCACTCAACGAGCTCTCAGTGCAGTTTACCGAAGAATTGCAGCAGATAGAGAAAGAGATCACCGAAATGGCCGGAATCGAGTTCAACATCAACTCACCCAAACAAATTGGGGAGGTGCTTTTCGATCGGTTAAAAATTGCCGACAAACCCAAGAAAACCAAAACCGGTCAGTATAAAACCAGTGAGGAGGAGCTAGAGAAGATGCGTTCGAAGCACCCAATAATTGGAAAGATATTGGAACAAAGAGGATTGAAAAAGCTGCTAAGCACCTACATCGATGCATTTCCACTGCTCATTAATCCCCATACCGGCAAGATACACACCTCCTTTAATCAGACCGTAGCCGCCACAGGGCGATTGAGCAGCACCAATCCAAACCTGCAAAATATCCCCATTCGTGATGAGCGCGGCAAAGAGATGCGCAAAGTCTTTATACCCGATGAGGGCTGTCTGTTCCTTTCGTCCGACTACTCACAGATTGAACTCCGTATCATGGCTCATTTGAGTGGCGACCACAACATGGTAGAAGCCTTTAATAAGGGACAAGATATCCATGCTGCCACTGCAGCCAAGATCTATAAAGTACCCATTGAAGATGTTACTGGAGACATGCGTAGGAAGGCCAAGACGGCCAATTTCGGAATTATCTATGGAATTACACCCTTTGGTCTGTCAGAGCGTCTTACAATCTCTCGTACCGAAGCAAAAGAGTTAATCGATGAGTACTTTGCAACTTTCCCTGATGTGAAAAAGTACATGGACGAGAGCATTGATCGGGCACGTACGCACGGTTATGTAGAAACAATTTTTGGTAGAAGGCGTTATCTTTCCGACATCACCTCAGGTAACGCCACTGTACGCGGCTATGCAGAGCGCAACGCCATCAATGCTCCCATACAGGGAAGCGCTGCAGATATCATCAAGTTGGCGATGATACGCATTTTCAAGCGACTTGAGAAGGAACAGATGCGTTCGAAAATGATCCTGCAGGTGCACGACGAACTTAATTTCAACGTCGTACCTGAGGAGTTGACCAAGCTGCAGGAGATTGTGACAACGGAGATGGAGAATGCTTTCAAACTGCAGATTCCATTGAAGACGGATCTGGGAGTTGGGGAGAACTGGCTTGTAGCCCATTAAACCACAGGCACTATTAATCTCAAACTTGATGCTCGACGGATTGACTGAATATGGATATTGGGGGCTGCTGATGGCATCCTTTTTGGCTGCAACCATCTTGCCCTTCAGTTCAGAGGTCGTTTTTGCCGCTCTGATTGCCGCTGGAATGGACATATGGACCAGTATCTTCTATGCCACTATCGGGAATACCTTAGGAGGCGCCACCTGTTATTACCTGGGAATGCTCGGCAAGACGGAATGGATAAATAAGTGGTTCAAGATAAAGCCAGAAAAGATCGATAAAACCATTGAATGGATGCAGGGAAAAGGGGCAATTATGGGGTTCTTTGGGTTTATGCCATTCGTTGGAGATGTGTTGCTAGTCGCATTGGGCTTCATGCGCTCTAATGTGCCCGTGGTCATGTTTTCAATGACTGTCGGCAAGTTCCTGCGCTACCTGTTGATTGGATTTGGTACAGAAGAGATTGTTTCTTGGTTTTAGGTTGTAGAAACCAGCTATTAATTTACGTTTATTATGACGATACTTTTTCATGAAATTGTATACGGCCCAGTGCATAGCAGGAGAATGGGATGTTCGCTGGGTGTGAACCTGTTGCCATACGATGGCAAACACTGTTCATTCGATTGTATCTACTGCGAATGTGGCTTCAACAAGGACTTTCGCACCAAAACAAAATTGCCGGGTAGGGAGCTTGTGAAGGTAGCCCTCGAAGATAAACTAATCTCCCTGCATGAAGAGGGTACAAAGCTTGATGTCATTACCTTTGCAGGGAATGGAGAGCCAACCTCGCATCCCGAATTTGCTGAAATCATTGCAGACACAATTGAACTACGGAATCAACATTGTATGGAGGCAAAAATAAGCGTATTGTCCAACGGCATGCACATTACGAAACAGGCCGTTTTTGACGCCATAAGGCAGATAGATAATCCTATTCTCAAACTCGATTCAGCATTCAACCATACCGTTAAGTTAATCGATAGACCCAACTCTCCATCCTATTCTGTGGAGAAGCAGGTGGAACATTATAAGCGATTTCAGGGCAATTTCATCCTACAAACAATGTTCCTGAAAGGAGTGTTTGAAGGGGAAGAAATAGACAATACCACGGAAGAGGAGATTTCGGCGTGGTTAGAGCTCATTAGAGAGCTCCAGCCTCGCGAAGTGATGATTTATACCATTGACCGGGAGACACCCGCAAAAGGGCTAGAAAAGGCGTCGTTGACCCTGTTGCAACAAATTGCCGCCCGTGTAGAGGAGCTCGGAATCAGAACAAACGTAGCTGGTTAGTATTTAAACCAACGAAGAAAATTACATGCTGTTTGATATTCAATAAAAAACCTAAAATTGTTATCCAATGAAAAAAAAACAAATCCTTACCACTCTTTTCTTTTCGATAAGTTTGCTGATACACGCGCAGATGAATTTCAAAGAAGGTTATATCGTCAATAACCGGCAAGAAAAGTTCCTTTGCCTTATCCGGAACATTGGAAACGAGGAATCTACCATGAATTATGAATATAAATTCACCGATTCTGATGAAGTGCAAAAGGTCGAATTGTCTAAAATTGAGGAATTTGGAATTGAGAATGAACTCAAATGTATTCGAGCATTCGTAGCCATAGATTTGGCTCCGGATAGGATAAAAACTGTACGAGACACCCTAACGCGTTGGGAGGAAGGGCATGTATATCTTAATGTGCTTGTTGAAGGGAAATCTGCATCGCTCTACTCCTATCACGATTTTGGTGCGCCTCTTTTCTTTTTTCGTGTTGGAGAATCCGGCATTGTACCTCTTGTCTACAAGAAATACCAAGTGGGCATAACCCCCAATTTTGTGGAGCAAATATTGCACGACAACCGTTTCCGGGATCAACTAAATCTGTACTTGGCATGTAGTGATGCGAAGAAAGCTGATCGCATTTCATATACCAAAAAGGACTTGGTGCGTTATTTCGAAAACTATTATAAATGCAAGAACGAAAATTATGCTTCGTTTAGCAGTGTTCAGGTCAGAAAAGGTAAACTGTTACTCAAGCCGGGCGTTACCTTCAACAGTATTGGATTTGCTATCCAGAATACCAATGAAACGGCTCCAACAATAAACTTTAGTAAAGTTACCAGCTTTGGTTTTGGTCTAGAAACAGAATATGTTTTCCCCTTCAATCGATACAAATGGAGTCTGTTTGTAGAAGCCAATTGGTTAACATACAAATCGAATAATGTTACCGTTGGTGGTGAAGTGAACCCTCCATTATATGCTGGATATGCGGTTGAACTTGCAACCATTGAATTACCAATTGGTATTAAATACAACATGAATTTGGATAAAAATAACCGTCTGTTTGTAAAAACAGCCTTTGTGCCCTACTCTATCATGTCCGAATCATACATCTCTTTCACCGACTCTTACAATGAGAAGTTTACCTCATCTTCTCACCTACTTTTTGGCATTGGTTATAACTATCGTTCGCTCTCCATGGAGTGCAGATATTATACCCCAACCAACGTTACGCAGAATATCATAAAGAGAAGCTCCGACGTGAGTCAACTCTCATTCAAGCTCTCTTATGCATTTCAATTGTTTGGAGACAGGTAATTTCGCTAATCTAGTCTCTTATTGACCGTTTTCCTCTTGTTTCCCCCTATCCTACCCATATATCCCCTTTCTCTTTTCATATGGAGGATATAAAGAGGATATGAAGTTGACATATGGGTTAACCTGACACTCTAAGCAGCCTCTTTATTCTTGTTGCAAATTGGTACAATTTATTGGCATTTCTACACTTTTAGTAATACAATACCGGTAGAATTCCCTACAATCCAAGTTGTTGGGAGTGCTTATCCTGTATCATGAGCTGTGATGTTAAGTTCAATTGTTTGATAAACAGCGAGATGACTAAATA
>DBQD01000018.1 GCA_002305715.1 Proteiniphilum sp. UBA1403 | reverse complement strand
GTAGAAATTGTGTGATGAGGTGCACGAAAAGGTCTTTGTGTCATCAATGATCTATGCAGGGCAATCTGACCTGCAACACTGTGAATGCGGGTTGTCTCCAGTGCCTCATCGATAGAAAAAGGAGGAAGTATGGTTGGCATACGCTTGGCCATCATCGACTTACCAGATCCGGGTGCTCCCACCATTACAAGGTTATGACCTCCGGCTGCGGCTACTTCTAGAGCTCGCTTCACATGTTCTTGCCCCTTAACGTCGGAAAAGTCGATATCAAACACATTCCGCTCCTCTTGAAATTCACGAACCACATCCACCTCAATGCGTTCAGGCATTTGAAGCCCGTTACACATACTGACGACCTCGCTAATATTTTGCACACCATATACATCAAGATCCTCTACAACTGCAGCCTCCTTTGCATTTGCAATGGGTAGAATCAACCCTTTAAAGCCTTTTTCTTTTGCCATAATAGCAATCGGCAAAGCACCCCTGAGGGGAAGGATACTACCATCGAGCGACAACTCACCCATCATCACATAATCACTTAGTATATCTGATTTTATCGCCCCCGATGCGGCCAGAATCCCAATAGCCAATGGTAGATCGTACGCCGATCCTTCCTTACGTATATCGGCAGGAGACATATTGATGACAATCTGTTGACGGGGAAATTTCAGACCGTTGACTTCAATGGCTGAGACAATTCTTTCGTGGCTTTCTTTTACGGATGTATCCGGTAGTCCGACAAGCATAAATCGGATACCTCTAGAGCAGTTTACTTCAATGGTAATCAGTGTGGAATTGATACCTTGCACAGCCGCCCCAAATAGCTTGACCAGCATGTAACATAGATTGTATTATACTTATTTATCGCTCCTGTTTCCTATAGCATCCACTACTTCCTGGGCAGCAAGATTGCGCACTTTGATGATGCCGTCAGGAGCAATCAACATATTAAATGGAATGAACTGGACGTTAAAAGTTTCTACGATATCTGACCCCCAACTCTTTTTCTCGGGAACAACTACCCAAGGAATGGAATCGCTTTCAGCATAGTGAATTGGGTATATATCAGAATCGATATAGACAGTGAGAAATGCCACACTGTCTTTATTTACTGTGGTATATGCATTTTTCAATAAGGCAACTGTTTCGCGAGATTCAACACCTGCGGAAGAAATGAAGGATAGAAGCAGGTATTTACCTTTAAAATCTTGAGAATATATTTCTTTTTTATCCTTGTCAATGAGCTTGAAATAAGGCATTGGTGCACCCTCAGCTGATAGATTTATTTTTTTAGAATAATAGCGCAATCTCTTTGCAAACTGCGTATCCACAACATCACCCTGCAAATAATCCAACACCCTTTCGAGCGCCTGTGGATTATCACTATTTGTAAAAAAGTTGCCGATAAGTATCAGACTCGAATATTTAGTTGGATGTTCTTTGATGAATTCCTCAGCATTCAAAGTCAGTTCATGATTGAGTAGATTCAATTGAATTACTTCATCTTGAAGTGTAAGAGAATTGTTGGCAACAGAATCGGATTGTTTCTCTTTACTCAAGTGCAATAACAACTGTCCTCGTTGAGTTAACAAATCAATGTTGCTAGTTTTAAAAGATGTAAGCTCGTCATTTATTTCGTTTCCGTTCACCTTGATAAGATCGGGTAATTGAGCATCACCTTCAACGCGAATCTTCTCGCCATAATTGGCAAAGACAACTGCAGCACTCTCGTAATTGTTCAGGTAAAGTGAAAAGGTAGTCATTGTATCAATATGACATCTATATCTGAAACGACCTCTGTTATCGGTGGCAATTGTATCTATAACAAGCGTGTCAGCTGATATATAGGATGCAAGGATATAAGGAGTTTGCAGATTAATAATCCTTCCTTTGATAATTGCGCCATCTTTCTGCTTACAAGAAAAAGCACTCAACAAAATGAAACAATAAAATACTATTTTATTCCACTTATCCATATATATGACGATAATACCAATCCTGTTTCTTCTGAGTTTTGTAGGTGTCCTGTTGATACAAGTTCCAAAAACGATAGAACTGCAAAGATAGGTTGTTTTTTTAAATATTCAAACATTTTCACATTTATTTAAATGTTTTTTACTATATTCTTGCCTGATCTCTTTCAACCTCTCCTTTTTAATTCTAAATAAAATTGATAGTTTTGTACTGACTAAAAAAAGAAACCAATGTCATTCTCCATCATCATTCCGCTATATAATCGTCCCGACGAGATAAACGAACTGCTTTCAAGCTTGTGCGAACAGACCAAGAAGGATTTTGAGGTAATCATCGTAGAAGATGGATCCAAACTTAAAAGTGAAGATGTTGTTGAAAAATACCGCAACAGACTTGAGGTCACCTATCTTCAAAAAGCCAATTCAGGACCTGGACCATCCAGAAACGCAGGAGCAGCGAGAGCAAAAAATAATTATTTGATTTTTTTTGACTCCGATTGTATTATTCCTCCGCACTACATAGAGTCTGTAACCAACTCATTACGTACAAACTACACAGATGCATACGGTGGTCCTGATGCTGCCTTACCATCTTTTACCACGATACAGAAAGCAATAAACTATTCCATGACCTCTTTCTTTACAACAGGAGGTATAAGAGGTAAGAAGCAATCAATGGATAAGTTTCACCCCCGCAGTTTTAACTTAGGGGTATCAAAAGATGCGTTCAATGCCATTGGCGGTTATGGCTCCATGCGATTTGGCGAAGATATCGATTTCAGTCTTCGTCTTCTGAAAGCTGGATTCAGCACAAGCCTCATTTCCGAAGCTTATGTATATCATAAAAGGAGATCGACCTTCAAACAGTTCTTTAAACAGGTACACAACTCAGGAATTGCAAGAATCAACCTACATCTGGCACATCCAGGTTCTCTAAAAATAGTACATGCCCTTCCTGCAATGTTTGTTGTTGGAATGGCGGTGTTACTACCACTTTCCCTACTCCACCCAATTTTATTGATTATACCTTTATTTTATTGTATCCTCATTTTTGCTGATTCACTAAGAAAAAATTCATCAGCAAAAGTTGCAACATACAGTATTGCAGCCGCATGGGTACAAACAATTGGATATGGAACTGGTTTCCTCTCTGCGGTGTTGCGTAGACTTATAATGAAACAAGGAGAATTCAGATCCTTCGACAAAAAATTTTATAGTTAACTTTTCTGCCCATAGGCCAAGTCGCCTGCATCACCGATACCTGGCACAATATAAGAAGATTCATTTAACTCCGGATCAATAGCTGCTGCCCATATCGTGGTTTTTTCTGCTGGAAAATTTGCCACACAATAGTCGATTGCCTGCCTACTAGCTATTATGGTGGCAATATGGATGTGTGAGGGAGTACCTTTTGTTAGCAGTGCTCTATATGTGAGCTCCATACTGCTACCAGTGGCAAGCATCGGATCTGTAATGATTAATACTTTGCCCTCAACAGAAGGAGAAGCAATGTATTCAATGTGGATATCGAAAGATTGATGTCCAGTCTCTTTATATTTTCTGTATGCAGAAACAAATGCATTCTCCGCACCATCAAAATAATTGAGCATCCCGTGATGGAAAGGAAGACCTGCACGTAGAATAGTGCCAATGACAACATCCTCAGAAGGGACGCTCACCTCTGTCAAAGCAAGTGGAGTGGTAATTTCAATGCGCCCATAAGCTAGATCTTTACTTATTTCATACGCCATAATCTCGCCTATGCGTTCGATGTTTCTACGAAAACGAAGTCTATCTCCCTGGATGTTGACGTCTCTTATTTCACGGACAAAAGAATTAAGTAACGAGTTATTTTCCGAAAAATTATATACCTTCATAGCTGTGTATCTATCTAGTGTTCTTTTTTATTTTCGGAAAACAAAGGTACTGTTTTTCTCCTTTCTACTGAACTTTTACCCATTTTTTTTGTTAAAAGATGAGTTTTTGAGGGAAAAGAGGATTAATTAATGAAATTTTTCTTTAATTACTTTCCAGTGTAATGGAATTTGTATATTTTTGTACTGCTGTTTTAGGGCATATCTGATGAAGTTTTTTTACATTAAAAATAATAAACCCAAAATTTTTCAAAATGGTAAATTTAGATTTAAGCAAGTATGGTATTGTGGGCAATTTTGAAATTGTACACAATCCTTCCTACGAGACGCTGTTTCAGGATGAAATGAATCCTGCTAACGAAGGTTTTGAAAAAGCCAAGCTCACCAAAACAGGAGCAACAGCCGTATATACCGGTAAATTTACCGGTCGTTCACCCAAAGATAAATACTTTGTAAAGGACGACGTGACTAAAGATACACTTTGGTGGGATGGAACTATCAATCGTCCCTGTTCAAAAGAAGCTTTTGACTATTGCAAAGGTCGTGTTGCAGAACAACTCTCTAAAGCAAAAAAATTATATGTTGTAGATACCTTCTGCGGTACCAATGAAGATACACGCATGAAAGTGCGTTTCATTATGGAAGTAGCATGGCAGGCTCACTTCGTGACCAATATGTTTATCCGTCCTTCTCACTATGAACTGGCTCAGTTTGGTGAACCTGATTTCGTATGCTTGAACGGCTCAAAGACTACCAATGACAAGTGGCAAGAACACGGTCTGAACTCAGAGAACTTCACCTTGTTCGACCTTACTGAAAAAATGCAGGTAATTGGTGGTACTTGGTACGGAGGTGAAATGAAGAAGGGTATCTTCTCTTTAATGAACTACTATCTGCCATTACGTGGTATTGCTTCAATGCACTGCTCTGCTAACGTAGGAAAAGATGGAGATGTTGCTATTTTCTTCGGTTTGTCTGGCACCGGAAAAACTACTCTTTCAGCTGACCCAAAACGTTACCTGATTGGTGACGACGAACACGGATGGGATAACAACGGTGTATTCAACTATGAAGGAGGTTGCTATGCAAAGGTTATCAACCTGAGTGAAGAAAATGAACCAGACATCTGGAGAGCTATCCGCCGCGATGCTTTGTTGGAGAACGTAACTGTTGACGATGAAGGCAACATTGATTACACTGACGGTTCTACAACTGAAAATACACGTGTATCGTATCCGATCCACCATATCAGTAAGATTGTTCTTCCTTCACGTGCAGGACACGCTAAGAAGATCATTTATCTCTCTGCAGATGCCTTTGGTGTATTGCCTCCAGTATCTATTTTGGACGAGAAACAAGCCCAGTACCACTTCCTTTGTGGATTCACTTCAAAATTGGCAGGTACAGAACGTGGTATCACTGAACCACAGCCCTCTTTCTCTCCTGCTTTCGGGGAAGCTTTCCTCACTGTTCATCCTACTATCTATGCACAACGTCTTGCTGAAAAAATGCATGAGCACAATGCAAAAGCTTATCTTGTAAATACAGGATGGAACGGTACTGGAAAACGTATCTCTTTGAAAGATACTCGTGCTATCATTGATGCTATCATCGATGGTTCAATAGAAGAAGCTGAAACATTCCATGTACCCATTATGAACCTCACAGCTCCTGTTAAACTAAATGGCGTATCCGACATTTTGGATCCACGTAGCACCTATGCAGACAAGAGCGAATGGGAAGCTAAAGCTAAAAAATTAGCTGGCATGTACATCGAGAACTTCAAACAATACTGTGACACAGAAGCAGCTATTGCCTTGATTCCTTCAGGCCCACAACTCGATTAATCAGTTAGTTATATTATATTAAGGCTGTCTCATGGAACGATGAGACAGCCTTTCTTTTTATCCATATTATTGAAACTGCTTCACTTCATTAAATATGTTTTAGTATAGATGATTCATAAACAGAACGACCTCAAATACAAAAAAACTTTAATCAACATCTCGGTTAAAATAGTTCAGTATGTGATCAATAATCACAAAATACCTATTGTTATCCAACACCGTACATTTTCCACTTAGTAGTTATATACCAGATTCATCACTGCTATATGTATCAATCGTGAACATTATTTTGTTCTTCTGTTGGCTTCATTACTGGTTATTCTATCGATCTCAAGATGGTGGTAAGTATAAAACAAGTACATTGATTTAGCTAGAAGAAATTATCCCTCACCTTTAATTAGTCTCTTAGAATAATAAACCCAAGTAACAAATCGCATACTACAAGAATACAGCTATTTATTTTAATCAGTGATGTTGCTCAGTGCGTTAATCTTCATGAAACGCCCTACAAAGGAGATTGTACTATTGTAGAACATTGTACAGTGTAAACTTAAAAAAATCTAACACTATTCAAGTATCATCAACTCCACTTTTCTGAAATCAATAGGGTGGCCTTCACTTTGCAAGGAAATTGTACCTTTGCTTAACATTTTATCCCCACCATTTAAATCAATCAACTTAGAATAGGTTACGTCTCGTTCATCCAATTGAGGCTTTTGATACTGCATTACTGTATCTCCGTTAAGAATATGATAAATCACCTCGTTACCGTTAACTACAACCTCTGCTACAACCCATTCTTCGCCAAAATTAAAAGGAGAAGATGATTGGATACAATGATCAAGAATCAAGTCTCCGTACATCATCACATTTGTGCCCGGTGTACAAACATTCATATTGGTACGTTGTACAAGAGAATCGGAACCGAGCAATTGAACTTCAATAGAAGTAGGAAAATCCTGATTCAGTGTCATCGACTCAGGTGATTGTCCATGCACCATGATACCAGAATTTTTATATGCCCAACCAGGAGCTCCGGGACACTGCTCACCAACTATACGGTATTCAACCCTTAGCTTGTAATTTGAGAACTCCTTCTCATAGAAAAGATGACCAAAACGATCTCTGAGTGAATCGTAACCATCATAACGTACTTTGATCATTCCATCCTCCACACGAAAAGTATTTGCAAAATTGTCTCCTACCTCATAGCCAACAATTTTGGGTGTCCAACCAGTGAGATCTTGACCATTGAACAATTGAATCCATCTTTCTTCCTTCTGTCGATTGCAAGAGCAAACAAGAAGGGAAAAGACAAGTGCAGCGAAAATTAAAAAAACTGAATTCTTCATATGTACAGATATTAATAATGTCGTAGAAATAGACTAGTTGGTGTTGTCAACCACAAAAATAATGATCGAGCAAACAAAAATAGTGCTCAATTTACATATATCCAAATCTTATTTATAAATTGAAATTATTCAACTGAAAAATTGTGTATTTTGTTCGTTTACCCTCAAAAAACGAGCAAAAATGAGGATTTAATAAAAAAATGAAGTATTTTTGTAGCATGGCCATGCCCCTAATTACAAAGGATGGCGCCGATTTTTATATAAATTTGCAATGTTAAAGATATAGCATTTCTCTGCAAAAGATGTTTTGTCTTTATTTTTAACAAAATAATCTATGTGAAAAAGTTTATACAACTAATTGAATAATTAACTGTATAGCTAGAAATCACTGACCTTTTCTAAAAAAAATGACTGAAAACGTCAGCGGAGAACAAATAACCAAAATATGAGAGTTTTATTTAATACAGATTTGATGTCCTTTTTTATATTATCTTTCAGATTACACAATAAGCAATTTTCTGCAAATAGTTCAATAAACAATATACCTGATTGAATTTAAAAAGATGTAGTGATATTACATCCTTTTATTGTATAACTTAAAATATCGTGACATAATGTTTAAGCACAAAACATCTGTTTTAATTGCAAATTCGAAAGAAAAAAATACGATAGTACGTCAGGTGCCCACTCATATTATTGTACATTGGAGAAGGTATGCCTACTACTTTGCTTTTATTACCCTCTCTCTCTTTCTAGTTTCAGGCTATCTAGTATTTCAAAATACAAGCAGAGCATATAAAGACCGACTTGCACGCGCTAATTATGTTCAAAGCCAAATAGATCTCCAAAAAGCACTGACTACATTCGCATCCATAGATTCAGGTATCTACCGTATCAATACGTTCCTACAGGAAAGAGGATTGGAGAAGTTGAAATTGGATAACGTTGGTGGTGTGGATGAGGGATTTGACATTATACACATCAACGAGTTCACTAGTTTTTATGACAACCAATTAGCAGATATGGAAGAGACCCTACTCAAGTTACCATTGGGCAAACCATATGATGGTAAAGTAAATTCACTCTATGGCTATCGTAGAAACCCGTTTACCAATAAGGGTGCTGAGTTTCATTCAGGTGTTGACTTTAGGGGTCGCCAGGGAGACAGCATCAGGGCAACCGGCAATGGCATCGTTACGTTTGCAGGTTACAACGGTGGATATGGTAAATGTGTTGTCGTTAAACACAACGAAACGTTGGAAACACTATATGGACACCTCAAACAAATCGATGTAAAAGAGGGTCAGAAGATACAAAGCGGGGATCATATCGGACTGATGGGAAGTACAGGAAGAAGTACTGGCCCTCACCTACATTATGAAGTTATTTTTAACGGAAAGAAGATTAACCCATTAAAATATATAAGTTTTGATCTGGAATAGTAGTAACAATGCCTCTAACGAAAAAGCAAAAAAAATAGTAGAAATGGACAACTCGAACAAGAAAAGAGATGCAGGTGTGTCTAAATTAGATTCAATGCCAATTAACACAATCCTGGGAAGTGATATCGAATTTATTGGTGATATCTCTGGTGATAGCATCATCAGGATTGAGGGAAAAGTGCGTGGAAATATAAATCTTAAAAAGGGAATAATACTTGGTGAGAATGCCTACATAGAAGGTAACATGGAGAGTGATTATATCATTCTTTTCGGTCACATCAAAGGCAATATCAAAAGTAAAGAAATCATTCTAAAGTCAACCGGAACTGTACAAGGTGACATTGAGACAGATGCACTTGAAATTGAGATGGGTAGTAGATATAGTGGAAAGCTTACCATCAGTACGATTGAAGAAGTTAAGAGATTCGATGCAAAGAAAGCACCAGAAAGCTTTGCCACTTCCAAAGATTCTTCGTTGAAAACGGATTAAGAAGTAGTAGCACGGCCGGGAATCGAACCCGAATCTAAAGTTTAGGAAACTTCTATTCTATCCATTGAACTACCGCGCCGAATGGAGCACAAAAATAGCATTTTTTTGGTTAATACCAAAAGAAAAATGTTCGTTTGAGATCAAGAGAAAACATTTCCAGCGTTGAAATGTTTACTCATTAAAACAATAAATGATCAATAAAAAATGAACAAAATAGCTATCTTGTATGGTTCCTCAGGAGGAAATGCGGCATCGATTGCTAGACAGGTGCAAGACCTTTTCGAGGGTGAGGCAGATATTTACAATGTACTTGAGGTTACACTCGATGAAATAAAAGATTACACATACTATGTAATCGGTACCTCCACGACCGGAATAGGAGATTTGCAAGACGACTGGGAAGGTTTCCTTCCATCTTTCGCAAGATTGGATTTTACCGGTAAAAAAGCGGCTATCTTTGCTTTGGGTGACAGTGCTTCCTACTCTACCAGTTTTGCAGAATCAATGAAAGTTGTCTATGATGAAATCCATGACAAAGTGGAGATAGTGGGTCAGGTTCCCGATGAGGGATATACGTACGATATTTCTACTGCTGTATCAGAGGGTATGTGGATAGGTCTTCCACTCGACGAGGATAATGAATATGATTTGACACAGGAACGATTAGAGAAGTGGGTTGATATACTAAAAAAAGAATTTGTGTAAAGAAAAATAATGTATTCCAAAGAGAAACCGCCGGTATAACCGGCGGTTTCTCTTTATAGACCATCTTTTATAACTCTTTAATTTTGATATTCTGGAACCACACTTCGTCTCCATGGTCTTGCAATAAAATCAATCCCTCTTCAAAATTACCGAAATTTGGCCAGTCTTTGTATTTGCTGGTCTGGACCAACTCATTCCATGCATCGTTGTTGCGTTCGTATTCCACAATCTTCACACCGTTAAGCCAATGTTCAACATGATTCCCTTGTACCACAACCATCGCCGTATTGAAAAATCCGTTACGAAATGGTTTGTCTTTTGGAGCTGGAATCAAGTCATACAGTGAACCCAAGGTACGGTTACCATCCTTACCCATTTTAGCATCAGGGTGTCTCTTGTCATCAAGAATCTGGAACTCACAACCAATAGCCGATCCTTCTCCTTTATTGAGATTGGTGTCAACAAAATACTTGATACCGCTGTTAGCACCCTCCGTGATTTTGAAATCAACCTTAAGTATAAAGTTCTTGTAGGGTCGCGTCGTTACGATGTCACCACCATTGGTAGACTCACCTCCGTCACTTCTAAGTACTTTAAGTACACCATCTTCAATCACCCATCCTTTATCAGGGAAATCATCTCTTTTAGCGCCGCGCCATCCTTCGGTGGTCTTACCATCCCAAAGCAACACCCAGCCATCAGCAGCCTCTTTTTCAGAGATTGTGTTGGCAATCTGGTTTATTTGCATCACATTGTCATCTTCAGCTGTTTTATAAAGATCGAGTTCATCAGTTAAAATGCGAATATTGCGCCATGCAACTGTTTTACCTTCCTGCTCAGTATCATTAATAGCATGTACCTGAAGAGCGATAAATCCAGAAGGAGTAGTATCATCTAGAATATTGGCACAAGGTATACCGTTCACCCATGTACGAATAGAGTTGCCAATCGTTTCAATACGTGCACTGTTCCACTCGCCATTTTTAAAAGCTTTCATTCCTTCTGGATTGTAATTCATTGGATAGAGCCATCCACGACGAGCTTCATCGTAAATACCTCCGGTCCATGCACGTTCAGAGGGATCAATTTCAAATTGATATCCATGAACACGACCATCTCTGTATTCTTGTAAACTATTGCTTCTGAATTGTACACCAGAGTTCAAGCCTTCGTCAACTTTAAATTCAAACTCAAGGATAAAATCACCATACTTCTCTGTAGTTGCCAAGAAAGTATTGGGTGTGTTTAGTTGAGAAATGCCAACAATAGCGCCATCCTCAATCTTGTACTCTGCTGTTCCATTCAATTTCTCCCAGCCATTCAGGTCTTTACCATTAAACAAATCCTGCCATTTTGGTTCTTTTGGTGTGCAAGAAGCCAGTAACAGGAGTACTGCGAAAAAAAATAAATTTCTCTTTTTCATTGTGTTGTTTTTCTTAATGATTAAATCTTATAAAAATCTTCCCAGCCCTTGCGTGGTGGTTCTCCCGTGAGGAAGGCATCGGCAAAGGCATCATTTGTCACACGTTTGGTCTCCCGGTCGAAGACGATCTTGCGGTTCAAGCGTTGTGCCGCTACTCCCAGACAGAATACCTGGCTCAATGGGGCTGATATTTCAAATGGAGATCTTGTTTTCTCTTTTCCAAGACATGCAAGAAGGAAATTGGCAAAGTGTGAGGAAGGACTCTTTGGTACTTCTGGCAATTTCTTTTCCATCTCCTTTGCTTTCTCATCGGGAATAATACTCAATGTACTTCCATGTGATCCACCTTTGAATATCAGATCCTTGCTATATATTTCCTTACCAGGGTTCAACTTGGCAGGTTGTATCTTTCCACCTGCAACGGTAGGTATGTTCGGATCGATCTCCGATACCCCGTACCCTTCTGGTACCGCAGGAATATTATCCAATCCATCATACCATGTAATTACAACGGGAGGCATCTTACCTCGTTTTGGGAACTTGAACTCAATTGTACTTGACATTGGATAGAAGTAATCGTTGTGACCGCTCAGTCTAAGAGGAGTGATTTCTTCCGGCAAGCCGAGTTCCAGAAACTCATGTGCCGTATCGATGATGTGTGCACCCCAATCTCCCAGGGCTCCCATACCAAAATCGTACCAGCAACGCCATTGGCCGTTGTGGAAGTCCTTGTTGTAGTCATGATAATCACGCGCCATCAGCCATGTGTCCCAGTCCAGTGTTTCAGGTATTGGTTCTGCTGTAGGGAATTTCTTGATGTTTGGATCCCAACCATGCCAGCGGCGTGAGTTGTTCATGTGTGCTGTAATGGCTGTCACATCTTTAATGATACCCGCTTCCTTCCATGCTTTAAACTGGAAGTAGTTGGCTTCTGAGTGGCCCTGATTACCCATTTGGGTAACAATATTCGGGTATTTCTTGGCTGCCTTCAACATCAGCTCGGACTCCATAAACGTACGGCTCAGAGGTTTTTCCACATACACGTGCTTTCCCAGCGACATAGCCATCATCACAATGGGGAAGTGTGCAAAGTCGGGTGTAGCAATGGCCACTGCTTCAATCTCGTTGCCCATCTTGTCGAACATCTGTCTAAAATCCTTGAAGAGTTTCGCGTTCGGGAACTTCGCAATCGCCTTCTTGGTCTGCTCAGCCCCCATATCCACATCACAGAGGGCTACCACATTGGCTAATCCTGTCTTGTCGAAATCATTGATGATCTCCCATCCTCTGTTTCCAATTCCAATATGGGCCAAGTTCACCTTATTGTTGGCCCCTACGATTCTGTTGTAGCTCGCTGCATTCATACGGGTAGTCATACCGCTCATAGCCAACCCAGCCGAAGCAAATGCTGCATTCTTAATAAATTGCCTTCTTGTTGTCATGATAATTATAGTATTAACGTTTTTCAGTTCTTTGATTACACATAGTATATTACTTAAACCGGTCTTTATAGGCCCACAAGCCTAAGGCCGGACTGGAAATATAATAGATCTCCTCACCGTTAGCGAGTGTGTTAAAACCCTCCTTCAAGTTCGAAACATTATATTGATTCATAGTTTCATCGATGTCACCCCATTGGAAACCGACACTTTCAATTTCTTCACGTGTGAGATTATCAAGCCCTTTTCCGGGACAGTAGGTAATTGAAAATCTACCTTCCGACGATCCGTGAATCAAGTGTGCTGCAGCACCCAAGTTATCTTGTAGATCCGGATCATCTGACACAGCTTTTAATGTATGAGGTGTTCCAAAGTATCCATACTTTCGAATCAATCGATCGATAGTTTTATCCTCTCCAAATTCTTTTAGAGCAGGTGCCAGAACAATCAGTTCACCCCCGTCATCAATTGCCATACGGGTGCGGTAAACCGACTTATTCCCCAACCATGTACTTTTAAACTCTGTAGGATCCAACCAAACAATAACCTTTTTAAGTGGTCGTTCAACCATCACAAAATTGACCTCGAGTGATAATTTTGCGGCACGGTCGAACACGTCAAAATCATCTCCCACAAACAGACCATAGGTCTGTTGCATACCATTCTTATTCACCCCCACAACCGTGAGTACATAAACAATGGGTAAATCTTTCAGATATTTCTCAGTCGCATAATTGAACACCTTTCGCACAGGAGTATCGGCACGCCCCATCATTCGCTCCATGCCATATACGGCACCGATATAATGACTCTTATTGATTCCTTCACTACCTCCGGTTCCCACCAGAATGTTTTTGTTGTAGTTTGCCATTCCCACCACTTCGTGCGGAACAACCTGTCCAATTGAAAGAATCAAATCGAAACCACCTTCCACAAGCAGTTTGTTAACCTGTGCCGGCCAGGCAAAGTCCACTTTTCCCTCTGACACCTTTTGGATAAACTCAGAAGGAACTTCTCCCAGAGTCAATACATCGTTGCGCCAATCGTGATTGCGAAAAAGAGACTTTGGCGTTTTTCCAAACATATGATCTATCTGATGCTCCGTCATGGGTGAGTGTGTTCCCAATGCCGGAAGAATATCGGTCAGCTTTTCACCATAGTATTCCCAAGCCATTTCTGTGAGTTCCCCTGCCCTACTCGGTAAACGAGTATAATCAGGCGGAACGGCCAGAATCTTCTGTCGTTCTCCCAAATTACCCAATGCTTCGCAGAGACCTTTCTTCAAATCTTCATGTGTCAATGCAGTGTTTGAAGAACCTTTCTCGTAATAAATCATGTTATATGATATTTGAAACAAGGGATGTGAAGTAGGATACTTCCCCATCACATCCCTTTCTCACATTAAACATCGTATGTTGTAGAAGCTGTACTACCACCACGCCCTGTCCAGTCGGTATGGAAGTACTTTCCGCGTGGACTATCCAGTCTTTCATACTGATGAGCCCCAAAATAGTCACGCTGTGCCTGTAATAAGTTGGCTGGGAGACGTTCACTGCGGAATCCATCGTAATATCCCAATGCCGATGTGATGGCTGGAACTGGAATTCCATTCAACAATGCAGTTGCACATACTCTTCTCCAGCTCTCTTCGGCAGACTCCACTGCATTCTTGAAGAATGGATCAAGCAGTAGGTTCTCCAATGCCGGATTGTTGTCGAATGCCTTTTTAATATCACCCAAGAAGCGAGAACGAATGATACAACCTCCGCGCCACATAAGTGCAATACCACCATAATTGAGATTCCAGCCATATTCTTTTGCAGCCTCCATCATCAGGTCATATCCCTGTGCATAGGAGATAATTTTGGCACCGTAGATAGCTTTTTCCAAGTCTTCAATAAACTGTTGCTTGTCTCCAGTAAAATTTGGCTTCTTGCCTACCAATGTCTGAGACGCTTTCACACGCAGATCCTTCTGTGCAGATAGGCAACGTGAAAAGACCGATTCACCAATCAGTGTGAGAGGTATTCCCAGGTCGAGAGCTGCAACGGCAGTCCATTTTCCAGTACCTTTCTGTCCTGCTGTATCAAGAATTTTCTCTACCAACGGAGAACCATCTTCATCTTTATATGCCAATATATCGGTTGTAATCTCAATCAAATAAGAATCTAGCACCCCTTGATTCCATTTTTTGAATACTTCATGCTGTTCAAAAGCATCCATACCAAGTAGATCTTTCATCAGATGATATGCCTCATTGATGATCTGCATATCACCATATTCTATCCCGTTGTGTACCATTTTCACAAAGTGTCCTGCACCATTCTCGCCTACCCAGTCGCAGCAGGGAACACCTCCTTCAACCTTGGCTGCTACAGCCTGGAAGATCTCTTTCACGTGGGGCCATGCATTTGGTGAACCACCGGGCATCATAGAGGGGCCTTTCAATGCACCTTCTTCACCACCCGATACACCTGTTCCGATATACAACAATCCTTTGCTTTCCACATATTTTGTTCTACGAATGCTGTCGGGGAAGTGACTGTTACCTCCGTCAATGATGATATCTCCCGGTTCAAGTAGCGGAATGAGCAGTTCAATAAAATCATCAACCGGTTTACCGGCTTTCACCAGCATCATCACTTTTCGTGGGCGCTCTATAGAAGCCACAAACTCTTCCAGAGAATGAGCTCCGATGAAGTTTTTCCCACTACCGCGCCCCGCCAAAAACTCATCCACTTTCGACACAGTACGGTTATATACAGCTACAGTATAGCCTTTACTTTCCATATTTAAGACCAGATTCTCACCCATCACGGCCAATCCGATCAATCCAATATCTGCTTTTTCTTTCATTTATATAAAGTATTTGTACTCAAAACACAACAATTAATAACCTAAAAAATAGTATATACAGAATGCTTATCTTTTCACTCTTGCATTTCCTTTCCAGATGCTCCAAATTACGTCCTCATCAGTTGGTTGTGCATAATCGGTCAAGAAGGTCGTCGCCAAAGCGCCACTAGCCCACGCAAATTGAATCCATTTCTCTGAAGACATACCTCTGAGGATGCTATAGAGAAGTCCTCCCACAAAACCATCGCCTCCGCCAATGCGGTCTAACACGTTTATGGTACGTAATGGAGCTTCATGCCATGTGCTATTTTCGTACACAATGGCACCCCAAAGATGCTCATTGGCACTGATTACTTCACGAAGAGTATTTGCGAAGACCGACACATTGGGGAATGCTTTTTGTGCATTCAGTATCATACCCTTGAAAGCATCCAGTGCGCTACCAATGTTTTCACCTCCTGCTTTGGGACCTTCAATACCGAGACAGAGTTGAAAATCCTCTTCATTTCCAATGAGGATATCAGCTAGAGAAGCAATTTCCGTAAAGGCTTCGTGCAGTTCCTTCTCTCGTCCTTTCCAGAAGGAAGCTCTGTAGTTAAGGTCGAATGAGATCAACGTGCCATGCTTTTTCGCATAGCGAGCGATCTCCAGACAGAAATTGCTAGTGTCGGGCGACAGAGCAGCAATGAGTCCCGAGAGATGAACAATCTGTACACCCTCCTCCCCGAATATCCGTTCGAGATCGAAGTCTTTCACATTCAACGTCCTGCCCACTTCACCGGCACGATCGTTCTGTACACGGGGGCCACGAAGTCCAAATCCACTATCGGCAATATTGAACTGATGGCGGTATCCCCATGGGTCACCCTGCGGAACTTCAGGACCTTCATAGTCCATATGGCGAGCCCGCAAATCAGATTTTATAAAAGCCGCAATGGGACTATCCTTCACAAAGGTAGTCAGCACCTTTACCGGCAGGCCCAAGTAAGAGGATATGCTAGCCACATTGGTTTCGGCACTTGTCGCCTGCATCTGAAACAAGTTTGTACTCTGTACCGGTTGTGCATTTACAGGTGTAATACGCACCCCCATACTAGTGGGGACCAGCAACGCATATTTGAAATCTTTCTTTAATGTTAATGGCATATATATGATACGATGATTTGACAATAATTTGGATAATCTTTAAATACTGAATGCATCAAAACCTCCATCAACAATTGCGACCGTACCGGTCACAAATTTGGAAGCATCGCTTACCAGGTAGTGCAATGTGCCGAGCAGATCTTCCGGAACACCGAAACGGCGGAATGGTGTATGTGAAATGATTGTCTTTCCGCGATCGGAGTATGACCCATCGGGGTTTGTCAGCAACGCCCTATTTTGTTCCGTGATAAAAAAACCCGGACACAACGCATTTACGCGGAAGTTTTCACCAAACTTCAATGCCAACTCTCCAGCCATATATTTAGTAAAGTTAGTCACGGCTGCTTTGGCAGCACCATAGCCAGCCACACGTGTAAGAGGGCGTAAGGCAGAAGCAGAAGAGACATTCACAATATTACCCCTATTTGCCTTTACCATATATTCCGCAAAAACAATGGTCGGCATCACTGTACCCATAAGGTTCAACTCAACCACACTGCGAAAGTCATCCATCTTCAAGTCAAAAATAGTGCTATTCGGTCCAATAGTCGCTCCCGGCATGTTACCTCCTGCACCATTAATCAACACATCAACGGCACCATATTTCGTCACAATCTCTTGTGCATTTTGCTTCAATATAGCCTCATTGGTTACATCAGTCTTGAGGAAGATTGCCTCTCCCCCGTCTGCTTTCACCTCATCAATGAGTTCCTTTCCTTTTTGTTCGTTTCTCGCCATTACAGCCACCTTTGCACCTTGTGCAGCCAAGTATTTCACCATTGATGTTCCCAGCACACCAGTTCCACCCGTAATGGCAATTACTTTACCCTTAATATCAAAAAAATTAACCATAATCAATTATTAGTATTTTATGCGAACAATTATACGTTAAATCGAAAACAATCTTTTCAGATGTCTGTCGTAAATATTTTCTTCCACACATGATCCCACCACATCGGCATATTTCACCAACAGGTCGGTATATTCCTTCCCCATCTCTGCAGCCACTTTATAGGCAACATGAATCAACTGGCGGAAGTTAGAATTATAATCGGTATGACCCGGAATATGACGGAGTGTATTTGCAAATTTCTCGCTAGACCATCCATTCACTTCTTCCACAGAGGGTAGTTTAGATGCATCAATATCAATTACATCAGCATAAGGAGCACAGAGTTCAACCTGACGGTTGAAGGAGTTTTCATATATTTTCTTTGCCAGTTCCAGTCCCTCACCACCGGCAACAGCAAGTCCAATTACCTCTTCGAGCCAAGTAGTACCAGCTGTTTTCAGGTGCAGCCCCTTGTCGTATTTGGCAATTACCTCTGCCATGATTGGGTAGATAGAAAATTTATCACTTCCCGAATGCACGCTCAGTTTCAGCTCCTTTGGGAGTCCGAATTCTTTCACAGCAAAGTCAATTACCAGCACATCCTCCTCAAACTCCTTTGCAAACTGTGCCAGGTCACCCACATAATCGACCCCTTTGTTAAAGCGACCTGTAAACTTAGGAGCAATGGTCTGCACTTTCACGCCTTTGTTGGCAAGCATTTTCAAAATGAAAAGCATTTCGACCGGTGTCTGTGGCGACTCAACCTCATCCATCGATACCTCGGTGATGAAATTACCCTCCCCTTTTGCTTGAATCAGAAAGGCATAAATTTCTGCGGCATGTTGGGTTGCAGCCAGAAACTTATCAGCAATCTCGCACAACAACTCTTTGGTAATGTGCAATGGTTTATCCATACGCGGAATTTGCAATTCACCGAGATACTTTTCACAAGATTCCACAAACGCATCTACCTCCTCTTTGCTACTCTCCTTACCAATGAAGGAGGCCACATCGAGCGTAAAGAAATCAGACATCTCCACATATTTCGATACGGTTGTCAGGTTAATATGATCAGCATCCACAAAGTAGGCCCCAGTAAAATTGAGTGCTTTAACCGCCTCATCCGCCTCCTTGCGTGTATCAGCAGGAACAGTTCCCACATAAATATGTTCTCTGTTCGATTTGTTCCATACCGGAGTAATATTCAACCCTTTTTCATTGGCTTTCATGATGGCACGCAACTGCGCTTTGCCCTGATATGTGAAACGGTCACCTACACCGATGCTATACTTTCCCAAATTCATACGATATTATTTTTAAAAATTAAAAAAATTCTTTGCGTTAAAGTAGGAGATATCTTCCACCATCTTACCGAGGAAGTCCATCTCCGAAACAGGTAATAGTCCATTCTCTACATCGTTGCCGATGAGGTTACAAAGTATACGACGGAAATACTCGTGCCGCGGATAGGAGAGGAAGCTGCGAGAGTCGGTGAGCATACCCACAAACCTGCTCAGCAGTCCCAAGTTCGAGAGTGAGTTCATTTGTGCTTCCATTCCGGTCTTCTGATCGAGGAACCACCATCCGGATCCAAACTGAATTTTACCGGCAACTGAGCCATCCTGGAAATTTCCAATCATTGTTGCCACCATCTCATTATCTCGAGGGTTCAGGTTGTAGATAATGGTCTTGGCCAGTCTATTATCTTTGTCTAGCTGGTCGAAGAAGCGGCTCATAGCTTTGGCAACATTTAAATCACCAATTGAATCGAAGCCCGTATCCGGTCCTAGTTTGTTAAACTGACGCGTATTGTTGTTACGGATAGCACCATAGTGGAATTGCTGTGTCCATCCTTTTTCCCAATCCATCAAGGCACCCTCATAGAGCATAGCCGACTTAAATTTCAGTATCTCCTCCCAGGTCAGCTCGCTACCTCCATACACTTTATTGAAAATCTGTTCAATCTCATTCTGTGTATAGGGTTCAGCATAAAACTCCTCAATGCCATGATCCGAAAGCTTACACCCAACAGAAGCAAAGAAGTCGTGCCGTTTGCGCAAAGCCTCAATCAAGTCGTCAAACCGATTGATTGTTACGCCTGACACCTCCGCCAACTTCTCCACATATTCACGATACACCTTGGGATTCTCAACAGCCATTGCCTTATCGGGTCTCCAGGTGGGAAGGACTTTTACTTCGAATTGCTCATTCTTTAATGCAATATGATGTTGCAGAGAATCTGCCGGATCATCTGTTGTACAGACCACCTGCACCTTAAACATTTTCATCAATCCGCGTGCACTATATTCCGGGGTACGAAGCTTCTCTGTACAGATATCATAAATCTCCTGTGCAGTCTCCGGCTTGAGCAGTTTATCCACTCCAAACGCCCTTTTCAACTCAAGGTGGGTCCAGTGATACAAAGGGTTTCGCATGGTATAAGGTACCGTTTCGGCCCATTTTACATATTTTTCCATGTCACTGGTATCCTTACCGGTACAGTATTTCTCTTCAATACCGTTGGTGCGCATTGCACGCCATTTGTAATGATCACCTTCGAGCCAAATCTGACCCAAGTTATCAAAGGAATGATCTCTGGCGATATATTCCGGATTTAGATGACAGTGATAATCAATGATTGGTTGATTTTTTGCATGGTCGTGGTATAACTGTTTTGCAGCATCTGTTTGCAGCAAGAAGTCATCATGAATAAAATTCTTCATACGATTAATATTTTTTTGAATTGACATTTTTTCTCAACACTGTTCTCGAGCACACTCTAGGGATCACGACCTTTTACGTCTCAAAGTTAGTCATTTTATTTTAATCTTACCAAACCCACTCGGCTTATTTTTTCTCTCACCGTGACCGAACACAGCCTACAAGCAAGAAGAATACAACAAAATAAAATAAGGCAACATACTTATTTCACTAAAGCATTTCATCTTTCAAAAACTGCTTTTTATACTCGCTGGGTGTCATATTGAATTTCTTTTTAAAACAGCGGCTAAAATATTTGGCATCGCTTATCCCCACCATATACGAAATCTCCTTAATTGCGTAATCGCCCTGCACAAGAAGCTCAGCTGCATGCTGCATCAGCACATCTCGTACATACTCAATGGGAGCAAGCCCTGTGAGTCCCTTCAGTTTTTTAAAGAATACAGTACGGCTCATTCCCAGTTCCATCGCAATATCTTCAATTACATAATCACTCTTTCCGAGATGCGATGCAATAAATTCGTTTATTGTCCGGATAAACGTCAGATCTTTTTCGTTGTAAGGAGTTTCTTTTTTTTCTTTTGCTCTGGAAACAGAGACATCCGCTGAATTTGTTCTATTTCGGTAAAAATGCTGCAATTCGCTCCTGCGCTGCAACAGGTTTTTGACCCTCATTTTGAAATAAGAAACGCTAAAAGGTTTGGTAATATATTCATCAGCTCCCTGTCTAAAGCCTTCCAGTTTACTGTCGAATGTAGTCTTAGCCGTAAGCAGCAGAAAGAGAATATGGCTTGTATTGATATTTCTTCGTACCTTTTCAAGCAACTCAATACCATTCACTTCAGGCATCATGATATCACTGATAATGAAATCGGGAATAAGCTCCAAAGCCTTTTCGAGCCCCTCCCTCCCATTCGATGCTTCGTGTACCACATATTCATTTTCGAGTATGGAGAGAATGAACTTTCGCAGGTCCTCATCATCCTCAACCACCAATACCGATGGGTGGTCATTTACCTCCTCTTTTTCATAAACATGCGACAGCTGTCCCAGCGGCACTTCCTCCTCCAGTTCGTTTACAGTCAACGGACTGAGGGAGTCATCAATGGTGACATCATCTCCAAAATGAGTGGTGCCTTTCCGAAAATAGACTGTAAATTCACTACCTACCTGCTCTTCGCTATCCACTTTTATCCTGGCGTTATGCTTATCGGCCATCTCTTTCACAATCGACAGTCCTATACCTGTGCTGGGTTTACTAGGATCTTCGTTAAAAGACTCGAATCGACGAAACAAGCGGTTCATTCTATCTTTACTAATTCCAATCCCGGTATCTTTTACCTGTAAAGCCACTTCATCATTTTTATAGGAAAACACTGAAACATGAACTGATTTTCCAGGAGGAGTATATTTAAATGCATTGGAGAGCAGGTTCACGACTATCTTCTCCACCGCTTCGGGGTCAATCCATATCAATTGATCTCCCACCTTGTTATCAAAGCTGTAAACAATACTTTTTAGTCTTGCATTGTGAATGTAGTTCTCATATATGCTTTCCACAAAAGGTCCTATGGCAATTTTACTCACCGTGAGTGGTGACTGCTCCATCTTCTGAAAATCGAGAATCTGGTTCACCATGTTCAGCAGGCGCTTTGTATTTTTTGAAACAAGCATGAGTTGTTTTTTCACCAGTTCGGGAGTCGATGCACTCTGTATTAGGCTCTCAATGGGTGAAACAATCATTGTGAGTGGTGTGCGAATTTCATGTGAAATATTGGTAAAGAAACGAGTTTTAATCTCGGACTCCTGTTTTTCCAACACAATTTTGTTTCGCATAGTATAAAATGTATGCAGTATCCTGAAGGTAAAATACAAAAGTTGTATCGCCAGTATTGCATAGATGAGGTATGCCCATCCGGTGGCCCAGAAGGGGGGAAGTAGCTCAATAGCAAGGGTGCGTTCGTTGTTGGTCCACACCCCGTCGCTATTGGTAGACTTAACTCGAAAAAGATACTTACCCGGCGACAAGTTGGTGTAATTGGCAATACGCTGGTTAGCAGAATAGATCCACTCCTTGTCAAAACCGTCCAGCTTATAGGCATATAGTATATTTTCAGAATCGGTGTAGTCCAAAGCGGCAAACTCAATACTGAAAAAATTCTGATTATGTTTAAGTTGAAGGTATTCAATCAGATCAATACTTTTATACAAGGGTCCTTCGTCGGAGATATGCAGAATACGATTGAATAATCGGAACTGCACCAGAGCGAGATAGGGGTTAAATGTATTATTTTTCACATTTTCAGGATCAAATACAAACATTCCGTGTGAATAACCAAACAGCATACTTCCATCCCGCAAGCAACAACTTGAGTTTTCAGAGAAATTATGTCGTTTCATCATTCTCTTTATTTCGCTGAAGTTTTCAAAAGTTTCAGCTTGTCGGTTAAACTTGGTTAGTCCCCCTTCACTACTTATCCAAAGATCACCTCGTTGATCTTCCTCTATTGATAGAATTATATTAGAAGGTATACCTTGTACCGTATTATAGGTCTCAAAACTAACTGGAAATCCACTTTTATCTGTTTCTTTGATCTTACTTATACCTCCCCCAAATGTCCCTATATAGGTATCCCCCGATTGCGTGGTACAGATATCAATGATATCGTTTGCTCCTATTGAATTCTTATCGGGATTGCTTCGTGTGTAAATTTTAAAATCTATTTCACCAGGTGACTTGAAATCGGCACTGAACATCATAAAACCAAGTGTGGTACCCACACAAATATGACCATGTTTATCGCCCGTGATTACTCTAACCTGATAAGCTTGGTTAAAAGGGTATTGAGTTAAATCGTTGAGGTGATTCACAATTCTGCCTTCTTCACTCTCCGGTACAATTAAATTTAACCCACCCCCGAAAGTACCGATCCATATATTATTGTTTTTGTCTTCAAAAATTGAATAAACATTATTATCACTTAGTGAATATCGATCATTTGAATTATGTTTATAGCGGTGTATGTGAAATCCCCTCTCGTTTACTTTTGGTGTTAACTTAACCACCCCATCACCTTTCGTGCCAATCCAGATATTGTGCTTCGAATCTTCTGTAATACAATATGCTATTCCTTCAAGGGGGGTACCATCTCCAATCTCTCCGTGATTATTTACGATGCCCATTCTTTTCATCTCGGCATCAAAAACATAGATTTTCCCATCTTTTGTTGCCACCCAAGTACGATGTTGCGAATCCTCGAATATTGGCCGCACCTCATTACTAATTGTTGAGTTAACATTCGCATGAAGAGGTATCGATTTAAATTTAGATTCATCATAAAAAATAACCTTTTCCAATCCGTTTGAACGAGTACACATCCATAAATTACCCTGCCTGTCAGAAAAAGCAGAGTGCATCATGTTTGAAAAAAGTCGATTAGGATCGAATGGTTCATTATAAAAGGGCAGAAGTCGATCACTTCCTTTATCGTACAATGAAAATCCCCCTCCTCTGGGATGTACCCACAACCGATCATTGCAGTCTTCGAATATAAAAAAGTTGGGAGGAAATACACTCGTAACGGTACTCTCAACGAAGGGTCTAAAGTGTTTATATTGACCGCTGTATGGATTATACTTAGCCACACCAATCTCATCCGTTTCTATCCAGATATTCTTCGATCGATCCACATAACCGGTCATGATCTGTCTGAATTTCATGTCATGGTTTGTCATCGAATTATGCACCTCCATGCTTCCATCGTGTGTATTATAAATGACAAAACCATTTAACTTAGTAAGTATTAGTATTTTCTCAGAAGAAAGTTCTATGATTGAAATAATATCTGACGATGTTCCTGTCTGGAGCTCCGAAAAGTGACCCTCTTTCAGATCATACTTCCATATGATGCCATTGTTTGAACCGAACCAAATTGAGTTTTCCAACTCAACAGCTGTATAAAATGGTGCGATCTCTTTATATCGACCCGATGATTGAGGATGAAAATAAAAAACAGGAGTTGAGGTTCCAGCCGGCACGAATGTAAGACCTTTATTTGTTAAGATCCACGAATTTTGTGATTTATCTTCGTAAATAGCATGAACAAAATCATCCGTAATATTTTGGTTTCGGGTATTATATACATTGGTTGAAAAGAGTGAGTCTGTAATAGAAATACATCCCTGCTTCTCCGATGCAAGCCAGACTATTCCGCTCTCCATGGTTGCTATCTGCGACACATAAAAAGGATTCTTTTTGAATGTCTCAAGGGAATTCAGGGCCGAAAATGATTCGGTTTCAACATTAAATCGATAAGCCTGATTATCATACGATAAAACCCATATATTGTTATATTTGTCCTCATATAGATTATCAATTCTACTGCTTCGCGACTCAATTGAATTTCCTGCAGGGAGGCGATAGGTGGTAAATGTATAACCGTCGAATTTACTCAATCCATCCCACGTACTAAACCACATAAAACCTTTCTCATCCTGCAAAATATCGGTCACAGTATGCTGCGACAATCCATTTTCGGTGCCATAATGCATGAAATAGGCCTCAGGTTGTCCCCACAATTGTAGAAAACCACAAAAAAGAGAATAAACAACTATGTAGAATCTTATTTTCACCCAATTATAGTATCCAGATTATTCTTTTATTTATGACAAATGTATATTTTTTTTCATTCTTTATTTTATTATTTTCGATGTAAAACAATTCAACACCATTTAAAAACCAATTTATCCTCCTCATTTTCATAAATATCGAGTAGTATTGTGAAAATCTCCTTTGAGGTATTTTAAACCTTCAAAACAAATATTCTTAACTTAAATAACATGAATACAATGAATGATTTTAACATGAAAAAGAAAGTGACCATCGGTTTACTGCTTTTCCTCATTTTTTCTTTGGCCTTAACAGCTCAAGAGAAAACAATTCGCGGAACAGTAAAAGATACCAATGGAGAACCAATCATTGGAGCAAACGTCATGGTGAAGGGCAGCTCCATTGGCACTGCAACCGATATCGATGGACATTACACACTTTCGGCTCCCACAACAGCCACCACACTCCTAGTCTCTTATATTGGCATGAAAGATATGGAGGTTGCCATTGCAGGAAATGTAATTAATATTATCATGGAAGAAGATGTGTCGAGCCTCGACGAAGTTGTTGTCGTAGGATATGGTACACAACGACGAAGAGATCTCACAGGATCGGTCTCATCTGTGAATGCAGAAACCATTGCTGCTGTTCCTGTTGCATCAGCAGTTGAGGCAATCACCGGAAAAATGGCAGGGGTACAGGTGCTTACCACAGAAGGATCACCAGATGCAGAGATGCGAATTCGTGTTCGAGGAGGTGGATCAATCACTCAAAGTAACGACCCTCTCTTCATCGTAGATGGGTTCCCTGTGAGTACCATCTCCGATATACCTCCCACTGATATTGAATCGATCGATGTGTTGAAAGATGCATCCTCCACAGCCATTTATGGATCTCGTGGAGCCAATGGTGTAGTCATCGTAACCACCAAATCGGGAAAATCGGGAAAACTACGAGCCAGCTATAATGCCTATTTCGGTGTAAAAAAAATAGCCAAAACACTCGACGTGCTCTCTCCATACGATTATGCAACTTGGCAGTATGAACTAGCGGCATTGCAAGGGAACGATGCACTCAAAAATTACAACACCTACTTTGGGAACTATCAGGATCTTGATCTCTATCGCAACGTACCGTATAACGACTGGCAAGATCTCACCTTTGGTCGCACCGGAACATCCATGAATCACAGCTTAAGTCTGAATGGAGGTAGCGACAAAATGACGTATGCTTTTAACTTCTCCCATCTTTCCGACAAAGCAATTATGGAAGGCTCCGACTACAGGAGAAACAGCATGAGTTTGAAATTAAACAACAAGGCCACCAACAGAATAACTCTCGATTTCTCGGCCCGCTATACCGACACACAGATCAACGGAGGTGGTGCAAATGACGCTGGGAGTACACTCGACACCGACAAGCGGTTGAAATATTCTGTCATTTATACACCCATCCCCTTAAAAAATTTAGATGCATCAGCGGGTAGTAACGACGATGATTTGGGAAATCTTTACAATCCATTGGTCTCTATTTCCGACAATGCACGGGAGAAGACTCAGAAGAGACTTAACCTGGCGGGGAGTGCCTCCTGGGAGATCATCGACAATCTTCGTCTTCGATCAGAGGCGGGTCTGGATCACCAAGATGATGGAGATCAACGTTTTTGGGGGTTAACCACCTATTATATTAAAAATTACCCCTCGGTAGATAATCAAGGAAAACCTGCAATCCGTTTGGTAAACAGAGAAAGACAGACATTGCGAAATACCAACACACTGAATTATGATTTCAAGAAATATCTCAAGGAAGATCATAGCCTGAACTTGATGGCAGGACACGAGTATATCATCCGGAAGGGTCTTACCCTGACAGATGAGGTTCACGGATTTCCCACTACGTTCACTGCAGACGATGCATGGAGGCTCTCCTCACAAGGTGTACCCTACAACATCGACAACTATTACAACGAAGACGACAAACTTCTCTCCTTCTTTGGTCGTGCCAATTACGACTTTCAGGGTAAATATTTGCTGAGTGCCACCTTCCGTGCCGATGCATCCTCAAAATTCAGCAAAGAGAATCGCTGGGGCTACTTCCCCTCTGCTGCAGCAGCTTGGCGCATCTCATCGGAACCCTTTATGGAAACCACACAAAGCTGGCTCGATGATTTGAAGCTACGCGCCAGTTACGGAACAGCCGGTAACAACAATATTCCCTCCGGTCAGCTGGTACAGATGTTCGAGTCGATGGCTACCTCTTGGATTAACGGATTCTCGAACTATTGGGCACCATCGAAAGTGATGGCAAACCCCGACCTGAAATGGGAGACTACCGTGACACGTAACATTGGTCTTGATTTCACCTTGTTGGGAGGCAGACTCAGTGGTACGGTTGAAGCTTATCGCAATACAACCAACAACCTGCTGATCGAATTTCCGGTAGCCGGTACAGGATACGACACCCAATATCGCAACATGGGAGAGAACCAAAACCAGGGTATCGAAGCAACCCTGAACTGGTATGCCGTAAATAACAAAAACTTCACCCTCAATTTTAGCGGTAACATTGGTTTCAACAAGACAGAAATTCAAAGTTTGGGAATCATGAACGATTTTGGATACGAAACCTATTGGGCTTCCTCTGAAATTGGATATGACTACTGGATCGCAAAGGGTGGTGCAGTGGGTCAAATGTATGGTTATCTCTCCGATGGAAGATACGAAGTATCTGACTTCATCGGATACAATGCATCCACAAACCGATGGATTCTCAAGGAGGGTGTAGCTGACAACTCTGGCGTAGTCGGAAACATTCGCCCCGGCTCCATGAAGCTGAAAGATCTGGACGGCAACGGTATTGTGAACGTGGATGACCGTGACATCATTGGCGATGCCAACCCTGTACATACAGGAGGCTTTACCATCAACTCCACATTCTATGGATTTGACCTTTCTGCCTCCTTCAACTGGAGTTATGGCAATGAGATCTACAATGCCAACAAAATAGAATTCTCACATACGGGTAAATACCAGTATCGCAACATGATTACAATCATGGAGCCAGGAAAGAGATGGACCAACTTGCGTGAAGATGGAACCATCAGCAACGATCCGCAAGAGCTGGCTGCGATGAATGCAAACACAACCATGTGGTCACCGCACACCTCTCGCATGATATTCAGCGATTGGGCCGTGGAGGATGGAAGTTTCCTTCGTCTCAACACCCTTACACTTGGTTACACACTTCCCAAAACGTTGCTCGCAAAAATGAAAATCGACCAGCTACGTTTTTATGTAACCGGTTACAATGTTTTCCTGTTGACCAACTACTCCGGATATGATCCGGAAGTATCAACAGTGAGAAGGACCAACCTTTCACCGGGCGTAGATTACTCTGCTTATCCCAAAAGCCGTCAACTCGTATTTGGCGTGAACTTGAATTTTTAATCCTAAAACAAGACCAGCATGAAAAATTTGATTTATATATACCTGTTTATCCTATCACTCGGAGTGATTACCACTTCATGTGATCTTGACGCTCCTTCTAAATCGGCTGCTGAAGGATCGGTCGTACTCTCTATTGAGGCATTGGCTGAAGGAGCAGTGATGGGAATTCATCAATCATTTGGGGAGACCAACTCCTATCGCGGACGATTTCTTCCATTTTATGGTATCAATAGCGACGTAGAATGGATCAATGGCATTGACCCTACCCAATTGAACGACGCCGGCAAGTATGAACTCGCTACATATGCCGCCTCACCGGGGAACACACAAATGAACACCGATAATAATGCTTGGGCCAAATTCTATGAAGGCATCGAACGTGCAAACAAAGCCATCGAGGGGTTGCGTGCCTACGGCAAGGTGGATGAAAATCCCAGAATGGCTCAACTCCTTGGTGAAGCACTTACACTGCGTGCAGTAATCTACCTCGACCTGGTAAAAGCATGGGGTGATGTGCCGGCACGTTTTGAACCAATCACAACTGAAACACTCTACTTGCCACGAAGCGATCGGGATATTATTTATAAACAACTGCTGGCTGACCTCGATGAAGCCGAAGAGCTCGTTGCATGGCCCAATGAGACCGATATCACCTCCAGTACAGAAAGGGTGAACAAAGCATTCGTAAAAGGATTGATGGCTCGTGTGGCGTTATATGCAGCCGGATATTCGCAAAGAGCAGATGGAATACGCCGCAGTAGTGACCCTGAACTAAGTGTTGAAAAGATGTATACACTGGCAAAGGAGAAAACAACAGAAGTAATTCAGAAAGGATCCAACAGACTCGGTTCATTTGAAGAAAACTTCAGACTCTTGTGTCAAGATGATGTGAAAGCCGGTAAGGAGTCACTCTGGGAAATACCTTTCTCTGCAGGTCGTGGACGCGTTTTGTACACAATAGGTGTACAACATCGTGCGATAGACCAATATACCGGTCAGAATAAAGGAGGCGTCAACGGACCGTTGCCTTATCTTTACTACGACTACGATGTGGAGGATCTCCGCAGAGATGTGACCTGTGTTCCCTATGAATGGTCGAACTCCAACCCAAGCTATCAACAGCTTCGAAGAATCAGCAACTGGTGCTTTGGAAAGCTCCGTTATGAATGGATGAACCGCTATGTGACATCCACAAACGACGATGGAATCAACTGGCAATACATGCGTCTAGCAGATGTTTACCTAATGGCAGCTGAAGCTATCAACGAACTGGAGGGGCCTGCAGCAGCAGCTCCTTATCTGAAGCCAATCCTCGACAGAGCTCTTCCGCCTGAAAAAGTGACAACCTATATGACGCAGGCTACAGCAAATAAAAACACGTTCTTCGATGCGATTGTAGAACAGCGGGCACTTGAATTTGCCGGAGAGAGTCTTCGTAAAGCGGATCTAATTCGCTGGAATCTCCTGAAAACCAAACTCGATGAGGCGAAGGTAAAGATGACGCAGCTTATCAACCGAGAAGGCAGATATGCTGATCTTCCGGAAAAGCTCTACTATAAAATTGCCGACGACAAAGAGACGCTCATAATCTACGGACTTAATCACGGTGATACCGATGCCATTGGCGCTTCGCTTAATTACGAAAGCAATGTTGTGTGGTTCAATAAAAACCACCTCACTCCTGAACTCATTAATGCACTTTATCAGAAGAATCCAGATCAAAATCAGTTCTGGCCTATCTGGCAAACATTTATAGATAGCAGTAACGGACAATTAACAAATTAATCCCATGAGACGAAAAATATATACTCCCTTAATTACTCTCTTCGCCTTGCTTCTTTTCAATTTCAGTTGCACAGACGATAGAGCGGAAGAACTTACATCGGTCGAATACGATAGGCTGTTTTCCCCTATAAAAATTGAATCATTTATCATTAATCGTACCGATGCACGATTAAACTGGACCATCAACAGAGAGGTAGAATCCTATACGTTGGAGGTATTTGCTGACGACAGTCTCTCCTTTTCGGGCACTCCGGTGAGAACCTATGATGGCGTAACGGGCGACCAACTACCCTTCTATATCAGAGATTTGGAAGGTGAGACACAGTACTCTGTTAGGATCAAAGCCGTTGCGACCGGCAAAAACGAGTCAAAATGGAGCGGTATAACATTTAAAACCGGAACAGAAAATATTTTCCAACCATTTCTGGATGGAGATATTACGGCCACTTCCGTCACCCTTCGCTGGATACCGGGAAGAACGCTTACCTCCATCACACTCTCACCGGGTGGCATAACCCATACGGTTACAGCTGAAGAGATAAATGCTGGAAGTGCAACCATTGAAGGGTTGACAGGTGAAACCACCTATACAGCCACCTTGCGCAACGGAGCAAAGACCCGTGGTGTCATGGAATTTATGACACTCGTAGATATCGGTAACGCTATTGCGGTATATCCCGAGGACGACTTCCTTGCCATGTTGGCTGCAGCTAATGACGGTGATGCATTTGCCCTCTTCCCTGGAACGTATGGATCGGCTAGCAAATTTGCCGTGAAGAAGAACATCGAAATTAAAGGTGTCTATCCATTTAACAAACCCATTTTAAACGGTTACATATCCATGGAAGATGGCGCCGGACTGGTATTGAAGGATGTTGCTCTCGATGGCACAGGACTGGCCGATGGCAATCAAACTATTAATTATAGTACTGCCGATGTAGACTATGGTGCCCTCAGGGTAGAAGGATCTGAAATTAGAAACTACGTGAAAGGATTGATGTATCTCAATGTGACGGCAAAAGTTGCCTCGATCACTTTCCATAACAATATTATTTACAATATTGTATGCGATGGAGGTGATTTCCTCGATTCCCGAAGAGGTGCCTTCGACGTTCTCACATTCACCAACAACACGGTTTACAACAGTGCAGCTGGCAGAGATTTTATCCGCTACGACGACGCCTCATCCAGCTTCCCAGCGATGACGACCCAAATAAAGGTGGATCACAATACCCTTCACGGCGTTAGCAACAATACCTCCAGGCGGCTGTTGTATGTGCGATTCAAGACAAACAAAATCACCTTCTCCAACAATATAGTGACTGAGACTGTGGGTATATTCTCCAATCAGGCCAATACCGACCAGTCACCTACATTTGGAGGTAATAATTTCTTCAACGCACCGAACCTATTCTCAGCATCAGGAGCTTCCTCCAATATCTTCGATGATTCAGCCACACAGGAGAACCCGGGCTACACCAATGCAGCCAATGGAAACTTCACCGTTACAAATGAATTGTTGAAGGCCAAAGGTACAGGAGATCCACGCTGGGTGCAGTAATACACCCCAATAAAATGTAAAACTCATTCATGATGAAACAAAATTTGCACCTGATATTACTTGCATTCATCGTCATATCTTGCAGCAGTAATAGAAGCGATAAAGCATCGTATCCATATGAATATCTATTCAAGGACCTGCCCTTCAAGATGCCGCGAATTGAGAAGCCACTCATTCCGAAGAATAGTGTGAACCTACTTGATTTTGGCGGTAAGCCCGATGGGGTAACCTTGAATACCGATGCTTTTGCCAACGCAATGCAGGAACTATCCAATAAAGGAGGGGGGACCTTGATTGTGCCAAAAGGAATCTGGTTTACAGGTCCCATTGTTTTTGCTTCGAACATCGAGATGCACCTGGAGAAAGGAGCTCTGATTCTATTTTCACCCGATAAAACACTCTATCCTCTGGTGGAAACAATCTTCGAGGGACTATCCACACGGCGATGCCAATCTCCCATTTCGGGTAGAAACCTTGAAAATATCGCCATCACCGGCGAAGGCTCCATCAACGGTTCGGGTGAGGCATGGCGTCCGTTGAAGAAAGGGAAGGTGTCGGAAAGTCATTGGAAAAAAGTGATTTCCTCTGGCGGTGTTGTAAAAGATGGCGATTACTGGTTTCCATCCGAAGGTTCTCTCAAGGGGTTTGAAATGAGCGACATGAATGTGCCTCGCCTCAACCTTACGGAAGCAGAATGGCTCGAGATAAAGGACTTCTTACGTCCTGTGATGGTCAATTTTATTGAGTGCAAGAATGTCTACCTGCAGGGAGTACTGTTCGAAAACTCACCTGCTTGGAATATTCACCCCCTGATGTGTGAGAATGTAATCATTGACGGTATTTTTGCACGCAATCCGGGATATTCACAAAACGGGGATGGACTTGATCTGGAGTCCTGTAAAAACAGCATCATTGTAAACTCGCTCTTCGATGTGGGCGATGATGCCATCTGCATTAAGTCGGGTAAAGATGAAGAGGGTCGCTTGCGGGGTCGCCCCACCGAAAACGTGATTGTGGAAAACTGCAAGGTCTTTCAAGGTCATGGTGGCTTTGTCGTTGGGAGCGAGATGTCGGGTAGTGTGAAAAATATATCCGTAAAAAATTGCCAGTTCCTGGGAACAGATGTAGGCCTGCGTTTCAAAAGCAATCGTGGACGAGGAGGGGTGGTAGAGAATATATACATCTCTGACATATATATGTTTAATATAGCCACCGACTCTTTCCTGTTCGATCTGTTCTACGGCGGTAAGTCGGCCTCTGAGTCGCTAGCCGACGGCGACATCACTCCCACGCAAGAAACTGCATTTCCTGTTACAGAGGAAACACCAATATTTAGAAATATCTATGTGAAGGACTTGATTTCGAGAAATGCCCGCCGGGCTATGTTCTTCAACGGACTCCCGGAGATGAACATCGAAAACATCAACGTGGAGAATGCATTCATCACGGCTCAATATGGTGCAGAGTTTTCAGAATCGAAAAATATCAGTCTTAAAAATGTACATGTTGTGTCTGAGGATGGTCCCGCCTATCTCTTCAACAACGTGAAGGATTTTAATGCAGAGGGACTTACATATGTTGTACATAACAATGCTAAGGTTGTGAAGATCACGGGTGCCGGCACTTCAGGACTGTATCTTTCGGGTTTGCCAAAAGATGAAGTGGAGATTAGTAGAGAGTTGAACAAAGAATCGGTCACATTAAATTAATTCGTAAATTGCCACTCATATGAAGAATGTATCTATAATTCTGTTCCTCGCAATCTCGCTGCAATGTACAGGGAGTAAACAAGATGAGTCAAAAACAGATCCATATTATATCAGGATGGCCAAATCAGAAATGCAGCGCTATCCCGAAAGCTGGATGGTCGACTTCTCGAAAAACATCAAGTGGAACTATACACATGGCCTGGAGATGCAGGCGATGATTCAGGTAGCAGAAAAGAGCGGGAACGAAAAATATTATAAATATGCTGAAAACTATGCCGACACCATGGTGAACGACGATGGGAGCATTCAAACGTACAAGCTGGAGCGGTATAATATTGATCATATCAATCCCGGAAAGATTCTATTCCCAATCTACAAGAAAACCCAAAACCCCAAATACCTAAAAGCGTTGCAGCTGCTCAGAAGCCAGATGCAGACACACCCTCGCATCTCCAATGGGGGGTTCTGGCATAAGCAGATTTATCCGCATCAGGTATGGCTCGACGGACTCTATATGGCCTCACCCTTTCTGGCAGAATATGGCAAGACCTTCCATGAGCCGGCTCTCTACGATGAGGTGGCGTTGCAAATTACAACGGCCTACAGCGACCTGCTCGACGAAGAGACTGGGCTGCTTTACCATGGATGGGACGAAAGTCGCCAGCAGCGGTGGGCTGACCCCGTGAGTGGGAGATCGCCCAACTTCTGGTCGAGAAGCATCGGCTGGTACATGATGGCCTTGGTGGATGTGCTGGATTTCATGCCTGCTGATCATCCACAAAGAGATGAAATCATCGCGATACTGAACAACATAACCTCTGCTGTTGAAAAACAACGTGACCCCACAACCGGAATGTGGTATCAGGTGACCAATCTTCCCGACAGAGATGGAAATTACCTAGAATCGTCCGGCTCCATCATGTTCATTTACAGCTGGGTAAAAGGTGCACAAAAGGGATACTTACCCAAAGAATACCTGGAAAAGGGAGAAAAGGCATTTGCTCAGTTTGTGGAAAATTTCATTAGAGAGAATGCCGATGGAACCATCTCGGTCACAGATGTATGCTCCGTAGCCGGCTTAGGCGGAGAGCCAAGATATCGTGACGGCAGCTTTGAGTATTATATCTCTGAACCGGTTAGAGACGATGACCCGAAGGCTGTAGGTCCGTTTATCATGACAAGCATCTTATTGGATAAGTAACTATGAACGACACCCATAATATGATCGTACGGTTCAACATAATTCAACTGTTTTTGCTTCTGATTACGATCACAGCAACTGCACAGACCCCAGCCTTCCCCGGGGCGGAGGGTGCTGGTATGTATACCACCGGAGGCAGGGGAGGGAAGGTACTCTATGTGACCTCTCTCAAAGACACCGAAGAGCCTGGTACATTGCGTTGGGCTATCAACCAAAAGGGTCCACGCACGATATTGTTCAAGATATCGGGGCAGATCCGCTTGAAGAGTCCGCTAAAGATCAACCATGGCGACCTTACTATTGCTGGACAATCAGCTCCCGGCGATGGCATCTGTATCAGTGATTATGCCACAATTGTCAGTGCCGACAACGTGATCATCCGCTTTCTTCGTTTTCGCCTTGGGGATAACTCGGGATCTGCAGAAGATGCCCTTTCAGGCTATCGCAACAACCGTGTCATCATCGACCACTGCAGCATGAGCTGGGGTGTAGATGAGCTCTCCTCTTTTTACGACAACAGTCACTTCACCTTACAGTGGTGTTTTCTTACCGAAAGTCTTAGAAGCTCGTCGCATCCCAAGGGAAGGCACGGCTATGGCGGCATCTGGGGAGGGCAGCAGGCATCGTTTCATCACAACCTTCTGGCACATAACGACAGTCGTAATCCTCGTTTCTGCGGGAGTCGCTACTCCAACAAGCCCGAACTGGAGAGAGTTGATTTTAGAAACAACGTAATCTATAACTGGGGATCGAACAACATCTATGCCGGCGAAGGAGGTAGTTACAACATCGTTTCCAATTACTTCAAACCCGGACCTGCATCGGGGAAGGGGTCCCTAAAAAGGTTCCTCAATCCGTACGCCGACGATGGTAAAAACCAACAACCAGCAGGGGTGTATGGCTCCTTCTATGTGAGGGGCAATTATCTCCATGGCAATCCTTCTGTAACAACTGATAATGTTCTGGGGATTGAAATGGACGATACCTTCAAGGAGTATGCACCGACCGTAAAGCTAAAGGATATCCTCGCGGACAACGAGTTTTCCATGCTTCCGGTTACCACTCATACGGCAGTGGAAGCGTATGAAAAAGTACTGGCCTACGGTGGCTGTTCTCTCGTAAGAGATCTCCATGATAGACGCTATGTGGCAAACGTACTAGACAGCACCTACAGCTTCGAAGGTTCAGCAGGGAGCACCCATGGGCTAATAGACAGTCAGCAGGATGTGGGCGGTTGGCCAGAATACAAAACATACAACCTTTATAACGATGAGGATGGGGACGGCATTCCGGATGGATGGCTTGAGAAGAATCATCCCGGTAAAAAAGCAACCGACCTCAACAGCGAAGGTTACACCCTTCTGGAAGTTTATCTTAACGGGCTGGTGGAACATCTAATGCCTGGTTACAATCCAGAGGAACAGGGCAACAACAAAAGCAACACCGCAAAAAAAGAGAAACGCTTGGTGGTCGACCAATCTGGAAAAGGAGATTTCACCACGCTCCAGCAAGCCATAGATGCCGTTCGGGCTTTCGATCCCGATTATGTAACCACCATCTTCGTTAAAGAGGGAATCTATTATGAAAAGATCGTTGTCCCCGACTACGTGCGTGACCTCAAAATTGTGGGTGAGAACAGGGATAGAACCATCATCTCCAACAACGACCATGCACTGATCAACAACATGGGTACTTTCAAGACCTATACCATGCAGATTAGGGGTAGTGACATTACGTTGGAAAATATCACCATCGAAAACAACGCTCCTATGGTCGCACAGGCGGTGGCACTGCACACCGAAGGCGACCGGATCATCCTTAAAAACTGCAGACTGCTGGGCAATCAGGATACACTCTATACCGGAGGAGAAAATGCACGGCTCTATTTTCACGAGTGTTACATAGAGGGCACAACAGATTTTATCTTTGGACCCTCAACGGCATGGTTTGAAAACTGTGATATCTACTGCAAGAAAAACTCCTATATTACAGCAGCCAGCACGCCTGCAAGCGTCGAGTTCGGCTTTATCTTCAACCAATGTACCATTACAGCTTCTGATGCTGTCACCTCATTGTATCTTGGTCGGCCTTGGAGACCTTACGCTATGACTCTTTTCATGCAGTGCGACCTACCGGCGGTTATTAACCCCTTCGGTTGGCACAATTGGAGCAACCCGGAAAACGAAAAGACAGCCCGATATGCAGAATACAAAAACTCCGGAAAAGGGAGTGATCCTACACAACGGGTGCTATGGATGAGGCTCCTGACACCCGAAGAAGCAGAAAAAATTACCCTGGAAAGAGTAATTGGTCCGTTTACCAAAAAGATACAAGCTGCATTAAGAGCTGAATGATCGGAAGAAAATATATTCCCTATTCATGCGTCGTGTAAAAATTACCCCTCTCATTGTCCTCTTCTTCTTGGCTAGCCTCGTTGCATGCCATGAGGAAGAAATAATGCCGGAACCCGAGAAACCGAATGAAACGGGAGAACATATCTATCCCAATCCGGTATCAGAGAAAGCATATGCCTTTCCAGGTGCATACGGTGGAGGCATGTATGCCACGGGCGGAAGAGGTGGCAAAGTGATAAAGGTAACCACACTCAACGACAACAGCTTGCCCGGTTCACTTCGCTATGCGGTGAATCAACCGGGTGCCCGAATCATCCTCTTTGAGGTGAGTGGCACAATCAGGTTAAACAGCAACCTCAATATCAACCATGGAGACATCACCCTAGCGGGAGAATCGGCTCCAGGAAGGGGAATTACCCTAGCCGACTATGGAGTGGAGATCAAAGCCGACAATGTGGTGATTCGCTATCTGCGTTTTCGCATGGGCGATCAAAAAGTGAGCGGTGAAAACGATGCACTCTGGTCCCGCAATAGAAAGAATATCATCATCGACCATTGCTCCATCAGCTGGTCCACCGACGAGTGCGCCTCCTTCTACGACAATGAGAATTTCACCCTTCAATGGTCTATTCTCTCCGAGAGTCTTCGTCTCTCTCTCCACAACAAGGGAGCACACGGTTATGGTGGAATCTGGGGAGGAAAAAATGCATCCTTTCTTTACAACCTACTTGTTCATCACGACAGTCGCAATCCACGTTTTTGCGGAAGCCGATATTCCAACCAACCCGATCGGGAACGGGTGGACTTCCGAAATAACCTAATCTATAATTGGGGTGCCAACAACGTCTACGGTGCCGAAGGGGGAAGCTACAACATTGTAAACAACTACTATAAACCAGGTCCCGCCTCAAGCAACCGAAATCGTCTTATCCAACCATATGCCGACGATGGAAAAAACAATCAACCTAAAGGGGTGTATGGAAGGATGTATCTACACGGAAACTATTTGGAAGGTAACAGCAATGTCACAGCGAACAACAGCTTGGGTATTCATATGCACAACACTTTTTCGGAACATGCCCCCCATGTGAGCCTGAACGACCTGCTAGCTGACAAGGAGTTCGACAAAGCAGAAGCCCATACGTATACCGCAACTGAGGCTTATGAGATAGTACTGAAAAAGGCCGGAAGTAGTCTTTATCGCGATGAAGTCGACAAACGACTGGTGGAAGAGATCAAATATGACGCACCTCTCTACAAAGGATTGAGTCTCCTGAACGTCTCTCCCTATCCAAAGCCTGGGATTATTGATAGCCAGGAGGACTTGAAGCCAGCCTCTGCCGGGAGTGACTGGAGTGCATGGCCTTCACTTAAAACCGATACACCTCCCGTTGACAGTGATGGAGATGGAATGCCAGACCATTGGGAAAAGAACAACGGACTTAATCCGGCTGTTGCCGACGCTTTCGGTCGACACCTGAGTACAGCCTACGACAATATTGAGGTGTATCTGCACGATATCGCAAAGACATACGAATAGAATGGTTCGGTATCCCTCCGTTACCCCTCCGTTACCCCTCTGTTACCCCTCTGTATATCGCTTATAAAAAATAAGACAAACATACATGAAGGTAGGGAGTATGTCCCAACAAAACTACGACAAAAAACATTGTGTTCGAATCCCTCCTGCTCCAGTGACAGTAAACATGGTCTGCCAACCCAAGGAGAAGGGAACATGCGCAGATGCAGAAAGCAAAAAATTGTACCGTTAAACGGCTGCTATATCAGAAAAATATTTAAATTTGTGAAATGTGCCCAATATGTTGCTAATAGAGGCGTTTGCTAACAAACATACAGCAATTGAATGCTTTTTCAATACTCCACCCCTATACACAACAACCACAATGGTTCTGTTTCACAGGAGTGGCTCAAAATGGATTAACCAACAGGTAATAAATAAAATATCGTATCATGGCAAGACTAGTCACCTTATACTCCCTGCAGTGGGGAGATTTAACACTAGAAGATGTTTGCATAAAAGCAAAAGAATTTGGGTATGAAGGCATCGAGATAGGATTGCCCAACCATCTGGATGTGCGCAATACCGACCCCGCTTACTATCAGGGTATCAAAAATCTACTATCAAAATATGGGTTACAATTGAAGACCATCTCCACCCACTTGGTGGGACAGGCTGTGTGCGACCGGATTGATGAGCGGCACAAGGGTATCCTGCCCGACTATATTTGGGGCGACGGAGACCCAGAGGGGGTGCGACACCGTGCGGCTGAAGAATTGATTCGCACTGCCAGGGCAGCAAAGGAATTGGGCGTAAACACGGTAGTCGGTTTCACTGGCAGTCCCATTTGGCATTATCTGTACGCCTTCCCTCCTGTAACGGAGCAGATGATTGAGGCCGGTTATGCAGAATTTGCCCGTCGCTTTACCCCCATATTGGATGAGTTTGAAAAACTAGGTGTCCGCTTTGCACTGGAAGTACACCCCACAGAAATTGCATTTGACACCTATTCGGCCCGTCGCGCACTGGAGGCTGTGAACCGTCATCCAGCATTCGGATTTAACTACGATCCCAGTCATTTGGGTTATCAGGGAGTGGATTATGTGGATTTCATCTACACGTTTCCCGATCGCATTTTTCACGTTCACATGAAAGATGTCTATTGGAGTGACACACCCAAACAGGTGGGTGTATTTGGCGGACATGTAGCCTTTGGTGATCCACGTCGCTACTGGAACTTCCGAAGTGTGGGCAGGGGTAAAATCAATTTCGAGGAAATCATCCGTGCACTGAACACAATCAACTACCAGGGACCGCTCTCCATTGAATGGGAAGACAGTGCGATGGATCGCGAACAGGGTGCCCGTGAGTCCTGTGCATTCACCAAAAGAATCGACTTCAAGACATCTGCACATGCTTTTGATGCATTCTTTGCGAAAGAATAAATTGCTCCACAAGTAAAAACGAAGGATATAAATATATTTAAATCATATGAAACACAGAAGATTACGAATGGGTATGGTAGGCGGTGGCCTGAATGGATTTATCGGCGTCATTCACTTGCGTGCATCATTGATGGAAAACATGATTGAACTGGTTTGCGGTTGCTTCAGCTCCAATCCGGAGCGATCTCTTCAATCGGGACGTGCCTACTCCCTACCCGATGATCGCATCTATGCCTCCTATCAGGAGATGTTTGAGCGTGAGATGGAACTACCCGAAGAGGAAAGAATGAATGTTGTGTGCATTGTTACTCCCAATAAACAGCACTTCGAACCGGCTATGATGGCCTTGGAGCGGGGCATGCACGTGGTACTGGACAAGCCGATGACCTTCTCGCTGGAGGAGGCATTGCAGCTACAGAAGAAGGTTGAAGAGACCGGACTGGTACTGGCGCTGACACATGTCTACACGGGATACCCCGCAGTAAAGGAGATGAAGGCGCGCATTGCTGCCGGTGAACTTGGTAAAATAAGACGTGTGTACGTTGAATATCCGCAGGGATGGCTGTCTGAACGCATCGAACTGCAAGAAGGTAACAATGCAGGATGGCGCACCGACCCGCAGTTGTCGGGTAAAGCTGGTTGCATGGGCGACATTGGTACGCATGCCTGGCACTTGTGTGAATATGTGACCGGATTGAAAGTGGAGGAGCTCTGTGCTGAACTTAACACATTTGTACCCGGTAGAATGATCGACGACGATGGTACTGCTTTCTTGCGACTGGAGCAGGGTGCCAAGGCTCTACTTTCTGCCACTCAGATAGCCAGCGGCGAAGCCAACAAGGTAAATATACGTGTGTATGGCGAAAAAGGAGGTTTCCAATGGATACAGGAAAATCCAAACGAGCTGAGGGTTACATGGGGCAACAAGCCGGAAGAGATTATTCGCATTGGCAACAACACCTATCTGGGTGGTTTGGCAAAATGGAATACACGTACACCTGCTGGACATCCCGAAGGATTTATTGAAGCATTTGCCAATATTTACCGCAACTTTGCCCTCACCGTCAAGGCTCTACAAAATGGTGAAACCCCCACAGAAGAAATGCTCGACTTCCCCAATGTGAACGACGGAGTGAGAGGCATGCAGTTTATTGAGACCGTTGTCAAGTCCGGCTACAGCGACAGTCCGAAATGGGTGAAATGGGTACTCTCCTGATCTATGTCTAATTTGGCAATGTACATGGAGCATCATTTCTAGCCAACCCCTTTAACTTTCCACGTAATATCGATAGGGGAACCAGGATATATCAGCTGGTTCCCCTCGATTTAACCGACTTACATACTGGGCACTACAGTCATTTTGAAACTATTCAGTATCACTCTCCAGGTATTTACTCTATATGCTACAATAGTAAACTTACTTTGGTTCAATTGCAAATCCTTTTACTATTTTTTTTGTCTATATAAAATATAATTGTAACTTTGTGTACGAGCACAGAGTTGTAATAAATAAACCTTTGTACGAGGAATACATATATTGATGAATCACTCATGAAGCAGAGAGTCCGAATAATAGATATTGCAAAAATGGCTGGTGTTTCAAAAGGCACCGTCGACAGGGTATTACACAATCGCGGGAATGTATCAGAAAAGGCCCGCTTAGCCGTTAAGAAGGTATTGGAAAAAGTTGATTACAAGCCCAATATCCATATTTCAGCCATTTCTTTAAAACGACGTTACAAGATTATTGTAACCACACCCGAAATATCAATTGGTGCATATTGGGAAAGCATTCACAATGGAATCCGGCACGCAATGCAGGAATATGAAAATGTAAAAATCGATTTGCAGGTATTTACATACAATCAATATGATATATACTCCTGTCGTCAGACATTTGAAAAGATTGCCGAATTCGACATGGATGCCTTAATTATTGGTCCAACCTTCCCCGAGGAAACAATTCATCTCTGCAAGAGGATGGATGAAAAAGAGATACCTTATGTCTTTGTGGATTCAACAATTGATTCAACTTCTCCTCTTGCATTTTTCTCGGCCGACCATTATGTCTGCGGCTACATGATGGCAAAATTAATCACTTCTATAATTCCATCTCACACCAATATTGCAATCTTCCAGGCAGTGAGAACCGGTGATAAAAGTGCCAACACAACTATTCTTCGTAAAAAAGGCTTTACGGATTTTCTTGAACAAAACGGGTTTTTAAACTTGATATTGACAATACCATTCTCCGTTACTTCTCCCGAAGACAATGAGATGTATCTGTCTCGGTTGTTTAAGACTCATAAAGAGGTGCCGGCCATTGTCGTACTAAATTCACGGGGTAATTATATTGCAGATTATATTGAAGCGAATCATATTAAGGGCGTCAAAATGGTCTGCATGGACTTAACTGCCGCCAATGTGGAAGCACTTAAAAAAGGACAGATCGACTACCTGATTGGTCAAGAACCCGAATATCAGGGTTTTTGCGCCATGAAGACATTACTAGAGCATCTGATCATAAAAGAGCCGGTGACAAAGGAAAACTATGTGCAACTTGACATTATTACGCGCGAAAATGTAGCCTTTTACAAACATTTCGGCAACATCATGTTTTGATTCATTCGTTTTACTTCGAAAAACAGCAACCTGAAGAACGAGTAGACGAGCTTATTGACGGAGAAACACGATGTAATCCATTGCAAATAATGCGCCAGAAAGTGAGCATTCTAGCCTATTTTTATCCAGAATCCAACTTGCAATAGTTAAAATTTGGAGCGTTTCGACAAGTTCCTCTACCTGATTTATATGATAAAAAAAAGGATCATGCGAAAAGAGTGAGGTTTTCTTTGACTAGAAGGGAATAATTAGTAAATTTGTGCTCGAGCACATATAAAACAACATAAATTAGCAATTATTTCCTTTTCAGGAACACGACTATAAAATACTAAATTAAAATGAAGACAAATTACGAACTTCGCTATGCAGCGCATCCAGAAGATGCAAAGTCTTATGACACACAGCGTTTGCGCAGAGACTTTCTGATTGAAAAACTATTTGCCGCAGATGAAGTAAACATGGTTTACTCCATGTACGACCGCATGATTGTGGGTGGAGCCATGCCTGTAAACGAATCGTTACAACTGGAAGCGATTGATCCACTGAAACAACCTGTATTCTTGCGTAGCCGCGAATTGGGTATTTTCAATGTGGGCGGCAAAGGTAAAGTAAAAGTGGGTGACACTGTCTTTGAAATTAATTACAAAGAGGCTCTCTACCTGGGTTCAGGTGACAGAGAGGTTTACTTTGAAAGTGATGATGCCAGTCAACCGGCTAAATTCTATTTCAACTCAGCTACAGCTCATCGCAATTACCCGGATAAGAAAGTGACTAAAGCCGATGCGGTTGTGGCCGAAATGGGTTCACTGGAAACATCGAACCACCGGAACATCAACAAGATGATCGTAAACCAAGTGTTGCCTACTTGCCAACTACAAATGGGTATGACCGAACTGGCCCCGGGTAGCGTATGGAACACCATGCCGGCACATGTTCACACCCGCCGTATGGAAGCTTATTTCTATTTTGAAGTACCGGAAGATCAGGCTGTATGCCATTTCATGGGAGAAGTAGATGAAACGCGCCATATTTGGATGAAGGGCGATCAGGCTGTACTCTCTCCCGAATGGTCTATCCATTCTGCCGCCGCAACCAGCAACTACACCTTTATATGGGGTATGGCCGGCGAAAACCTCGACTATGGGGATCAGGACTTTTCAAAAATTGTGGAACTTCAATAAAAACAACATCAAATGATTAATTTTTCATTAGAAGGGAAAATAGCACTCGTTACGGGTGCATCCTACGGCATAGGTTTTGCCATAGCCACTGCTTATGCTGAAGCAGGAGCAACCATCGTATTCAACGACATCAACCAGACATTGGTAGATAAAGGCATTGCTGCTTACAAAGAATTGGGTATCAATGCCCACGGCTATGTTTGCGACGTAACCAACGAGGAAGCTGTCAATAAACTTGTTGCACATATTACAGAGGAAGTAGGGGTTATCGATATTCTGGTAAACAATGCGGGCATCATCAAGCGTATTCCCATGCATGAGATGTCAGCAGCTGAATTCCGCCAGGTGATCGATATCGACCTCAATGGTCCCTTCATTGTATCCAAAGCAGTCATCCCCCATATGATCAAAAAGGGACATGGCAAGATCATTAACATCTGTTCCATGATGAGCGAACTGGGTCGCGAAACTGTGTCGGCTTATGCAGCAGCAAAAGGAGGCTTGAAGATGCTCACCAAAAACATCTGCTCTGAATATGGTGAATACAACATCCAGTGTAATGGTTTGGGACCGGGATATATCGCCACTCCGCAAACGGCTCCATTACGGGAAAAACAACCCGATGGTTCGCGCCATCCGTTCGATTCCTTTATCATTGCCAAAACTCCAGCTGCACGTTGGGGTACACCCGAAGACCTCGCCGGTCCCGCTGTATTCTTGGCTTCCGAAGCTTCAAACTTCGTGAACGGACATATCTTGTACGTAGATGGTGGTATCTTGGCGTATATCGGCAAGCAACCCTAACTTGAATGCGTGTAGTCTCGAGTATTCAACGATTTAACGTGATGAGTTTAAAAAAAATTAAAATTTGATGCATATGCAGACACAACGTTTGTTTTTCATCGTATTGACCGCCATACTTATTGGTTGTGGTACGTCCAAAAAGGGAATTACCGTGCAAATCAGCAACCCTGGAACGAGCGATAGGGAAAATGAAATAGTGGAAGTGGTGTGGTACGATATAAAACAACTACTTTCACTTGCAGATAATCAAGCAGTTGTTGTAACAACCAGTGCTGGAGAGCAAGTTCCCTACCAGTTGGTAACAAACGGTACTGACAGTGTGGAGATGTTGATATTTCCTGCTACACTGGCAGCAGGAGCTTCTGATACATATATGATTTCAGTGGGTGAACCCCAGGTATTTCAACCACTCGTGTACGGACGATTGGTACCGGAGCGAAAGGATGATTTTGCATGGGAGAACAACTGCGCAGCCTTCCGTGTCTACGGTCCGGCACTGAAAGCAACCGGAGAAATCAGCAACGGTATGGACTACTGGGCAAAAAAAACGGAAGAACTGATTATTGATAAATGGTATAAAAACGATTTGGCAGGTGTAGCTTCCTACCACGATGATCATGGTGAAGGACTTGACTTCTATAAAGTAGGGAGAACGCTCGGTCTGGGTATGACTGCCCCGGTCGATAACGATACGCTTTGTCTGGGCGACAACTTTGTCATAGCTGAGATTCTTGATAACGGTCCACTGCGATTGACATTCAAACTCTCATACGATCCCTACAAAGCGGGAGAATATGAAGTTAAGGAAACAAGAATTATCTCACTCGATGCCTTCAGCCTTTTTAATAAAGTATCCCAGATATTTGAGACTGACGCTACACAGTTGACAGTTGCGACCGGTATTGTAATGCCCGAAAAGAATCCGGAAGAAAATGCAGGCAAAACAACCTTTGGAGATAATAGCGGCATCATAGCTTATGAAACTCCTGCCGATAAAAAGAACGGAACAATCTTTACGGCTGCCATCAACCCAAAGGGATACGAAGTAACCAAGGTTGCAAACGGCCACTTTTTGGGACTTAACAGCTGTCAACCGGGCAAGAAGTACTGCTATTACACCGGAGGTGGTTGGAGTAAAGCCGGATTCAACAACTTCGAAGAATGGACCTCCTTTGTAAAAGAAACAAAAGCGAAACTCGAACTTCCGTTGGTCGTTGAAATTCAGAAATAAAACAAATAGAACAGACTCATCATCAAATAAACAGAAATGCAGAAAGTAGTCACATTTGGCGAGATCATGTTGCGTCTGGCCACACCCGGATATAAACGTTTTATTCAGTCTGATAGCCTGACAGCCACTTTTGGTGGAGGTGAGGCCAATGTGGCCGTATCACTCGCGAACTACGGTATTCCGGTCGATTTTGTAACCCGCCTACCAAAAAATGAGATTGCCGACTGGTGTATCGCCGAACTTCGCAAATATAATGTAAGGACCAACCAGATTCTTCGTGGTGGTGAACGCGTAGGCATCTACTTCCTCGAAACAGGCGCTGTGGCTCGTCCCTCGAAAGTGGTGTACGACCGTGCTAATTCCTCCATCGCCGAGGTGGGAAAAGGGATGTTCAACTGGAGAGAGATTCTGAAAGATGCCACTTGGTTCCACTGGACCGGTATCACTCCGGCTCTTTCACAAGGTGCAGCAGATGCTTGTCTCGAAGCTATTCAAACAGCTAATGAAATGGGAATAACCGTATCTTGCGACCTCAATTACCGGAAGAATCTCTGGAAATATGGAAAAAAAGCATCGGAAATCATGCCAGCGCTGGTTGAGGGTTGCGATGTGATCTTGGGCAATGAGGAAGATGCTGAAAAGGTATTCGGTATTAAACCGGAGGGATTTCAAGTGGAGCATACCGGTGGTGAGGTCGATGCAGCCGAGTTTGAATCGGTATGCAAGCAATTGAAGCTGAGATTCCCACGGGCAAGGAAGGTGATCATCACCCTGCGTGGATCCATCAATGCCAACCACAATACATGGGGTGGATGCTTGTATTCAGACAAGCTATATCAATCGAAAAGGTATGACATTACTCACATCGTTGACAGAGTGGGTGGTGGTGACTCCTTCATGGGTGGATTAATCTACGGACTGCTCTCCTATGAAGGTGATGACCAGAAAGCTCTGGACTTTGCTGTGGCAGCATCTTGTCTCAAACATACCATATATGGCGACTTCAACCTGGTTAGCGTTGCAGAGGTGGAAACACTGATGAGAGGCGATGGATCGGGTCGGGTTGTACGATGAGACCCTTTCATGAACGTATCAATGTGGGCAAGTACGCCTACAGAAGTTGATACATAGACTGAATGTTAATAAGTAACAAATAACGAATACAGACAACGAAAAGCTGAAAATTATATACTATGGCAAAATTTTCCAGACTACATGTATACCAAACAATTGAAGAGACCGGTATAGTACCTGTGTTCTACCATGCCAATGTTGAAGTGGTAAAGAATGTGGTGAAAGCATGCTACGAAGGGGGAATTCGTGCTTTTGAATTCACCAATCGGGGCGACTTTGCCCATGAAGTGTTTGCTGAGCTGGTGAAGTGGGCCGACAAGGAATGCCCTGAGATGATACTGGGAATAGGTTCAATTGTTGACGCACCTAGCGCAGCACTTTATATCCAGTTGGGAGCGAACTTTGTTGTGGGACCGCTACTAAACCCCGATATCTTTAAAGTATGCAATCGCCGACAGATAGCCTACTCACCCGGTTGTGCTACCACGAGTGAAATAGGACTGGCACAGGAGCTGGGTGCAGAAATTGTAAAGGTATTCCCTGGTGGCAACGTGGGAGGTCCTTCGTTCGTTAAAAATATCAAAGGTCCCATGCCTTGGTCCAAGATCATGGTAACTGGCGGTGTGGAACCGACTGAAGATAATCTTTCAGCCTGGTTCAATGCCGGTGTAACTGCCGTAGGAATTGGTTCTAACCTTTTCCCAAAAGAGGTGTTGAAAAATGGAGAATGGAAGAGAATTACCCAATTATGCCGAGAATGCATCACCTTTGTAAAGAAGATAAAACACGCCTAAACCAAATATCAAATAAATAATAGTAGCCTAAAACAAATTAACAAATGATTCACACACAACAACAAGCCGGAAAAATGACAAGTTTCCGATGGACTATCGTTGCCATGTTATTTTTTGCAACGACTATCAACTACCTCGACCGACAGGTCTTGTCACTTACCTGGGATGAGTTTATCAAACCCGAGTTTCATTGGAATGAGTCGCATTACGGCACAATCACGTCGTTCTTCTCAATCTTTTATGCCATCTGCATGCTTTTTGCAGGTCGTTTCGTTGAATGGATGGGAACCAAGAAAGGATTTCTCTGGGCTATAGGGGTATGGAGTGTTGGAGCCTGCCTACACGCTGTCTGCGGTGTCATAACAGAACATTTTGTAGGCCTAAGCTCTGCAGCAGAACTGGCTGCTGCAACTGGTGACACAGCCGTAGTGATAGCCACGATAAGCATGTGGTGTTTTCTCGTAGCACGTGGAATTCTAGCATTAGGTGAAGCCGGCAACTTCCCAGCAGCTATAAAAGCAACTGCTGAATACTTCCCCAAAAAAGACCGTGCTTATGCAACTTCCATCTTTAATGCAGGTGCATCCATTGGGGCACTTTTTGCACCTCTGACAATACCACCACTCGCCAAACTCTTTAGTTGGGAAATGGCATTTATTATAATCGGTGCATTGGGATTTATATGGATGGGATTTTGGGTGTTCCTTTACGATAAGCCTACAAAAAGTAAGCACGTGAATGCTTTGGAACTCGAATATATTGAGCAAGATAAACGGGAGAAAACGGAAGAAGAGAACAAAAAGAACGATAATAAGATACCATTCTGGAAATGTTTCTCATACAAACAGACATGGGCTTTTGCAGTAGGTAAGTTCATGACCGACGGAGTATGGTGGTTTTTCTTATTCTGGACACCATCTTACCTGAATATGCAGTTTAACATCAAGACCTCAGAAGGACTGGGAATGGCCTTGATCTTCACACTATACGCTATTGTTACTGTCCTCTCAATCTTAGGAGGTAAACTACCTACTATCTTCATCAATAGAAGTGGACAAAATCCATACGCTGCCCGTATGAAAGCTATGCTTATTTTTGCATTCTTCCCTCTGGCTGTACTGCTTGCCCAACCTCTTGGAATGGAATTCGCCCATTTTGGTAAAAATGCTGCCTGGATACCTGTATTATTGATCTCAATTGGTTGCGCTGCACACCAAGCGTGGAGCGCTAACCTCTTTTCAACTATCGGTGACATGTTCCCACAAGGTGCTATTGCAACAGTGACCGGTATTGGTGGCATGGCTGGTGGAATTGGATCCATGATACTACAAAAAGGAGCTGGAAACCTATTCGTATATGCTGGTGAAACAAATATGAAATTCCTTAATTTCGAGGGAAAACCAGCCGGATATTTCATTATCTTCTGTATTTGTGCAGTTGCATACTTAATTGGATGGTGTTTTATGAAGGCATTGGTTCCAAAGTATAAACTGATAAAATACTAACATGAAAAGGTGACTAGCTATAAGTATCCTTAACAGGTTTTTACCAAGCTAGTTGTTTTTACCCACTAGTTTGAAGGTATACCTTTAAACTAGTGGGTTTCTTTTTACTTCATTAAAACAGAGAGCGAAACAGAATATTTCAATCACCCTCCTTATTTTATAAATTCCCTTTTTTACCAAGTTTGAGGTTATTATAAAATCGTTTTAATTGGTAAATCACTGTGATTTCGTATTGAATTGCGTGTCAGTACACCCCATGGTTTGAGGAGATCCTCTGTCCAGTTTCCTTCATCCGAAGCACGAGGCAAGAGCATAGAGCATGTTTCGTTTTTATCGGAAACCGACCATGCAACCCAACTGATTTTGCGACTCTCCATCCACTCCACATAGGTCTCCCACTCTTCTACACCCAAGCGTCCGTCGCCATTGGCTTCTGAGCCACCGCATTCAGACACAAAAATGGGGATTCCGTCAGCAATGGCTGCGTCAGTTCTTTCACGCAGCCATGCCTCATGAGTGGCCGCATAAAAGTGCATGGTGTACATAATGTTGCTCACATTTTGAATGGGATCGGCAGCCACCAAGTGGAGATCTTGATCCCAATGGGGACTACCCACTAATATGATGTTATCGGGATCAATGGTTCTGATAACCTCAATCACCTCTTCTGAGTAGGCCTTCACCTCATCCCACTCAAAGTAATCGGGCTCATTCCAGATTTCATAAATCACATTGGGGTGTTTTCCATATTTTGTTGCCATCTCTGCAAAAAATGTCTTCGCCTCTTCGGTATATTTCTTGTGTGCATGGAAGTCGATAATAACATAAATCCCCTTCTCTATGGCCCCTTCAATTACGGGAGTGATGCACTGCATTGCAAAATCGGGGTTCTCGCGATAATTGTCCTCAATCTCCAGCCCCATGGCAGCTCTTACAACGGTGCATTTCCAGTCGTCTGCCAACCACGATACCGCCTGTTTGTTATAAAAACGGGGCCAAAGGTTATGCCAACCCAGACTGGCTCCACGTAGTATGAACGGCTCTCCTTGCTCGTTACAGAGCTGTGTACCGATTACCTGCAACTGTCCGTTACGTAGCACCACCGTTGAATCGGCTCCCTCACCTGATTTGTTCGCTTTTTGTCGCTCACCGCAAGATACCACTACTGACAGCAATAGTAGCATTGTAAAAATCACACTGTTTTTTTTCATCTATCTAAATGTTAAATTATTACCGTTTTTCATGTTCATTCAATCGGAATAGTTCGTCACGTCACTCCTCTTTGATCCGCTCAATCAGCTCCAGGCACATGCGACTGTTGTGGTAGGGGCATTTCCAGAAGCCGGCCTTGTCGTTCACCCGGTCTTTCTCACCTTGGGGAGAGACCGACCAGAACCACTCTCCACTCTCATTGTCTACAAGATTTTCTTTGATAAACTTCCAACTGCAATAGACTTTGTCTAGATAACGCCGATCACCCGAAAGCTGCCATGCATTGAAAAAACCAACTACAGCCTCTGCCTGTGGCCACCAGTCGCTCCACTCATCCAGATGACCCGTAACAAAGTCTCGTTCGTTAATGAGTGACCCCTTTTTTGTCAACCCCTCTGCCGCAGCTTCAGCAATACGAAGTGTGACCGGTTTCAGTTTCCGGATCAATGCCTCATCGCCCAGAACCAGAGCTGCCTCCTCTATCAACCATGAGGCTTCAATATCATGGCCATAGGAGTAACGAGAAGATTTACAGTTCCACTCCTCATCGAAGAATAAGTTGAGGTGACCGCTCTCCGGATCGATTATTTTTTCAAGAAAGATATCGATTAGATTCTTCAGCTGCCTAGCCACATATTTATCCGGCCATATCCGGTAGAGGTTGGTGTAGGCCTCCAACAAATGAAGATGGGTGTTCATCGTCTTCTTTTCGTTCGCATCCTTTTCACTTAGTCGCAAATCATCGAGTATCATCCAATCTCGACTATAGGCTTCAAAGTATCCATTGCCCTGTTTATCGTAACTGTGCTCTTCAATCAGTCGGAAGAGCTCTTTAGCTTTGTCGCGTGCCTCCTCATGTTCACTCGCACGATAGAATTCGGCGAGGGCATACAGTACGAAAGCTTGGCTGTAAATCTGTTTTTTCATGTTGGCAGGTGTACCATCGACATGGAGCATCCAGTAAGTGCCCCCATACGTTTCATCAAAAAAGTGATCCACCAGGTAGGTGTAAACTTCATTTGCCTCTGCAAGGTATTTATCTGAATGCAGATGAAGGGCAGCCGAAGAAAATGTCCATAAAATACGGGCATGAAGTATGCCCCCTTTTGGAGCTTCAGGAATGAGTTCATTCAAACCGGTCATGCGACCATAGTAGCCTCCCCGGTCCATATCTTTCATCTTACTTATCCAAAAAGGAAGGATATTGTCGATCAGCTCCTTTCGAACTTCTTTTTTTAATTGGTTGAGTTTCATCATCGCATCCTTTCTCAAAGTATCACTTCTACCTCACAGCTGCTACCAGTCGCTTGAAGAGGTATCATATTGGTAGAAACAGGCACCCCGTTGAGTTTCATAACCGACACGCCTTTCATTCTATTATGGGGATTCTTCACGGTAATGTGGTAGGTTGCCCCACGAAACTTACGAGTAACTTGGTAACCATCCCATTCGGGTGAAATACAGGGGTTAATGAGCAGTCCGTTATAAGTTGGTTTGATGCCAAGAATGTATTGCGATATCGTATAGAAGTTCCATGCAGCTGTGCCTGTCAGCCAAGAATTTTTGGCTTCACCCGGTCGGAAAGCATCCTTACCGGCAATCATTTGCGCATAGACATAGGGCTCCACCTTATGTAGATCGCTCCTATCCTCTGTATAGGAGGGACAAATCTTGCGGAAGTACTCCCACGCACGATCTCCCCTTCCTAGCACAGTTTCTGCAATAATGATCCAAGGATTATTATGGCAGAAAACACCTGCATTCTCTTTGTATCCCTGGGGATAACTCGAAATCTCACCATATCCTATATAATATTGTGTGTAAGCCGGGTTGTTAAGCACAATGCCATATTCGCAATCGAGCCTTTCCTTTACGGCATTGAGTGCTTTTTCGGTCATTCCTTGTTCCTGCCCGATACCGGCTATGCCACACCAACCATTGGATTCAATAAAAATCTGACCCTCAATATTTTCCTTTGACCCTATCTTGTTGCCAAAATAGTCGTAGGCACGCAGGAACCATTCACCATCCCAGCCATGCTGCTTGATGGCTTCCAACATCTGATCGACATGGTTATTCACCCTTGCGACCTCTTCCATATTTCCGATATGCGAACAAAGTTCTGCATACTCACGACCGGTGACGACAAACAGACCAGCAATCATGATACTTTCTGCCTTAGAGCCCTCGCTCTTATTCTCGGTTGTCTGGAAACTCTCGTTGGGGTCATTCGAGAAGCAGTTGAGGTTTAGGCAGTCGTTCCAATCTGCACGACCAATAAGAGGTAACCCATGTGGGCCTAGATTGTGAATCACATGGTTGAATGATATCGACAGATGATCGAAAAGCGACTTCTCAGAACCGGGTTCGTTGTCGAATGGTACTGCTTCATCGAGAATTCCAAAATCGCCTGTCTCCTTAATATAGGCTGTGGTACCTAAGATGAGCCAGAGTGGGTCATCGTTGAAGCCGCCACCAATTTCATTGTTCCCCTTTTTGGTGAGTGGTTGGTACTGGTGATAACAAGATCCATCTGGAAACTGAGTTGAAGCAATATCGATGATTCGTTCACGCGCCCGTTCAGGAATCTGGTGGACAAAGCCAAGTAGGTCTTGGTTGGAGTCACGAAATCCCATTCCTCTCCCGATACCGCTTTCAAAGTAGGATGCAGAGCGGGAGAAACAAAAGGTGACCATGCACTGGTATTGGTTCCAGATATTCACCATCCGGTCCAGTTTCTCTTCGCCTGTCTTGACATTGAAATTACCGAGCAGCTGATCCCAATAGGAACGGAGAGCTGCAAAGGCATCATTTACCTTCTCAACGCTATCAAAACAAGAGATCGTCTTTTTGGCCTTTTCTTTGTTTATGACACCCAGACTCTCCCATTTCTCTTCCTGCTCGTTCTCAACATAACCCAAAAGAAAGACCAACTCCTTTCTTTCACCCGGTTTCAACTCAATCTCGAGGTAGTGAGAAGCAATGGGGGACCAGCCATGAGCCACACTATTGCGAGGCTTTCCCTCCAACACCGTTTGAGGTTCATCAAAACCGTTGTAAAGTCCAAAGAATGACTCACGATCCGTATCAAATCCCTGTATAGTATGGTTCACAGAGTAGTAGGCGTAATGATTGCGTCGTTCTCTGTACTCAGTCTTATGGTAGATGACCGAGCCATCTACCTCCACCTCACCCGTAGAGAAGTTTCGCTGAAAGTTCTCCATATCGGTGGCCGCATTCCAAAGACACCATTCCACGAACGAGAAAAGTTGCACCTTCTTGACTTCCTTACTCGTGTTGTGCAGCGTCACCTTCTGTACCTCAGCCCAAGTCTGCAGGGGGACAAAAAACAACAGCTCCACCTCCAGATCATTTTTAGCACCAGTAATAGTAGTATATCCCATACCATGGCGACACTCATAGCGATCGAGTTCGGTTTTGCAAGGTTTCCAGCCGGGACTCCAGACACTGCTTCCTTCACGAATGTAGAAGTACCTTCCTCCACTATCCATTGGCACATTGTTGTAACGATAGCGAATGATTCGTCGGAATTTTGCATCTTTATAGAAAGCATACCCCCCTGCTGTGTTGGAAATAAGACCGAAGAAGTCTTCGTTGCCCAGGTAATTGATCCAGGGCCAGGGGGTGCGGGGATTTGTTATCACATATTCTCGCCGTATATCATCGAAATAACCGTATTGCATAATACTCTGTTTAAGTGTGACAAATTACTTGATATACATTGCAGCACGCTTCGACTCAAGTTGCTCAAAATTCTCCTTCACTTTTTTATCAGTCAAAGGATAGAAGTACATGCCGAAGAATGCTAAAAGACAACAGATTGCAGGAAGTAAAGAAATCATTAGATGTTCACCATGTATGGTTTCCGCACTTTGCTGTAACGCTTCGGGAGCATATTTAAAGTAAGCCAACACCCAGCCGCTCAATGCCGCTCCAAGTGCCCAGCCTAATTTTTGCGACATGGAAGAGGAGGAGAAGATCAATCCACTTGCACGGCGACCGGTAAGCAGTTCCTGATGATCCACAATGTCAGAGAACATGGACCAAAGCAGTGGCAGCACATAACCAGCAAAAACTGAGATGAAGAATTGGAAGACCAGGATCCATGCGATGTTGTTGGGTATAAAATAGAAGCTGGTGCTCAGTATACCTGCCATCAATATCGCAATCATATAGGTTCTCCGTTTTCCAAAACGTGTTGAGAGAGAAGGTGCAAGCATCACACCTAGGAGGTTGGCTGCCTGTCCCACCAGGAAGTAAATGGTGGTCATATCCCAACCCGTTCCGGTCATGCGGTAGCTTGACTGTACATAATCTCGGAAGTAATAAATGGCCACGCTGTCGCGGATGGCATTGAAAAGAAGTGCCGCCAGTCCGGTACCAACAAGGATCCACCACGGAGCATTATGAAACAAGTTCTTCAAGTCTTTCTTAACCGACACCTTTTCCTCCTCTTCTATCTGTACTACACGCTCTTTCGTCCAGAAGAAACAGAGTAGGAAGAGGACAATACAAAGTAATCCAATAGCACCAACACCCATGACCCAACCGATGGGATTCGTGCTCACTGATCCATCTGATACCTGGAATGCCACCACATTCTCTTCTCCTCCAAATTGCTTAGAGAAGAAGTCGATCAGTGGCTGCAACAACATGAATGTAACGAAACTACCGATAAATGCAAACGACATTCGATAGGAGGAGAGCGTATTCCGCTCACGAGGATCGGGTGAGATAACACCCAACAACGATGCATATGGCACATTGATGAGTGAGTAGACAATCATCATCAATGAGTAAGTCACGTACGCATAGACCAACTTTCCAGTTTGACTAAAATCGGGGGTGAAGAAGGTGATGACCCCCATTACGGCAAACGGGATGGCAAACCAAAGTAGGTAAGGACGGTATTTTCCCCAACGTGTTTTGGTGCGGTCACTCATGATGCCGACGAAAAGGTCGAAAAATGAATCCCATAATCGGGCTATCAAGAACATCGTGCCGGCAGCAGCAGCGGTAATGCCGAACACATCAGTGTAGAAGAAAAGGGAATACATCCCAAAAATCTTCCAAAACATGGAAGAGGCAGCATCGCCAAAACCATACGCAATTTTTTCCTTTAAGGTGATCATTTGTTTTTCATTTTCGGATTGATTTATACCCGATGTTAATCAATTTCTTTGAGTATCTCGAGATTCTTATCGATCTGCTTTTTAACTGTACAGACCGAAGAGCTCGAAGTAAGTCCATCTTCCGGAGTATGGAGGCAGTAATCTACTAGTCTATCCACAGTGCTGGTAGCCACGTGCATACGTGTATCTGAAGAGGCATAGTAAATAAAGACAGTACCATCCTCATCGGCAATCCAACCATTGCTAAAGAGCACATTTGAGACATCACCTACCCGTTCTTCTCCTTGCGGTGCCATGAAATAACCTCCAGGTGAAGCGATCAATTTCGAGGGGTCCTCGAGTGAAGTCATGTACAAATATAATACATATCTCAGACCTGCTGCACAACCGCGAACACCATGTGCCAAGTGAAGCCATCCTTTACTGGTTTTAATGGGTGCCGGTCCCTCACCGTTTTTAACCTCCTTGATAGTATGATAAAAACGACGGTCAATTATTTTCTCCTCCGTTACAACAGCCTCTGTCATATCATCAATGAGAGCCCAGCCAATACCCTGACCATTACCCGCATCAATAAACCCATCTTGCGGGCGAGTGTAGAGTGCATACTTTCCATTCACAAATTCTGGATGCAACACAACATTTCGTTGTTGATTGGTTGAGACTAAATCAGGTAATCGCTCCCATGTGATCAAATCTTTTGTACGTACAATACCTGCTGAGGCCTTTGCTTTCGACAAATCACCCGGTTCGGCCGTCTCATCGAAACGCTCAGCACAGAAAATACCATATATCCAACCATCTTCGTGCGCCGTAAGTCGCATATCGTATGTGTTGGTTGCAGGGTCCTCTAGTTCGGGGATCTCCACCGGATAATCCCAAAAGCGGAAGTTATCGACACCATTGGGACTCTCAGCGATACCAAAGAAAGACTTGCGATCGACACCCTCTACACGAACCATCATCAGGTAGCGACCGTTCCATTTTATAGCACCGGCATTCATGGTAGCATTCATACCTATGCGTTCCATGAGGAAAGGGTTTGTTTCCGGGTTGAAATCATATCGCCAATACAAAGGTGTATGTTCTGCCGTAAGTACTGGATAACGGTAACGACGGTACCAACCATTGCTAATCTCCAATGGTTCATTCTTTCGAGCAAGAAGATTCTCATGCTCCTTTCTCATTTGTTGAATCTGTTGCTTATATGACTTCATAATTGTAATCTTTTTAATTCAATTGATACAGGTTGTGAATATCTTTACTGAACAAGGTTTTAGGATGTTCATAAAAGGTGACAAAATCATCGGCTGAGAGTTGACCCGGAAAGGGTGCGTAAAAGTGATCAGCTCTCTCTCGTGCGTTTCGCCAAACCAGTACGTAACTTACGGGATAACGGTCCACCACTGGAAACAGGACATTTGTCCACCAGTCGGCAATGGGTATTGCCTCTAATCCAGTTTCTGTAAGTGCGATGGGTTTGTTTCGTCTTGCTCCCTCCTCTGTCATAAATGAGAGGATGGTGTGAAGTGATTTCCAATAGGCATCTATTCCTTTTTCATTTTCCCGGTGGTAGCCGTCCAATCCCAGGAGATCCACAAATTGGTCGCCAGGATAGCGCTCCATATAAATATCACCAGGTCCCTGTATATCGGGTGAATATGCATATAACAAGTTGTTGACACCTGCCTTCTCGAAGCGACTACGCGTCATTTCCCAAAGAGAAATGTATTGTTCCACACTGCAGAGATCCTTCCCCCACCAGAACCAACTACCGGTATGTTCATGCCATGGACGAAAGAGCACCGGAATCTTTGTCCCATCATCCATGGTGAGGGAGTTGAAGAAGGCTGCCGCTCTATCGAGCCATTCCATGAAAATCAAATGCTTCGCTTCTCCATGTAGCACGGATTGTACCACATCGTTACGCGTTACATCCCATGAATCTCCACCGGTAAGTGGATTACGAGCATGCCAGCTGATTGTAATCATTCCTCCTCGTTCGTAATGTCTAATAATTTCGCGACGAATGATGTCGAATGAAACATTATCAATGTTGTTTGTAGCCCCCAATTCAATACCACCAATGTCGAACCCCATCACTGCCGGATAGTCTCCCACAACACTCCGCACATCGGAGCGACCACTGTCACCCTCCCAAATGACTCCGTAAAGAGGATCATCTTGGTGGCCAAACATGAAACCGGCCGTTGCAATTTCTTTCAGATTAACCAACAGGTTTTCTGTTTCTTTTGTTCTTTGCACGCTGTTCAGTCCTTCATCACTGTTCGAAGTTCTTTTCTGTGTACAGGAGAATCCGGTCAATAGTATGACTGAAAGCATTAAATTCGATAAAATAATTGTTCTTTTTCGCATAGGTATCTCTTATTTCAGATCAGGTAACTCATCTCGGGTAATTACAAAAGGCTGCGCTAAGACATCTTCCCACCAATCGATTGTGGCATGTTGATGTGTCCTTATCTTGAAAGCTTCGCTACTTGGATTCAGGGTCCGGTCGTAATCGTACCAAGGCATAAACCAAATCCATTTTGCACCGGCACTCCATTGTGTAGTGATGCTGGCCACATTTCCACATTCGCTCAGGGCGACAGGTTTACCGAAATATCGCTGCTGTAGCACGGTGAATTCACTTTTAATTGTTGCTGGTTCCTGCTGATTATAGATATCTCTTCCCACTACATCTACATAGTCATCACCGGGGTACCAGTCGGCATCTGTCATCTGTGATGTCCAAACCCATATAAGATTGTTGAGTTCGTGTTGATTTGTCAACCGGTTGAACATCAACCTCCAAAGTTTTATAAAGTATTCTGCGCCACCTGCCCCCCACCAGAACCAGGCTTGACCTCCGGGGAATGCTCCGATATTGCCAGCAGCTTCATGAAGGGGACGCCAAATGACCGGTATATTTTTCTCTTTCAGAAGCTTTAAATAATCAGATATCTTATCGATATCAGCCATAATCCGTTTGTACTCGATTGAATTAACGTCATCAATTTTTTTAATGTCGAAACGCGTCTGATCAGGTTCACTTCCCCAATAGAAAGAATATCTACCCTCTACCCCACTGTTATCCGGTACATTCCAGTGCCAAGAAGCCGTCACTAGTCCCCCATTGTTCCACCAATCCTCCACAACACTTGTATTTCCATAATCGATCCAGCTGGAAGGAGATGCATATAGATGGAGATAGTCGAATCCATTGATTGCCGGCCATTTGCCAGTATGGTAATACACCCACTCCGCCTCGTTTGTGTTCCAGGCAACATTAGCCATAGTACCAGAAAGGATATTTTCACCCTGTTGTTGTTTCATGTAGATCAACAATTTCTCCGCCTGTGGAGAAAGTCCCTCACGCGAAGGCACAGGTGCACGAGTTGAAAAGAGAATCTTAATCTCTGAAGTATTAAAGAGTCCTGTTGGTCCCTTCACTGTTTGTGCAGGCAATAGCAACATGTAATCGGTTGCAGGTTGCAACGGTGGCACGATTAACTTCAGTTCTCCATTCAATCCGGGTTGTAGATCGGTTATCTGTTGTCCATTAAGGGTAACCTGTCGAATCGCACCCAGAGTCACGTTCATGTTAAACCTCAGTGTGAGCATAGTTATACCCTCCATCACATTTATCTCACCATTTGCAGGATCACTGGAGAGCAACTGAGGTGGATTGCCTGTAGTCTGTTCTTCATTGCTTCCGGAACATGATAAAACCAGACACAACATAAGATGCAACAAGCATATAATACCCCCTAAAATGATTTTTCGAATCATTTTTTATAAATTTATGTACCTTTGTTACAACCGGTACTGAATATTTTGAGATTCTGTCCGAACCGATCTTATCAACTGATCGGTTCAGACAGTCTCAGACTCATAAATTTCTATTCGATGGTAATTTTCTTCAATTTACAATCCTGACCTTGAACAATAAGACTGTAACCCCAGTCAATTTTCTCCCTTAAATAGGATGCAATTTCCGCATCTATTGGCAAGGCGAAACATTTTCCGTTCCAAACGGCACTGTTTGTCGTATCAATTACTATATCTCCATAAATTCGTCCCCAGTTACCGTGGAAAAGTTGTATTTTCGGTTCTGGACCATAAGTGTCTACATAGATTCGGAGGGTCATACCAGCCTTAACACCTGCATCAAGGAAATTTGTGTTAGGTGTCACTTCGTAATTTATAGACCAGCTACCAAGATCAACATCACCTGTCCAAACAGTTTTTTCAAGATCTATCTGATACTTGATTGAAACCTTCGAAATGATCCAGTCTGAGCCTTGCATTACGATACCACCTTTTTCTCGGAAGCGCTGAACCAATTCAGGCGTGAGGGTAAGTTCAATCTCTTTCACATCTTTACCCCCGGCATTGTCTGTTGTGAGATGAGCTCCGCCTATCTCTGGGAAGAAAATGCCATCGTTGGACCACCAACCATCGTTGATCTGTACTTGTCCCCAAGCCTCTTTCTGTACAAAGTAGATCTTAAGTTTGGCTTCAGCCGGTATATCTCTTTCAAACTCGCTGGCAGGTATCAATACACGAGGATCGGTCCATGGTCCTAAGTCTGTAAGCGTATTGAAAATAACAATTTCAATATCGGTTGCAGGAATAAAGGCTATGCTGTATATGATTTCTCCATTAGTAGAGATCAGTTTTACTTTGCTATTTGCGTTTGCAAGTTGTGGAATTTCAAAATAGAGCAGATTGTTATTGATGATAAATTGCACCGGTGTTCCATCTACTTCCACTCCCATCAACTTGTCACCATTTGTGATACCAATTGACATTACAGTTCCTCCCTTATTGGGTTCATCCTCCTCACCTGGTAGCACAGGGAAGTAGGCGAACTTGGGAGCCTCAATAGTGAGCGACTCAATTTCCACACTCTCTCCGTTAGCCATTACAAGGGTTAAATTTCCTGTTTCCACATTCATTGTAGGCATTGCAATTATAAGATTGGTAGAAGAGCTATTGCTCACCTCTACAGTAGCACCTCCGGTAAATAACACTTTTGATACCAGATCAAGATTTATACCGGTAATCACTACATTATCTCCCAATGGAACTGTACTGTTTTCATATGCGACAAAGGTTGGTTTGAGTGTTTCAATAGCGACTTCAACCGATACACCACTTCCGGTGTTAAGCAGCATGGTTCCGCTAGTAGCGGCGTCTGGCATGGTAACGGTTACTTTTGTTGCTGTCTGACTTTCAGGCTCTACAACTGTTGTCATGCCGGGGAAAGTGAGGGAGGTAATTAACTCCATATTCAGTCCTTCAAGGGTTATCAGGTCACCGGCACGTAAATCGGTTGAAGGAGTAGCCACCACATTGGCTGGAAGAGCCAGACCAATATTGGCTATTGCCACATCTACCCCCGATGCAGGAACTGCAACAACAACACCATCAGTCATGTTTGCAGGCAGGGTAAAACGAATAATTTCACTTCCTTCGTTTGTAATCACCTCAAACGGGACCTCATCGCCATTTGGCATGCGAAGTGCGACCACCAAATCAAAGTCTTTTCCGGCAATTTCAATGACCTCTCCCGGTTTCTTGTTCGTCAAGTCAGCTGGTGCTGTTACCGATGGAAGGACCACTTCCACATCATTTGGAGCATACAGCTCAATTGGCATCTCCTCTGCATTAGATAAAATGATCTTACCGGTTCTAGCTTCAGCAGGAACAACCACCTGCAGTTTCTTCCGTGTCTGCCCTGGCAGGAAGTCTTCAGCCTCAACTGCAACGTTGTCGACAAATATTACCCGTTTAATCAGGTTGAGATAATCACCCTCAATAGTTAGTGTTTCACCCGGTTTCACCTTCAGCGGCGAAACGCTTGATATGGAGATTGGTTCGGAATAGGTTATCGGCGTTTTTGTTTTAATCTCACCGATAGGAGTAACCAATGTCACAACACCAACACCAGCATCTTGTGGAATTACCACCTTAATCTCCCGTTCATTCACAGTGATAATTTCAGTAACCTGTACTGATCCACCAGTCAGACCAGGGAAGATTACCGCAGTTACCTGTCCCAGGTTCTGACCAATAAAACGGAGTTCACCACCACGTAGAGCGGGTGAGGGTCCGAACGAAAACAACAAGGGATCATTATTTACCTCCTCTTTCTCACAGGATGGTAACAACAGGAGGCTACCTAACAGCAGCACGAAAAGTGCCATGCCGGACCATCTATATTTTTTTGTATTGCAATGTTTCATAATATTGACTTATTTATTCATTCGGAACAACTCGGATATTGTCGATACAGATATATGGAGTACAAGCGGTACCAGCTATACCACCATGGTAAACGAAGAAAGTTAGCCCACCATAGTTTCCTTTGGGTGCCATCTCCAAAGTACCTCCTGCATGACTGTACTTAAACTCAGACAGCGGTATGGAAACGGTCTCCCAGCCATTGGTTGTATAGCTTCCGGTACTTTCCCATGGTCTCCAAAGTCCCCGAGGAGTAGTGCCGTCGGCAATATAACCGTTGGTGTCTTTTGTGGACCAAGGAGTGAATATCATCTGCAGTGCAAGTGAGGACCAAGCTTGTGTTACATTGATCTCAAACTTGAGAGTAGAGTTGGCAGGATCCGAATCAAAAAGATCGCCTTCAGGTCGTCCATTGGCAACTCCCCAGAGGTTGAAGGAGAAGTCATCTTCTGCCCAGTCTGATGAAGGATCACCACTTAGTGAACCTGTAAAATATACATAATTGCCACTAATACCTTCAGGATCGGTACTCTTAATCTTACCGGCACGCCATCCACCACTGGCATTGAGATTATCCCAATCGAGGATCATACCACGATCGTCACGGAACTGAAATTTCGAACGACCGTTACCATAGATTGTCTTCACATTTAGATAGCCTTTTTGGGCTCCGTTTGGAATGCGGAAAGTCACCTTTGTCTTCTCAATGCTGATGATGTCTGTTACAGGAATATTTCCAGCCATGGTGATGGTAAGTGGCACATTGGGATCGTCAATGAAATAATCGCCATAGAGGATTGCCACATCTCCGTCGTGTGCATATTCGCAGGAGATACGCGACACCACCGGTCCAGGAACCTGCACACCAAAATCGTAGGTGATGGTGTCATTTCCTTTGGTGATCATGTAGATCTTATCGGTAACCACACCAGGGATTTCTTTTGGAACAGTTACAAACAGGGTATTATAGGTAATTAGACTGGAATTTAACAACGCTTTTTTGTCGTTAAACCACATCTCGCGTATACTTGTAAGGTTCTTCCCTACCAGTACAATACTGTTATCCATGAAGGCTCTCACGAGGAGCGAATCAGCCGACTCAGGGTTGGGAACACGTATATAATATATTTCAGGTATTCCTTCAGTCAATTCAAACTTGTCGGGGTTGTCATCGCAAGATTGCATTCCGAAGGTGAAGAGGGCGATCAGCAACAGTAGCATTGACCATCCCATTTTATCTCTATTTATCTTTTTCATATGAATAATACTTTTATTTTCAAAGGTATCGTATGGAACATGCTTTTAATCAATTACACGAATAACAATGATCAAATTGCTCGTTTCACATCAATAATCTCCTCCGGGTTAATAATGAATGGTCGATAAGTCAAACTCCACGGGATCCTTTAACAGGTTAGGATTCATCGTTAGGTCGGTATCCGGGAATGGTAACTGAAAATGAGCATCTGTTACGTTTGGCGCAGAGGCACCGGTATCATAATAAGTCACCGAAGGATCCAATACACCGGTCTTATAATACTGTCCCAGACCGATATAGCTATTTCGGCGCTGTGCCTTTATCTCGGCAATAGCTTTTGCCGGTTCGTAATAATGCCAACGTACATAGTCGTACCAGCGGTCGCCTTCGCAGGCCAACTCCAGACGACGCTCTTTCCATATATCCTGCCAAGTGATTGATGTCTTCGGTTCATAACCCTGTACAGAACGTCCTCTTACTGCATTGAATGCATTGAGTGCTTTTGCATCGGAGGTAGAACTGTTGTTCCCCAACACCGCTTCAGCATAAATAAGATACACATCTGAAAGACGAATCAAATGCGTACTGAGGCTTGTGGCCATACGTGCCATAGCATGTCCGATACCTATCTGGTGGTCATTATCATTTCCTACCAGGTGCTTTACTTCGTTACTTCCCACTGCACTCTGATATTCCATGCCTTCAATCGCAAACTCATTGTAGTCGAATCCACCTTTATCCACCCAGAAGTAATCATATTTATCACCATACATCATCATGGTTGCCTTACGACGGGCATCAACATTGTTACGGGTAAAACTAAGAGCATTCTCACCAAAGGCATCTTGCAGGTCTACCGAAGGTCCATTGTATCCACCCCAAGTAGCTCCATACTCGTCGAATCCTACAATACCGAGGTCAGACTGAAGTGTATTCTGTGAAGTCCATTGGTTGGAAACAACCCAATGCCATGCAAGAAGACTCTCTTCACTGAAGTTATTCTTCAAGCGGAACACATCGGAGTAAACTGGTAACAAATTGCGACCACTCTCTTCGATAACTTTAAGTGCATATTGAGCCGCCTTATTGAGGTCCTCCTGATTACGTGAGCCATTCATCCCATAGCCTGACTTTGTAAGATATACTTTCGACAGTAGTGCATAGGCAGAATAACGATCGATTCGTCCCGGTTGATTCACCTCTGGTAGCCACTCGATGGCTTTCTCCAGCGTCATGATGATATAATCATACACATTGGGGATGGTAGCTTTGAAAATTTCGTTATAGCCTCCGGCCGAAATCATGGCAGAGTTATTGTGAATGATGGGTACCGCGCCAAAAGTACGCACCAGGTAAAAATAGGTCATTGCCTTCCACACCAATGCTTCTCCTTTGACGGTATTTTTAGCATGCTCACTTACATTGGGACCAGCTTTCATATCAAGGTTTTCAATGATACCGTTACAGTAGGCATTTACTGACCAGAGAGAGGCCGACATGTTAGTCAGGTCCTCATCGGTTGAATTGATGGTAAACGTTAGATAAGGAGAGGATCCCCAGTAATAATTTCCTGAAAGCACCTCACCAATTTTAAAGAATCCTCTCTGAAAATCATACCAGGGAGAATTGTAAACCGGATTAACAGCTTGGAAACACTGTTCATCGGTCTGGTAAAAACTGTCTACCGTGTAGTTGTCCTCTGTGGGTCGGTTTAGAAAATCCTCACAGGCTGACACCAGAAGTATCGCAACGGTAACTAGTATACTTTTCGTAATGATACTATAATTGTTCATATCCTATACAGTTTTGAAAGTGATTAAAACGAAAGATTTACACCAAATGAATAAACCTGCGGGGAGGGATAACGACCGTTATCCAGGCCAAACACATTTTGGCTAGCTGTACTTGCCCCAATTTCAGGATCATAACCCGAGTATTTCGTGAACGTAAAGAGATTCTGGATGTTGGCATATACCCGTATGTTTTCCAGCATCCACTTACGTGCTACCGGTGCTGGAAGTGTATATCCCAATGTGATGTTGCGGATGCGCAGATAAGATCCATCTTCTATGTAACGGTCACTAATGCGGTCGTTGTCGTTCGGGTCGTTGGCAATCGCCCTTGGAATATGGGTATTGGGATTGGTCACCCGTATATTGGTGATGTCATCGGTCCATTCATAGACTGTATTGCCATTTACGATGGCAGGATAACTCTTATTTGGGTCAATCGGTTCCAGGTTGGCACGCTCTGTAACCAACTTAAGTTGATTATCCCAAGCACTCTTCATATTAGAGAGGTTGATGGCTGTATAGTTAAACACCTTATTTCCGTAGGTTCCATTGAGGAAAACCGAAAGATCAAAATTCTTATAACTGAAACTATTGGTCATACCAAACGTGAATTTCGGTAGAGGGGAACCAATATTTGTACGGTCATATGTGTCGATTACTCCATCGGGTTTTCCTTCCGGTCCACTGATATCTTCAAACTTGAGGTCGCCCACCCAAGTCGTATTGTAGCGGTTGAACACACCGTCGGTAGGATACTTTTCCGGTTTTGGTGAGTTCTGTAAATCCTCCAGATCTTTGTAAACTCCGGCTACCTTATATCCGTAGAAGTTATAGAGTGGCTCACCCACATTGGTGATCGTAACCACATCGCTCCACTGCCCGTATCCTTCTATATGTGCCGCATCTGTTCCATCGAGAGCCACCAGTTTATTCTTGTTGAAAGATATTTGGAATTCAGTGTTCCACTTGAAATCACCCGTTAGATTTTGGGTGTTTAACGTAAATTCAATTCCTTTGTTGTTGATTGTTCCATAATTGCCATATGGTGCTGCCAATGCCGATGAACCATTTCCCCGTGTTCCCATGTAGGAAGGTAGTTGCAACGGCATCAACATATCGTTTGATGTTTTGTCGTATGCATCCACTACCAGTCCAATGCGGTTATGGAAGAAATTGAGGTCAAGACCGAGGTTCCACTGTTCTTGCTTCTCCCACTTTATGTATGGGTTGGCAATGTTCGACTGTCTGTAGCCGAGGCCAAGTCCAGATGGCATACGTACAATCGCAGCTCCCCAACGATAACCTCCAATGTTGGAGTTACCGGTCTGTCCCCAACCAACACGTAGTTTACCGTTGCTGATCACCTCAGAAAGCGGTTCAAAGAAAGCCTCGTTAGAGAAACGCCAGGAAGCAGCAAATGCATGGAATCCGGCCCAACGGTTCTTTGGTCCAAAGTTAGAAGATCCGTCATGTCTGTATGTATACGTCCCCATATAACGGTCGTCATAATTATAGGTTGCACGACCGAAGAAAGAGGCCATTGCTGCACTGCCAAAACCCGAATTAATCAGTGGATCGGTACCGAGACTAGGATTCTTTATATCGTTGGAGGGGAGTGAAGAAGCGGTAACACTCTGGTATTCCCAAGTAGATTCCCACATTTCCTGTCCCAACATCACAGTATAATCATGTTTATCGTTTTTTCCAGAATAGGTAAGATAATTTTTCAGTTGCCAAAACATGTTGTCGTTCTTTTGGATGGAGCTCATGTTCTTATCTCTACTCCAATTACCATAGCGTACAGCGGGTTCAAAACGTTCACCACGTGATCCGCCAATATCAAAACCCAGTTCACTATGCCAGACCAGATTTTTAAATGGTGTAACATCGGCAAAAATACTACCATTCAGTTTGTTTCTTCCTAAGAGAATATCCTCATCCAATACCATGGCAATAGGATTGATACGGGTATATCCTTCACGGATAACCGATGCATAATTTCCATCAAGGTCATAGATTGGTATATCCGGAGGTGTCAAAAGAGAGAAATTGATCACACCCTCCTGGCTATCGGCTAATCCAAGACGCTCATTTGTACGTGAATACATGGTATTGAGTCCCAATTTCAACCATTTCTTCAACTGCGAATCTAGGTTAGCACGAAAAGAATAACGGTTAAAATTCGTACCAATAATGGTTCCATCCTGCTTCATAAATGAGCCGGAAACAAAATAGCGCACAATTTCTGTACCACCTTGTGCAGAGAGCTGATGCTGCTGCATAGGTGCTCTACGGAAGACGGCATCCTGCCAGTTTGTACCATTACCCAGCAATGAAGGATCGGCAAATTCAGGTCGATTGTTTGTGAGAGAAACCTGGTTGCTGTAACTGGCGAATTCCCTCAAGTTCATCATCTCGAGGCGTGAATCTTGGCGTTGCACACCATACATCCCTTCATACGTAAATTTTGCTTCACCAGCCTTACCGCGTTTTGTCGTGATCAGCACTACCCCGTTTGCGCCCTGTGCCCCATAAATAGCAGTAGCTGAGGCATCCTTTAGAATCTCCATCGAGAGGATGTCGGAAGGGTTAATCGTCGATAAAGGCGAGATCGTAGAAATGGGGCTGTTACCCAAGGCGTCACCCAAACCGAATGAGGCTCCACTGCTACCACCTCCCTGCACAATTACCCCATCTATCACATAAAGGGGTTCTGCGTTAGCATTGATGGTTGATTGTCCACGCACACGAATAGAAACTGAGGAGCCTGGTGCTCCAGAAGTCATCACCGACGACACACCGGCAGCACGTCCCTGTAATGCTTGATCGAGGTTGGTAATCACCGACCCCTTAATGGCATCTTCTCCTACGGTTACAGAGGCACCGGAGATATCGCTTTTCCGCATGGTACCATACCCTACTACCACCACTTCATCGAGGAGTTCGGCATCTTCTTTCATCTCAACATTGAGTACGGTACGATTTCCGACAGTAATCTCCTGTGTTTCGTAACCGATAGAAGAGATCACCAGTACGGGGTTGGAGGTTGTCAGGCTCAGTTTAAACCTCCCATCGAAATCGGTCACAGTACCGTTGGCAGTTCCTTTCTCAATGATATTGGCACCAATCATGGCAGATCGATCCTTACTGTCTATGACAGTTCCTGAAACACTACGCTGCTGTGCCATCAATTGCAGGCTCATGATTAGAGCCAAGCTTAACACAAAGATGTTTTTCATATAACATTAATTTTCATGAATAAAAAATCACATTCCAATTTACAAATGTAACGCCCACACACCTAAGATTCAAGTATTATTTTATCTCTTTTTAATACTTTAATAACTTGTCATTTTTTTAGCATTTAAATAGAAATTTCCACATATCCCTACATATCAATCTGTTGAAATATCAATAAAAATAATCAGGCAAATTGGAAATAATAATATATGACAAAAATATAGTATTTATATTACATCCGTGTGGTAACAAACAGACTGGTTAATTAGATAATCATTTTTGTTTTTCGGTAATTTTCTCGGAACTCCTTGGGAGAGCAGTCTTTTCTTTTTTTGAAGATTCGGTTAAAATTTGAAAGGTTATTAAACCCACTATCGTAGCATATTTCTCCGATAGAGTTGGAAGTATCTACTAACAAGCGTATGGCATTGCCCAATCGGATATCGATGATGTGATCTGAAATCGTCTTACCTGTGCGTAGTTTAAAAAAACGACTCAACGCCACCGGTGTCATCCCAACTATATTTGCTAGATCATCGAGTCGGATCTCCTCACTATAGTGCTGATTTATGTATTCATAAATCTTTCGAATCCGTCTACTGTCGGTACTCTCTTCAATATGCACAAAAGAGGAGCTTGCCAGTGTATGGCAGTTGTTACAAAGAGATAATTCATAAAGGATGGTCAACAATTTTATAACGGCATAAAAGCCCGATTTCTCAGCAGAAAGAGTATCCAGCATCGGATAGACCTTCATGATGGTTTCCATCGGGAAATTGATTCCCTTTTGAGCTTTTTGAAGCATCTTCCGAATACTGTTAAACTGATTCTTGTTAATGAAGTTGCCAAAAAAGAGATCTTTCGAGAACTGAATAGTGATTTCGCGAATATTCTTAGAGGTACAATCATGCTGTTCCCACACATGGGCAAGATCCTCACCGGCAATAAGAGTTAAGTCATATTTTCCAATAATTTCCACAGAATCGCCCACAATACGTCTCACCCCCTCGGCATTTTCAATGTAGTTGATTTCGTATTCGTTGTGAGAATGTAATGGATAGGTGAATTCCGACTTTCTACGGTCGGCTATATAGAAGCAATCCTTATCAGATAAAGGAGTGATTTCATGTATTATATGACCGAATTGCTCGTTCATATGGGTATGGTTTGTGAGTGTGGTCCCACTTGGGCTTGAACCAAGGACTCCCTGATTATGAGTCAGGTGCTCTAACCAACTGAGCTATGGGACCTTTGTTTTTGGCTTCCTATAACCAAAAGCGGGTGCAATATTACAGTTTTTTTTGGAAAACACCAAATGATTTCATGTAAATCACGGGTCATTTCCTGTAAATAATTCGGATAACGCAAAATACCACATTTGTGTTATTTCATGCTTAAAACCGGATCTCTATCTTTGTTCCAGAAACATAGATTCATGTTTCATTCATAAAATTCAATGCGTCACATAGTTTAATTCAATTTAAAAGTAGATTTATGGCAGACATTACTTTTCGCGTAAAGGCGTACAGCGAGAGCCCGACCAAGACCATTGCTAAAGCAAGGGGTTTTGAAGCAATTATTGATGAACCCGAAGAGTTGAACGGAACCAATGATGGTCCCAATCCGGTAGAATACACGTTGATCGCTCTATCAGGTTGTTTGAATGTTATGTGCCACCTCGTAGCCAAAGAACTGAACTTCACGCTGAGGGGTGTAAAAATAAATCTGGCCGGAGTACTTGATCCAGAAAAACATTTGGGTATTCCTACCTCCCAAAGGGCAGGATACAAACGAGTTGATGTAGAAATTATTCCCGACACAGATGCCGATACAGCTACATTGGAGCAATGGATCAAAATAATTGAACAACGGTGTCCAGTTAGTGACAATCTAGTAAACCCAACACCCGTACACCTTACGGTGAACAAATAATAGATAAAAGGCAGCTAATAGCTGCCTTTTATCTATTATTCAATACCGGTTGTCGCCAGTCTATCTCTACTAAATTTTGCCCAGTTTCATAACTCAATTGGCTTCCGGTTCAATCCAGTCGCCGTGATCTTTGATTAATTGAATTAGGTGTTCAACAGCCTCTGCCTGGGGAATATTCTTTTCCACCAGTTGTTTCTTCCGATAAAGAGAAATCTTTCCATGTTCGGCACCCACATAACCATAGTCGGCATCGGCCATTTCTCCTACTCCATTTACGATACAGCCCATCACGCCAATCTTCAAATGCTTGAGATGAGAAAAATGCTTCTGTATTAATGCAACAGTTGTCTGCAGGTCAAACAGTGTTCTTCCGCAACTGGGACAGGAGATAAACTCTGTTTTGCTTGTTCGCACACGGGATGCTTGCAGGATTCCAAATGCATAGGCATCGAGATCGGTGATATTGATGCTTCCCTCATTGCTCATCATGATACCATTTCCAAATCCGTCCAGCAAGACCGTTCCGAAATCCACACCACCCTTGAGTTGAATATCTTCCGGTTCATTTTCTGCATAACTACGCTGCAATACCACCGGCACATGGCAGTCCGCATTCAGCAATGCATGAAAAAAAGCCCGCTGCTCTCCCACACCATTCTGATGATTGGTTGTGAGTATTACCACAACTTTGGGTGTTTCCTTTAGAAAGACCATCAGATCATCCGTCAGTTGCAGATATGAGAGACGAAGAAACTTTACCTGAGCCGTACAATCTTTCATGCTGCTGATATTATCGACAGTAAAGAGGGGAAAGTGGTCAATCTTCTCTTCCCACTGCTCATAGTCGACAATAGCCTTCATTCCTTTCGGGAAATTAACGGGTACACGACTTCCCGTGTAAATATAATCGGGTATAAAATGAGGATTAATTTGCATGTCATCTATCCGACTTCTATCGGAAATGACTACCGGCACAAAGTCACCGCCAATATTCCATACGGCATTTGTTTCGCGTCTATCAGTAGAGAAAGGTGAAAAACCCGGAAACTGTTTTCCTACAATAGGTGGATGATTTTGAAGCTTCATCACATAGTCCACCAGTTTTCGAGCAACTGGAACTTCCGCTTCTGGATCCTCACTTAATGAAACGCGGATGGTATCTCCCATGCCGTCGATAAGCAAAGCTCCAATACCGACAGCCGACTTCATCCTTCCGTCTTCACCATTTCCGGCTTCGGTCACCCCCAAGTGAAGAGGAAAATGAATTCCCTCTTTATCCATAGTATCTACCAATAGGCGTACCGCTTTGGTCATCAGCAGCGTGTTCGATGCCTTCATGGATATCACTATATCGGTAAATCCCTCATCCACAGCAATGCGAAGATACTCCATACACGACTCAACCATTCCCTCGGGTGTATCTCCGTAGCGCGACATGATACGATCGGAAAGCGATCCATGGTTCACCCCAATGCGTACAGCCGTGCCATGTTCCTTGCAAATTTGAAGGAAGGAGACCACTTTCGCACGTACTTTCTCCAGCTCAGCAGCATACTCCTCATCGGTATATTCCAACTCGGCAAAAGTCTTCTGCTTATCCACATAGTTACCCGGATTAATTCGCACCTTTTCGGCGATGGTTGCCGCCACTTCAGCAGCTCGAGGATTGAAATGAATATCGGCAGATAACGGAACTGTATATCCTTTTTCTCGTAACTGACGATGAATCTCCCGTAAGTTGTTTGCTTCACGCACACCTTGTGTGGTTAAGCGTATAAGATGGGCTCCGGCAGCGATAATACGCTCACACTGCGCCACACTTGCTTCCGTATCGAGCGTATTGGTACTTGTCATCGTCTGTATCACCACAGGATGATTGCCTCCCATTGTGATATTGCCTACATGCACATCAATGGTTGGGCGTCTATTATAATTGAAATAATCCATTTTGTTGTTAATTACCGCTTCAAAGGCAACACTTCAATCCAATAACCGTCGGGGTCAATAATGAAATAAAGTCCCATATCATGATTTTCGTAGCATACAACTCCCATCTCTTTATGAAAAGCTCGTATCTCGTCGTAATCCCCCTCAAGACGCAAACAGAGATGCTGTTCATTGTCGCCCATATTATACGGACGTTCCCAGTCTCTGAGCCATGTCAATTCAAGAGTGAATCCGGTTACTCCATCTCCCAGGTAAACCAATATGAACGATCCGTCTGAAGCTTCTTTTCTTCGGACCTCTTTCAGACCCAGCGCCTTGTTATAAAATTCAAGACTTTTGTTCAAGTCCAGCACATTGATGTTGTAGTGGTCGAACCTTGCTTTAATTTCCATTGTTTAGTCAATTTTTATTGTTTTATTCGTTTTATGAGGCAGCAAATCCCGCTTCTCTTGTTTTTCGGGTAAGCTTACCCCCTATATTTCTTTAATCCTATATTACTCAAGTGTAAACATTTGCCCCAACTGTGTTACAGGCATATAGTTGCATCCATATTGCTTTGCTATTTCACCAAACCTGTTTACTTCCTCGTATTGCTCACCGAAATGCATTGGAAAAAGGTATGCAGTATTTATCCGAGACACAAACTGCTCTGCACCTCTCATGAAATCCTTCCCAAGACGGGGGTCCAAAGGGAACATTGCAATTTGCAGCCGATCGGTCTTCTCCGCCAACAATTCGAGCTCACAAAGGTAATTGTTTTCATAGACGAGTGACTCCGATTTATCCACCTCTTCATTCCAATGCCAATTATTCAGGTCTCCAGCATGAAAATACTGTCGGTTATTATAGGTGATTAAAAAAGAACCTCCAACATCGGTAGAGCCAAACGCTTTAATTTTAAGCCGATGATCAGCAAACACCTCTTCTTTGGCCAAAAAATGCACACTTGCACTTGCTGCACCACTCTGAAGCAGTTCATCCGAAAAAACATAGGTGATATTCTCTTTTCGCTGCTTCCAGTTCAATATTTCCGGATTGAAATGATCGGAATGCGAATGAGAACAAAGTACATACAAATCCTCCTCTTTGTTGAGTAGATAATCTTTTACCCAACATGAACCATCTTCACGTTGGGCATCTCTGTAATAGTCGAAAAGTACGGAAAAACCGTCGAATTCGATCATGTAACAGCTGTGAAATATATAGGTAATTGTCTTCATCATTTTACTTAACGTTAAAACAATGAAGCGGCAAAAAGTTCAATTTCTTACGTAAAAAATTGGTAAAATGTGGCTCGTGATGGACGCAAAAATTTCAACTTTACGGCGGAGATCCCATAAAAATAGCACTTATGAGAACATATTTTAGATTTATCTGTTTATTTATTGCACATATTTTGTAAATTTGCGCAGTTTTTTTTGATTGAAATACAATCACAGCGAATCCGGGAAGATCAACTACCGGTTATTCTAAATTGATATAAATTATGAATCACAATCTATTAAAAGGAAAAAGAGGAATTATTTTCGGTGCGTTGAACGAGATGTCTATTGCATGGAAGGTAGCTGAAAGAGCCGTTGAAGAAGGCGCCAAGATCACGTTATCGAATACGCCTGTTGCTGTTCGCATGGGCGATACCTCAAAATTGGGTGAAAAGCTTAAGGCAGAAATATTGCCAGCCGATGCCACCAATGTAGAAGATCTTGAAATGGTTTTCACCAAATCGATGGAAATCCTGGGTGGTAAAATCGATTTTGTGCTCCATTCCATTGGGATGTCACCCAATGTGCGTAAGAAAAGGACCTATGATGATCTGGATTACGACATGTTTAACAAAACGCTCGACATCTCAGCCATCTCTTTTCATAAAATGTTACAAGTTGCTCGTAAACTCGACGCTATTGAACGTGGTGGTTCTATATTGGCTCTCACCTATGTAGCAGCACAACGTGTATTTTATGGATACAACGACATGGCCGATGCGAAAGCACTGCTCGAATCCATAACCCGCAGCTTCGGATATATCTACGGACGCGACAAAGGTGTGCGCGTGAATACGATTTCACAATCACCCACCATGACCACTGCTGGTAGCGGTGTGAAAGGGATGACCGACCTGATGGATTTCTCTGAACGTATGTCTCCAATTGGTAATGCGGATGCCGATGATGCAGCTGATTATTGTATTGTGATGTTTTCAGACCTCACCCGCAAGGTAACTATGCAAAACCTCTACAACGATGGTGGTTTCTCGAGTATGGGTATGAGCCTACGAGCTATGAAACAATACAGCAACGGACTCGAGGGGAACAATAATACCAATAGCGACGATATCGAAGGATAAATCGTTGTAACAAGAATAATGAAAAAAGCTTCAATCTTCCGATTGGAGCTTTTTTTCTCAACAATATTGCAAACGTGGATACCTTTCATAGATATCTCGCTGTGGAATAATCCTTACATGTTTGTCTTTTTACTTGGCTTTCACTACTTTTGTGAGCTATGTTGATAAAAATATACAACGATAATCCACACCCCCGCGAAATCGAAAAGGTCGTCGCCATATTACGCGACGGGGGTATTGTCATTTACCCTACCGATACACTCTACGGTATTGGGTGTGATGCATTGAATGTAAGAGCTGTAGAGCAGATATGTGCCTTGAAGGGTATCAATCCTCAAAAAAGCAATCTGTCGATCATCTGTAACGACCTTAGCGCTGCCAGCGAGTACGCAAAGATCAGTACACCTATGTTTAAGCTAATGAAGAAGAACCTTCCCGGTCCCTTTACCTTCATTTTGCCAACCACTTCTTCTCTTCCTAAAATTTACAAGAACAAGAAGACTGTTGGAATTCGTGTACCTTCCAACAATATTATCCGCGAAATAGCTGCACAGTTGGGAAATCCAATTCTGAGTACATCCATAAAAGATGAGGATGAAGAAATGGAATACAGCACCGATCCGGAACTCATTCACGAAAAATGGGAAGAAATAGCCGACTTGGTAATCGATGGAGGAATTGGCGGTTCTGAACCATCTACCGTGGTGGAGTGTACTACCGATGAACCGGAGATTATTCGACTAGGAAAAGGGTTGTTAAATTATTGATTTTCTATTTCAGAAATTAAATAAATGCCTATTTTCGCAACAAAATGATACAATTTTAATTAGACCATAACAAAATGAACAAAATTTTTTACTATTTTCTTACTTTCGCTATTATCCTCAGTGTCTCTTTTGCTTGCAAGGAAAAAGAGGAACCCATCATAGAAAAAGGAAAACTTGAGTTGGTTACATATAATCATACAAGCAAGACCTTCACATTACACTACAGCAGCGGACAGACCGAAACTGTGAATGCCACAATAGATGATGAGACTACCGCATCGGCAACACTCGAAGATGGAAGAATTGTGTATGTGATGGATGCTTCGGTTTCTGGTAATGCCGTAATCACCAAAGATGTGAATGTGGTGTCGCAATTTGTATACGATGGCATGTCGAGCTTCTATTTATGGTCCGACTATGTAGAGAGCAAGACTCCCAAAAAAACCGATTATAATCCGGAGAAATATTTTTACAGCATCCTACACAGTACCGATACCCAACATGGATGGTCATGGATTACGGATGATGTGGACGCGCTGATGGCCGATTTCCAAGGAGAATCGAACGACGCTTTCGGCTTTCAACCTTTTGCCCTCTACTTGGACGACAGCTATACCGCAATTATTGGTTTTATACGATACGTTTTTCCCGGAACTCCTGCTGCAGCGGCCGGTTTAGAAAGAGGTGAAATAATCACTAAAATTAACGGACAGACTATTACCGTCAATAACTATACAAAAATGTATGGTGCCAATTCTGAGACAACTTTCACTGTAACGGATCAGAATTTCCAAAATAGTAGAGATGTAAAAATCACCCCTGCAAAAATCAGTACAGACCCTGTGCTGTTTTCCAATGTTTATGAAATTGAAGGAAAGAAAATTGGCTATCTTTTCTACACCAATTTCATTGAAAACTATAACGAAAGTCTTCATAATGCTTTCTCCATGTTTAAATCGGAAGGAATTACAGATTTAGTACTGGATTTACGCTATAACCCAGGAGGTGGTATCTCTGCCGCTAACTACCTGGCCTCCTTGATTGCGCCAGAAACAGCAGTAAGAAATAAGTCCGTTTTCTCCATCATGAGCTATAATGCGTATGTTAATTCGGCTTTCGACAGCAACGGTTGGGACAGGAAGGACTATTTGGGTGACTATGATGCAACGAAGTTCTCAAATCCTTTATCAGCCAACCTTAATTTAAACAAGCTCTATGTCATTGCGACCAGCAGTTCTGCCTCCGCTTCGGAATTACTCACCTTCTGCTTGGAACCATTTATGCAAGTTGAACATATTGGAGAAAAAACAAGCGGAAAATACACAGCTTCTTGGACCATTCATGCTTACAACAACTTTGGAGGTAGTGTTCAGCCTGTATATAGGGAAGCAAGTCTTAGTACAACGGAAAGAAACACATTGAAAAACTGGGCTATGCAACCCATTGTGGGTAGATATACCGATAAAAACAGCAAAGATTTTATCGCTACAAACGGATTAGTACCTGATTATCCCATTCAGAGCCAGGAATACAATCCAAAAAATTGGAAACCGATTGGGGATACGAATGATTATCTTTTTGCAAAAGCAATATCATTGATTACAGGTAAACCATACGTAAATGCAGCCTCTTTGTTGAAGGGTACAGACGGTGAGGGAAAACAATATAGAGATGCAGGACTTTACTATAAGACAGAGGCAATATATAGGGATGGAGTGATTATCGATAATCCGAAACTACTTCCTACGATTGACAAGAATTGATAAATCTCTATTCCAACCATACGCGATTTTTTTCATTCAACAACTTATTTTCAGTTGCAGTATATTTGATAAATTGATCACGCGAAAGCAATTTTTCCAATTGTTGTTCGCGTGATTTTTTTAGTTTCTCAATTCTTTTTTGTTTTCTACCCCAAAAGGAATGCTCAACATTGTTTACATCACGTAAAAAATTAAATTCCAACACCTTGATTTGTTGAGCCGTCTGTTCATCAAAACCAATGAATTGTTGCATTTTTGCCACTTTGATGTCCACACTTTCCTGAAATACTTTTTCAGGAATCGAAGATTGAGAGAAGGAAGAAGCGACAAAAGAGAGTAGAGTCGCAATGATGAAGGTATATCTTTTCATTTTGTGAATAATTTTATTGCTTACAATGGGTAAGACACAAAACTATTCACAAAGTTTAAATTTGAGCCTAAAATACAGTTTATATTTACTGGATCACGGAAGCCTGGTCAATCGGCATGATATCACACTCCATAAAAAGATTGATGGTAATCCATTCATCCACTTTCAGCATCCCCATCATGTGTACAGGCGGGGTCAGGTTAAAATCGCGGATATTGATGGATTTTTTTACATCAAATGTTAAATTATTCCCATTTTTACCAACCTTTACAGGAAAGGTGTACCGCCGGGTAACTCCGGTTATGGTTACATCGATCAATGCATCACCGGCATCACCAGTTAGCTCATCATTGAGCTTAACGTGATCAAGTTCAATGTGCATAACAGGGTATTTATCCGACTTCACCAGTTTATTAAAATCCCGTAATGCCATCTTGTTATCTGACATAAACTTATTCACCGGAATCTCCAGGTTTCTTTCACTCAAATAGAGCCTGTCACCTCTTCGCGAAGCTGTGATATAGATCTTTTTCTGTATAAACTTATCTCCAGGCTGATCAAATTGAAAGTCGATCACATTGCTTTTACCTTGAATGGTCAGCATACTTTTCTCCTTCACATCCACAACCAGCGGGTATGAATCTGACTGAGAATATGCAACAACAGTTATCAAAAGACAAATGATAAGTATGGATAAAAATCTGTTCATTTTCTCACTTTAAAAAAGTTGACCAAACCGGTTTTCACCGGTTTGGCACATGTTACTAATCTACTTAGAATGCAATAGATCCAGCGAGCGTCAATCCGTTGAATTGAGCATCGGAGTAGATGCTGTTGCTCGGGAAATCGTTGTAATTTTGTTTAACATACTCCAATTTAGCCATGACGTTCTTCGTCATAAACCAGCCAGCAGCAATTGCTGTGCGGCTGATGTTTGCCTTATATGCAGGAGTACTTCCAGCAGCAGCCATTTCTGCATTAAATGCATTGTATCGTCCACCAACATAGAACTGTTCTTCAGCACCGAAACGAACAACTAAGTCAGTCACAAACTGATTGGCAGCTCTCATATCTTTTTCACTTGCGCTTCGTCCTTGTGCGTTCTCAAGAGTTGTAAATGATTCGAGCGACACCCCATTTACCAGTGTGTATTTCAAAAAGAGGTTTCCCATTACGGCTTGTACCTTATCGCCAAAACCAGGATTGAAACGTCCGTTTGTATAGGCTGATGTACCAGGAGCAACATGATACATTACTCCGTAGTAGTTTGAACCGGTACGGTCTCCACCAAAGAGTGTGTTCTTGTATGAACCGGCAGTGTAATATCCTGAACCACTTACACGAAGACGGAATTGATCGTTTATCTGTTTGTCGAAAGCCAATTTTCCAATCAAAGCAGGATTCATTTTACCGTTAGAGTACTGGTATGCTGGGTCCTCTGTATCAATCTGTTGCATAGCAGGACTAAGTTGTCCGTTGGTAATGGCACCCACAACGGTGAAATCTCCCAGATGTAAATCAATCTCTGCACCAATTTCAGTAGCAAACTCATCCATGATATGGTTTTCCATGAATGGATTGTAGAATGTAAGACCCCCATCGGAACGACGGAAGTGTGCATCACCGTAGTTCACATTAAACTGTCCCACTTTGATGGTGGTAAACTGCATGATATCATCTACAAAATCCCATGGTAGGAATGGCATTTTTTCCATCTGGAGGAAACCTCCCTTTACCCATGTTTCATTGTGGTGACGAGAAGCTAAATAAAGTTCAAAATTCAGATAAATTCCATCTGAGAGGTTAGACTTAATAAACAAGTTTGCTTGTGGCAGACCAAAGTTATTAGTCAGAGGAACCAACGTCAACGGATCGTTCACATCATAAGCACCGTGTGCGTTGCTGTGATCAAGAGTAGAAAAAGGAAGTGTTAGCGCACCACCAATTTTCACATTTAAGCCTTCAAATTCAGTATCTGTCTTCGGTGTTTCAAATACGTTAATACCATCCTTGTTAGTCGGACGTAACTGAGCAAACGCAACACAGGTTGTAAGAATTGCGACTACCGTAAGGAGACTTCTTTTTTTCATTTCGTTCATTCTTAATTAAATGGTAAATAATCAGTTGTTATATGAATATGTTGTTGAATTAATTAAAATCAATTACAGCTCCTTCAAAAGTCACCTTATAATCTACGGTAACCAAGTCTTTTGTTTTCATTGTACCCATCATGGCAGTGGGAGCTTTCATACCATAATCACTCATTTTTATAGGAAGTGAACCTTGAATAGTATATGAACCTGGTTTCAATTCTTTTCCATCTGCCTTCAATGTTACTTTTTTGGTAGTTCCATTCATTGATAGATCACCCGTAACCGAAACAGTGATTTTATCTCCGGACTTCTGAATTGAACCCAATTCGGTCATCTTAAATGTAATTTTTGGATTCTTCGGCTCGTTAAAAGCTTCATGTGTTTTCTTTTCCATCAGTTTTTCATCGCTACTGAGTGAACGTACCGGAATTTCCACAGTGAGAGTTTGCGGACGGTTATTGGCCAACGTCATATTTCCGTTCACCTCGGTCACTTTGATTGAAAACTTGTGACTTACGTTCGTGTCCCCATTCACGGATACTTCAGAAGATTTGATAGAGAGGTTTTGCGCTGATACCAGCATACCTGCAGAGGCTAACATGCAAATTAGCACCGATACAGTTCGTCTGTTCAATAAATTCATTTTCATAATAATGTAAAATTGTTATTGTAATTATAATCTTAGTGTTCCTATAATTTTACTGGGATTCTAACATATAAGACCCCACAAATTGGAAAGAATGATCCGGTTTTGTATCTATACAATCAAACTTCCTTTATATATTGTCAATCCGTTCAACTATAATCTCCGTATAATACCTATGCTATAGTTCTTGTAGGATTACATTGTAAAAAAAACTATTTCTGAAAAACAATATTATCTTTCGCTTCCTGCAAAATCTGTTCTAAGTTTTTACTGGCTAGTATCTCCACAAATTTCTGGTGAAACTCCTTCCAGTAACTTTTTGCACAGCAGCACATCAGCGAACGTTCGCAGAAAGAATCATCAGTTATACACTGTACGATAAGAATGGGTTCAAATGCCGTGTAAATATCTAACATGGTAATCTGATCTGCAGGTCGGGTCAATACATACCCACTTCCTTTTCCAGCGACATTCCGTATCAAACCTTTCAGTTTAAGAGCACTGATGATATAATCGAGATATTTAACCGAAATCAATTGTTTCTGAGCGATTTCCTTTTGCAGGATACCCTCTGAACTTTTACAATCGGCAATCTCAATCATTGTCCTTAGTCCGTAACGTACTTTGGTGTTTACCTTCATTTTCTTTTACCAAACAGACAAAGATAGTACAAAAATAAAAATAGATCTCAATTTGATAAAAAAACTACTGTTCAACCGCTGATAAAAGTAAATTTTCCACACTATCCATGATAGCAAACAATTCGGAGATTGTAGATGCTCTTAACATAGCGATGCGTGTAGCCTTGAAATCAGGAATTCCCTTAAATATAGGTGTTGCTGCTAAATGACGACGCATATGTAGAATACCGCGTACTTCGTCCAGACGATCCACACTTTCCTGAACCTGTCTTTTCAATATGTCGAGATACCACCTGAACGACTCCTTCGGTGCATGCTCCCCTGTTTCGAGGAAATGTTTCACCTCACGGAATATCCAAGGCTGCCCAATGCTGCCACGACCAATCATCACAGCATCTACACCGGTCTCCTCAAACCGCTGTTTTGTCATCTCGGGAGTGGTCACATCTCCATTTCCAATGATAGGAATATGCATCCGGGGATTGTTCTTCACTGCAGCAATCAATGACCAGTCGGCCTCTCCTTTATACATTTGTGCGCGGGTACGTCCATGCAAGGTTAGTGCAGCAATACCGCAATCCTGCAGTCGCTCAGCCAGTTCGACAATGATCTTCGAGTTATCATCCCATCCAAGACGTGTCTTTACAGTCACCGGCTTGTTTACCGCTTTAACTACTTTTCGGGTAATATCCAACATGATATCCGGTGTACGCATCATACCGGAACCTGCTCCTTTGCCCGCGATTTTTTTAACAGGGCACCCAAAGTTGATGTCAATCAAATCGGGATCAGCCTCCTCGCATATTTTGGCAGCCTCAACCATCGTGTCAGGATCACTCCCATATATCTGCATACCGATGGGTCTTTCCTCCTTGCTGAAAAACGTCTTCTGTTTTGTCTTCTTTATATCGCGAATTAGAGCATCACTCGAAATGAATTCAGTATAGACCATATCGGCCCCAAACTGTCTGCAAAACAGCCTAAATCCTATATCAGAAACATCTTCCATCGGTGCAAGAAACACCGGCTTATCCGGAAATTCAATGTGTGCAATCTTCATTTTCCAATTTTCTCCTTCCACTCAATCTCATTGAAACCGACCAGTACAAACTCATCTGTTACAACTAGTGGCCTTTTCACCAACATACCATTGGATGCCAACAGATCGAGGAGTTCACTTTCAGATGCGCTTTTTATTTTATCTTTCACGTTTTGTTCCCTGTAAAGTAAGCCGGAGGTATTGAAAAAACGGTTGATGGGTAGACCGCTCTTTTTAATCCACTCCGACAGCTCATCCCTATTGGGGTTCTCCTCCACTATGTTTCTCGACGTTACCTCAACGCCATTAAACTCCAGCCATTTGGCAGCTTTGCGACACGTACCGCATTTGGGATAATGTATAAATAGTGGGTTCATATGCATTTAATTTAGTACAGGACTCCTCCTTCGATATCCAGAAAGTCGTAATGCTGTGATTTTGCGGTGCAAAGATACAGAAAGAGATACAAAAAATAAAATTCTGAGAACAAACAAACGTACACGTTATTGTATTGCTATCTGCAAATTATGCAATCGCATGGGTGCAACACGTGATGGAGCATCATCCACACGTAGTGAAAGAGTATGTTCTTTTTCTTTATTGATTGTCACCGGATCGAGCTTCTGCGAATACATCTTCCACGATTTCAAGGGGTTCACACTGTACGAGAAAGTTTTATCATAACCGTTGTAATATTTTATTACCAACTGATTCAAACCTTTTTTCAATGACAGCAACAATAACTCCTTTTGTTCGCTTATTCTCAATGGAGAAAGATGCGCCGTGAGATACTCCCCGTTCAATAAAATATAGACACCATTACCGCAGCTTACCTCCACCGCAATAGTTTGTTCGCGTGACGAAGTAACCTCATGCAGAAACAGCGCGCTTTCACGCGGTTGAATCTCCTCGGTATAGATCTCACCCATTTTGAATGCAGGCACCAACTGCCATTCCGATTTTAATACATTTGAATCGACAGTTGAGACTCCCTCTTCTTTCACATATCCAAATACACCACGACCAGCTTTCCGGTATACAGATTGCCAGTGAACTTCGTTTTCGGATAGTTTAATTATTTCATAGAAATCTGAAGAGAGCGTCACCGGAACTATATTTCCATCAATATTCAAAGAAATCTTTCGGCCTTTTTCGTTGTCAGTAAAGAAGAGTTCGGGAGCATTTTTCCGTCTGTTGGAAGAAAACAACCAGTCGTATCCTATCACACTCTTGTATCCTGCATAATAGTTGAGACTGGAATGACCGAATAAGGGAGTCGCATTTTGGTAGGTAAGTAATCCCTTTTTAATGAGAGGAGCAGAAGGATTCATCGGCAATAAAGGTGCTTTTTCCGGATCTACCTTCCAGGAAGATGAGTACTCCAACGGATTGGATCTCAACCACTCTCCAATACCATACAGAACATCTCGTTCAAATTCAACCACAGAGCCGTCACCACGGGGACCAATATTGAGTAAGTAGTGACCTCCTGCACCGACAACCCTGATGAGACTGGCAATCTTTTCTTCAACTTTTTCTTGTACGCTACCTCTCTTTTGCCAGGAACGATACCCCCATGTTTCATCGAACATAGAAGCAGCGGTCTGCCAGGGCACCCCCAAGTGATAATTGGGATACTCATTGTCCGCCATCACAGCAAAGTCAACGTAATCGTTACCCAATCGCCCGCTAATCATGCACTGTGGCTGTAGACGGCTCACCAGCTCATATAATCGTTTGCTCTGCTTCGGGGTTAGAGAACCCATATCGAACCATATTTCGGAGATATCCCCATAACGGGTCATGATCTCCTCCACCTGCTTGATGTTATACTCTTCATGCTCCGGCGTTAACGGATCGGCATTGTGACTTGAAATAGGATATGCCTGTGGATAATGCCAGTCGATCAGGGAGAAATAGACTCCAAAGCCAATACCACCTCTTCTACATGCCTCAGCTAATTCTTTCATCAAGTCCTTACCGTATGGTGTGGCATCTACAATATTGAAATCGGTGTATTGAGAGTGGTACATGCAAAATCCATCGTGGTGCTTCGATGTAAAGATGATCGACTGCATACCCGCCATTTTGGCGAGCGCCACTATGCTATCGGGATTCCATTGTTGTGGATTGAACTCTCTTGCCGTCTGGACATACCAATCACTAAAGATGCCCGCAAACGACTGTATCTGCTCGCTATAACCACGCGTTACAGGCTTTCCTTCATACACACCTCCATATACTGAATAGAGGCCGAAGTGGATAAACATCGAGAATTTCTGATCAAACCATTGCTGTGTTGGCTTCTGTTCTGCAGAGAGCAACAGTGAGGTTGCACATAAAAGCAGGGTGAATATTCGTCTCATACGTTTTAGATTAATGAGACAAAGATACGAATTTAAAATGCTTGTGCTACCTCATCAATCATTACACTCACAGATGCAACACCTCCACCGGCAAGATACCACATTTCGGGGCTCAGATAATAGATTTTGCCATTTTTGGAGGCATTAGTTTGTTTGATCAGGCTGTTTTCAATCTCTTCTTTATTGGTAATTTCTTTATCTACAACCTGACTGCGATCCACAATAAAGATGATATCTGGATTTGTTTTCTGTATGAATTCACTCGAAACAGGGTTGCCATGTCGGTGCGTATCTAATCCTACAGCTGCTTCCTTCACACCCAATACATCGTGGACTATCCCAAAGCGTGATCCACTTCCATAGGCACTAAAGCGACCCCGATTATGCAAGAGTATCAACGCTTTCTGATCTGAGTCTGCAGACAGCTTTTTTACCTCCTCCACTTTTAAACGAATCGCCGTTTTTGCTTTTTCTACCTCTGTTTGCTTATCGAAAAGCAGAGCCAGATCATCAAGATTTTTATCAAAAGCTTGCATAAAGTCGCTCACGTTCATCACTGTAGGATAGATTACCGGCGCAATAGCTGCAAGTTGATCATAAAAATCGACCAGCCTATGGCCAATGATGATAAGGTCGGGATTCACCTCGTTAATTTTTTCCAGGTTTATCTCCATTACAGTACCTACATCTGCAATAGAGGCATCCTCCTTGTACATACTCAAGTGGGATGGCATGCTGGTCTTCGGTACGGCTACCGGCTTTATTCCCAGATAATCGAGATTCTCCAGCGCAGAGAAATCGAGTACCACCACCCTTTGCGGGTTCTTTGGCACCACCACTTCACCCAATGCGTGAGTTATTGTAACGGTTTCATTCCCAATCTCTTTTTCTGCATCTCCTTTTTGTTGATTGCCTCCGCAAGCGGTGACCAACACCATAAAACTGAGGAGCATTGAAAGCCCCAAAGCGAATCTAATCTTGTTCATATCGTTACTTTTTATGAATTAAAAATCTTGCGACTGATAGATAGAGCAGGAGCTCTACCTAAGAGCTGTTTGTTGATCTTTTTTCTTTAGAAATAGTTACAAATTCGTTTGTTGTCGAACTCACATATTTTCACCCGAACACCGAATACATCGTTAAGTACATCTTCACGAATGATGTTGTCGGTGGTATCATGATAGACCACCTTCCCATCTTTCAGAGCGACGATATAGTCGGAATAGTGTGAAGCAAAATTGATGTCATGGAGCACCACAATGATGGTCTTTCCCAACTTGTCGGCCAGTTGCCTCATCATCTTCATGGTCTGCACAGAATGTTTCATGTCGAGGTTGTTCAATGGCTCATCCAGTAAGATATATTCTGTATCTTGGGCGACCACCATAGCCATATAGGCACGCTGTTTTTGTCCTCCGCTCAATTCATCGATATAAGCATGTTCAATAGGCCGCAGATCAAGGAAGTCAATTGCCTTGTCCACCTTCTCCATATCCTCTTTGTTCAATTTATCTTGTGAATAAGGAAACCGACCAAAGGAGACCAATTCGCGCACAGTCAGTTTCAACCGTACATGGTTCGACTGCTTTAAAATGGAGAGCCGCTGTGCCAACACGCGGTTCTTATATTCTGTCACATTCTTCTCATCTACCATAACTATCCCCCCCTCTTGCGAGAGCAGTCGACTTATCACAGAAAGCAATGTACTCTTACCGGCTCCATTGCTACCAATCAGCGACGTAACCTTTCCCTTGTGGAACTGCAGGCCCACCTTGTCGAGTACAATCTTTTCCCCATATCTTTTGGTAATATCCTGAACTTCAATCATAATTTCTTAACCCGCAAAAGTAAGTATATAAAATAGAATCCTCCCACCATATTGATAATGGCGCTCAACGGAATGGAGAGATTGAAAACCCGTTCCATTAAAAACTGACCAATCAGTAACGCAATGGCCGACACCATGATGCAGCCAGCAATCAACAGGTTATGTTTGTAGGTCTTGAACAACTCATAGGAGAGGTTGGTAACCAGCAGTCCCAAGAATGTAATGGGACCGACCAATGCTGTTGATACAGAAACAAGCACCGCGATCTTCACTAGAAATATCTTGACTACCCGGTTATAGTTGACTCCCAGGTTGATAGCCTGATCCCTTCCCAATGCTACCAGATCCAAATATTTGCTCATCCGGAACCCGATAATCAGCGTGATTGTCATTCCCACCAAAGAAGGCCACAAAAGCTTACTGTTAATCTTGTTGAAGGTTGCAAACATCTTTCCCTGCACAATGAAGAAATCGTTCGGGTCAATTAACAATTGCATGAAGGAACTCAAACTAGAGAATAGGGTCCCCAAGATAATACCTACCAACAACAGCAAGTAGAGGTTATCTTTGCCTCTCTTGTAAATCAACTGATATAGCAGAAATGAGAATCCAATCATTCCAGTGACAGAGAGCAAAAAATTGTTTATACTGCTCAATACACGGTAGGTTTGGTCGCTGTAGTAGTAAACAATCACTGTCTGTATGAGTAGGTAAAGCGACTCAAATCCCATGATGGAAGGGGTGAGTATTCGGTTGTTGGTGAGCGTTTGAAAAGCAACCGAGGAGAATGCTACACATCCGGCAACCACCAATATCGATGCCACCTTGAGACCCCTAAGTCGAAGAGCAAATTCCCAATTACCTCCCAAGTTATAAAAGAGGTAAAGCGCAGTACTTGCTATCACCAGCAGCGCTGCGATCCAGAGGTTTCTTCTGATGTTTATTTTTTTCTCCATAGCAACATAAAAAGAAACAAAATGGACCCAATAATACTGACAGTCACACCAATCGGTATCTCATAGGGAAAGATGACCACACGGCCAATGATATCACATACCAAAAGAAAGATAGCACCCGACAGTGCAACCAAGGGCAATGTCTTTTTCAGATTATCCCCAAACAGCAGACTCACCACATTGGGTACAATCAATCCTAAAAAGGGAATGGCACCGGCTGTAATTACCACGGAGCTAACTGTAAGAGAAACACAAAACAGCCCGATATGCATGATTGCGTTGTAATTCAACCCCAGATTTCGGGAAAAATCCTCTCCCATTCCAATCAAGGTGAACTTGTTTGCATAGAGGTAGGTAATCAGGATGGCCGGCAACGATAGATAGATCAACTCGTAGCGCCCCTGCAGTATGCCCGAGAAGTCACCCATCATCCAGGCGTTGGTATCTTGCACTATGTTTAACTGTACCGCGAAGAAGGTAGATATCGAGCCGATAATTCCCCCAAACATTAACCCCACAAGGGGTACAAAAATCACATTCCGGTGTCGAATTTTACGTACAATCGCCAGAAAAACCATACTGGCTAAAAACGTAAAGAGAAAAGCCGCCACCATCTTATGCGTAATGCCGGCTCGGGGGGTAAAGATCAGAAAAATAAGCAGTCCAATTTTTGCTGCTTCAAGCGTCCCGGCAGTCGTGGGCGACACAAACTTATTCTGTGTCATCTGCTGCATGATGACCCCGGAAATACTCATCCCTATCCCGGCTAGAATCAGTGAAGCCGTACGGGGTGCCCTACTTAGTGTAACAAGTGAGACG
>DBQD01000060.1 GCA_002305715.1 Proteiniphilum sp. UBA1403 | reverse complement strand
TCAATCTCCTCTTCGCAATTTATATCGGAAAGACTGAGAATCTCTAAAATTCCGGCTGTAATTTTTCGAATCTCCTTAAGTTTGTGTTTGTTGTTGGTTGCGAATACAATTTTCTTCATTGTCATTGTTGCTTACGTATACGTTGCTCCCGTTCTTTTTCTTTTTGCTTGATGGCTGCTTCTCGTTCACGCTCTCGTTTACGGAGTTCTTTTTCCCGTTGGCGAAGCTTTGCCTTTCGTTCTTTTTCTCGTTCCTTTAACAGTTTTTCCCTGCTTTTGTTTGTGACTGTCTGTGGTTTTTTCCGGAGTGCCTCGGCAGCTTTCTCTTCAAGTTGCTTTTGTAATTCTTCCCTTGTTTTTGGGAGGTCTACAATTGAAGTGGGCAATGGTTGGGGAGTGCTAATCTCTGGAAACAACGGCTGCTGAGATATTGAATCGGTTATCCTCGCTTGGAATGAGCTCCGTTTCAGATAGGCTAAATGATAATCCTGAAAGGATTGCGACTGTACGGAATTGCTTAATTGGGTGGAGTCGACAGGCTGCTCTTTTGTTGGATGATTGGGTGTTGCTGTAACAATAAATGTTTCAATCGGGTTGGGGACCACCTGTTTTGTAGTTTTCTCTTTCAACGCTTCTTGTGCCAGAGTGGCTTGGCGATTGATTGCTGCGGGCGTGCTGAGTCCCTTCACATCTTCAAATGCTTGCCATGCCATTGTTGTATCTCCTTGAAGTGTGTAGATTTGTCCGAGAAGATACTGGAGACGCTTTTTCTGAGTGAAGTTTTTTTCCTGCTCAATGATCTTTTTTAACCAGGGGATGGCGGTTGTGTACTCTCTTTTGTGAATGAGCCTTGCGGTAGTTGTCTCCCTGAATAGTTCCTGTAGATGAGAAGCTATTGTCTTACTTTGTAACGCATAGAGCATATTCTCGGCATCATAGTCACTACCCATCTCCGTATAGGTGCGCAGCATCCATATCTCGGTTTCGGTTAGCAAGTTGTTGTTCTGCTTAAACAGCTTCTGTATTTGCCTGAACACAGCCAAGGCATCTTCGTAGTCTCCATTTAGTACATGTGCCTTTCCCAACAGCAGCCATGCTTTGTGGATAAACGGGTTAAACTCCTCCTGCTGGAGCCATTGCCTGAATTCAGGTGTCTGTGGTTGGGCTGGATCGCGCCGTGGCTTTGCTGAGATGGAGTGCTCCTTTATTGCCTGTGTTGTTTTTTCTACGACTAGGTCGAACGGTCCACCGGGCAATTGCTTATTGTGTGCAGCTACTGTGGGATAAAAAGGGAGCAAGGTTGTGTAGTCTTCCTCTCTGTTTTTTAGTTGATTCTCCAGCATATCATGGTAGGCCTTATCTGCATTGTAGTAGATGTTATATCGGGTAGTCAGTTCATGGTAGGCACGTGTAAATGCTGTATTGCGCTTGGTTGAACAACCTGCAACGAGCGTTGTTCCAACCAAAATTATCACACAATATAGGGAACTGTTTTTTATTGTCACTCTCTACCGTTTTTTGGGGCTTTATTACTCATACATCATAACTGAAAAATGTGCATTTTATTGTTTAAATGCGACGGATACATATAATCTCAAACCTTTTTGTTACTTTTTGGGGCTCTAAATGGATCGACAATTTCTATCGACTGATGCAGATTTTACTCGCTTACAAAAGTGAAAGTCCTTTTTTTATCATGAACAAGGTTGGAGTAATAGGCAGAAATGGATATCTGGCAGGGGCGTTTTATGCTGCAATTGAGGGTTGCATGGTATGAATCGGTAAACTGTGATCATTGCTGTGGGTGAACGAATGTGGGATCTGCTTCCTCCGGGAATGCATTTATTGCTACCCTATTGAGAGGTAAGTTGGTAGAGGTGGTGCACAAATTGATGGTCGACCAATCAACGTTTGACTATACTCAAGCTTGTGCTTGTGTTTTAGCGCTTTTTCTACTGTAAGCTTTCACGGCTTTGGCAATAAAAAACATGACGATGAGTACGAAGATGATGAAGGCGCCGGAAGGTACATTCAGATAATAGGAAAGAAACAGTCCAGATACACATCCCACAAAGCTGAAAATGATGGAAAGGGCGATGATTTTCGAATAGTTTACAGTGAATAGGTTGGCTGTCATCTGCGGTACGGTGATGAGTGACATGAGCAAAACAATACCTACTAGTCTGATATTTAGAACAATGGTTACCGCGATAAACAGCATCAACGAGTATTCAATAAACTGGGTGGGGATGCGCTTGGTTTGTGCGAATTCGGTATCGAAGGAAACCGATACGATGTCGTGATAAAAGAGTACGAAGAAAAGCATCAGCACCAGTGATAAGATACCCAACGCTACAATATCAGAAGGTGTAATGGTGAGGATATTGCCAAATAGATATTCCGAGAGGTTGGGTGCATAACCGGGTGTGAGGAAGGTGAGTACAATTCCCAGCGCCATACCGAGCGACCAGAAGACCGCAATAGCTGAGTCTTCCCGCACTCCCTGCTTGCGGGAAAGCCACTGAATGCCAAAGGCAGAGAGGACAGAGAATACCATGGCCGACAAGATGGGATGGAGAGAGAAGTAAAAACCAATACCCAAGCCTCCAAAAGAGGCGTGCGTGATACCACCACTGATAAATACTAGCCTACGCGTGACAATATAGGTGCCAATGATGCCACAGGCTATGCTAGCAAAGAGACTCCCCAAAAGGGCATTCCGAAAGAAGGCATACTCGAGCAGTTCCGGGATATTCATCTGTTCCTGTATCAGGCGTGCATTTTGTTCGCTCTCAGTTCATTCACAAACATCAATACTTCGTCCTTCAGTTGATCGGGAAGAGAGATCCCTCTCATTTGAAGACTACGTACCCAACGTGGCTTTTCCTCATCAAGAACAGAATAGAAAACTTCCCGAAACTCGTCGGCTTCTCCTGGCGTATATTGATCTGATTCTCGTCGGACGAATTTATCGAGTTCCTCGTCATCGAAGTATTCCGGTTGTTCTGAAAATGCAGCGATGAGGCTGTCTTTTTCACATATTTCGTGTGCACCACAGCAACCTCCATCTAAATCGATGGCAGGGGATGGAACCTCACGAGGTGTGGTATTTCCTCTTTTTTTCTGGACATAATTAGTGATGGTAAGTGCCAATACGAAAAAGAGGATAATTCCGAGAAATAACAGAATGAGTTGCATAAATTAATTACCTTTCTTCAATTTGAAAGCCTGCTCTTTTCAAATCATCCCAGAAGTGAGGATAGGATTTTGTAACCACTTCGGGATTATTGATGTTTAGCGTTTTGAACACCAATGCTCCAGGGGCAAGGGACATGGCCATGCGATGATCATCGTAGGTGTCGATAGCAGGGTCCTTTTCTGGAGTACAGCGCTCGCCATCCCATTCGAGCATGCCAATTTCTGTTTCTTTGAGTACAAAGCCCAATTTTTTTAATTCGTTAATAAGAGCCTGCACACGATCTGTCTCCTTGATTTTCAAGCTTTGGATGCCCGAAAAGAGGAACGGAATACCTTTAAAACAACAGGTCGCTGCAAATGTTTGTGCCAAGTCGGGTTCATTTACAAAATCGTGAAAGAATTTTTTTGCTTTCCGTTTTGTGTGTCGAAGCACGGCTCCCTCTTCGGTAAATTCCGTGGTTACACCCAGATCACTGAACAGGTTGGCCACATTGGAATCACCTTGGAGGCTATTTTTTATTAATCCGAGTAGTTTTACTTCTGAATTGGGAATCATAGAGACCATTTCATACCAGTAGGAGGCTGCAGACCAGTCTGTTTCAACAACCAGTTCCGTGGACTGATACTGCTGTGGTCTAACTACAATGTCGTTCCCTATCCATTTTACCGTGACACCACATTGAGCCATCATCGCTATGGTAAGATCGATGTAGGGCTTCGAGACAATCTTTTTCTCGATGTGCATGATCAATCCCTTTTCCATAATCGGCGCTATCATCAGCAAAGCTGAGATAAACTGCGAACTAATGTTACCGGAGAGATACACTTCACCACCCTTAAGTTTTCTACCTTTGATGTGCAATGGGGGAAAACCCTCTTTCTCCAAATATTCGATATTGGCACCCAACGCTGTGAGTGTTTCTACCAACGGGTGGATAGGACGTTCGTGCATCCGCTTGGAACCCTTAATAACCCAATCTCCCTCCATCCCGGCAAGGAAGGCCGTGAGAAAACGCATGGCTGTGCCGGCACCTTTCACATCGAACACATTGGAGTCGGAGTTAAAAGCATCGATAATTACTTGTGTATCTTCACAGTTTGATAGATTCCTGATGGAATAGGGACTTAAGCTAAGCGCATTGAGAATGAGCGCTCTGTTGCTTATGCTTTTTGATGCAGGGAGCTGAACAGTAGCATAAAGTGCATCAGGAGGTGTAAGTTTATATTGCAAATGCATTGTTGTGTGACATTTTTGCTAAAGTTCTGCAAAAATAGTCATTTATAGCGAAGGCAAAGCAGTTTCTTTTCGGTTTTATGTTGTTTAAACTCCTTTAATGAATTTTCCATTTCCTAAGGCATTAAGCCATAAGACCATAGATAAATATTGCAACAATGGCCGGAGGCACTATAAAGCGCAGCAGGAAGGTATATATTTTTAAAAATCCAATGGCAATCTTTATTGTACCTTGGTTGGTCAGTTCGGCATATACGAGCTTCTGGTCTAAATGCCATCCAACGAAAAGACTTATAAAGAGGCCACCAATGGGTAGCATGAACTTGGCAGAGCTGATGTCGAGGATGTTGAAAAAGGAGGATGAAAGTGAAGAGATTACTCCCAATATCATTACACCCGCAGTGACAAGCAGTGTGCTTTTTCTGCGGGATAGGTTATATTCTTCGTGTAGATAAACTGTCACAACTTCCATCAACGAAATGGTGGAGGTGATGGCAGCAAGGGCTAATAGGAAGAAGAACAAGGAGGCCCACAGCGAGGAGGCATGCATTTGGTTGAATAACTCGGGAATTGTGATGAATAGTAGTCCGGGGCCACCGGCTACCAGCTCATCGACAATGGTTGCAGGGTTTGCAGTAAGTGCAAAGGCCGCAGGGAAGATAATTATGCCGGCGAGAATAGCTACCAACGTGTCGAGCGTGGCAACCTGCATAGCTGTTCGGGTGAAATTGATGCGGTTGTCAAAGTAGGAGCCATAGGTAATCATACAACCCATGCCGATTGAAAGGGAGAAGAAGGCCTGCCCCATTGCATCAAGAAAGACTGTTGGTTTCACATGATCAAGGTTGGGTTTGAAGAGAAACGTGAGACCGCCAGATGCTCCATCTAGCATGATGGCACGTACAGCTAAAATGATGAGAAGAAGGAAGAGCATCGGCATCATAATCTTTGCCGATTGTTCTATACCTTTTTTTACACCGGAAAGTATAAAAAAGGCTGTTAAAAATGCAAAGAGAATCATCCAGAGAATTTGGCGTAGTGGGTTACACAACAAGGAGGTGAAGTTTGACGAGAAATCTTCAATCCCTTGCAAGTTACCAGTGACAGATTGCATCAGATAGTCCAAGGTCCAACCGCAGACCACCATGTAAAATCCTAAGATGATGAAGCCGGTGAGAACACCCAAACGACCAACCCACTTCCAAGGGGTGCCAGGTGAGAGTTTGTGGAAAGCACCAGCTGTATTGGCTCGGGATGATCTCCCAATTACAAACTCGCTCACCATTAGAGGTATTCCAAAAAAAAGAATGCATCCAATATATACTAGGATGAAGATGGCTCCACCCCCATCAGCGGTCTGACTGGGGAAGCGCCATATATTTCCCAAACCAACGGCAGAGCCTGCTGCCGCAGCAATTACACCGATCTTGGACGCAAATGTTACTCTTCTTGCATTCATATGATTTTTTGTTTAACGAACAAAGATCCATTCGTTTTCTTTCGACAGGGAAGGGTGGTAGAAATACTCTTCGTAATGAAATCCTTTTATTTTCTCTACGCTGGTAATTTTGTTTTTAATGATATAACGTGCCATCAGACCACGAGCTTTTTTTGTATGGACGATAACCTGCTTGAAGTCGTTTTGTTCCAATTGCAGAAACCGGATGTCAATCATGCGTACCCCTGCATTGAGCGCATTTTGTTTGACGACTTTTCCATACTCACCCGAACTCAAATTGATGATTATTTTATCTTCCTTCTTGAATTTATCGTTGAAATAGCTTTCGACTTCCTCCTTCCAAAAATCATAAAGCGTATTGTATCCCAGGGGAACGATAGGACGTTGCATCTCCAAACGATATGGCTTGATCTGATCAAACGGACGTAATATGCCGTAGAGACCCGAAAGGATATTGAGATGCTGCTGCGCAAAAACAACTTCCTCATCTGTGAAGTCGTGTGTATTCAATCCTGCATAGGCAATTCCATTGTATGCCAAAGCTGCAGCGCGTTGTGGTGTTGTTGGGAAATAAAAAGTCTGGAACTGCTCAAAGACCACCCGTGCCATCTTGGGATTGATCTTCATGATAGTTCCAAAATCTTTTTCTGTGAGCTGTTGGCAAACGGTTATCAACTCTTTTGTCTTTTCGGGGAACATCGGTTCTGTTGTGGTGAACCTATCATTCCTATCCGGAAAAGAGAGCAGCTTTGCCGGAGACATTAATACTTGCATGCTCACAGTCTCCACTCTACACCATCTTTGGTGTCTTTTAAGGTAACTCCGGCCTCCTTCAAGGCATCTCGGATCTTATCGGAAGTTGCCCAATCTTTGTTGTTGCGAGCCGACTGGCGAATATCGATGATCAGTCGCATCAATCCTTCAATTACCCCGCTGCCGGCTATCTGTTTTGTCTCGTCAATGAGTCCTAACACTTCAAAGATGAAGGTGTGCATGATTTTCTTCAATTTGACCAGATCGGCTTCGGAGAGCGTTTCTTTTTTATCGTTCGCCGAATTGATAATGCGAACACCCTCAAAAAGATGGGCAATGAGCATGGGACTGTTAAAATCATCATCCATTGCCACATAGCAACGTTGCTCAAGTTCGTCAATATTAACTGTGGAGGCGGCTGAAGGTGTTAACTTCTCTAGGGTTGAGAGACTTTCCATTAGCTTTTTATATCCCTTTTCGGCAGCCTGCAGCGCTTCGTTGGAAAAGTCGAGTGTGCTTCGGTAATGCGACTGGGCCATGAAAAAACGAACTGTCATGGGTGAGTAACCCTGTTCTAACAGTGGATGGTTTCCGGTAAATAATTCTTTTGGGAGGAATCCGTTGCCGGCGCTTTTAGACATGCGAGCGCCATTGACAGTGAGCATGTTCGTGTGCACCCAATACTTAGCTGGTGCTGTATGATTGCAAGCCTGTGATTGGGCAATCTCGTTTGTATGGTGTGTAGCTTGCAAGTCCATGCCTCCACCGTGAATGTCGAAGGTTTTTCCCAGGTACTTGGTGCTCATGGCTGAGCACTCGATGTGCCAGCCTGGGAACCCCCAACTCCATGGTGATGGCCACTGCATCAATGTTTCGGGCTTAGCCTTAATCCAAAGAGCAAAATCGAGACGTCCTCTTTTTTCGTCTTGACCATCCAGTTCACGTGTACCTTCCATCAGATCCTCCAGTTTCCGGTTGGTCAGCGTACCGTAGTCATGTTCACGGCTGTATTTCTCCACATCGAAGTAGATTGAACCATTCACCTCATATGCATAACCGGCTTCAAGGATCTTTTTAATCATTTCAATCTGTTCCAGGATGTGCCCGGTGGCAGTCGGTTCTATGCTGGGAGGAAGCGTGTTAAAAAGAGCCAAAACTTCATGAAAGCCCAAAGTGTATTTTTGCACGATCTCCATCGG
>DBQD01000011.1:25123-27602 GCA_002305715.1 Proteiniphilum sp. UBA1403 | reverse complement strand
ATAAAATCTTTATTTTCTCCGTTATGGTTGCCATATCCTTTTAATTGAATGTGCAAAATTAAAAGATTGGAGCCATAATGGAAAATATTATCTCAAATTGTTACTGTTTAAGGCTTTTTTATAATAATTCTATATAATAAGGGCTATTAGCGATATAAGGTAAGCCATCTCCATTGATCGGTCGTCCTCTTCCGGTGCTTCTTCTTTACTACATCCTTGTAAACAGGTTCCCAATAGAAGCAGCATTAGAAATAGGTAAAACGTGCGATTTATTAATTTCATGAAAGTTGCGTGTTTGTCTCTATTAATTTAAACACAAAGATTAACGAATATTCTAAATTGAAAATAGAGAGTTTAATGAATTTTTATCACTATTTTTACAGCGATCATCATTGAGAATGAAATAGAACGATAGCAAACCAATTAAAACAATCCAATTATGAAAACATCAATTAGATTCTTGGTTCTGTTCGCAACTATATTGCTACTTACGGCTTGTGCAGCGAGATCGCCCAGAGTTATATCCATAACAAGGCCGACAAACAATCCCGATTACAGGGTTGAGTTCCTCTTTGAGCATGACGGATGCAGAGTGTACCGATTTCTGGATAACGGGTATTATGTTTATTTTACCACTTGCACAGGTGAGACGACGGCGGTGTATGCCGACTCCACAATTATACAGATTACAAATAGTATTCAAGCGAATAGATTACAATAGGTACACTTCGCGCGAATATCTACTATGGGTTTAACGAATCAACAGATAAATAGTCAATTGTATGAAAATAGCAGTCACAGGAGCTACCGGGCAATTGGGTGCCTTGGTTGTGGGGGAATTGAAAAAGAGAATACCCAGTGAAAACATTGTTGCACTTGTTCGCACTCCGGAGAAGGCAGCAGCGTTGGGCGTGGAGGCACGTGCCTTCGATTACAACATGACGGATGGGCTGGAGAGAGCGCTGACCGGTATCGATAGGCTGGTGTTTATTTCGGGTAGCGAGGTGGGTCAGCGTGCCCGTCAGCACCGTAACGTAATAAATGCGGCCGTGAAAGCGGGTGTGAACTGGATTGTCTACACTAGCTTGCTGCATGCCGACTCCTCTTCGTTGAGTTTGGCTATTGAGCACAAGGCGACTGAGGAGTTGTTGATTGCTTCGGGTATAACATACTCCATTTTGCGCAACGGATGGTATACGGAGAACTACACCGGTTCCATTGGCGGTACCCTAGCCGGTGGTGCGCTGTTGGGTAGTGCGGGCGATGGTAAAATTTCGGCGGCGGCTCGATCCGATTATGCGGAAGCGGCAGCTGTGGTGGTTACCAATGAGTCGCACAAGGGACGGGTGTATGAGCTGGCCGGCGATGAGGCTTTTACGTTGGTCGATTTGGCGAAAGAGATTTCCAAACAGACGGGGAGGGATATCCCCTATAAGAACCTGCCGGAGGCTGAATATTGCAAAGTATTGGAGGGTTTTGGCATTCCTGCTCAGTTTGCAGCGGCCATTGCCAGTTGGGATGTGGCTGCATCGAAAGGTGATTTATTCGATGATTCTCGTCAGCTATCTACATTGATTGGAAGGGGCACCACTCCCCTATCGGAATCGGTGAAGGCGGCCTTGTAGGGTTGCCTCGCCTTAAAACAGCCATACTCTTCTTTTACATATTCATCGATCTGCCTTGTCAAACCCGTAAAGAGGGTTATGGTGATGCCGCCGGATTCTTCAACTTGATTGCAAATTGTTTGTTCTTGCTATGCAACGAAGAATTCGACGGCACTATTTTTGGGTAACAAACAGTGAGAGAGCAGATGTTAGTTGTTGAAGGTGAAACGTAAGCCCAAGCGCAGGTTGAAGTGAAGGGGATCTTCTTTGTAAATGGTTTCGAGCTGACTGCCGTTGTTGAAATAATAGGAGATGCCGGGCTCGGCGTAGAGACCGATGGTGTTGGAGAGCTGATATCCTAGTCCCATTGCGGCGTTGACCGACCATTGCAATTCTTTTGCGCGTACTTTCTCTGTTGTGGTTACTTCGAGTTGGTTGTCGAGGTAATACTTGGAAGTGAGCTTTCCGGCGATATTCTTTTCGACCAGTGCGCCGGTTGTGAGGTAGGTAGATAATCTGTTCTTTTGCCAGAAGGTGTAGCCTACGTTGAGCGGTATGCCTATATAATGCAACGTTTGGTGGTCGTCGTAATAATAGTTACCTACACCGGAGGAGTAGAGCTCCGAGTTGAGCAACGAGTAGGTCAGCCCGCTGGATAGACTCCACCTGCTGTTGAGGTTGTAGCGCACCGTGAGGCCGAAGGTGACTGGCTGGTGATGTTTCACCTCGGTATATGCTTGCTCTCTACTGTAGTTGGACATAAAGTGGTATTGGTTATCCACCGCTTCGGTCACAGCAAAGGTGCCGTATCCGGAATAGCTTTCGGATGTGCCGGAGGGTAGGTTCGACACGGATAGGTTGGTCTGCCATTTGGA
>DBQD01000011.1:0-25085 GCA_002305715.1 Proteiniphilum sp. UBA1403 | reverse complement strand
TCTCTGTCGACTTGCTGCATTTCTCCGTCTGCCGTCAGGGTGACTATTTCTTCTTGTCGATTGGCATTAAAGGATTCACTAATGCTCCTTTCGGAGGAGGGTCTTGAAGTTGCACCTTGATTGCCCTTTACAGCAAATAGATGCTTGTTGTCGGTCTTGGTTGTCTCAACAAGATGTTGTTTTGGCTGCAACAGTTGTTCTTTATTCAATTGTTGTTCTTGCGACAGGGTGTGCGGACTGCTTCCTTCTGCTATGTGGACTCCTTCTTGGTACTTGGAAGTGGTGTATGGCAAAACAAGCAATAGCAGGATGGCAACGACAGCGGCTGCGGATAAGGCTCCAATATAGAGTCTCCTTACAAAGGGCTTCCTCTTCAAGGGGGCGTGCCCTACAATCTTGCGCTCCAACAATAGTTGATCGATTCCCTCCCACAACCCCTCAGGGACGGGCTCTTGGTGATGCTCCATCCGGTTACGAAGGTTATCTTGCCAGTGATCGTTCATGTTGCTGTTTTTTTATTCTATATAACTCTATTTCTTTCTTTAAGATGGCTTTCGCTCTGTGCAACTGCGAGGCTGAGCTACTTTCCGCTATGTGTAGGATGGAGGCTATCTCCTTGTGACTCTTGTTCTCGAATACATATAGGTTGAAGACGGTGCGGTAACCGGGGGGTAACATACGAATCATTTCAAGAATGTTGGAGGTGGGGATGTCATCGAAGTCGGGGTCTTCCTCTTCCACATTGTCGGGAAAATCGGTCTCCGGCAGGTCCGTAAAGAGCATCCGCTCGTTGGCCTTGATGAAGTTCAACGCTTCGTTGACGACGATGCGGGAGGACCAGGCACGCAAGGATCCGGGACCCTTGTACTCAAACTTGTGCATGGCATTGAAAATCTTTAGAAAACTTTCCTGCAATACATCTTTGATGTCTTCCTTGTTGGATAAATAACGTGCGCACACCGTGGTGAGATACCCGGAGTGATCGTCATAGAACCTCTTCATGGCAACACGATTGCCATGTACAATCTGTCGGATGAGTTCCCGCTCTTTGTTTTCTTCCTTTGTCATCTACAGATTTCATCCATACACTGCCCATACACTCTTCCGATTGTATGAAGGCAAGGTTGTAATTTGATGCAAATGTACAACCTTGCCAAATTATTCAGAACTTATTTATTGAAAAAAAATTATTGCAATGGTATTACACTCCTCTGTGCGGCAACGTCAGAAGAGGCAGGTGTGGCTGCATTGGTGCGATAATCGAATTCAATCGACTTGTCTGAGTTAAACGCTTTCCATTTCAGTCTCAACTTCACCGTTTCTCCTTGGGTATCGGGCAGACTGTCGAGTTTGAAAGCTACCAGACCATCACCAAAGCGCCCGTTGATGTCGCCATTGGCATTGTGACGGAATTCCACTTCGTAGGGGTTTTCGGGATTATTGGTGGAGATGAGATTCACGTAGTGTGTGACTCCACCGCTCCATAAGGTTCTGAAACGAAGGGTGAGGTAACCATCTTCGGCCACAGTAACCCAGTCTTTGACAATCTCTACAGGGTCGTTTCCGTATACTTCGTTGTTGCGCTCTCCCAAGTTAGGGGCCATGGACTTTGTGCGGATGCTGTCCATCCAGTTCACCTTAACCGCTTTGTCGAACCCTTGATGGGGATCGTTCACCTCATCGTAGTTCACCAACGCTCTCACCTCTTTTGAGCCGTAAGGGTGTGTGGTGATATTGATGGGCAACAGGGTTGTGCTGTCGTCCAATTGGAAATATACTTTGTCGCTAGATGATTTCTTTACGGTGACAAGCGCATTGGGAAAATAAACATACGATTTGTCATCATCGTCGTTACAGGAGGGCACGGCTAGCATGCCAAGTAAGATTCCTGCAGTGAGTAGTACTTTTGTAATCTTCATAATGTTGTGGTTTTTAAATTTGCAATTTCTAATCTTGTTACAATCCTTAAACAGGAGCTTTCGAAAAACCTTGCATGCTATTTTGTTATCTTATGTTAAATAATTGGGTATTTGTCTCTTTTATCATGAACTCATGGGAACAAAAAAATAAGATTTGGTTGCAACAATTTTGGAAGTGTGATTGTTAGAAAAGTGTACTTCGTACAATATTATCTCAATGCGTGAATGTTCTATTCTATTTTATTATCATTAAATCAATGAATTACAAAATGAAGACAATTTCATTTACAACTGAAATTAATGCATCCGCCGAGAAGGTTTGGGAGGCATTGTGGAACGAAGAGTCGTACAAGACATGGACCAAGCATTTTGTGGAGGGATCGCACTATCACTCCGATTGGCAGCTTGGAGGGAGAACCCTCTTTTTGGGTCCCGACGGCAATGGGATGTACGCCACCATCAGCAAGCTGAACAAGCCCTATGAGGTGGATTTTCTGCATAAGGGGGAGATCTGGGATGGTGTTGAAAAGGAAAGTGTGGCACAAGGTGCCTACGAGAAATATCTGCTTACCGAAACGGGCAACACCACACTGTTGACGGTATATGTGGATGTAGATCCGGTGTATGAAGATCATATGTTGGAGGGTTTTACCAAAGGTTTGGATGAGGTGAAGCAGATGGCTGAGAGAAATTCTCGGTAAGAAAACGTACGGTGTAAAAGGGAAATGGAATAAAAACTACAAAAAAAGGACATTTGTGTAAACAACATCTGGAGAAAGTTGTTTAAGGTTTTTTAAACATAGCATTTTATTAATCTCATGTTCGTATGAAAAAATTATCCATTTCTATCTTGGCTTTTCTCCTGGTAACATTTTATGGTCATGCTCAACAAGGTACACTTGACAGTTGGAGCGTTGGTATTAACGCCGGCTTGTATGGTGCCGGAGGGCAGGTTGCAACATCGTTATTTCCCAATCTTAAATTGAGGGCAGGATATGATTACCTGAATTATAGTGCAAAGAATGTGGCTGAATTTGAGGTAGATGTGGTATACGATGAATACAATGCAAAAGCAACTGCTGAACTGACCGAATTGAAAGTGAAGCTCCCCAATTATAAAGTTATGCTCGATTTTTATCCTGCAAGAAACGGTATCTTCTGCTTTACAGGTGGTTTTTATTTCGGCAAAAACAAAGTATCCACAAATGGGTTGATTCGGGACTATCAACAGCTATCGGCTGAATTGGGAGTGGCTCCTAATCTACAGTATGAGGATGTTGTGATATCACCAAACAGCAACGGCTCCTTCTCCGCTGATTTAACGATGGGGAATGAAATTAAGCCCTATTTTGGTATTGGACTGGGAAGAACCATCCCCTACTCCATTGTGGGATTCAAGTTTGAATTGGGTATGGTGAACCAGGGAAAATATGTGGTCTCAAGTCCAAACTTGAACGATGCGGGCAACAACTGGGTGAACGGTCTCATAGATGAGATGGACCTGCCGGTGTCGGAAAAAGTGATGAACTGGTGGCCAATGGTCAACCTAACACTCTCCTTCCGGATCATGTAAACGCAAATGATTGATCTGTTTTAGTATTTGATATTTTTGAAAAGTACTCGATTCTCGCGAATTTCATTCAGACGGACCAATAATTTCTCCCTGCTGTAGTGAGATATATCGGTACTATCTTTTCCCATTATCAAATAGTGAAGCATGCGGAGCTCTTCGACGGAGAATTGTGAAATGATTTCGTCGAAGGGCTCTTTGTCTCCTATCTCGAATCGCATGAAGGCTAGTCGCGTCCTTGCCGATGGGAAGTCGGGTGCAATGTCGAGCAACTGCTCCAAATATTTGGCGGCCTGCTCGTATTTCTTCAGGGCCACACTGATGTTGACCAACTTGTCGATGATGTTTTCGTTGTCTTCGGAGATGAGTGCTGCCTTCATATATCCCAGTTCGGCATCCTCATAATTTTCGCGATGAAAGGCAAGTTCTCCTTCGAGGATGTAATAATCAAGGGTCTCTTTTTCGGGGTCGGGTATCTGATTGTAGAGCTCCTCTGCTTTATCCAGATTGCCCATGAGGATATACACCAGCGCCTCTTTTGCCATTATGCCGGCACTGCCAAAGAGAGCCTGTTTCTGACGGATTAGCTTCATCATCTCATCATATTGCTCCATGGCTTCATAGGCTTCGAGCAGCGAATCATAGAGCGACTCGTCGTTCGGAGAGAGAAGTAGGCAGGTCTCAAACACATTGATTGCCTCCTCGGTATTGTCATTCATGAAGAGTGAAAGAGCTTTCATTTTTAGCACATTCACATCTCCGTCTTGAATGGTTAGCGCGAAGTCATAAGCGTCTATCGACTTGTCGTATTGTCCGTTCAACGAATAGAGCCTACCTATATTGACCCACCCATCGTAGGAATAGGGATCCATATCGAGCAAATGATTGTTGTAGTTGATTGCTTTGTCGAAGTCGCCCTTCATCTCGTAAGCGTAGGCTAGCTCAACCAGAACATCGGCATTCGAGGGGTCTATTTTAGCGCTTTCCTCGAGGAAGAAGATGGCCCGATCGAAACGATCCACATCGTTAAGGAGAAACCCTAGCTCGGTGAAAAAGAAGTAGGAGTCGTCGGAAGGAAGGTCGTGTTCAAGTATTTTGTTGATCTCGTAGTCTGCTTCAATAAACTGGTCGGTTTGAAGCAGGGACTCAATTTTAAGCAACGCAAGCTCCACATCCTCCTCGTCCGATATGAGACGGATGATCTCAAGGGCCTCCTCGTACATTTCTGAAAAAACGAGGGATTTGGCTTTCAGCAACATCAAGACAGAACTTCCGGGGTGCATGGCAAGACCCTCCGATATGAGTTCTTCTGCCTCCTCGTTGTCACCACCGGCATTATAATACTCGGCTAGCAATGCAAACTCATCGGCATCGAAGTAATTCTTCTTGCCGAGAGCTCGCATCTGCTCGTATTTTTCGACCAGGGATGTTACATCCAATTCACTATCGTCAAAATCTCTGCGCATTTTCAAAAAACAAATTCAAACCTATCTTCTCTGTAAGTGACTTTGCTTAATTTGCTTGTTTTTTCCAAGAGTCTTTAAGTGCTACTGTACGGTTAAACACCAGATGGTTGGCCGTTGAATCGAGATCTACATTGAAATAACCAATGCGTTGGAACTGAAAACTATCGAGAGGTTTGGCCTCTTTGAGGTATTCTTCTACTTTGCATCCAGTCTTCACAATCAGCGATTCGGGATTGATCAATTCGCGAAAATCTTTCTCTTTCTCGCTAGAGGGATCTTCTACCATAAAGAGGCGGTCGTAAAGACGTACCTCGGCATCTAAGCTGTGGGGTACAGACACCCAGTGGATGGTGCCTTTCACCTTGCGATTTGCTTCGGGCATTCCACTCTTGGTTTGTGGATCATATTCGGCATATACCTCAATGACGTTTCCTTGTTCGTCTTTCTTGCAGCCGGTACATTTAATTATGTAGGCGCTCTTCAGGCGCACTTCGCTGCCCGGTGTGAGACGGAAATATTTCTTGGGCGCATCTTCCATAAAGTCATCTCTTTCAATCCAAAGCTCTCGGGAGAACTTGACAAGGCGACTACCCATGGATTCATCTTCCGGGTTGTTGATGGCTTCCATCTCCTCTTCTTTGCCTTCGGGATAGTTGGTGAGAATCAGCTTCACGGGATCAAGGACGCCCGACACACGCATGGCATGGGCGTTGAGGTCTTCACGTACGGCATGCTCCAACAGGGAGACGTCATTGATGCCATCATATTTGGTATAACCGATCTTGTCGACAAAGTTGCGAATGGACTCAGGCGTATAGCCACGGCGACGCATACCGCTGAGGGTTGGCATTCGGGGGTCGTCCCATCCTTTTACAAGTCCCTCTTTTACAAGCTGCAACAGCTTACGCTTACTCATCACTGTATAGGTGAGGCTGAGGCGGTTGAACTCGTACTGACGAGGACGGTAGTCGCTGTCGGCCAGCTGGTCGATGAACCAATCATAAAGAGGTCGATGTACGACAAACTCCAATGTACAGAGAGAGTGTGTGACGCCTTCAAAGTAGTCCGATTGCCCATGGGCAAAGTCATACATGGGATAAGCTTTCCATGTAGTGCCGGTGCGGTGATGCGGGATGTGAATCACACGGTAGATGATGGGATCGCGGAAGTGCATGTTAGACGAAGCCATGTCGATCTTTGCACGCAGTACCATCTTACCTTCGGGTATTTCTCCACTGTTCATCTTCTCGAACAGCTCCAGCGACTCCTCAATGGGGCGGTCGCGATAGGGACTGTGGGTTCCCGGTTCGGTGGGTGTTCCCTTTTGGCGTGCAATCTCCTCGGCTGTTTGCTCGTCGACATATGCTTTTCCCTCTTTGATGAGTTTTATTGCAAAGTCCCAGAGCTGCTGAAAATAGTCGGATGCATAATAAACATTCGCCCAGTTGAAGCCCAACCATTTGATATCTTCCATGATGGAATCGACATACTCCACATCCTCTTTCACGGGGTTGGTATCATCGAAACGGAGGTTGCAAATGCCGCCATACTTTTGGGCAATGCCGAAGTCAATGCAGATGGCCTTGGCGTGGCCAATGTGCAAGTAGCCGTTGGGTTCAGGCGGGAAACGCGTTTGTATGCGTCCGTCGTTTTTCCCTTCTCTCAAGTCGTTCTCGACTATCTGTTCGATAAAATTGAGGCTCTTCTTGTTCTCCTCCACAATGGAATTTTCTGTTGTTGACATAGGGTCTATGAATTTATTCGCTTAGTTTTACTTGTTTTAGATGGATACGCGGGCGTAGGGAGCTACATCGGGGGCGGCAAACTCTCCGCTCAGGTACTTGTAGTACCCTGTGATGGCGACCATGGCAGCATTATCGGTGGTATAGGCAAACTTGGGAATATGTATTTTCCAGCCATATTGATTGCTATATTCTTCGAATGCATTTCGCAGACCAGAGTTAGCCGATACGCCACCGGCAACTGCAACCTCTTTGATGTGCAAGTCGACCGAAGCTTGATATAGTTTGTCCATGAGTATATCGATGATGGTCTTCTGCAACGAAGAACAGAGGTCCTCCTTATTCTTTTCAATGAAATCGGGATCTTTCTTCAGTTCATCGCGCAGGAAGTAGAGAAATGAGGTCTTCAGCCCGCTGAAGCTGTAGTCATACCCTTCGATACGAGGCTTGCTGAAGGTGAAGCGGTGAGGATTACCCAGCTTAGCGAGACGGTCCACAACCGGTCCGCCTGGATATCCGAGTCCCATTACCTTGGCACATTTGTCGAAGGCTTCTCCGGCTGCATCGTCAATGGTCTTTCCGATGATATCCATATCGTCGTACGACTTCACCAAGATGATCTGTGAATTACCCCCTGAAACAAGCAGACAGAGAAATGGAAATACAGGTTGATTCTGATCCTGCTCATCCTCTTTGATAAAATGGGCCAATACATGTGCCTGTAGATGGTTTACCTCTACCAAGGGAATGTTCAACGCCGAGGAGAATCCTTTTGCAAAGGAGGTACCGACAAGCAGTGACCCCAGCAGACCGGGTCCGCGCGTGAATGCCACAGCCGTAATCTCCTCTTTGGTGATGCCAGCCTGCTTTAGTGCATCGTGAACCACCGGTATGATGTTTTGTTGGTGCGCACGTGACGCCAGCTCGGGCACTACACCTCCATAACGTTCGTGTACGGCCTGCCCGGCAATGACGTTGGAACAGATCACTCCGTCGCGAATGATTGCAGCGGATGTATCGTCGCAGGAAGATTCAATTCCTAATATTGTAATCATTTGTCTCGATTTCAATTATTTACATATTTGAATCCTTTGCTCTACACAGAAAAACAAAGTAGAGATGGCATGTGAGTCAAACCATAAGAAACAAATAAGTTACAAAGATAATACAAAAAAACGTTTTATGGATTTCGGAAAATCACTGCCTCGTTTTTAATTTAATTTTGCTGAGATTGCAAACGGTGCTTCAACAAGCAGTTCGCGAGTGACATGGGAGATGTTGTAAATGAGTCCTGCGCGGGTATTGGTAGGGTCTTTTTGCAGCTCTTCCAGACACTCTTCCCAACTGTTGGCTTTCTGAGTTAGAGCATTGTGTTGCAACGAGTCTGATTTACCTTCCAGCATATCTGTCACATAAGCTAATACGGTGCTAATATCACGGCAAAACAGCTGCTCCTTTTCGGAGAGATGATTGGTGCGTTTGTGCACTCCAAAGGCCGAAATATAGGAAAGCAATGCATGGTTGAGATTGGTGAGGGTGAAAGCTCTCTCTTCGTATTCCTTCCGGTTCTTCGGCTCAAGACGCATTCCTTTCCAAGCGGAGGTCAGTGCATTATCGGCATTGTATGCTGTGCGTCGATTGTGGAGGTATTCTTCTTCTGTAACAGAACCTTCGTAGATGCTCTCGAAGTAGCGCTTGTTTTTGGTTATTGCCTGCTGCAACAAACCGGGCAGCTGCTTATACTGCCAGTCGGGCCACACATATCGCACCACAAGGTAGGCAATGGCACCACCCAAGAGGGTATCGACAATGCGGGGATACATCATGGCAACACCCTGGTCGGACAGGAGATTAAAAGATGCCAGCACATAGGTAGTGATGAAGATGGCAGCAACCACATAATTCTTCTTTAACCAGTAGAAGAATAGATAGATGGAGCAGATGAGAAGCAGTATTTGGCCTGCCAAGGTTGGCAGGAGCTGGGCCAATGTTATACCCAAAAGGATGCCGATGACAGTACCAAAAATGCGATCTTTTAGGCGTATACGGGTTGCACTGTATGTTTGCTGAAAGACGAGAAGTGACGTAAGCATAATCCAGGCTCCCTTTTCGATATGGAACAACTGCATGATGCCATACCCTATCAACCAACTAATGGTGAGACGCATGGCAAACTTAAAGCGGGAGTTCGACGGGTTGAACAGTGCGGAAAGACTCGTTGTTTCCGGCTTGCGGGAATTGAATACTGTGACATCGATTTGCGCTGTGAGCATCTCCTCTTCGCGGAGATTCCGTTCAAGTCCGCTCAGGTTTTTCATTAAAAGTGACAAGGTGGGATAATATGCTTCTCCTTTCTCCCCATCCAACATTTGCTTGAGTGCCGTTAATGTCCATTCTAGCGAAAGGGGATGTTTGTATGCTTCCTCAGTAAGAAGCGATTCGCTATAGCGGTGCATAGCCTTGCCCAATTCTCGCATTAGTTGCCCAAATCCCTCTAATAGCTCCCGGTTGCCCACCTCACGACTAAGAATATCATATTGCTCGTGACTGGAGATGGCTCGCTCTTGCATCTCTTGCAAAAGAAACCATTTCTGGTAATAGAAGTCCACCGAGGGACGCTCTTCTTTGCTGCACTCTGCAGAGAAACTGTACAAATTACTCTTACATAATTCGATTTGCTGTGCCAAGGCTATATTCTTCTGGGCAAGCTGTGTGCGTATCTGCATTTGCACCTGTGGGTCGCTGGGGAATAGGTTTGCCTTCACCTCTATATAGTCGGCCAGAAAGTGGAATCCTCGTGCCAGCTGTTCCTTGAGCAACCTGTAGGGACGGTATCGTAATAGCAGAATGGAGACCACGGAGTAGGAAAATGCTCCAATGGTAAACAGTAATGGCTGATAAAACCATTGTTCGCTGTAGTCGGCTCCAAGCATTGTGTAAGAGAAAATAAGCAGAGAACCAAAGGTGACTCCCTGTGCACGGGCATTCATCCCCCCCGTTATTGAAAGAAGGAAGGAGGCAACGAGTATCAGCAGGAAGAAATAGGGCGGAAAAGGATAGAAGATGCTGACTAAACTACTAATTACAAAAAAGAGGATGAGCGATAGTCCGGCCGACTTCAATCTACCTATGGGGTGTACATCGGTCTCTCCCAAGGCCATGGCAACCACACCCAACGCCATGGTTGTACCATAGAAGGAATCGTGAAAAAAGAGCTCAACTGGAATCAATAGGAAAGCAATGGAAGCCGCCACTTTTAAGGCCCAAAGGCGATTGGGGTTCTTCCAGAATAGATTGACCCACGTTTTTTTAAGCTGTTCCCTAAATGTAGCAAACCAATTCATCTTATACATATTAGCGTGCAAAATCAACACTTGTAAAATGCCATGTCAACACTTGTAAATGCACTATTACTCATCAAAGTGTTACATCCACTCTGATTTTTCCGAGTAAAGCATCGGGATGATCACGATAGGTAAAACGGTGTACATACTCTACACGCAGGAGTCCCAAAATATTGGTTATCCCCACCGTTCCTTCTATATAGGGTTGAGATCCGTATTGATAAGAATTTAATGGAAATTCGAATATGTTAGTGGTGAGTTCAGGGTTGTTCTGATCACTTAACCGACCATATGCTGCGCGCAAAGAGACCAGTTCTCTTACTTGCAGCTTATTGAGGAATGGAACCTTAGCTAACAGTACATCATCTCCTACCCAAGTTGTACGCAAAGTAACCTGTTCATCGGCCATGAACTCCATGGCTTGACTCAGGAAGAAAGCGTTGCTTTCGATGAGATGGCGATAGCGCTGGTTGGGGTACACAAGCATTGGGAAAGGAACAGAGTTCCAAACTTTCATCGCTTCACCCACAACATCCAATCGTCCTACACTTCCCAGCAAAAAGCGTTTTTGTGCAGAGAACTCTGTACGATGATACCTGTTTTCTCCGCCTAGTGCTTCCGTGTATCCGATTGTGTGGGATAGGAAGAAAACGGGACTGGTTAGCTCGAGCGATTTCCGTTTGCGCTTCTGTTGGTTGTAGGCTTCACGTACAGCATAACGCAACTGCAAACCTGCTTCGGTAGTGAAGAGGGCATTTTGTTCAAACAGACTGGATACCATTTGACGTTGAAACTGAAGATCGCCTTGTGGAACCATGCGAGATCTTCTCAGCGACAGTGTCTGAGCAAAACCATTTCTATACTCTCTATCGTAGTTAATCTCCCCAAAGTTGCGATAGGTTGCCTGATCTGCCGATCGACGGTAAGTTATCAACAACAGGTTGTTGAGTGAACGGGGATGCATTTCGCCAGGTGAGTAAAGGTCGTTTTCATACACAAGATTGAGGTTGTTTTTGGGAAACTCATCTTCGTGATATGCCCTGGGTTTGAATGCGTAAGTGACCTCACCTCGGTATTTGAAACGTTGATCGCCAAACCCATATGCAACATATCCTTTCAGAAATAGATGCGGATTGAGTCGCGATGTAGAAGCGAAGCCGGCTCTTAGTCGAACACCTTCGATGGGATTATAGGTGGGGAAGGTCTGAATACGACCAAAATCAAACTTGTTTGTATTGGGATTACCCAATGCAATCCAGTCGTTGATCACAAAGCGGGTAGCTTTGTCTATTACACCACCCTTCTTCTTATTGACAGACTCCAGGCTATCGCTCAATGCTTTGGTGCTTGTTTCAAAATCATCGGGACGGATGGCAATCAACAAATCAGTAATGTTTTGCGGATCGACTGTCAGGTGATTTATTTTGAAATCTTGCCGTACAACGACCAGTTGTACTTTCTGCAAAGAATCTGGGGCAATGAAAGAGAACTCACCCACATTATCGGTTACTGTTCCATACGATGTACTGTGAATATACACAGCAGCATACGCAACCGGTGTGCCATAAACTGCATCAATTACTTTACCTTGAAACGTTCTATACTGAGCGAAAAGGGTGGTACTGCAAATGGTAGTCAGTAGGAACAATACGTATCTTCTCATACCGATTGGAAATTGTTGGTGGATTGTAATATATGTGGGTGAATCTCTTTGTTAACTCCTATGCAACAGACCTTACAACTTTCTGTATCGAACTCGTTTTGGTTCTACATTGCCAAGACGCATTTTCTTGTTCTCCTCATATTCACTGTAGGATCCTTCGAAGAAGAAGACTTCGGAGTTACCTTCAAATGCAAGAATATGTGTACAAATGCGGTCTAGGAACCAACGGTCGTGCGAAATAACAACGGCACAACCTGCAAAATTTTCCAAACCTTCTTCGAGTGCACGAAGAGTGTTCACGTCGATATCGTTGGTAGGTTCGTCGAGTAGTAACACGTTGGCACCGGCTTTAAGTGTCAGTGCAAGGTGGAGTCGGTTGCGCTCTCCTCCAGAGAGTACACCACACAGTTTTTCCTGATCGGCACCCGAGAAGTTGAAACGGGAGAGGTATGCACGTGCATTGACATCTTTTCCACCAACGCGCACATATTCCAACCCACCCGATACCACTTGGTATACTGTTTTTTCGGGGTCAATTTCTTCGTGCGACTGATCCACATAGGCTGTAACGACCGTTTCACCTACTTCAAATTTACCTGCATCGGGAGTTTCCATGCCCTGAATCAATCGAAAGAGTGTTGTTTTACCGGCACCGTTGGGACCAATAACACCTACAATACCGTTGGGTGGTAACATAAAGTTGAGGTTATCATACAGCAGTTTGTCGCCATATGCTTTTTTAACACCGATTGCTTCAATGACCTTGTTACCCAAACGAGGACCATTTGGAATAAAGAGTTCAAGTTTTTCTTCGCGCTCTTTCTGGTCCTGGTTCAACAGCTGCTCGTAGGAATTCAGACGAGCCTTACCTTTTGCCTGACGTGCCTTGGGTGCCATATTGATCCAGTCTAGCTCTCTTTCAAGCGTCTTGCGACGTTTGCTGGCCTGCTTCTCTTCCTGCTCCATTCGTTTTGTCTTCTGCTCCAGCCAAGAGGTGTAGTTCCCTTTCCAGGGTATGCCTTCTCCACGGTCAAGTTCAAGAATCCAACCGGCAACATGATCGAGGAAATAACGGTCGTGTGTGATACAGATTACCGTTCCTTTATATTGCTGTAGATGTTGCTCCAACCAGTCGATTGATTCTGCATCGAGGTGGTTAGTAGGCTCATCGAGCAACAGGACATCGGGCTCCTGCAAGAGCAGACGACAAAGAGCCACACGACGGCGTTCCCCTCCGGAAAGCTCCCGCACAGGCTGTTCTTCTGGTGGACATCGTAATGCGTCCATTGCGCGGTCGAGTCGGTTGTCGATATTCCAGGCATCTACTGCATCCAGCTTATCCTGAAGTTCCGCTTGACGAGCAAAAAGAGCATTCATCTTGTCCTCATTTTCGTAATATTCGGGTAATCCGAATTTAAGATTGATATCTTCGTATTCAGCTAACAGGTCCATGATTGGCTGCACACCTTCTCTGACAACCTCAATCACTGTCTTATTCGGATCGAGCTTTGGATCCTGTTCGAGATACCCAACCGAGAAGCTTTTATCTGACACTACCTCACCCTGATACTCTTTCTCAATTCCAGCAATTATTTTCAGCAAGGTAGATTTTCCGGAACCATTGAGACCAATAATGCCAATTTTTGCACCATAAAAGAAGGAAAGGTAAATGTCTTTCAATACCTGTTTGTGAGGAGGATACGTTTTACTAACGCCCACCATGGAAAAAATAATCTTTTTATCGTCGGCCATATATTTGTTAAATTTCGATATGCAACTTGAAAACAATCTTTTACATATAAGTAGCTATAAATTAACATACTTTACACCTACCTATTTTAACGAGCACAAAGATAATGAATTTTGAGAAAACTTAAACAGAGGGGAACTGTTATAAGCAGACATTATTCAACAGATACAAAACCAACTATAAATATTTTTATGCCAAAACAGACAACAACGATCTTGTTATTGTTCGTGAGCATGTTCACTTTTGCCCAGACCGGAACGGTAAAAGGACGTGTTTATAATGCTAAAACTAACGAACCTTTGGAGTTCGCCACCGTACAGATACAGGGAAGCACTATTGGTACGACAACAGACTTGGAGGGAAATTACGAAATTAAGACGAACCCGGCCTTTGTGAAGCTGATGGTAACTTATGTAGGCTACGAACCTGCTCTTTCTTCTGAAGTACATATCCAAGGAAATCAAACTACTTTTTTAGATATACCCGTGATGGAATCCGCTACGTTGATAGATGAAGTGATTATTCGTCCATCGATGAATCTCAAAAAGATTGAAAGTCCTGTTTCCTACTTGACTGTTGGTGTACGTGACATTGAAAAGACAGCTGGAGTGAATCGTGATGTCTCTAAAGCAATTCAAACATTGCCAGGTGTGGGAGCGACAGATCCCAATAGAAACGACTTGATTGTTCGTGGAGGGGGGCCGTCGGAGAATGTCTTTTATCTAGACGGAATAGAGATTCCGATTATCAACCATTTTGCTACGCAAGGTTCTTCAGGTGGTGTGGTGGGTATCATCAATCCTGACTTTGTGCGGGAGGTGAACTTCTACAGCGGCGCTTTTCCGGCGAACCGACCTGGGAGCCTCAGCTCAGTAATGGATATCCGCCAGAAAGATGGGAGTCGCGACCGTATTCATACGCAGGTGGGGATTGGTGCCTCAGATGCAGCATTCACGATGGATGGTCCAATTGGTGAGAAATCGACCTTCATCGTTTCTGCCCGTCAATCTTATCTGCAATTGCTGTTTAAGTATATCGGTCTCCCTTTTCTACCAACCTATAACGACTTTCAGGTAAAATATAAATACCAGATTAATCCGAAGAACGAGATTTCGTTTATCGGCCTTGGAGCAATCGACAACATGAGACTCAACACCGATCTTCAAGAAGATGGCACAGAGGCGCAGCGCTACCTTCTCAGCTACCTACCTGTCTATCAACAGTGGAACTATACCATTGGAACGGTTTACAAGCACTTTAGCGAAAACTACTTCGACACCTGGGTGTTGAGTCGGAATATGTTGCGGAACAGCAACTTCAAGCACCCCGACAACGATGAATCGCAACCCAAAATATCGGATTATCGTTCCGACGAAGCAGAAAATAAACTGCGGTTTGAACGAAGTTATCCCGATCTTCCGGTGAAAGTCTTAATGGGTGGTGGTGTGACCTACTCACACTACATGAATGAGACGAACAGTAAAATCTTCCGAAATGGAGCATTGCGTGATTTAATCTACAATACCGAGCTGGATCTTTTGTCATACCAGGTATTTGTGCAAGCATCGGACAGCTACTTCAACAACCGATTGGCTCTTTCAATTGGACTGAACACTATTGGAAACAACTTCAACAACAATATGATGAACCCGCTGAATCAACTCTCGCCGCGTTTTTCGGTGACATATCAGTTGACCGAAAGATGGGATGTGAATGGAAATATTGGTCGCTATACCATGCGACCAGCCTACACTACGATGGGATATAAAGATGAAGCGGGCAACTACGTGAACAAGAATGAGAATCTAAAGCATATCATATCGAGCCAGGTTATTCTTGGCTTAGCACATGAAATTGCCACGAATATGCGATTTAATGTGGAAGGTTTTTATAAACAATATGATAATTATCCGTTGTCTGTAACCGACGGTATGAGTATTGCCGGAAAGGGAACCGATTATGGTCAGATTGGTGACGAAGAGATTGTTTCATCCGGAAAAGGTAGAGCCTATGGTGTGGAGGTATCAGGTAGGATTAATGATATGAAAGGTTTTACGACCTCTTTCTCATACACCCTGTTTCGCAGTGAGTTTACCGACAAGGATGGCATTTACCGCCCTTCAAATTGGGATACCCGCCACATGTTGAACCTGTTGGCAAGCTACAATCTTCCGCGACAATGGAATATTGGCATGCGATGGCGATATGTAGGTGGTGCCCCCTATTCTCCCATCGACATGGAACTATCAACAAGCAAGGATGCCTGGAGTGTAACGAATCGCGCTTATATCGATTATGATAATTATAACACCCTCCGACTGAAGGACTCCCACCAGCTTGACTTACGACTAGATAAAGAGGTGTATTACGAAAAATTGATGTTGAATTTCTACCTCGATGTGCAAAATGCCTATAACTTCCAATCGGAAAACAGTCCCATTTATACGAATCGTGATGTAAATGGAGTAATCATGGATGATCCGACCGATATAAGAAGGCAAAAGTTACGTGTAATTGAAACCTATAGTGGAACGGTATTACCAGCTATTGGCGTGATGGTCAAGTTCTGATAATGCGAGTTACCTTTTGTAGAGTTGCTGCCATAATTTATAATCATTAGGAGTAAATTTTGGTTTTTTGATGTAAATAATTTCGTTAAAATGAAAAGATGTTGTATTTTTGTAACGTAAATAAAAGATGGTTTTTAGGAACAACTGACTATTAAGAACTCATTTATACAAATAAAATTCAACAAGGTATGATTAAAGTAGGTATTAACGGATTTGGACGCATCGGACGCTTGGTTTTCCGTGCAGCACAAAACAGAAACGATATCCAGATTGTGGGTATCAATGACTTGCTCGATGTAGATTACATCGCCTATATGTTAAAATACGACACGATCCATGGTCAATTCACTGGTTCAATCGAAATCAAAGATGGTAACTTGGTTGTAAATGGCAACACCATTCGTGTTAGTGCAGAAAGAAACCCGGCCGACCTGAAATGGGATGCTGTAGGTGCTGAATATGTAGTTGAATCTACTGGTCTGTTCTTGTCGAAAGACAAAGCACAAGGTCACATTGATGCAGGTGCAAAATATGTGGTAATGTCTGCTCCTTCAAAAGACGACACCCGCATGTATGTAATGGGTGTAAACGAAAACACCTACACCAAAGGCGAACAATTCGTATCTAACGCTTCTTGTACTACCAACTGTTTGGCACCAATCACCAAAGTGTTGAACGACAAATTTGGCGTTATTGAAGGTCTGATGACTACTGTACACTCTACCACCGCTACTCAGAAGACTGTTGACGGTCCTTCTGCAAAAGACTGGAGAGGTGGACGTGCAGCTTCAGCTAACATCATTCCTTCTTCAACTGGTGCTGCTAAGGCCGTAGGTAAAGTAATTCCTGAACTCAACGGCAAACTTACCGGTATGTCAATGCGCGTTCCTACTTTGAACGTTTCTGTAGTTGACTTGACTGTTCGTTTGGCAAAAGAAACTACCTATGCAGAAATCTGTGCTGCTATGAAGGAAGCTTCTGAAGGCGAATTAAAAGGTATCCTTGGATACACCAACGAAGATGTTGTATCTAGCGATTTCATTGGCGATGCACGCACTTCAATCTTCGACGAAAAAGCAGGTATCCAGCTCAGCCCAACATTCGTAAAAGTTATCAGCTGGTATGATAACGAATGGGGTTATTCAAATAAGGTACTTGATTTGGTAGCTCACATGGCGAAGGTTAATGGATAATGAATCCAATTCCGGTATTTCGGAAAATAGATAAAAAAAACTGTCTCAAGTTGAGACAGTTTTTTTTGTACCCTATAAATCACACGTTGGGTATGTTTTAGAATCCAAAATCGGAAGCATAAACCGTCAACTTCTGTCCATGACCAATATGACAGTTCTGTACAGTGAAACCATCCTGATTGGGTATGGGTAACATGATGGATTTTCTAGCCGGGATAGTATATAAATTATCACCTATTGTTAACTTGAATGGGATGTCGGATATATTGGTTATTTGGGCATGTTTTTCGTTGATGAGGTGTACTTTCACCGATGCTTTCAGTAACCCTTTCAGGTGTTCGGACTTACCAGCTAATTCGCCATTGAAATAGGCGATGCTTCTTTTTGCAAACAGCGCTTCTTTGATGCTTTCAACAGAACGTTCATGCGCCAGTACAATGGTCATGGGACGAATATCATTTGCAATTCCATATGTAACATGGATTGGATCATGAATATCGGAATTGGACATAAACGCAAGGTTATGCTTTTTTGCCCAATCAAATGTTACCGGATAATATTCAATGTGATTAAAGACTTCCAGTCCATGAATTTTACCTGCTTTAATCAACTCTTCGTGAACGGGATAGAAGGTCGACTTATCATCCGGCCAACCTGGGTGGTTCCACATTATGAATGCACCTTGCTTTAATGCTTCATCGATGGCTACAAGTGGATCCTCAACATCCATGGGCATGGCATCGTTAATAAAAAGCGCATTGATATGGCCTAATGGTTTACTTCGAGTGATTTCAACCCCTTTAATTACCATAAAACCCATTGCATCACCCGCTTTCTTTGCGATTTTATAGGATTCATTCAAGTCGCCCTTGAGAATCTCCTTATTGGGACGATATTCAATGTGATCGGTTATGGCAACAGCGTCTAATCCATCTTGCCAAGCTTCTGTTACACGGATATTGGGCCATACTTTACCGTCGGAAAAAATTGTGTGCGTGTGAAAATCGCATTTTAAAGCTTTATACCCATCGACGTCGGGGATGAAAATTTCATTTCTAAGGTTTGCCCTATACATCTCAGTAAGTTCATACACATCGTCGTTTTGAATTTGCGCATGAAGTGACAAAGCACTGCATGATAATAAAATAGTTAAAATCTTTTTCATGTTGTTTTCAATTTGGTAATAATTAATTCGTAACAATCTGGGAGGTATTCCCTTTATTTGAAACAAAAAAAAGCCGAACTCATTTGTACGGCTTTTCTATTCTTTTTTAAAATCCCGTGTAATTATGCAGGGTGAATAGACTCTGTTGGGCAGACATCTGCACAAGCACCACAATCGGTGCACACCTCTGGATCAATTGAATAGATATCACCTTCGGAGATTGCGTCAACAGGACATTCTTCGATACATGTTCCACAAGCAATGCAAGTGTCATCAATTACGTAAGCCATAATAGTGAATAATTAGTTATTGTAAATAGTTTGTTAGGTTGCAACAAAGGTAATGAGATTTTCAAGAATAAAAAAAGTTTTTTTAGATATCTTTCTTTTGAGATAAAACAATAATACTGGCTGCAATACGTTAGTGTAAAGGATGAAAAAGATAACGATAATTCTTTATTTTGCGCTGTTTTGTTGCCAAGGAATTCTCTTTGCACAGTCGAGAAAACTACAAAACAGACCGTATGCCGATCAACGTTTATTCCATATTGGATTTACGATGGGCTTGCATACGCAGGATCTGATCCTTACACAGTCGGGTTATCAGAATGAAAACGGTGAGGTTTGGTTTTCCGAGATACCGCACTATACACCCGGTTTCGCTGTCGGTATGATTACCGATCTCTATCTGAACCGTTCTTTGAATTTGCGATCTCTCCCAACGCTCTATTTGGGGGAGAAATATGTTGTGTTCAAGGAACAGACATCAGGAGAAGAGTATCACACTCAAATTCGGAACAACTATCTTTCAATCCCGCTACATTTGAAAATATCGACTGGTCGGATTGATAATCATCGCCCCTATTTTATATTGGGAATGTATAGCAATATTGAATTAGGTTCACGAAAAAGGCAAGCCCTCCTTTTGAAACCCTACGATTTTGGAATGGAATTAGGTGTAGGGTGTGATTTTTATTTACCGCTGTTTAATTTGGCACCTGAACTAAGGTTCGGATTTGGATTAATTGATCTATTGCAAAAAGATCGGAAGGATCTTACGGATGAGAGTCTGCAAAAGTATGCGCGTTCCCTTTCAAAAGCAACCCAGCGAATGATCACGTTAAGCTTTCACTTTGAATAGAGATTCCGATAAGTTTTTTTCCGAAAGAGGTAAAACTGCAACAGTATACTTTTACGAAACATGGTGTTGATCCTTTTTACGGTTGTCTTGCTCATATTCTCGTTACGCAATACCTTATAAGAGGGACACATCTTTTTAAAATCGCGATAAGCTTCTCTCACAGCACGAGCACTTTTAAATTCTCCCTTATAAATGAGGTGCAAGTATGCCATAAAATCGAAAAAGAAACGTATCAGGAAGGTAACCATAAAATCCAATTGAGGAAGATTTTTGTAAAGCATCAATAGGTTGTTTCTAAAATTAAGGTACATCTTTTTCGGATTATCCTTGCTCAGCGATGCTCCCCCCACGTGATATACCACTGACTCGGGAATACACATCAACCTCTTTCCTCTGGACTGTAGTCGCCAACAGAGATCTATCTCTTCCATGTGCGCAAAAAAACGAGGATCGAGTCCCCCTACATTGAGATACTCGTCTCTTCTGATACAGAGTGCTGCACCCGTTGCCCAAAAGATTGGTATAGGCTCATCATACTGACCCTGGTCCTCTTCCAGCACCTCCAGTATACGTCCCCTGCAGAAAGGATAGCCATATCGGTCTATGAAACCGCCTGCAGCTCCAGCATATTCAAACATATGTGGATGGTGATAAGAACGTATTTTGGGTTGAGCAGCTACCACATGCGGGTGGGCATCCATATATAGAATGAGCGAATCGAGCCAGTTTTCGGTTGTCTCCACATCGGAGTTCAACAACACCACATATTCAGCATCTACTTGTTGTATAGCTTTGTTGTACCCTTCAGCAAAGCCATAGTTCTTGTCAAGTTGTATAACATGCAGTGAGGGGTATTTAGTTTTCAGGAATTCAACCGAAGTGTCAGACGAGCCATTGTCGGCCACCACCACCCGGTATGCATCGCCACTAGAGTGAGCCACCACAGATGGAAGAAACTGTTCAAGTAGTTTAACTCCATTCCAGTTTAATATGACCACCGCAGCTTTTATCATGCACCCCCTCCTTCTCTTTTAAATTTCCATCGATTATGCGACCAGAGATAATACGCAGGCTCCCTCAATACAGACTTTTCGAGTTTGCGAACATATCTTTCTGTAATATCCTTTGCTACAGCACCATCACCAGGATAGGAAATTATTTCAATTCTACCCTCATAATACCCCCTTTTCACTTTTGAGATGTCAAGATAAGCCACCGGCAACTGGAGGTGTACCGCAATCTTGCCCATACCCGTGTGTACGGGAGTATCCTGATTGAGAAAAGTGGTCCAGTATTTATCCTGGCTTCTGCCAGGTCGCTGATCGGCCAGAAATCCCACTATCATTTGAACTCCCTCTTGATCCCATTTGATCATCTTGCGAAGTGCACTCTTCATCTCAATGGGTGTAGCTCCAAAATGATGCCGTATTTTTAAAAACAACTGATCGGTTGCAGCGTTGTGCAATTGCTTGTATATAAGTCCTAGTAACGGTTTAGTTTTCAGGTGCAATCCAATTGAGGTCACCCACTCCCAGTTTGCACAATGTCCCAAGCACAAAATGCAGGAGCGACCATCTTCGTACCATCTGTCGAGAATGTCTGTATTGAGGAACTTCATTCTCTCTTTCACCTCCTTATCTGATATACGGAGTGTTTTAATCGATTCCACAAAATAATCGCAAAGGTGACGGTAGAAGGCTTTCTCAATACGGATGATCTCCTCTCTATCCTTGTTGGGAAATGAATTTAATAAGTTCTTGCGAACAGTTTTCTTTCTGTATTTAGCAAGATGATAAATTAAGACATACAAAATGTCCGACAGCACATATAACACCCGAAAAGGTAGCAGGGCATGTAGATACAGCACCCCATATACCAGATAATAGGTCAATCCTTTCTTACTTTTCACAGCCATTAAAACTCCGCATTCATCGCCATTTCATCTTCATCGTACGCACCCACTTTCACATCGAGGATGCGATTTATGAGGAGTGGATCGTAATCGGCGTACAATTTTACGTAATTTTCGGTAAAACCATGCATTCTTTGTCCCCGTTTTGTATGTTCGAACAGCACTTTTCTTGTTTCACCTTGCTGCGATGCATAAAATTGACGCAATCTCTCATCCGACAGATCCAGTAATGCTTTGCTGCGAGCATGTTTAGTTTTAGGATCCACTGCATAATCAATTTGCAGTGCCTGTGTACCCGGTCGTTCAGAATAGGTAAAAACATGCAATTGCGAAAAATCGATTGAACGAATGAATTCGAGACTCTCTTCAAAGTAGGTATCCGTTTCACCCCGAACACCAACAATCACATCCACCCCAATGAAAGCATGAGGGAGTGCTTTTTTAATTTTTTCCACCTTATGTCGGAAAAGAGCCGTATCATATTTTCTCTTCATCAACTTGAGTACGGCATCGCTTCCAGCCTGCAATGGCATGTGAAAGTGAGGAGCAAAACGTTTGGAAGAGGCCACAAAATCGATGATCTCATCCGTCAATAAGTTTGGCTCTATGGAAGAAATCCGGTAGCGTTCAATACCTTCCACCTCATCGAGCGCCTTCAGCAGATCAATGAAATTTTCTTTCGTAGTATGGCCGAAATCACCGATATTAACACCCGTTAGTACGATCTCTTTTCCACCCTCTTCCACAACTTGGTGAGCCTGTTTCACAAGGTCCTCAATAGAGCCGTTGCGACTCCTACCTCTTGCAAAAGGAATGGTACAGAACGAACAGAAATAGTCGCACCCATCCTGTACCTTGAGGAAATAACGCGTTCTGTCGTCGGCCGATACAGAAGGGACAAATGATCGGATACGGTGTGTTTTGGAGGTTACCACCTCGCTCTTATCCTTTTTGTGTAGGTCGTCGATATACTTCACTACATCGAGTTTCTGTTCTGCCCCCAGTACCAGATCAACCCCCTCGATAGCTGCTACATCCTCAGGCTTTAGCTGTGCATAGCAACCGGTAACCACCACAAAAGCATCGGAGTTCTCTTGAATAACTTTTCGGATTGCCTGGCGACCTTTCTTGTCTGCCAATTCGGTTACCGAGCAAGTGTTAATAACGCAAATATCTGCTTTTTGCCCTTTTCTAGCGCGGGTTACTCCAGCTTGTAGCAATTGTCTTCCAATGGCAGAAGTTTCCGCAAAATTCAGCTTACAACCTAATGTATAATAGGACGCTGTTTTATTTTGAAAAATGGATTGATCGATCATAATTAAGATTGTATTCTGCCGGAACTGCAGCTGTGAAAAAACAATTACGCGGCAGATGAGATAATTATTTAAACAAGGCCACAAAAATACAAAAAAACGCGCATTTATTGGCCTGTTTTCTTTGGGATTCGGTTTGTAGATATTACTTTTGCACAAAATAAGCCTAAGTGTGCACACATGATTCAACAAAATTTCATTCAACTATACGAGGAAAGTTTTAAAACGAACTGGGAATTACCCGCTTTAACCGACTATAAAGAAGGTTGTTCCTATACATATGGAGAACTGGCACAGAAGATTGCAGAGCTTCATCTGCTTTTTTCGAAGCTAGGTATTGAGAAAGGAGATAAGATTTCATTGGTGGGTAAGAATCACTCTTCCTGGTCCATCTTATTCATGGCTACCATTACGTATGGCGCTGTTATTGTTCCCATTCTGCATGAATTTAATCCCGATAGCATTGTAGAAATCATTGGACATTCCGATTCAAAGTTGGTCTTCATTAATGAAAACCTGTGGAATAAACTGGAAAAGGATAGCGTCTCGGTCCCAATCTTCAACATTCCGAATTTCACCCTTCTTCAAGGTGATGAAACAACCACAGAAATCATCCACAACCTCTCAGAATCTTTCAGCCAACAATATCGCAACGGTTTTACACGAGATGATATTCGGTACGCACAAGTAGGCAATGAGGATGTTGTATGCATTAATTACACCTCCGGAACCACAGGCTTCAGCAAAGGAGTAATGATCACCGCCAACAATTTTGCAGGCAATGTTATCTATGCTGAGAAGCTACAGTTGCTTTTTAAAGGTGATCGCCAGCTTGCATTTCTCCCTATGGCTCATGTCTATGGCTGTGCCTTCGATTTTCTCTATGCGCTCTCCGCCGGTGTACACATCACCCTCTTGGGAGTGATACCCTCGCCTCAGAATTTGATACAGGCCCTACAGGATGTGCGACCCAACCTGATTATCACTGTTCCGTTGATATTTGAAAAGATCTACAAAAAAAAGATACTTCCCATCACCAATAAACCTTTGGTCAAGCTACTTCTTCAGACACCGGGCATCAATCGTCTGATATTAAATAAAATAAAGCGTTCACTTGTAGAATCGCTGGGCGGTAACTTCCGAGAGGTCATTATTGGAGGTGCGGCTCTCAATGCAGAAGTTGAAGCCTTCTTTCACAAGATGAGGTTTCCATTTACCGTTGGATATGGAATGACCGAATGTGCCCCGCTAATATCTTACGATCACCACTATGATTTTATCCCTACATCCTGTGGATCAGTACTAGAGGATATCATGGAAGCCCGCATTGATTCACCCGACCCGGGGAAGATACCGGGAGAAATTCAAGTACATGGCGAAAACGTGATGAAAGGCTACTATAAAAATCCAGAAGCCACCGAAGAAGCTTTCACCGAAGATGGATGGCTTAAGACGGGTGATTCCGGCATTCTAATTGGTCGGCGACTCTACATAAAAGGGCGTATAAAGACAATGCTCCTCACTGCAAACGGTCAGAATGTATATCCCGAAGAGATTGAATCGAAGCTGAACAACCTTCCTTATATACAAGAAAGCATTGTGGTGTTGCGCAACCTCAAACTTGTTGCACTGGTTTACCCAGATATGGCAGCCATTGAAGCAGATAAAATAGATAGCGACAAACTCACTCAGATCATGAACGAGAATAAAAACATTCTCAATAAATCAGTGGCTCAATATGAGAAAATCACTGCTATTGAGATTGTTAGTAAAGAGTTTGAAAAAACGCCCAAGAAAAGCATCAAACGATTCCTGTACAGTTAGCAGAACCAATTGACAACTATATAATACTAAAACAACCGATTAACCTTATTTAACTATAAATATTTACCGAGAATATGTTATAGAACATTTTTTGGTTTAATTTTGCGTCGTTTTTCAAAAGGAGCATTTTCCTTAAGCATATGAGTAGAGCTAACTTTGGTGACGATATTACATAGCAGGGAAAACGACACCAATTATAGGAATAAATTAATCATCGTTTAAATTTTTTAAGAATGAAAAAAGTATTGTTTTTGGTTGCCACTGTTGCAATACTAGGTTTAGTTTCATGCAACAATGCACAGGTTAAAGCTGAAAAAGCACTGCAAGACAGCCTTGCAGAAGTAGCAAGATTAGACAGCATTGCAAAGGCTCAAGAAGACAGCATCCAAGCTGTTCTTGAAGCAGAATTGGAAGCAGCTGCTGACACCCTGAATCAGGTTGTAGAAGAAGTAGCTCCTGCACAATAAGTATTTGCTGGAGAAACGTAAAGGGGGCTGTTCCAAAAGGACAGCTC
>DBQD01000048.1 GCA_002305715.1 Proteiniphilum sp. UBA1403 | reverse complement strand
AAAGGTATTACCGGGGAGGTGGCGGGAGATTGCGATATTCTTCTGGCTCCCGATATCGAGGCAGGCAACATGTTTTACAAAGCACTGAACTTCTTAGGTGGGGCAAAAACAGCGGCAGTGGTAATGGGTGCTGCTGTGCCCATCGTACTGACATCGCGTTCGGACGATGAGCGGACTAAATTGTTCTCCATCGCTTTGGCTACTTGCCTCCGATAATATTCATTGTAAAGTCTTTCATTATCCCGAAAATCCAACTGAGATTATCTAACTAAAACCAAATCAGGTGAAATAATAATAGCAAAAATATATGGCAACAAATACGCGCATCTTGGTTATTAATCCAGGGTCTACATCGACTAAAATAGCAATCTATCAGCAAGAGAAAGTGATCTTTTTAAAGACCATCAAACATCCGATAGAGGATTTACGGAAATTTGCGAAGATTACCGATCAGTTTGAATACCGCAAAAACATTATTTATGATGAAATTAGAAGTGCTGATGTGCCGGTGGAAACAATCGATGCGGTAATAGGACGTGGTGGCTTGGTGAAGCCAATTGCTTCGGGGGTGTACCGAGTGAATGAGTTAATGCGGAAGGACCTGTTGGAATGTAAACGGGGGGAACATGCGAGTAACTTGGGTGCACTGATTGCATATGACATTGCCAAATTACTGCCTTCGGCTGAGGCGTTTATTGCAGACCCGGTGGTGGTGGATGAAATGGAGCCACTGGCAAAGTATTCTGGACATCCCTTCTTTGAAAGAAGATCTGTTTTTCATGCCTTGAACCAAAAGGCAATTGCACGAGCACATGCCAAGTCAATCTTGAGAAAATATGAAGACCTCAATCTAATTGTGGTACACCTTGGTGGTGGCATCACCGTGGGAGCTCATCAAAAAGGAAAAGTTATTGATGTGAATCAAGGACTGGATGGCGATGGTCCCTTCTCTCCGGAACGCTCCGGTACACTGCCGGTGGGACAGTTGTTGAAGATGGCTTTCAGTGGACTTTATAGCTACGAGAAGATGGCGGAAATGATTGTCGGTAAAGGGGGTATGATGGCTTATCTGGGTACCAATGATGCTTATATTGCTGAACGGGATGCAAAAAAGGGAGATGAGAAATGCCAGCAGGTGCTGGAGGCCATGGCTTACCAAGTGGCAAAGGAAATTGGAGCCATGTCGACCGTACTGAAGGGTGTGGTTGATGGCATTCTTATTACTGGGGGTATAGCTAATAGTAAGTGGTTCTGCAACATGGTGATAGAGAGGGTGTATCGCATTGCACCGGTCTATGTTTATCCGGGACAGGATGAGATGGGCGCACTTGCTGATAATGCACTGCTTGCCCTCAATGGAGAAATTGAGATCAAAGAATACCTGTAAATGTATATTTTTAATCCCTGGCACGATCTGGCTCTGGGAAACTTTTCTGCAAATTACACACCTCCGGCTTCTGCTATGAAAATGGCAGAGGATCTGGCGTTGTTGCCTCTCTGGTATGGTGGAGGTGATAGCATAATAGCTGAGGGAGGGATGAACAGCTTGTTTTTAGATACAGTGAAGGATGAACTTTCGTTGTCTGGGGAGGTGATTCCATTCTCTGAGATTGTTGTACGTAAGGAGGAGGAGATTATCCCATGGGGATGGGACCCGATGCTGAGAAGGAGGTTGGCTGCACTGGGTGTTGCGGAGCATCGACTACCCACAGTGGAGGAACTTGCTCGATTGCGGGATTATGCGAACAGGAAACATGCTGTTGAGTTGTTGCGGGAATTACAGGAAGGTGAAGCTCGATATTGTGGTGAATCACATTATTTTATAAACCTTGAGGAGGTACTATCCTATTTGAAATCGATACCGGGCGACAAGGTGTTGAAGATGCCAGTCTCCGGAAGTGGGAAGGGCATCATATGGATTTTAGGAGAGATTACGGACAAGCAGACCGACTGGTGTCGCAAGGTAATACGTGAACAGGGTGGTATTGTGGCAGAACCTGTGCTTCTAAAAGTGAGGGACTTTGCTATGGAGTTTTATCTACATGGGGGAAGTGCTCAGTTTGCCGGTTACTCCCTGTTTCGTTCTGCTTCATCGGGTGCGTATGCAGGAAACGAACTGCTTCCCGATAGAAAGATATTGGAAATTCTTTCGACCTATTGCCCGAAAGAATTGTTGCACGGACTTCGGGTGTCGCTACTGCAGAAGTTGCCTCAACTGTTTCCATTATATACTGGTTACGCTGGTGTGGACATGATGGTCTGCGAAGGTGAAGAGGGCTATTGTATTCAGCCTTGTGTGGAGATTAATATGCGCATGAACATGGGACTGGTATCGCGAATATTCTACGACCGCTTCATTGAACCTGGTTCTGAAGGTGAATATGTGGTCGACTTTTTCAAAAAACCGGAAGGTGCAATCCTCTTTCACAAAAAAACGCAACGGGAGCTGCCACTGGTGGTATCGCAAGGAAAGATTGTTTCCGGATACCTGTCGCTGACTCCCGTTACATCGGATACGAATTATATGGCGTTTGTCAAGGTTGGTTGACCTATTTCTTCATCTCTTCAGCAAAATACTTGTAGAAAAGAGGTATAGTCCGTATGCCATTGAAGAACTGCTCCAACGGGAAGTTCTCGTTGGGTGAGTGAATGGCATCTGAGCCTAGACCAAAGCCCATAAGTACGGACTTAATGCCCAGTATCTCCTCGAAGGTGGCAATGATGGGGATGCTTCCTCCAGAGCGCACGGGAATGGGTTCTTTACCATATATTTCTTTGTAGGCTTTTTCGGCTGCCTTGTAGGCAGGAAGGTCGATGGGACAGACATAGGAGGGGCCGCCGTGGAGGTATTCGACCTTCACCTTCACCGATTTGGGGGCTATGGATTCGAAGTAATCGACAAACAATTTCTCGATCTTTTTGTGCTTCTGGTTGGGTACCAAGCGGGTGCTGATCTTGGCATATGCCTTCGATGGCAACACGGTCTTGGCTCCTTCACCGGTATAACCTCCCCAAATGCCGCATACATCGAAGGTGGGGCGGATGCCGGTCCGTTCGTTGGTGGTGTAGCCTTTTTCTCCGGCAACCTCTTCAATGTTGAGTGCTTTCTTGTAGTACTCGAGATTGAAAGGTGCTTTCGCCATCATTTCTCTCTCTTTTTCAGATACCTCCAACACGTCATCGTAGAAGCCGGGGATCAGAATCTTACCATCTTCGTCCATCGTCTGGGCAATCATCTTTGAAAGTACATTGATGGGGTTGGCAACGGCACCACCAAAGAGTCCAGAGTGCAGATCGACATTCGGTCCTGTTACTTCTACCTGCCAGTAGGCCAGACCACGGAGACCGGTCGTAATGGAGGGCACATCGCGTGCAATCATAGAGGTGTCGGATACGAGAATGACATCTGCCTGCAGCATATCCTTGTGCTTCTCACAGAATGCAGGTAGGTTGGGTGAGCCAACTTCCTCTTCACCTTCAATCAGGAACTTGACGTTGCATTCCAATTGACCCGACTGTACCAGGTATTCGAATGCTTTGGCGTGCATGAACGACTGTCCTTTATCGTCATCCGCACCACGTGCCCAGATCTTTCCATCTTTTACGACCGGTTCGAAGGGGTTGGTGTTCCATAATTCTATCGGGTCGACCGGCATCACATCCATATGGGCATACACCATGACGGTGGGTGCATCGGGGCTGATGATCTTTTCGCCATATGTGACCGGGTTACCGTCTGTCTCCATAACAATGGCTTTATCAGCTCCTGCAGCTAGTAAAAGCTCTTTCCACTTCTCTGCAGCACGGTACATATCGGGTTTGTGTGCCGGAAGGGAGGAGATCGATGGAATGCGGATGAGTTCGAAAAGTTCTTCTAGGAAACGTTTCTCGTGGGTTTCTACATACTTGTTGATTTCGTTCATGTGGTTATTATTTTGTTTTTACAATTTACAATAGTGCCTTTTACAAATTTACAACAATTATACGAAAAATGGGAGACCATTATCAATCTACGCCTTTTACATTCATGGAAAGGGTGTAGACCGATGTGCGGGCTGTGATGAATAGGGTCTTTTTGTCTTTACCGCCAAAGCAGAGGTTCGATGGACTCTCGGGTACCTCAATCTCTCGAATTAATTCTCCATTGGGTGAGTATACCCATATCTTTCCCATGGTCAGATAGATATTTCCACGCTCGTCGATTGTCATTCCGTCGGATCCGTTCGGGGCAAAAAAGGTTTTGTTCGTGAGAGTGCCGTCTGACTCAATATCGTATTTCCAAATCTTGCGATCATTTATGTCAGCCACATACAGGGTCTTTCCATCGGGGGTGCCTACCAGACCATTGGGTTGCTTGTAGTCATTGGCAATGCGGGTGATCTTTTTATCGGGTGAGAGATAGTAAACACCGCGCGTATCTTGCTGTTCGGTGTGACCTTCCTGCCAGTAGTTGCGATGATAATAGGGGTCGGTAAAGTAGATGCCCCCATTGGGTGCAATCCAGAGATCGTTGGGACCGTTCAGGTGCTTGCCCTGAAATGTTTCAAATAGGGTGTGGATGGTTTTATCCTCATCGATATGAACGATCTGGTTGTGCAGGTCGGCGCAGGCGAAGAGTTGATTGTTGCGATTAATGTACATGCCATTGGCTCGATTAGTGCCTTCCAACCATAGAGAAACACCCTCATTTTCATCCCATCGGTAAATTCGGTCGTTGGGTTGGTCGGTAAAATAGACAATCCCTTTTGAATTGGAAGCCGGTCCTTCGGTGAAGGAATACCCGGTGCCAATTTTTTTAATGATTGCATTTTTTGCTACAATATCCTGAAATTCTGCCTTGTTACTTGTTGTCACCATGCTACTTTTTACAGTTGTTTCCGGATTGATTTTCTCATTGTTGCTTGTTTTAACAGAGAGAAAGAGAAGGGTGAAAAGACCTGTTAGATAAATGAGTTGTTTCATCGTGTTATGTTTCTTGTAAAGGTGATATGCATGTTGATATGGGTTCTGTTTGAATCATTGTAACACATAGGAGACGCAAAATGTTTGCCACTCAAGATGATGCAATTTAATAAAAAACTGTTACATTTGTCAGGCAATCTACTATAATCAGTCACTCATGAAGAAATATTTTTATTTAGCCGTTACATTGATAATACTTCTGTTGACGGCATGCACTAACCAGTACGAATGTAAAGATAGTATGCAAACTACATCATTCATTCCAGAGAGTAATGTAAATAAGGTAATCGCACATTTGATAGATTCGTTGGGTGAAGATCACTCTTTCCGTATTGAACGTGGTGTGCGACAAGTGGCGACTCTTTGGCAGAAGCAGGATGGTACAACAGATGATTTTGTCACGTTCTGTATAACCTCCTTTGTGGCTGATAATGCAGCATTGAAAACCCTCTATTCGACACTGGAGCGCAACTTTGAGGTGATCAATGGTTATTATCATAAAATGGATGTGGAGTTGAAAGCTCCCTTGCAACTGGTAGGTCCAGATATTACACCTGTGGATATGCAATTTGGAAGCTACAATGCTTCGGCTCACCTCACGGACGATCTTTATGCGAACAAGATAGCATTTCTGACAGCTCTCAACTTCCCCTACTACTCGCTGGAGGAGAAGACCAAACTGGGTGAACAGTGGAGCCGTGAGGAGTGGGCTTATGCCCGTATGGGTGACAAGTTTATTACCCGTGTGCCGGCAGAAATTCAACAGGATGTTTCAAAGACATTGACAGAAGCGGATGCTTATATCTCCGATTACAATATATTCATGGATAAATTACGCAATGCGCAAGGTGAACAACTTTTTCCGGATGAGATGAAATTGATATCTCACTGGGGACTGCGTGATGAATTGAAGTCGAATTATGCAAACGTTGAAAAGGGATTGGAGAAGCAGAGGATGATCTATAGGGTGATGCAACGTATCGTGGATCAGTCGATACCCCTACAGGTTGTCAACAATGGCAGTTATGAATGGAATCCGGAGTCCAATGAACTGACTGAAAACGGTCGGACGATAGTTGTTACTCACGAAGATACTCGTCGCTACGAGGTGTTCCTGCGAAATTTCCATGCAATGCGCAAGCTGGATGCTTATTCTCCTCATTATCCAACAGAACTTGAACGTGCGTTTGATGCGACAATGGAGGTTCCGCAAAAGGATGTGGAGGAACTATTTAAGGGGTTGATATCTTCACCGTTGGTGAAAGAGGTGGCAGCTTTTATTGAAGCGCGACTGGGTCGTAAACTGGAGCCATTCGATATTTGGTACAATGGCTTCGGTGCTGGTGAAGGTATACCAGAGGATAAACTTACTGCCATCACCTCTAAGAAATATCCCGATGCGCAAGCTGTGGAGCGTGATCTCCCCAATATACTGGTGAAGCTGGGATGGAATCCTGAAAAGGCGAAAGAGATTGCGTCGTTGATCAGGGTAGACAACTCTCGCGGTGCCGGTCATGCATGGGGTGCCGAAATGCGTAACGATGTGGCGCGACTGCGGACTCGCATTGGAGAAGGAGGTATGGATTACAAAGGTTACAATATTGCGGTGCATGAGTTTGGACACAACGTGGAGCAAACCATCACCATGAACGATGTGGACTATTATATGCTGAACGGTGTGCCCAATACGTCGTTCACCGAGGCGGTGGCATTCCTTTTCCAAAAGCGTGATCTGGAACTGCTGGGATTGAAGAATCCCAATCCCGAGGATGCCTATTATTTGGCATTGGATAATTTCTGGGGTTGTTATGAAATTATGGGCGTTTCGCTGGTCGATATACAGGTCTGGGAGTGGTTATATGCCAATCCCGATGCCACTGCCGATCAATTGAAGGAGGCCGTAATTCGCATCGCAAAAGAAGTGTGGAATAGCTACTATGCCGATGTACTGGGCGGTAAAGATGAATTGTTGCTGGGAATCTACTCGCATATGATCGACTATCCACTATATCTGCCAAACTACCCAATGGGACACCTGATTGATTTCCAAATTGAACAGCAGGTGAGGGGGAAGAATATGGCCGCGGAGATTGATCGAATGTATACGCAAGGACGCATCATTCCTCAGCTTTGGATGAAAAAAAGTGTGGGGTCTCCCATCTCAATTGAGCCACTGTTGAATGCAACAAAAGAGGCACTAGAGGCGCTGGGTAACAAATGATTTTTGCCATTTCTTTTCTCATGTTGGGAGAAATATTGTAATTTTGCGATGCTGATCAGGAAAGATGCCGGAGTGGTCGATCGGGGCGGTCTCGAAAACCGTTGTACTCTTATTGGGTACCAAGGGTTCGAATCCCTTTCTTTCCGCTGATTACGTATGTTGATTCCCTTATATTTCTCCCTTCCTCATATTTAATCTGTACTTTTCTACTCTACTTACTCAAGTATTTAGCTGTTTTATTGCTGCTTTTAGTATCATAAGACAGACGAATAGGTAGACAAGGTTCATGTTTACTTGATCGTTTACACTTTATTCCATTCCTAATGTGATCAGGATACTGAAAAGATCGTAGGCTGATTGGAGAAAGCGCTGCCTACTTTGGTGTATCTTCATCCGCTCGCTGAGGAGATCGCTCTGTTGGATATATCCTTTCTCGAATTGTACCTGTACCGCTGACTCATTCAGCTGACTCATTTCCCAGTTTTCCTTGTTCAGACGGTAGTTCTCTTTTCTAAGTTGCAGCATAGAGAGATCGTTAAGTCGCTCTTTTTCCTGGCTGTTGCGGATGTCGCGCAGGTTCTCCTGTTCCATCAGTTGCTGCAAGCGTAAACGTGATACCTCTTTGGAGGTACTGAATGATTGAATGACGGGCACCTTGAGGGAGATCCCAATATAACTATTGCCTCTCCAAAGGTTGTTGTTGAAGGGTGTTAAGGTATGGTTGTAGTAGTTGGTGCCATAATACCCGTTCAATGTGAGGGTGGGGGCATATTTCCAGGAGGCGGACTTCAGACGGAGGGTAGCCAGGTCGACTACCTCTTGTTGGCGCAACACTTCACGGAAGGTGGGATTGTTTGTCGGTGTAGCTTTCTTCTCTAATGTGGACAATAGTGTCGGAATATCGTCTGCCAACAAAAGGGAGGTCACATTTGTTGCAGTTATGTCCAAGCCCATGAGGTAGAGCAACTCCGCTTTCCGATCACCTGCAATTTTCTCCGCTTCCAGATAGGTTGCTACCGACTCATTATAGGCACGGTGTGCATCATTCTTTGAGGAGAGGTTTATTTTATCTTTCAAATAGAGTTCGTTGGCGTTACGCAGCAACAAGGCATAGTAGGCTGTATCTCTTTTCAGCATTTTTTGTTGCTCATCTGCTATGACACACTCGGTATAGGCAAGCGCTACTCGTTCTTTTAAATCCTCTTCGGCAATTTCCGTGTCATACTCCTGTAACTTTTGTTGCTGCTTCTTTTGTGCAACCTGATTGATTTTCTCAGGGTTGAAGATGTCGAACCGGAGATTGATGCCTGCCGATGAGTTGTATTTAGTGTTGAACTTCAGATACATCAGTTCCCCATCTGCAGCAGAAGGATCGAAAACATGGGCCGGTACGGGGGTGGCGGGAATTACAAGGTTTCGTCGCATATCTCCCGAGAGGTAGATATCGGGTATGTATTGGAGACGACTCTCTTCCACCTCAATGGATGTCGCTTTGTTTTTCATCTTTTGCACTTTGAGAGTGGGTGAATTTGCCAATGCTTGTTGAATGGCTTCCTCCAATGTAAAAGGTTCCTGTGCTGAAACGGCGACAGAAAATAAAAGCGCATATAGGATTGCTGTTCTTCTCATTGAATTGCTCTTTTTACAAGATGTTTTTTTCGAAATTATAGAGATCATCTCATTGTTTCCTGCCTCTGATTCTCTCTGATTTAATTTACCGACTCAACATTTATCGGAAGACAGAAGAGGGTTCTACTGTTCTCAATTTTCGGATGGAAAAGTAGGAACTACCTACGGAGATAATCAGGGTTGTGAGAAATAAGAAACTCAATAATGCTGGACTTAGGCTGATGATAAGTCCACCTTTAGCCATTCCAATCTTTGAGATGACAAGTAGGATCAGCGATACCAAATAACCGAAGATGGCATATAGGACCGATTGAGTGATAACCAGCCAGGTGATGTACTTGCCCGACGCTCCGATGGCTTTGAGTGTACCGTAGTCCTTGATGCGGTCATAAGTGACCGAGTACATGGTCAGTCCGATGATAAAAAAGCCACTGACTATGCCGAAAAGCACCAGTGTAGCAAAACTCATACCCATATTATTTGCTGTCATAACGTTGACAATGGTGGCAGTCCGGATTTGTTCTGCAGGCCATGCTTTCAGATCGGGTGCAATCTGATTGATTTGAGCGACAACCTGTTCAATCTTGGTCGCATTGGGTACAGTTACGATGATTCCACTAATTTGTGTAGAGGACATTCCTGTGTAGTAGCGGGCTTTCTCAGTGGTGGTATAGATCAATGGGGCGGTGAATCCCTTGGCATCTTTTGTCATTACACCGACGGTGGCCGACTTGCCATTGATCTCGAAACGGGTGCCAGGGACAACATCGTAACGCAATGTCTTGTTGTCGTAATAGTCGGTAGAGACTATCTCTGGTGCTGCCAAGTTGCTGATGTCCCCGGAATAGATCAGATCGGCATAGGGTCCTGCGGCCATGATGGGATAGTCGCTTCCAACAACCACTGCCGGGGCATCTTTCCCATTGGGGAATCGGGCCGATACATTGGTGATGATGAAGCCATGGGTGTCCGTCACTCCTTCGATGCTTCGCAGTTGGTTTACCCAGCGAATATCAAACGGGGAGAGCTGGTTCACGTTTTCGGTCTGCTTTTTCACTACAAAAACCTGGGCATACTGGGGATTGGCATTGCCTACGATACCACCAATGATGTCTGCTAAGTAAAAGAACATACCTAGCTCTATGCCAATCAGGTAAATGCTGATGACGATAGCAGCAAGAATGCCCATGCTCTTGGACTTTTCGAAACGGACAAATTTAAATGCTGTAGAGAGCATACGGGATCAGTTTAAATGGACACTGCATTCCACTTTCGATTCGATAAAGAGAGGCTTTTTTACCTCGATAAGCGAAACCTCTATCTCACGGATGCGACGATCTTGGAGGTCGGTTCCACTTTCTGAAAAGAGTGATTTCTTTTTCAGATCAGGTGAAATGCGTACGATCTCACCGGTAGCTGCTACTTCGGAATTGCTATGAATATAGATCTTACAAGTTTGTCCGACCTTCAATTCGTGTGCAAACAGCTCATCGATCTCTGCCATCACCATCAGCGGCTTGTCGGGAGCAACTTTTGCATATTGCTGATATTGGCTGACCGACTCGCCCACATTTGGTGTGAGATCCAACAGTGTACCAGCGGTGGGCGCACTGAACTCTTTCTTTTGTAAATTCTCCGCCTTGGTGGCTCGCTGGATTTTTAACTCGTTGAGTTGCGATTGTTGCAGACGAAAGTCGTTTTCCAACTTTTTCATCTGCTCGGCACCCCGATCAAATTCGTTCTGTAGTGTGCGTACATTCTCACCTGTTGTGGCTCCCACAACTAACAGTTCTTTTGCGTCTTTTAACTGACGCTCTTGTTCCGTAAAGAGGAAACGCTGTTGCTCCATCAAGATTCTTGCCGACTCTACAGCCAGTTCCTGTGAACGTACGCGGGAATCAGCTTCTCTAACGGCCAGCTCCTCTTCGCTGCTGTAGAGTGAGAGAATGAGTTCACCCTCTTGGACCTGCTCACCAGCCTTTCGGTATACCTCTCTCACGATGCCCGATGAGGGGGCAGCCAGCTGAATAACGCCACCTTGTGGCACAACCTTACCGATACCGACAACCTGTGTAGGTGTAGTTTCTATTTGCGTTGGGGTGTTTTTCTCCTGATTGCTGCCACATGCAGTCAGAAGCAGTGTAGTAGTAAGAAGAACAATTAGTCGCTTCATATTATTAATCAATTTATTACCATCATTAAATCAGAAATTATCTTCTATAGCGGTGTCGCTTATTCTACCTCCAGAAACATAGATAGTCCGGTCGGCATACTTTTTCAACCGTACATCGTGGGTAACCACTATAACGGCACGGTTTTCGCCGGATAGCTTACTAAGCATATCCATGACCATCTTGGCGCTCTTGTGGTCGAGCGAGGCAGTTGGCTCATCGCAAAGAATTAATTGGGGATTGGTTACAAGGGATCGGGCGATGGCGATTCGCTGTTGCTGTCCCCCACTGAGGTTCCTTGGGAGGTTGTAAATGCGGTCTTCCATCTCGAACTTAGAGATCAGCTCCATCGCTCTATGTTTTGCCTCTTTTCGTTTCACACCCTGTAAAAGGAGTGGTTCCATCACATTCTCCAATGCATTCAACGGAGCAAGCAGATTGAAACCTTGAAAGACAAAGCCAATATGTTGCAAACGGAGTATGGCGAGTTCTTTCTCAGTGAGATCGTTTATACAGGTATCCCCCACCCATACTTTCCCAAAAGAGGGATAGATCACTGAGCCAAGAAGTGATAGGAGTGTGGTTTTTCCAGAACCGGAAGGACCTACCAGCAAGGTAATCTCGCCGGTCCTAAACTCTGCTGTGGTGGGCTGCAATGCCACAATTGTAGATTCACCGGTCTTATACTCCTTGCCTGCATCAAGTAGTCGTGCTGCGATTGTCATTGGATGTATAGCTTTTTTTCAATTTCGTTAGGTTGTCTTGTAAGCTCGTGTTCTGCATCCAGACTCTACATTACATGACAAACAATACAAATCTGTTCTATCTCTATTTACCAACAGCAAAAGAAAGAATTAAATCTCAAATCAACAAATGAAAACAGAGTAGTTGGGGAAGATACCACATAGCTAGTTTCATTTTTTCTGTTGTCTTATTTAATGTTTGGTTGCATACTATTTTGTGTAGTTTCACTGAATCCAGCTTGGTCGTTAATAAACTACGTTTGTTATTCTCAATCAAGTCTGGTTGCTCGCAGAATTTCCCGTTTTCCCGGTGGTCCAGGAAGTCGAGCTACTTGAAAACCGGCTGTCTGTAGCATTCTTCGGACTACACCTTTCGCACAGTATGTGGTTAGGATAGCGCCCTGATTAGAAATGCTGTAGAGATAATCGAATATCTCCTGTGTCCACATCTCCGGTTGCTTTTCGGGTGCAAAAGCATCGAAATAGATTAGGTCGAAACTTTTTTCCGGAAGAAACGTGGTGGGGTTACTGAAATCTATCTCTTGTTTCAACATCGTGAAGTGGGGTGTTATGGTTGTTGCTTGCTCCCACTGAGCGGTATGAAGTTGCAGAAATAGCTGTTTAATGGTTTTGTAATCAATGTTACCAGCAGTCAGATTGTATTGATTGTTCTGTTGAAGATTACCAACAGCGATGTTGAAATTTCTATTCTTCAACATGACTGGGTAATTAAGTTGTTGTGCCGCTTCTAAAGAAATGGGATAGCGTTCGAGCGTATGGTAAAACAGATTTATCTCTCTTTTTTCTGCTTCGAGCAAGGTGAGTAGAGCATTGAGTCCAGTACCGAACCCTATCTCAAGCAGCGTAAATAAAGTGGAGGGTTGCTTCTCATGTTCCGACGCAGTCTGATGGTTCTTTTCCTCATTAATCTGTAAAGACTGTTGTTCTAATTGATTGGCATGTTGTGATTGGAGTTTGTATAATAACCCATCCTTGATGAAGATGTGCATCGATTCTTGCAAAGCTCCATGTGTTGAATGGTAATGTTCATTTAATTCTGGCACAAAGAGTGTATGCGATCCATCTTCTGTGATTTCAAATATAGGGTTTGTGAGACGATTGTCTGAATACATATCGATCCAATTGTATGAAGTTTAGACACAGCTGGTTTGTGAAGATATCATATAGATTATGATCACAGGCAACAAAAGTAAACAAACTTTGTTTATGATTTCCTCCAAAGAACGAAATTCGTTACATTTGTCAATTAAACATATCTAATGAAAAAGTATTTTTTATTTATAGTATCTCTTTCGTTATTCGTTGCATGCCAGTCGGGTAGTAAGAAGAATACCGAAACAGAAAAAGGTGTGCTCACGGTTACCATTGAACCACAGCGTTATTTTTTGGAACAGATTGTGGGAGATGCATTCACAATTAATACGTTGGTGCCTCCTGGAACAAGTCCTGAGACCTACGAGCCGGCTCCATCGGTGATGGTGGAGATGGGCAAGAGTCAGATCTACTTCATGGTAGGGGATCTGGGCTTTGAGCGGGCATGGAGCGGTCGACTGGCGACTAATAACCGGAACATCTTGATGGTTGATTGCTCTACAGGCATTGAGCGAATTGAAGGAGGAGAACATACAGATCACGATCACGGTCATGCGAATGAACACAATCACAAACATGATAACGATGCTGGACATGACCACGATACTGGATATACAGACGAGCATAATCATGTCCACAATCATGGGGATACTGATCCTCATATCTGGACATCTCCTCGTGCTGTAAAAATAATGACAGCGAATATGTTGGAAGCTTTGGTGAAGGTTGATCCGGATAACAAGGAAACATATCAGGCCAACTACGAACGTTTCATTGGACAACTTACCGAAATGGATAGTTTGATTCAGAAAAAACTGGCCAATGTCACCTCCCGTGCTTTTATAATATATCATCCAGCTCTTGCTTATTTTTCAAATGATTACAACTTCCACCAACATAGTGTGGAATTTCAGGGTAAGAATCCTTCACCGGCACAAATTAAAGAACTGGTCGACTTGGCTCGCAAAGAGCAGATACATACCTTGTTTATGCAAAAAGGATTCGATGCAAAAAATATGGAAGTGATTGCTCGTGAGCTAGGTGCAGAATTATTTGAAATTGATCCGTTGAATTATGCATGGGATAAGGAGTTGATGCAACTGGTTGATATTTTAGCACGTGACGTAAATGAATAAACTGATAGAAATAAATAATCTGACCGTTGGGTATGAAAATAAACCCAACGTATTGAAGGATGTCTCATTAACCATTTATGAGAATGATTTTCTAGGGATTATTGGGCCGAATGGTGGAGGGAAGACCACGCTGCTTAAATCGATATTGGGTTTGTTGAAAACACAGCCGGGAGCAATTTCTTTCTACGATAAAGCTCAAAAGGTTTCAGCCATGAACATCGGCTACCTCCCCCAAATTAATCATATCGACAAGAAATTTCCAATTTCCGTATCAGATGTGATTCAGTCGGGTCTCACTCCTCCCGGGAAGTTCTTAAGACACTATACAGAAAAGGATAAGCAGAAGGTGAGAAGTGTGGCTGAGCGACTTGGGGTGGAGCACCTTTTGTGGCATTCAATTGGCGAACTATCGGGTGGTCAGCTTCAACGGGTTTTGTTGGGGAGGGCTATTGTTGATAATCCGAAATTGATTATTCTCGACGAACCTAGTACCTACGTTGACAAACTTTTTGAAACCAATTTCTACAAAATATTGGGTGATATCAACAAAGAAATAGCGATTGTACTGGTATCACACGATGTAGGGACTATTATCTCTCTGGTAAAAAATATTGCCTGTGTAAACCAGAGTTTACATTATCATTCCGGTTCTAATATTTCGCAAGAATGGCTGAATAATGCATACGATTCATGCCCCATAGAGATACTAGGGCACGGTGCACTACCACATCGGGTCCTACTTCAGCACGATGATCGTGTGCAAAAAGAACCGCATCACCATGATCATGATGACGCGGTAAAATGTGACGAGAAGTAGTCTATCGATTGATCAGGTACTCAGCAATTTGCACAGCATTGAGAGCCGCACCTTTTCGTATTTGATCAGATACTGCCCAAAAAGTCAATCCATTATCGTTGGTCAGGTCCTTGCGGATACGGCCCACATAGACTGGGTCTTTGCCTGCGAGATCCAACGGCATGGGGTATTCTTTATTAGCCGGATTATCTACCACTACTACACCTTTGGCTTTGCTGAAAGCGGCACGTGCTTCTTCAATTGATAACGGACGTTCAGTTTCAATCCAAATTGCTTCTGAGTGAGAACGCATTACCGGAACACGCACACAGGTAGCACTTACCTCGATATCGGAGTGCATGATTTTACGTGTTTCATTGTACATTTTCAATTCCTCTTTCGTATACCCATTTTCGGTGAAAACATCGACCTGTGGAATTAGGTTATACGCTAATTGGTATGCGAATTTAGAGACTGTAGGCTGTTCACCATTTACCAGCTGTATATACTGATTTTCCAGCTCCTGCATGGCTGCAGCACCAGCACCTGAAGCAGCCTGATATGTAGCAACATGTGCTTTTTTAATGTGAGTTACATTTTCAATAGCCTTTAGTGCTACTACCAGTTGTATTGTAGTGCAGTTGGGGTTAGCAATGATACGTCGTGGTGTATTGAGAGCATCTTCGGCGTTCACCTCGGGCACAACAAGTGGAACATCATTTTCCATGCGGAATGCACTAGAGTTGTCGATCATTATAGCCCCATGCTTAGTGATGGTTTCGGCATATTCCAATGAAGTGCTTCCCCCGGCTGATACAAACGCTATGTCTATTCCCTTGAAATCGTCGTTATGTTTCAACTCCTTCACTGTGATCTGTTTACCTTTAAAGGTGTAAGAAGTTCCGGCACTTCTAGAAGAGCCAAACAGATGCAATTCACTCAATGGGAAGTTTCTTTCTTCCAGTACGCGGAGTAATTCTTGTCCTACAGCTCCGCTGGTACCTACAATAGCGATGTTCATATGATTTGATTTTATTAATGATAACCAATTATGGGCAAATAAAGATCACAAAGATATAAAAAAGGCATTGGAACTAACAAAATGAAGGTGTTAAATTCAATTGAGTGCAATTTTTTTAGTATACTTTCCTATTTTTAGAATATAAAATCCCTTCGGTAAATTAAGGATATACTCATTGGTTCCTTCTTTCACACGACGTGTGAATACTTTTACCCCCATGATATTGTAAATTTCAAGGATATCGTCTTTGGGCAGATTCTCAATGATAAGTCGGTTTTCCGACAGTTTTATATTTATTGTGTCTGTTGTTGGTATCTCCACAACACTTCTTATGGGATTTACCTGCGAAAAGAGGGGAAATCCCATACCAAGCAGTAACAGGGTAGTTAATAGAATGGTATTGAAATGTTTCATAGAGTTTCGATCACTTCACAAAGATACTATTTTTCCCTCAACAGCAAGTTCTGTGTTGGGAAAAACAGCCATAGCCTCTTTGAGAAGGCTTTCAGTCTCATTGTAACGTGATGAAAAATGTCCAATCATCAGTTTTTTTACTCCTGCAGCCAAAGCTATTTCGGCGGCCTGTTGTGCTGTAGAGTGGAATGTCTCTTCGGCACGATTTCGCTCACTCTCTGCAAACGTGGCTTCGTGATATAACAAATCCACATTTTTTATGTATGTAATAATCTCGGGTGAATAGGCCGTGTCGGAGCAGTAGGCATACTTCCGAGACGGTTTTCCAGGGGTGGTAAGGTGTTCGTTGAGAATGAGGTTTCCATCGGAGCAGAGGTAATCGGCTCCATTTTTGATCTCGTTGATCTGTTTTACCGGGACATGATAAAAATCGATCATTTCCCGCTTGATATGTCGTGGTGATTGTTTTTGTTCAAAGAGGAATGCGTTTGTATCGATGCGGTGTTTCAGGGGAAAGGATGTTACTCTCATCATCTTGTTCTCAAAAAGTTTCTCTTCTGAGTGAGGATTCAGTGGAAATAGATTAATCTTGAATGAGAGATGACTACCCAAGTATGTCAAAAGTGGATTCAGCAGAAAATCGATCTCCTTGTGTGCATATATATTTAAATCGGCTGTCCTCCCAAGTAGGCTGAGAGTGGAGATCAAACCGGGCAATCCAAAAATATGATCGCCATGTAAGTGTGAAATAAATAGAGAGTGAAGTTTGCTCATGCGGGCTTTATATTTCCGCATCTGTAGTTGGGTGCCTTCGCCACAGTCAATCATGAACAGTTTCTCATTCATGTCGATAAGTTGTGAAGGAGGATGATGGAGCGTGGTTGGCATAGCCGAGCCGCACCCCAGGATGGTTATCTCAAACTTTGTCATATCAACGGATGCCGATCAGTTTATGCGTCTGTAGGCTCAACGCCCACACCGGATTATCTTTGATCAATGCAATGCAATACTCCACGTTTTCCGGAATGATGCGGTCATTGTCGAAAATGGGACTAAGTAGATAACGTGTGGTCTTGGGTAGGATGTCGATATTAGGTAACGGATCACCTTTTTGGATGGGGAACCGTAGTTCGTCCACTCTGGGTATTAGCTCCTTTACTTTTTCAAAGTTCTGTTTAGGGCTGCATGTGATGTAATCGATACCTGTAGGAAGCTTTCGTGTGCCGTTGGTTTCAATGGCTTGCTTGAATCCTGCCTCTTTAAAGAAGGTTATAATAGCCTCAGTCAACTGCAAAGCCGGTTCACCCCCAGTCCATATAATCCATTTACAACCATACTGGCTAATCTCTTTTAGCACCTCCTCTAACGACATTTTCACACCTCTTTCGAAGTCTGTATCACAGAAGCTGCAAGCTAGATTACACTTGGCCAACCTGATGAAGATAGAAGCCTGCCCAGTGCGTCCTCCCTCACCCTGAAGTGAGTAAAAGATCTCATTCACATTCAGGTTCATAGATCGCTGATGTTTTGGGTGTTTCACTAACTTCGATGGCATACAACTCCGGAATCTCCGGTTTGAACCGATCGTACAACATTTTTGCAATATTTTCTGCCGAGGAGTTGAGAGGCGCTAAGATATCATTCAGATAGCGATGATCGAGGGTGGAATCGATGTAATTTTTCACGACTTTCAATTCGTTATAATCGCGCACGAAACCCTGTTTGTTTAATTCTTTGGCACGCAGATGGACAGTTACCACGTAGTTATGACCGTGTAACCGACTGCATGGATGGTCATCTGGCAGGCCCTCAAGTGAATGAGCCGCTGAAAATGAAAATTGTTTACTTATCTTATACATCTTTCTGATAGGTTGTTTTATGCCGTGATTAGCTTGTTTGCCATAGGGCAAATTATAAAAGATGGTTTATTCCAGCAACAGAGAGGTTCTGAGTGGATAATGGTCTGAAAACTTGACCTTGTCGACTTTCGTCTTGAAAGCCTTGATGTTCTTGCTGTGCATGATGTGATCAATTCGAAACAGGAAAAGATCTTCGTGATACGTGATGCCGGGTCCAAATGCTGTGGAAACGTAGGCATCATTTAACCCTTTTATCATTTGACCATATGCATATGAAATTGGTGTGTCGTTGAAGTCCCCACAGATAATTGTGCCATTTGTATGTTGCGTCTCAATATACTGTTTTATCTTTTCAACCTGTTTTGCCCGCATGCGGTATGCTCCTCCAAGTCGAGTGCGGATATTTGATGTAATCGCTTCCAACTTTACCGAATCGGAGTTCTGAATGAAATCGCTATAGAGTTTTTTATCTTCCGCTTTGATGTTATTCGACTCCAAATGGATATTCGCGACCGTATATCTTTTCCCATTAATGTTGATGGTGTACACCGCTGCTCCGTTGTAGGAGGACTCAAACTTCACCTCAAAGGTCTTTTCAATAGGGAATTTTGAAAAGCATGCAAGTCCGAAGATATGATATTTTCCCGAAGATTCCAAACCAGTGACAGACTGGTATGGGTATTTGTCGAGAATGCGGTTTACATCGCGCTGTGAAATGATTGATTGTCCGGTCTTGCTTATCAGGTATTCTTGTATGCAGACGATGTCGGCGTCGGTACGTGCAATATAATCGAGAATTGGATGTTCCTCCGATTTCTTACTTCTCTCTTTTGGAAATCCCTCAACGTTATAGGTAAGTATTTTTATCGCTTCTTCAGGAGCCTTTTCTGGAAAGAGATGCAACGGGAAAAAGGTGGTAACAGGCTTATAACACAACAGAAGAGATACGAAAGAGACAAATGCTAGCTTCCATCTTGAAACCAGTATCCAAAATATAAGATAGCACACATTCAGTAGTAGTATGAACCCGAACCCCAAGCCTATATAAGAAAAGAGATTAGTTACCAAAGGAGAGACTTTCCAGGACAGTAGTGAGCTGAAAAGCAGGATAATGGCAGCTATATTGGTTGCAAAGATTATCCCGATTATGATGTCGCGAAATCCTATTTTTTTATTTTTTGCTCGCATCAAATAGCTTCTTTTTTTCATCTGCAGAGAGGCTGCTGTACCCCGATTGTTTCAGTTTGTCGAGGATTGCATCAATCTCTTCCTGTTCACTGTGTTTTCGTTTGTTATAATCCCAATCGGTTTCATTGCGTACATGTTCAACCTTTAATTTCGGCTTTTTTTGACGAGATTTGGCCATCCCAACAAAGCCATCGATCAACTTACTCATCCAATTGGTGATGTCTCTTCCATTTCTATATTGTATAGCAAATAGATATCCCAGAAGGGCACCACCAATATGAGCGACGTGTCCTCCCGGATTGGTAGCATCTCCCAAAGAGAGAAAATCGAGTAAAAATGCAAAAAGTGCAATATAAACAATCTTGATTGGTCCTAAAAAAAGGAGATGCAATTGTATGTCGGGACGGTAAAAGGCAACACCCATTACAATGGCCATCACCGATGCCGAGGCACCAATCATCCATCCATTCCCCATTCCAATATAATATGGAATCGTATTGAAGGCAATTACATAAAGCAGTGCACCGGCAAGACCTCCCAATAAGTATAGGCTGCCCAATGAACGACCGGGGAAATACTGTAGGAATATCTGTCCAAACCAATAGAGCCAGAGCATGTTAAATAGGAGGTGTAAAAACTCCATATGCACAAACATGTAGGTGACGAGAGACCATGCTTGGTTAAGCATAGATGGGATATCAGAAGGTATACCCAGTAATTCAATCAATTCGAAGCTGTTTATGTTGAATAATTTGAATATCACATTGATAATATTCAAAATAACAAAAACGGCTGTATTGATAATGATGAGACGAGTCATTACATTGCCCGTCTTGTATTTATACTTGAGTGTGTCAAAAATAGCTGCCATGCCTTCTGTCTCTTTTTTTCCAGTACAAAATCATGAAAATACCGAAGAGCATTCCCCCTAAATGGGCAAAATGCGCTACATTATCACCCGATCTGTTCGCTACACCGAAAATCAATTCCAACAAACCATATCCTATTACAAACCATTTTGCTTTGATAGGAAATGGGAATGGAATTATAAAGAGTTCAGCATTAGGGAATAACATGCCAAATGCTAACAATATACCAAAAACAGCACCCGAAGCACCAACAGTTACACTGCTGATTAATGGAAACAACTCTTGCGGCAACACAGCCTGAGCTCTGATGAAGATTATGAGCAGCTGAATGAGGCCAGCTCCAATTCCGGTGACCAGATAATAGGTGAGAAAACGCTTTGGTCCCCATACCTGCTCCAGTGTGCGACCGAACATGAATACAGCAAACATGTTAAAGAAAACATGCGAAAAGGAGTAGGGGTCATGCAAAAACATGTAGGTTACCAGTTGGTAAATATGAAAATCGGGTGAGGCAGGAAAATGTAGTCCAAAAATACGAGATAGGTCTACACCCCCTCTATTTAACAGGACAAACTGTGCCAACCAAATTATTCCATTGATAATGATGATATTTTTGGTGACCAGAGGCAATACCCCAGCAAAGCTATTTCGATTGTTATTCATTGTTATTACCAGATGTTGAGGCGCAAAAATACGGATTATTTCGCAGCCGATGAGGATTTTTTACCCTTAAATAGGCTTTTTTTTAATAAATCAAATACTTTTTATCTTTTTTCTTGATTGTTTTCATTTTATCACTTATATTTGACGGCAAAACAAGGCTCAGCCTTGACTTAATGTATGTTTAATTTTTTTATTTACGTTGCTTATGAATAAATCAGAACTAATTAGTGCAATTGCTGAACAATCAGGCCTTAGCAAAGTAGATGCTAAGAAGGCTTTGGACGCTACACTGGACACCATTTCTGCAGAAGTAAAGGCAGGCGGTAAAGTGGTTTTAGTTGGTTTTGGAACATTTTCCGTTTCGGAAAGAAGTGCCAGAAAAGGAATTAATCCTCGTACAAAGAAGGCTATCGACATTCCTGCAAAGAAAACTGCAAAGTTCAAAGCTGGATCTGAGTTATCAAATCTCTAAGAACGTAGTGGATGGAATAAAAGAGGAACAAATTTTTTGGTTTGTTCCTTTTTTATTTGCAAAATATACGTACCTTTGTGCCACAAAAATGACTCCGTAGCTCAGTTGGTAGAGCAATTGACTCTTAATCAATGGGTCGAGGGTTCGAGCCCCTCCGGGGTCACTTTTAAAAAAAGCACTTATCACATCGATAAGTGTTTTTTTTATAGTATCAAACTGGTTAATACATTTACTATTTGAGGTTGACTTACGACGATCTGCTAAATTCTTTTAAGTACTCCGTTGGAGAGTATTTGGTTACCTCCTTGAATTGTCGATTAAAATTTGAGATATTGTTAAATCCACATTCGTAACAAATCTCAGTTATAGAAAGTCTCTTTTCCAGCAAAAGCTTACATGCAAAATTGATGCGCAACGAGTTGATATAATTGGTGCAGGTTTTACCCGTTTTAACATGAAAAAACCTACAAAAGGCACTTTGGTTCATCCCTGCAACTCCGGCAATTTCATTTAAAGTTAGCTGACGGTTGTATTCCCTTTTTATAAACGAAAGTACCTTAATAAGTCGTGTGTCCGCCTCAATCAACTCTGAAGTAGATTCAGAGTCCTCCTGATTCAAGAGCGTAAAACGGGTTGATTTGCTCATCAACGATAAGATATGAATACACTCCAACAGCAATGGCAATCCTTTTAATGAGAGAGCTTTTTCAATCCTTTTTCTAATGTGTTGATTGTCATCTTTATCAAAGCATACACCTCTTTTGGATGTTGTTAGTAGGTTTTTTATACCTTTCAGTTCGGGATATTCATTGATACCGTGGCTGAAAAATCCCTTGGCGAACTGAATGGTGATTGCATGTACGCGTAAGGTAGAATCTTTGTTATAGTATTGAGGATCGCTACGATACATATGTGGTACTGAGCTCCCAAGAAGTACAAGATCTCCTTCAGAATAGGGTTCAATACTATTACCCACAAATCGAGTGCCTGTACTTTTTATAATGTATACTATTTCATACTCATCATGAAAGTGCAGCGGAAATTTAAAATAATCGTAATCGCACCATTTAATCTTTACCGGTGATCCGGTATCTAGATTTAGGTTTTCATGCATTATTCGATTCATACCCTATGTTCTCTCTATGTTCTTCATTTTTTGCAAATATAGTAGAAGCTATTGCAAAAATATTGTTTGTTTAAAAATAAATAATGCTTTTAATTTGTAAAAAGTAAACCATTTCAAGAATAAATCATTTATTGTTAATCAGAATGAAAAAGAAATTTGAAGTAATTGATCCTGACTTTGAATTAAGTCCCATGACAGGTATGACAAAAAAGCATTATATAGATTGTGCAAAATTTCTATTGGAAGGTGCTTTTTCGCATGTCGATTCTATAGACCAGCATATGAGTTTTCCCATTGTTCCAGGTAAGACTTATCCTCAGCCAAATGCGCCAGAATGGCGTTACCGTGCAGCCGATTTTGAAGCACTGGAACGCACCTTTACCCTTGCAGGTCCCTTAATTCACCTTGATCCGGAGACTACTATTAAAGGCATTAATTTAAGAGACTATTATACGTTACAATTTTATAGATCTTTTACATCCGGTCATCCCAATTCAATACCTTTACCAGAGGAGCTTCCCGACTCAAATTATCAATTTACCTGTGAATTTGGAGGGTTGTTTAAAACCTTGCTTCTGATGCCAGATACCATTTGGTCACAATATACAGAGGAGCAGAAGAATCAAATGGTTGTCACCATCTCCAAATGGGCTCATCACAGAACCACACAGAATAACTGGCGCATATTCAATATTCTTGCGCTCTCTTTCTTGAAAAAGTATGGTTATGAGATTGATGATGATCTTTTAAAGAGTCATTTGTTATGGATAGCCTCCTATCATTCAGGCAATGGCTGGTATCTTGAGCAAACCTACAATTACTATTCCATCAGTCTATTTATTGTTTATACAACCATCTGGAACCGCACATTCGGAGATGAATATTATCCCGAGATATCAGCAATCATTGAACGCTCTGCACAGAAATTGATGGAGTCGTTGCCCAGCTTTTTTGGTCGCGATGGTTATATCAATATGTGGTCTCGAAGCATTTGCTACAGAACCTGGGTCTCCGGTGCTTTCCCGGCAGCTTTCATGTTGAAAAACCAAAACCTATTGGATGCAGGTTGGGCAAGAAGACTCTGTTCCGGTTCTTTGTTGCAGTTTGTAACTCGCGAAGAGTTTTTTTTCAACGAGATACCAAGTCTAGGCTTCTATGGAAAGAAAGAATATATGGTGCAAAACTACAGTTGCGCCGGAAGTCCATTTCTCATGTTCCTTCCTTTTATTTGTTTGGCTCTGCCAGAAGATTCTCCGTTCTGGACAGCGAAGGAAAACGATGGCTTTTGGGAATCGCTGGGTGACGACTCCAAAAAGGTAATTTTGGAAAATCCTGGGTTGGTACTGGTCAATCATGGTAAAAATGGCACTTCTGAGATCATCCCCGGAAAAGTCTATTACGATGATCCCAACTATTCCAAGTTGTCGTACAACACCCACTTTCCGTGGGAAGATCACAACCCAGAAGGAGGAACTGCCATGGAGTATTGTTTTCGCAGCCTCGATCCGAGAGATGTGCGGGGCGACGATGTCAATTTTTACCTCACAGGAAAGACAGTCGACAACGATGCGTTGAAAAATCAGCAGTTCACCATTTCACAAAGCATGCTCTATAATGGTGTGATCGACAATGTCCTTTATCGCCAAGCAATCATGCGCAAGCCGCCCAACAACGGTGTCGGTTACATCATCGATCTGGCTGAGATTACCATTCCAGGAGGTGTTATCCGGGTAGACAGAACCCGACTTGCATTTGAATATGAGATAACCTTGGGACATTATGGATTACCCCATATTGGTGGTAATAAGGCCGTAGTGAATCAGTATGTAGATGGTCGGAGAAAGGTTATTACAGCATCTATTTCGGGACGAAGTCTGGCACTAATTTCCTATAATGGTTGGGATCAGCTTGAATCGCTTATCCATGCCGATAGAAATGCTGAGGCTGATGAGAGTACGGTGATTTTCGCCCGAAAGAAATGCCTGCAAAAGAATCCTCCCATGGAGTTGTTGATTACTGTGATGTTGCATAAAATGGATGACAATGAATGGACGCCCGAAGAGTTGGATCCAATTAAGGAGATCGAATTAATGGATGTAACGACCAATTTTTCAACTATGGGAGCCAACATAACCCTGGCCGACGGCACGAAGTATATGATAGATTTTCAAGATATAGATGGACGCAGAAGATGCTAAGTCTCTGTCTTCGTAGATATACAGATGAAGATGTAGTTGGTCTGTTTGCAAAAACAGGGGTGGTTTGTACCATGTGAATGAAATATGATTGTAGAAAGTTCGATCATGAAAGATTTAATAATGATAAGAATGAAAAGCGTATTTTCAATTTTGCTCCTCCTCCTTTCAACTCAACTATCGGCGAAGGACCTGTTCAGCTTCACGGTCAGTTTTGACGAAGCGTATGTGGATGTCCCTGTCTCCATTCCGCTCGATCAAATTAACTATCACTGTGATAGCCTCAAGTTGCATCTGTATGAAGTATCCCAATTGGGTGAAGGTCTCATCCCATGTCAAATAGAGAGAGGACACTCCACCCGTCTCTGGTTTCTGATAAAAGGTGTATCCTCCAAGAAAAGCGTCCGGAAATATGTTGTCCGTTTGGAAGAAACTACCCTTTCAGAGCAGTCGAATTCACTAATCTATCCGGAAAAAGCAGACGGAAATCTGACCTTCTTCTCCGGTAATCACCCGATCATATGTTATCGTTATGAGACAATGTTCCCACCAACAGGAATTGATCCCCTGTTTAAACGCTCTGGATTTATCCACCCTCTTTGGTCGCCCAAAGGTGAAGTATTAACCCGTGTACAGGCACCAGATCATTATCATCATTATGGAATTTGGGGGCCATGGACAATGACACACATTGGCGAGCGCGAGGTTGATTTCTGGAACCTGAATAAAGGAGAAGGAACCGTGACATTTGCCGGTTTTGCATCCGAAACCAGTGGCAATGTTTACTCCGGTTTTAAGGCATTGCAGCAACATATCGATTATGGGGCGAAAGGAGAGGATCAGATTGTAATCAATGAAATTCTTGATGTGCGAGTATGGAATAGTGGAACCGGATATTGGATTATTGATTACACAACTGCGATCAATACACCCTTAAAAGAAGGAGTCATGCTGGACGTATACCGCTATGGAGGAGGAATAGGTTATCGTGCTACAGAAAAGTGGACAAAACATAACAGTTCGGTGTTGACCTCAGAAGGAAAGGACCGTAAAGAAGCAGACGGAAGCAATGCCCGTTGGTGTATCGTTGAGGGAGAGTCAGATGTTGAAGAAGGTCGTTCCGGAATTCTCTTTTTAAGTCATCCTTTAAATCGTGAACACCCTGAACCAGTGCGTGTTTGGCCGGAGGATGCAAATGGAAATCGGGGCGATTTGTTTTTTGAATTCTCCCCAATACGGCACAAATCATGGGAGTTGAAGAGAGGAGAGGATTATGTGCTGAAGTACCGGATGATTGTGTTCGACGGTCAGATTGACAAGGAGGCAGCAGAAGCCTATTGGAGAAGTTTTGCGGTTACTCCACGAATTGAAATAAAACGAAACAAATAAACGATTCGACGATGAAAAAAACTATTTCAATTATACTCCTGCTCGTCGCTTTTCAGTGTAAGGTTTCTGCCCAATCCAAGGTAGCAGCCACAAAACTGGGAGATAGAATAGAAATTACCATCAATGGTAACCTTTTTACCAGTTATATTCTCTCTGAATTTGAAAAATATCCCTTTTTCTACCCGCTGAATGGCCTATCAAATGCATCCGTTACCTCTATGCGGAATGCCAATTATCCGCATCACAGCTCACTCTTCTTTGGTTGTGACAAAGTGAATGGGGGTAACTATTGGCAAGAAGGTCTTGAAAGAGGGCAGATAATCTCCTTGCGGGCCGATATCATTGAGTCGGGAGCGGAGAGAGTCGTAATCGAAAACGAATGTATCTGGAGAAGACCCGGAGCAGATGCACCCATAAAGGACAAGCGTTTGATTATTGTTACTTCACCTTCTAAAGATAAGTATCAGATTGATTTTTGCGTTACTATGGAGATGCTGATGGATGTTATTATCGATAAAACGAACCACTCCCTGTTTAGTGCTAGGTTGGATCCCGATCTGGCGGTTACCAATGGAGGTACAATGATCAATGCCGAAGGAGCGACCGGAGAGAAGGGTACCTTTGGGAAGGTATCTGCATGGATTGACTGTCATGGAGAAAGATTGGGGAAAACTGAAGGTTTGGCAATCCTACAGCATCCATCCAATGATTGGTATCCTGCACCTTGGTTCACTCGCGACTATGGATTCTTTTCACCCACACCCATGTACTGGCCGGAGAATGACACGAATATCTCGTTAAAGAAAGGAGAGTTAATCAATCTCAAGTATCGGGTAATCGTACATGCAGGAGACCATATTGAGGCAGGAATTGCACAAGAATTTGCAAAGTACCAATCTGAGTGAATGCTCAGATTGAGGGACATACTACCCTCTAAACTTACCTTGAATAGTAATAATTAAACCATATGAAACGAAGAAATTTCCTCAAGAATGTAACTGCAACAGCAGTGGGAACTGCTGTTTTTCCAACCATTGTACCAGTTTCTGTATTTGGAAAGAATGCTCCCAGCAATAAAATCAATATTGGCCAGATAGGAGTCGGAAGAATTGCGCGTTCACACGATATTCCAGAGACAATACCCTACGAGCAAGCGCAATTTGTTGCCGTTTGTGATGTCGATAAAAAGCGATTGCTGGATGGTAAGAAGATGATTGATGGTTATTATAACAAGAAAACGGGTAAGAGTAACTATTCCGATGTGAAAATGTATGACGATTACCAGGAGATGATCTTGAACAAAGATATCGATGCCGTCATCATCAGTACTCCCGATCATTGGCATGCTGAGCCGGCTGCCAGAGCGGCTCTGGCCAAAAAAGACATCTATCTGCAAAAACCCACCTCCCTCACGGTGGCAGAAGGTCGCTTCCTGAGTGATTTGGTTAAAAAGCAGGGTGTTATCTTGCAGGTAGGTACACAACAACGTTCATGGGCCCAATTCAGAATAGCTGCAGAACTGGTGCGAAATGGTAGAATCGGCAAACTCCACACGGTTAAAATTGGCTTGCCGGGAGACCCATCTGGACCGGAAGCACCGGAGATGCCCATCCCTGATAACCTGAACTATGACATGTGGTTGGGCTCAACTCCCGAAGTCTATTATACCGAAATGCGTGTACACCCACAGAATAGCTACGACCGTCCCGGTTGGTTACGTTGTGAACAATTTGGTGCCGGAATGATTACTGGATGGGGCCAGCACCATTTCGAATCTGCTGCATGGGGTATGGATACTGAATATACCGGACCCATTTCAGTGGAGGCTGTTGCCCAATTCCCAAAATCGGGATTGTGGGATGTGCATGGCGATTTCATGGTTCATGCTGAGTATGAAAATGGCATTACCATGTTGGTCAGTGGAGGTTATCCCAACGGCATCCGATATGAAGGTACAGAGGGTTGGATTTTTGTCTCCCGTGGCGATTATGTCGCTTCGGCGAGCGACCCTGTCGATAAGGAAAAAAGCGCGAAAGCATTGGATGCCAGTGATCCTAAGATCCTCACTTCAGAGATCAAGGAGCATGAAATTCATTTAACCCGAAGCGACAACCAGCATGGTAACTGGTTGGATTGTATTAAAACGCGGAAAGAGCCCATCTCTCCCGTTGAAGTCGGTCACCGTGCATGCACCATGTGTCTGATCAGTCATATAGCGATGAAAGTACCCGGACGACTTGAATGGGATCCAACATTAGAGAAATTCAAGAACAATGAATATGCAAACGCCATGTTGAAGCGCTCACAGCGCTACCCATATGGTACAGATTACATCAAAATTTAAGGAACAACCAATCGATGAAAAAACTTCTATATCTTTTCGCGTCGATTCTCCTGTTTTTTCTTGTCATGTCTTGTAACACACAAAATAAAGAAAACAAAGATACGAAGCATCTCTTCACAGGTGCAGATGGTAAAATTGAACTAATCGTACTGGACCCGGGCCATTTTCATGCATCCCTCTTGCAGAAGTTCCCGCAGAATCAGGTCAACGACACGGTGTTGGTTTTTGCTCCCGAAGGGGATGAGTTGCATCAGTACCTTCAAAGTATCGATGGATATAATCAGCGTGTAGAGGACCCGACCGACTGGCACGAAGTTGTCTATGCCGGGAGCGACTACCTTGAAAAGATGATCGAGGTAAAAAAAGGAAATGTAGTAGTTCTTGCCGGTAACAACGCCAAGAAAACCGATTATATTTTAAGGTCGATCAATGCTGGTTTCAATCTCCTTTCCGATAAGCCGATGGCCATCAACAGGGAGGGTTTTGAATTATTGAAAGCTGCCTTCAATGCTGCTCGTGAAAGAGACCTTTATCTCTATGACGTGATGACGGAACGTTACGATATCATCAATACGCTCACCCGGGAGTTGGTTAACTATAAGTCGCTTTTTGGCGATCTGCAGGAGGGAACACCCAATGAGCCGGCAATCAATTTGGTAAGTGTACATCACTTTTTTAAAGAGGTGTCGGGAAATAGACTGGTTCGTCCGGCATGGTTCTACGATGTGGAGCAGCAAGGAGAAGGAATTGTTGATGTTGCAACCCACTTAATCGATTTGGTCAACTGGCAATGTTTCCCGGAACAGGTGATCGACTACAACACAGATGTGACAATTACTGGTGCAAGGCATTGGGCAACAAAGCTGACGATGGCCGACTTCACCCGTTCTACAAACCTAGAAACCTATCCAGAATTCCTAAAGAAGTATCTGAAAGAAGATACCCTGTGTGTCTATGCGAATGGAAGCATTAACTATCAGGTTAAAGGGAAGAATATTGCTGTGACAGCCCTTTGGAATTATCAAGCGCCGCCAGGTGGTGGAGACACACACAACGCTCTGTTCAAAGGGACACTTGCTACCGTGGAGATTGTGCAAAACGAAGCAGAGAATTACATCAACCAGCTCTATATAGAGAAGAATCCGGCTGCAGATGAAGCTGTCTTTGAGGCAACTTTGCAGGAGCTAATCGCCCATCTGCAACAGACCTATCCCTACATCTCCACCCAAAAAATCATGGCCAATCGCTACCAGATAATCGTTCCAGTTGAAAACAGGAAAGGACATGAAGATTATTTTGGAATGGTTGCCTCTAAATTTTTCCAATTCCTTGTCAACCGTGAAATGCCAGAATGGGAGATCACCAATACACTGACCAAATATTTCATTACGACTTCTGCTCTTGAGATAGCAAAAGCAGAGTAATAACAACTGGTTCCACAAGAAGACAACGATTCGTACAGCATTCAGAATGAGAAGATCATCTGAAACGACGACCACCTACGAGTCTCTTATTGTGGAATCATTCTTTTTGATGGACCTCTCTGTTGCAATTTTGTGTTAATGTCTATGAATTGAATTCTATAAAATTTGCATAAAAACCGAAGAAGGCGTACTTTTACTTCCTATAATCAAGCAAGTTATATTGTACGGAAACAAACTGCATATGAATAGAAGAGAGTTTTTAACCTATGGTGTTCCCGCAACAGGTGCGGTGATGCTTCTACCCGGTTTTGCAAAAGCACAATTGATGTCCGAGATTAACAAGCAATTTGAGGAAAAGACCAGGTTTGAAGCGTATGATATTGTGATCAATGGTGCGGGACTCTCTGGCTATTTTGCAGCAGTAGAGGCGGCCAAGAAAGGACTAAAAGTGCTGATCGTGGAGAAGCGACCGGCGCCTGGTTTCGAGATAACTGCCACAAGAAGGTTGTGGATAGGCGATACCGGTTTCGACCGTTGGGACCCTGAACTGATTCAACTCTTTTTCCCTGAAGGTGAGTCAAGGGAGATATTCAGGGAGGGAGGAACCGGACCCAACAACAGTTGCTTTGACAGCGAACTGCTCTTGTTTGCCGGTTCTCTCAAAAAAGGGTTGCTCCGAAACCTCCTTCTTCAGAACGTACATGTGCTGTTAATGACCGATGTGTGTGGACTAATTACAGATGGCTCAAATGTCTCCGGAGCATTGCTTGCCTGCAAGCATGGCTTGTTTACCGTGAAATGCAAAAGATTTTTAGATTGTTCCGAGAATCTCCTGTTCAGTCGAAACCTGATTCAGCAGCACTATAAAATTGAAAAAGCAGGGTTTGTACTGGAAATTTTGGGTGCTGAGAACCTGAAGAAGAAAGTTGTAAACGTATCGGATAGCGTGGGATTGACTAGGAATGAACTTCATTTGCATCGGGGTAAGAATACAAACCGTCAGGCCTTTATGGTGTATCAGTTTTCGCCCAATGCGCAAGAGCCCGAAAAGATTGAACTGCAAGCGCGACTCATTGCGGGTGAAATAGGTAGGAATCTGAAAAAGATTGATGAATCATTGGCGCATGCGCAGGTTAATTACTATGCCTATGAATGTTCAACCTCATTGTCCAATGATACTCCCAAGCCCACTGTCATGCTTGGTGGCTACTATATGCTGGAGCCCTATCAAGAGGAGCTCGACTGTGAAATGATTCTGAACATTCGAAAAGCCGCTTCGGAGTGTGTGAGAGGAATCAATTTCTCCGGAAAAGAGGCAAAGCAGAAGAGAGTACACCTGTCGGGACAATTTATTCCACTGAGTGACCTTAATCTACAGGAATACAAAGAGAATAACCTTTCCATCCCCCTTGCGAAATGTAGTCCCTCAATTGCAAAGCAGGTAACGGATTCCCTCGAAGCTCAAATAGTTGTAGGCGGAGCCGGCACGTCGGGTGCACCTTCCATCATGGGTGCTGTAGAAATGGGCGCCACGGTGGTTGCGGTCGATTATTTTAACGATCCGGGAGGGACAAAAACCGTTGGAGGTGTAATGAGTTACTACCACGGTTTGCAAGAGAACAGTTTCTTGGAACGACTTGAAACGGAATCCGATAAATTATCTGCTACAATCAATTTCAGCAAGAAACCCGGGCGTCAGCTTTACTTCCTGAACTGGTTTGCAGAGAACAACGTGAACTTTATTACAGGAGCAATCATCTGCGGATCTATTGTTGATAACAATCGGGTGAAAGGCATCCTCGTATGCCGCAACGGTAAGCTGGAGAAGGTGTTTGGAAGTGTAACGCTGGATGCGACAGGCGACGGCGATATTGCAGCCTTTGCCGGCGCCAGCTTCCAACACGGAAATAGCAGAAACAATATCACCCAAAACTACAGTCAATGGAATATGTCGGGAGGAGGAACATCCCCAACCCCTACCAATTCTGATTACGATTTACTGGATAATACTAAGATCGGTGAATTACAAAGAGGCCTGTTTCTCTCGCATTACGAGGCACACTACTATGATTTTCATCCCTATTTAACCGTCAGGGAATCGAGACGAATTAAAGGAGAATATGAAAAAACACTTATCGATGCAGTCGAAGGAACCCATTACGACGATCTGATCATGGTGGCAAGCAGCGACTATGATCCTCATTTTGTGGGATATGGAGAGTATACCAGGTGTGGTTTTTTATTGCCACATTCCAATATCACCAAGGTGGAGATCCCCTACAGATCCCTTATACCTATAGGATTAGATGGAATCTTGGTCGTAGGGAAAGCATTTTCTCAAACACACAATGCGCTCCAGTTTACACGAATGTCTGCCGACCTTACGGTTCTTGGTTATCTTGTTGGACAACTTTCTGCAATGGCAGCAATAGGACATACCCAACTTCGGGGATTTCCATTGAAAGAGCTTCAGTCGGATTGGTTCTCCAGAGGCCTGATCCCCAATGAATATGCAAACCGAGAAGCCGGGAATAAAATTAACGACCCCAAAGAGATTGATTTCCGCATAACAAGTCTGGGAGAGGGAAAAGAGGAGTTCCTGTATGAATGTGTCAAATTGCCCAAAGATAAATGCCGGTCGCAACTGAAAAGCAGTTTTCAATCTTGTTCCAACAGCAAAGCGAAGCTGCTACTGGCGAAAGCGCTGGCCTGGTTTGGAGAAGATGATGGATGTGGAATGATCCTCAACGAGCTGACAGACCTTTTCCGAGATGAGCAGGACAAGGGATATCCGGGAGGATTTGTGGAAACATACGACGATATACGGGGTCGAGAAAAGAATGTACTGGAAGGACTGTTTTGGCGCATCAACCAAAACATTGCCCTGTTGGCTCTTGCCAACTATAAAGAGGCTGCTGGAACTATTCGTCATATATTGGAGAACACTCTCTCCGGAGGAGGTATGGTAAGGCGGGAAACAAACTACTACGATGAGCGAATAGATTTACGCATTATTCCCTTCTATAACCGCATCGTGAATTTGTGCTTCTATGCGGAGCGAGTACCTAGCCCCGAACTGATACCCGGGTTTGAGAAGTTGCTGACCGACAAAAATATTGGTGGGTATATGACCAACAAATATTGGGACACCCGCTGGAAGGCTTTTGGAGCCGTGCTTGAGTCAACCATCGCTGCCGCCTTGGCCCGTTGCGGTGCTAAGAGTGGATATGTGTTGCTGGTCGACTATCTAGATGATATTCATTACAACCTGAGTAATTTTGCTGCCAATGAATTGAAAGAGCTCACCGGGAGGAACTATTCAACGAATAAAGATGAATGGGGCAGCTATCTAAAAAAGAACACTTTCCCCAGACCGGTAAAGGCGCTGGTGAAAGGGATTGAGGTTTAGTTATTTTGCATTCCTTATTTTTAAATTGATTACACAATATCAGGCCTGTAAGTAACAGTTCAAGATATTGTCTATCTCTTACATAAATAGTGATCCAATCTAATTCTACATATTACAACGATTCTTCCATGTTTCATGGTTCGTTATCACGAATCATGGGAACACGATTTGATGTGCTAATACTTGGAGTTGAAAAAGAACATTCAACCAATATATGGGAGTCATTTCAGCAGGAACTGGAGTATCTCGATCATATGTTAAATCGGTTTGATCCCAACAGTGAGGTCTCACGTATCAATCATGAAGCCGGCACTAAACCGGTGCCCGTTAGCCAGGAAATGTGGGAAATCTTGCAGGATTGTCGCAATTACTACGAAAAGACATTCGGCCTGTTTGATATCACGCTAACAGATTTCTTGCAGGTTGTATTCAACGAAGAGGAGCATGCTGTGCAGTTTCTTCAGCCCAATCTCTCATTCGACTTTGGCGGATATGCCAAGGGATACGCAATGAAGAAGTTGCTGAACATATTGAAAACGAACAATGTTGAGAATAGTTTTGTGGACTTTGGACAAAGTGCTATCTTTGCACTTGGTCATCATCCCTATGGAGACACCTGGAAGGTAAGCATTGAAAACCCGTTTCAAAAAGGTCAAATACTTGAAGAGATAGCCCTAAGAGATTCAGCACTCTCCACTTCCGGAAATACTCCCAATTATTCAGGCCATATCATTAACCCATTGAATCGCAGATTCAACAGGGAGAGAAGATTGATATGTGTGGAGAGCGACAACCCGGTCGATGCGGAGGTTTTAACAACAGTCTTAATTGCCGCTGAGCCACATCAAAAAGAGAAACTATTGACACAGTTTGACACGAAACAAATATTAGACTTTAATTTATAAACCCACTATGTCTCGTAAAGAAGAGAAGCAAGTAGATTTAAGCTTGCGTCAATTTATCAAAGATCTGGGAGGTATAACAGGTGGCGCAGCATTGTTGGGTACAATGCCTTGGCTTCAATCTTTTACACCAGATAAACTCAAAGAGGTAGCGAAAGAGAAATCGCGTATTGCAATCATTGGAACCGGCTCACGCGGACAGTACCATATCCATAACATGTTCTCCATACAACATGCTGAAATTGTAGCACTGTGCGACACATACGCTCCAAACTTGGAAGCTGCAGCGGCTTTGGTGCCTACAGCGAAGAAATATAGCGACTACAGGAAAGTGCTAGAACTGCCGGAGGTAGATGGTGTTGTCATTGCTACTCCGCTTAATTGGCATGCTCCCATTTTATTGGATGCGCTTTCTGCTGGGAAGCATGTTTTCTGTGAAAAATCGATGGCCTACTCCATGGAAGAGTGTAAGCAGATTTATGATACCTATCAAACCAGCGATAGGGTGGTCTACTTTTGCATGCAGCGTATGTTCGATGAGAAGTATATCAAGGGAATACAGATGATTCAATCCGGATTAATTGGAGATGTGGTTGGTGCAAGGTGTTATTGGTACCGCAATCACGACTGGCGCAGACCGGTGCCCTCTCCCGAATTGGAGCGAAGCATCAACTGGCGACTATACCGTGAAAGCTCCGGTGGCTTAATGACAGAGCTGGCTACACATCAGCTAGAGGTCTGCAACTGGGCTACCAAGCGAATTCCTAAGTCTGTAATGGGCATGGGAGACATTGTCTTCTGGAAGGATGGACGGGAGGTTTATGACAGTGTAAGTCTCGTTTACCATTATAGCAATGGTGTAAAGATCAACTATGAATCAGTGATATCCAATAAATTCAATGGTATGGAGGATCAGATTCTCGGACACGATGGCACCATGAATCTTGCAACTGGAATGTACTATCTCGAAAATGAGAACATCGGTAAAAGTGGGATCGAACAGCTGTTGAGTCAGATTGGTGACAAAGTATTCACCGCTGTGCCTTTAGCCGGCGCTAGTTGGAGACCCGAAACGAAGAAGGAGTACACACCATTCCCAATATTAGCTGATAATTTCAATGTGAGCGATGGTATTTCCATGATAGGTGCAGTCAACGACGGTTCAGATCAGATGCTTTCGGCATTTTGTCAAGCATGTATCACTGGAGAAAAGGGAGAAAATATTGTTGAAGAGGCGTATTCGTCAACGCTATTGTGTCTCTTAGGTAACCAGGCAATGGATGAGCAACGGAAGATTGATTTTCCGGAAGAGTATAAGATTCCATATATGAAATTTTAATTAGTGGACCTGACAGAGAGTCACTTTTTTGATCGCACCAAAATGAAAGATATTGTTATTACAGCACAAAGAATAAAAAAGGAGTTGTACATATTGCTGGGATGTTTTGCCGCTGCTTGCACTCTAAACGCCATCTCAATCATACTATATAAGACTCCATGGTATGAACTCTTCACACAGATTGGTTATGTAGTAATTATAACCGTGTGCATCTATTTGCTGGTTGCATTAATTCGTGTGGTGGTTGCTTTACTTGTCAAATTAGTAACCTCCGGAAAAAAGAGATAACAGCCCTTTTTGTGACAAGGGTGTGGCAAGGGGGACTGTTATTGCTTTTTTAAATTGATCTATATATTTCGTTTACTAACAGGAAACTTATCTTTTTCCCGGGATCTCCATTTTCTGTCTTTCTGATACTCTAATTGTCTCCTAGGAGTTTCTTTACGTAATATGAACAGCAATACTACACACCTCTTTAAGAGTGGTGAATGAGTCCACTCGTGTGACATGATAGTCGTTTTAAAGCCATCTCCAACGCACTGACAGTGTGTATTGTCTCAATTGTCACATCCTTAAACTGTTCCTTGTAATTGTACTTCTCCCCATGGTGGTACGCTTGCCTTGCCAAACAACACACAACAATCTCCCAGAATGAATCCGGGGTTATTTGTGCGAAGTGTGTTTATTGCTTGGCACCACCCTTTTTTATATCAATCTTCAAGTCACGCTCTGCAATATCAATCAACGTGCTTAGAGTAGCTGTTTTAAGCTTTTCCTTATTAATCTCATCTTCTAAGATGCGGATCTTTTGCTCTAACTCTAGTTCCCTGGAACTCTTTGAACTTGTTGAAGCCATAAATCTATCCTGTTTTAATTAGACAACATCTTGCTTGGAAATACCAAATCTCTTCATCCAAAGATAGATATTATATTTTTACCCAAAGTCAAATTTTGCAATTAACTCGGGTTGCATAATTTCAATTATTAAATACTAATGAATAATTTGAAGTTGTACTTCGTCTGGTATTCTGTTTAATTTTGTCTTCATTGTCCTGATATTAATTGATTCGTGAGTAAACGTTATTCAGGGCGAGACAGGCTGCCCCTCCTTCGCTTCAACCTCATTCCCTCTTCATATCCTCTTCATATCCTCCTTATATCTTCCTTATTAAAATATAAGGCATATATAAGGCATATAGGGAGGAGAACCGAACTATCCCAACTCGGTTGAGATTGTGATATTCTTAGGAAGCGTAAAAAACGTCTTCCTGCTCCTACTAGTTCGGATAGGGAGTAATGAAAGCTTGCGCGATGCATATCGACAAGGATAGCGATAGCAGGAGTAGGCTGGAAGTTATTATCATCATGGTGTTGTGTGTCCTGTTTGAAATAAAATATATCTTGAAGACTCAAATAGAAATAAATTATGGAACAAACACAAAAGATGAGAACGTGGAATTAATTTAAGGATAAGAATCTTTTATAATCTAAAATTTTATTTCTATCATTGTCCCCGTTTAGTAGACAAATTAACAGAATCGACAGTATAATGGAAAAATACATTCTCTCTCTAGACTCAGGAACAACCAGTAATCGTGCCATACTTTTTGACCATTCGGGAAAAATCGTTGACACTGCCCAAAAAGAATTTGACCAGTTTTTTCCGCAACAGACATGGGTTGAACATGACCCGATGCTAATCTGGGATGCCGTGTTAAAGGTTTCGCGCGATGTGATGAAACAGGCCAATGTAACTCCAGGGCAGATTGCCGGGATAGGAATTACCAACCAGCGTGAAACAACGCTTGTGTGGGATCGCGAAACAGGACTTCCCATATATAATGCCATTGTATGGCAAGACCGACGAACAGCCGGCTATTGCAATGAGCTGAAAGAAAGGGGACTGGAAAAGTTGATTACAGAAAAGACCGGATTGCTCATCGATGCATACTTCTCGGCCACAAAAATTAGGTGGATCCTCGATCATGTGGAGGGTGCACAGGAGAAAGCAAAAGCAGGAAAACTCCTTTTTGGGACTGTCGACAGTTGGCTTGTTTGGAAGCTTACTGGTGGAAAAACACATATTACAGATGTCACAAACGCCAGTAGAACTCTGCTCTTCAATATTCATACGTTGGAGTGGGATGAGGACCTATTATCGTTGTTTGATATCCCCAAAGCCATGTTGCCGATCACGAAACCTAGTAGTCATATCTATGGTTATACGACACCAGAATGCTTCGGAATTGAAATACCCATATCCGGAATTGCGGGAGATCAACAGGCTGCTCTCTTCGGACAGATGTGTATTGAAAAGGGGATGGTGAAAAACACATATGGTACTGGTTGTTTTGTGGTGATGAATACGGGAAACAAACCGGTTGTGTCGAAAAACAAACTGTTGGCAACCATTGGTTGGCAAATTGGCAACGAAGTTACCTACGCACTTGAGGGTAGTATTTTTATTGGTGGTGCTGTAGTTCAGTGGTTGCGCGACCAGTTTGGAATCATTAAATCCTCCTCCGAAATTGAGGCTTTGGCCAGCGAAGTGGAAGACAACGGCGGTGTTTACTTTGTACCAGCGTTTGTAGGATTGGGAGCTCCTCATTGGGATCAGTATGCCACAGGAGCCATCATTGGTCTTACACGAGGTGCCGGTAAGGCACATATAGCTCGAGCAGCACTTGAAGCAATCGCCTTCCACTCCATGGAAGTGATAGAAACCATGGTGTCCGATTCCGGAATTGAACTGAATGAACTGCGTGTAGATGGGGGTGCCGTTGTGAATAACCTCTTGATGCAAATTCAGTCTGATGCAATAGGGCGAAATGTTGTGCGACCGAAAGTTACGGAAACAACAGCCTTGGGTGCGGCCTATTTTGCAGGTCTGGCAGTCGGTTTTTGGAAAAACATCGAAGAAATAAAGGATCAATGGCATGTTGACCGTAAGTTTACTCCCAATGCGAAAGCAAGCAATATTAATAACACAATTACCAATTGGAAAAGAGCTGTTGAGCGCTGCAAAAATTGGAATAACCCAATGTAACTATGAGTGAATTTTTTGGTGAATTTTTTGGAACTTTTGTGATGATTCTATTGGGTAACGGTGTGGTGGCCAATGTGAATCTTAATAAGACAAAGAGTTTTGGAAGTGGTTGGATCGTTATAACCACCGGTTGGGCTTTGGCGGTATTTGTTGCTGTCTTGCTGACGGGCGATATAAGTGGAGCACACCTTAATCCGGCTGTGACACTAGGTTTGGCATTTAGTGGGTTGTTTGAATGGGGAAAAGTTCTGCCATTTATACTGTCTCAAATACTGGGTGCCATGTTTGGAGCAACAACGGTTTATTTCTTCTTTAAAGAGCATTTCAAGATTACCGATACCCCTGGTATCAAGAAAGCCTGTTTTTGTACGGAACCTGCAATCAGAAATTACAAGAACAACTTCTTTTCTGAATTTATCGGCACTTTTGTGCTGATTATTGCGGTGTTATTGATTGCATTGCCTCAATTACAATATGAATATCTGGGAAGCGAGAAAATGGGACTGGGATCGCTGGGAGCACTGCCAGTATCACTGGTGGTATTCTCTATTGGGCTTAGCCTAGGTGGTACAACCGGTTATGCCATTAATCCTGCACGCGACTTGGGACCACGCATTGTTCATACCTTGATTTCGTTTGAGAATAAGGACGACAATGATTGGAAATATTCTTGGATTCCTATTGTTGGTCCCATAGCCGGAGCAGGGACGGCAGCAATGATCTACCTGTTTATACGCACCGTTTGTGCTTGAATATGTTCACAAATTACAGAATAATCACCCCGACTAGTTCACTCTATCGGGGTGATTTTCCATGGTTCCTTTACGGCATGATGAGCGGCAAGTTGGGCTATCCTTGCTTGTTCGGGTGTGATTTTGGGGGGGATGTAGGTGTTGCCCACAACTGATTTGTTGAACAGAGTTTCATACCAGGTGCAAGAGGCGGTATATCTTCCGTAATTGAGTTCAAGGTGGTAACCGTCTCTGCAGAACGTATCTCCCAAAGAGCTTGTTCTTCCATTCTGAATGGCAGTACCCGCAGGAACAAAGATGCGGATGTTGTTATCTTCAAGAGCCTTTTTTGCGGTTGAGAGGATGGCATTGTACATGGAGAGCTGATCTTTCCCGTAATTTGCAAAACCTTCGTGTGTTGAGTTCTGTGCGTAGGCCCATGTAATGTGGAAGATGATTTCTACATTGGGGTTGATGGTATGTTGACGAACATATTTAATCAGTTCTGTCAGGTAGGGTGTATAGGTGTTGTATTGTCCCGACAGCGGACTTGCCTGCTGAAATGAAATATAATCCCAGGGCTCATCTTTCATGACTTCCTCCAGTCTGAAATTGAGTGTAACGGTTTTTTCGCCGGCCACAATCTTCCGATAGGAATAGTTTGCTGCATTGCTTACCGAATTGTTGTAGTGCTTCTCCAATGGACATCCACCAATAACCATGTTGCCAATGATAATGGTATCTCCACTAGCTTCTGCCAATCCATACAAATAATGTTCTACTGCATCGTCGGAAAAACTGTTTCCGATAGTAAGTAGTTTAATCTGTTTCCCATACGCTATGGAAAAGGTTATACATAGCGCAACTAAAAGTAAAACAATTTTTTTCATTTCCTGATGATTTATAATGCATTTGTTATCAATAAAAAAGCTTGATAAGCGTGCGCCTATCCAACCTGTTTTTTCTTGTAAAAAAAAGAGGACACCTCGGTCGAGAAGTCCTCTTTTGTATTGGTTAACGTGATATCAGCATTAAGGTAAAAAAGATTGTTTTAGGTTATCGATGCAAAGATATATCTCATTTTTGAATGTGCAAAATAAATTTATATATTATAAAACATAGTTTTACAATATGTTTTTATAGCATAAATCATACAGTTTTACAATATGCAAGTTGTGAATATCCTTTGTCAGACTAGCTTAGGGGTGAAAAAACCTTCGTTTTTTCAAGAAGGCTCATATGGGATATAAAGAAGGGGCTGTCTCAAAAGATTG
>DBQD01000024.1 GCA_002305715.1 Proteiniphilum sp. UBA1403 | reverse complement strand
GAACAAAGGTGTTGTCATGGATGGTAGGGATATAGGCACAGTGGTTTTTCCCGAAGCAGAAATGAAACTTTTTCTGACCACATCGCCCGAAATACGTGCTCAGCGGCGTTACAATGAGATGATCGCAAAAGGAGAACAGACCGATTTTGAATCGGTATTAGCCAATGTAAAAGAACGTGACCTTCGTGACACCACCCGNNNNCAGTGGGCATTGGAAATGTTTCAAAAAATCACAGCACAAAATGAACAAAATTGAAATAGACCGGCAGTCGGGATGTTGTTTTGGTGTAGCCAAAGCGATATCCAAGGCTGAGGAGGAATTGAAAAAAGGAGGCACATTGTATTGCTTAGGCGATATTGTGCACAACAACATTGAAGTGGAACGCCTCGAGAAAATGGGGTTAATTACCATCAATCACGAACAGTTCAAACAACTAAAAAATGTACGCGTACTGCTTCGTGCACATGGAGAACCACCCAGTACGTATGAGATAGCCAGAGAAAATAACATTGAAATCATCGATGCTTCCTGCCCGGTGGTATTGGGTCTGCAAAAGCGGATCAACAAGAAATATACCCATCGTGCACAAGATGATGCCCAGATTGTTATTTTTGGGAAGAGGGGGCATGCCGAGGTAAATGGTTTATTGGGTCAGACTGATGAGAAGGCCATCATCATTGAAAATAAGGAGGAAATAAACAAACTCGATTTCACGCGAGACATCAGTCTTTTTTCCCAAACGACCAAGCCATTGGACGGTTTTCAAGAAATTGGAGATATCATTGCTTCACGCATGCAGGGTGATGCAAAATTCGAGTTTTACGACACTATCTGCCGACAGGTATCCAACCGCGTACCCAATATGCAACAATTTGCGGCCAGCAAAGATTTGATTATTTTCATTGCCGGAGAAAAAAGCTCGAATGGAAAAGTGTTATTTGCAGAATGCAAAAAGGTAAATCCCAACTCCTATCTCATTCATAGCCCGGAGGAAATTGACCCCGGATGGATAAAAGAAAACATTCGGATTGGGATTTGTGGAGCTACTTCCACCCCCATGTGGCAAATGGAAGCTGTCGCTGAAAATATAATGAAGTTGCAACCATCCATGCAACTGGAAAAAGCTGCTTTTTAGCAGTTTTTTTTTGTGGCATCGTTAAAAAAACCATATCTTTGCGGCTTATTATTTGATTTAGGGTAAGGTTATTTAAACCACGACATCTCAAAGACAAACATCTTGAATATGGACTCAAATATTCTTAGCGTGGGTGTCCTCACCTCGGGAGGTGATGCACCTGGCATGAATGCCGCTATCCGTGCAGTAACACGTGCAGGCATTTCAAATGGCATGCGTGTATATGGTATATACAGAGGCTACAAGGGGTTAATTTCCGACGAGATTGAGGAATTTAAGACAAATAGTGTAAGCAATATCATACAACAGGGAGGTACAATCCTGAAGACAGCCCGTTCTCAAGAGTTCATGACAGAAGAGGGACGACGGATTGCTTATGAAAACATGCAAAAGCATGGTATTGACGCACTGGTTGTGATTGGAGGCGACGGTTCACTTACCGGAGCGGGTATTTTTGCCAATGAATACAACATACCAATCGTAGGTCTACCAGGAACCATCGACAACGACCTGAACGGCACCGATACCACCATTGGCTATGACACAGCACTGAATACCATCATGCAATCGATGGACAAAATACGCGATACGGCAACCTCTCACGAGCGACTCTTTTTTGTGGAAGTAATGGGGCGCAACTGCGGATACCTTGCTTTGAACAGCGCCATCGCCTCGGGAGCAGAAGCTGCCATTATCCCGGAGATAAGTATCGAAAAGGACCAGTTGGAAGAACTCATTGAACAGGGCTTCCGCAAGTCGAAAAACAGCAGCATGGTACTTGTCACAGAGAGCGAAGTTACCGGGGGAGCCATCAAACTGGCAGAACGTGTAAAAAAAGAATACCCACAATATGATGTGCGGGTTTCAATATTGGGCCATCTCCAACGAGGAGGATCACCTTCCGCACAAGACCGCATTTTGGCTAGTCGCATGGGTGTTGCTGCCATTCAGGCCCTATTGGAGAATCAACGTAACGTAATGATTGGCATTCGGGAGAATGAAATCGACTATGTGCCATTCAAAAGAGCCATCCGAAAAGAACGGGAGATAAAAAAAGAGCTATTGGATGTACTACGTATATCATCAATTTAAAAAAAACTTATTTTTATCTATTATTCAGGTGGAAAAGGGTACTTTTGTAGCATGAAATTAATTATAATAAGCATATATGGAACTAACACACATTGAACACATTGGCATCGCTGTAAAAAGCATTGAAGAACAGCTTCCCTACTACGAAGGGATTCTTGGACTCAAATGCTATAACATTGAAACTGTAGAAGACCAAAAAGTAAAAACGGCCTTCTTTATGATTGGAAACACCAAGATTGAGCTTCTGGAACCCACCTGCGAGGAGAGTACCATTGCAAAATTTATCGAGAAAAAAGGTGAAGGAATCCATCACATTGCTTACGCAACCAAAAATGTGAATGAAGCATTGAAGGAAGTGGAAGCAAAAGGTGTGCGATTGATTGACAAAGAAGCACGTGGAGGTGCAGAAGGATTGCGTATTGCTTTTCTTCACCCAAAATCAACAGGCAGCGTTTTGACCGAATTATGCGAACATCCCGAGTAACTCCTATTAAATTTTTTTATAATACAAATTACATATGAGCAATCAACTTAATAAGGTAAAAGAGCTTATTGAACTCCGTGAGAAAGCTCGTTTAGGCGGTGGCGTAAAAAGAATTGAATCGCAACACCTAAAAGGTAAATATACAGCACGTGAGCGTATCGCCATGTTGCTGGATGAAGGAAGTTTCGAAGAGTTCGACATGTTCGTGGAGCACCGCTGCCACAACTTCGGCATGGAAAACACCAAATTCCTTGGCGACGGAGTTGTTACTGGTTACGGTACAATTGAAGGACGTCTGGTCTATGTTTTCGCACAGGATTTCACCGTATCAGGTGGTTCTCTTTCTGAAATGCATGCACAAAAGATCTGTAAAGTTATGGATCAAGCCATGAAGATGGGAGCACCTATCATTGGTATCAATGACTCAGGTGGTGCCCGTATTCAAGAAGGGGTAAATGCTCTTGCAGGTTATGCCGAAATCTTCCAACGTAATATCCTTGCATCGGGAGTAGTTCCTCAGATCTCCGGCATCTTTGGACCTTGCGCTGGTGGATCTGTATACTCTCCTGCCCTTACTGACTTCATCATCATGAGTCAAGGAACTTCCTATATGTTCCTCACCGGCCCGAAGGTGGTAAAATCGGTTACCGGCGAAGATGTTACACAAGAGCAATTAGGAGGTGCGTCGGTACACTCTTCCAAGTCGGGTGTTTCACAATTCCAAGTTCAAACAGAAGAGGATGGCATGAAGCTGATTCGCAAGCTGCTCAGCTTTATTCCTCAAAACAACCTCGAGGAGCCACCTCTCATCCTCAACGACGACCCCGTGGATCGTTTGGAAGATGCATTAAACGACATCATCCCCGACAGCCCCAACAAACCATACGATATGTATGAAGTGATTGGCGCAGTGATCGACAAAGGCGAATTTTTGGAAGTACATGCTGACTTTGCCAAAAACATCATCGTTGGTTTTGCCCGCATGAACGGACAATCGGTAGGTATTGTGGCCAACCAGCCCAAATTCCTCGCTGGTGTTCTCGACATCAATGCTTCTCGTAAAGCTGCTCGTTTCGTACGTTTCTGCGACGCATTCAATATTCCATTAGTAACGTTTGTCGACGTTCCCGGATTCCTTCCCGGTACCGGTCAGGAATATGGTGGTGTAATCACCCACGGTGCCAAACTGCTTTATGCATACGGAGAAGCTACTGTACCTAAGGTAACCGTTACCCTGCGTAAATCATACGGAGGCGCTCACATTGTGATGAGTTGCAAGCAATTGCGTGGAGACATCAACTATGCATGGCCTACTGCTGAGATTGCAGTAATGGGTGCTGACGGTGCCGTAGAAGTACTCTACAGCAAAGAAATCAGTGCAGAGAAAGATCCTGAAAAGATGGCTGCAATAATTAACGAAAAGAAAAAAGAGTACAACGACCTCTTCACCAACCCTTATGTGGCAGCACGTTACGGCTACATCGACGATGTAATTGAACCGCGCAACACTCGTTTCAGGGTAATCCGTGCCTTGCAGCAGCTACAGACAAAGAAACTGCAGAACCCGCCCAAAAAGCACGACAATTTACCACTTTAAATGCAGCTGATATGAGAGTTATCAAACATATTGTTTTTCTTTTTGCAACTGTAGCTTTGCTCAGCGGCTGCTCCAAAGAAGTTAAGAATCCCGAATGGGTCATTAACGAGGTGATGGTGGTCAATGAGGCAAACTACATGGACGATTTTGGGCAGCGCCACGGCTGGATTGAAATTTACAACAACACAGCCAAAACGCAAGATCTTGGAGGACGTTATCTGACCAACGATCCCAACAACCCAAAGAAGTATCCTATACCACGAGGTGATGTGCGCACCAAAATACAGCCATTCCAACATGCACTTTTTTGGGCTGACAACAATCCTTTCAACGGCACCTTCCACATCAACTTTGAGTTGGACCCGACCAAGGATAACTGGATAGGACTTTATGAGAATGACGGTAAAAAACTGCTCGATGAGATTGTAATCCCTGCGGGTATGTTGGCAGACCAAACTTTCGGTTATGAGAATGATGGCAAAAAATTTGCCACTGACGGTTCCAATCTAGGAGTAATCCTGGAAAGAGTAACACCAAGTAGTAACAATGCCATCTTAGAGGATAACCCCAAGGTTGTGAGCCTTGAACAGGATGATCCATGGGGTGGTTTACTTACGATTACCTCTATGTTGGTGGTCTTTACAGGTTTAATTGCCCTGTATCTCTTCTTTAGAGTTTCCGGAAATGTTGCCAGAAAAATGACACAAAAGAAGGTGGCTGAAACGGGTACACTCTCTGCTGCTCGCAGTCAGTCTCATCTTTCCGGTGAAGTGTTGGCAGCTATTTCGGCAGCTATCCATGAACTGAATGATACTCACCATGACATTGAGACCACTATTCTCACAATCAATCAGGTGAAACGTAATTTCTCTCCATGGAGTACCAAACGTCAATCTTTGAGGGAACTACCCAGAAAATAAGTAAAAAAAAGAAACAGATCAATCCTATGAAAGAATTCAACTATACAATAAATGGTGCCCCCTACAGAGTGGTGGTAAACAAATCGGACAGTGATATTGTGGAACTGGAAGTAAATGGAACTCCATACACTGTGGAATTGGCACAAAAAAAGAAAAAAACACTTACAGGGGTACAACGTCCTACAAATTCAACTACCCCCACACCTCAGAGTACAACCACTCCTCTGGTCACCAGACCTGTTGGATCGACTGGCAAGAGCTCTGTTCAATCTCCATTACCAGGTGTAATCTTGGATATTCGCTGCAAGGTGGGTGACACCGTGAAGAAGGGAGAAACCCTTATGATTCTTGAAGCGATGAAGATGGAAAATAACGTACTTTCCAACAAAAACGGAAAGATAGCCGAAATATTGGTTCAAAAGGGAGATTCAGTGCTGGAAGGTACGGATCTGGTAGTAATCGAATAAAAAGCTGTCGAATACGATGAATACATTATTATCACTAACAGACAACCTACGCACTTTCTGGAGTTACACCGGTTTCTACAATGCCGAACCGGGTCACTTTATCATGATCTTGGTAGGTTTGATTTTCATCTATCTGGCAATTGCCAAAGATTATGAGCCTTTACTGCTGATCCCCATTGGATTTGGTATCCTCATTGGAAACATTCCTTTTAACGAGGCAGCCAACCTACAGATCGGGATCTATGAAGAAGGATCGGTGCTGAACATCCTCTACCAAGGTGTGGTACAAGGGTGGTATCCACCCCTTATCTTCCTGGGTATTGGCGCTATGACCGATTTTTCAGCACTAATTGCCAACCCAAAGTTAATTTTGATTGGTGCAGCTGCACAATTCGGTATCTTTGGAGCCTACATTGTTGCCTTAGAAATGGGTTTTGCCCCCAATGAAGCAGGTGCGATTGGTATTATCGGTGGTGCAGACGGCCCAACAGCTATCTTTACCACGTCAAAATTGGCACCCCACTTGCTGGGAGCTGTAGCAATTTCGGCATACTCTTATATGGCTTTGGTACCGGTAATTCAGCCGCCTTTCATGCGATTGCTTACCACCAAGAAGGAACGGGTAATCAAGATGAAGTCGCCCCGTGTGGTATCGCAGACAGAGAAAATTCTCTTCCCAATTATGGGTCTGCTGCTCACCGCTTTCCTGGTGCCATCTGGTCTGCCACTGTTGGGTATGCTCTTCTTTGGTAACTTGCTGAAAGAATCGGGCGTAACCCGTCGTTTGGCTGAAACTGCCCGCGGACCACTGATCGACACCATCACCATCTTGTTGGGTCTTACAGTGGGTGCTTCCACACAAGCTACCACCTTCCTGCGTGTTGAATCGGTTAAGGTTTTCGCTATTGGAGCTCTCTCCTTCGTTATTGCTACCTGTGCAGGGGTCCTCTTTGTGAAAGTTTTGAACCTCATCCTTCCGAAGGAGAAAAAAATTAATCCATTGATCGGAAATGCTGGCGTATCAGCTGTACCCGACTCGGCTCGTATCTCTCAGATCATCGGGTTGGAATATGATTCTACCAACTACCTGCTGATGCACGCCATGGGACCCAACGTGGCTGGTGTAATCGGTTCTGCGGTAGCTGCCGGTATCCTACTCGGATTCTTGTATTAATTTTCAGCATAATTACATAAAACTGTAAGAATGGGAATTGAACAATTACTACCTGCAATTGCAGGTATGACGTGGCAACACTTGGTAATGATAGCGGTAGGTGGTGTGCTCATCTACCTTGCTATCGCCAAGGAGTATGAACCAACCTTGTTATTACCAATGGGGTTTGGTGCCATTCTAGTGAACATCCCCCTTTCATCAGCTCTAACACAGATTGACCCTTCTACAGGCAAGGCAGTTGAGGGAGTGTTGAATGTCTTTTTTGAAGCGGGTATTGCTACCGAGATTTTTCCATTGCTAATCTTTATTGCAATTGGAGCCATGATCGATTTCAGTCCCCTGTTTCGCAATCCATCGTTGTTGTTGTTCGGTGCTGCGGCACAATTCGGTATTTTCATGACAATGTTGCTGGCCACCTTTTTGGGTTATGACATTCGAGAAGCGGCCTCCATCGGTATCATCGGTGCAGCAGACGGTCCTACTTCCATTGTGGTAGCATCGCGGTTTGCTCCGGATTTGTTAGGACCTATCTCTGTGGCTGCATACTCCTACATGGCTCTGGTACCCATAATACAACCACCTGTAATCAGACTGCTCACGACTAAAAAAGAGCGTTTGATCAGAATGACCGGCCACAACAACAAGAAAATCTCTAAAAAGGCATTGATTGCTTTTCCCATTGTTATCACAATAGCAGCGGGTATTATTGCACCCTCGTCGCTTGCATTGATTGGATTCCTGATGTTTGGCAACCTCATTCGTGAGTGCGGTGTGCTGAATAAGCTGTCGATGTCTGCACAGAATGAATTGTCGAGCCTGGTCACCATCCTGCTTGGAATCACAATTGCAAGTACCATGACAGCCGAACGTTTTATTCGTCTCGACACATTGGCCATCATTGCATTGGGGCTCTTCGCTTTTGTATTCGATACATTTGGCGGGGTTATCTTTGCGAAGTTTTTGAATCTCTTTCGCAAGGAGGGCAATAAAATCAACCCAATGGTGGGTGCATGCGGTATTTCTGCGTTCCCCATGTCAGCTCGGGTTATTCATCAGATGGGTCAAAAAGAGGATCCTTACAACTACTTGCTTATGCCGGCCATCAGTGCAAATGTGGGTGGTCAAATAGGCTCAGTTGTTGCCGGAGGTATTATATTAACGCTGGTACCTTTACTTGCTTAAATTAAAAAAGTTATGACACATACAGTTGAAATTGCTTTGCTAATTGCAGCAGTCGGAATAGTCGGAATATTTATTTTCATGGCACTCTTCTACCTGATGATTATTGCACTCGATAAGTATCTCCCCTATAAGGAAGAAAAAGTGGATACAGAGTCTGAGAATAGAGAATAAACGAATGTTACCTATACTATAAAAAGGGGGCTGTCTCAAAAGATTGACAGCCCCTTTTTTTTTGCACGTATCTTAATTTTTGCACGTTTTTTATTTCTTGCGCACATCGGCTCCCCACATCAATTTATCACGAAGTGTTTGATAGAAAGTATGACCCACCCTGTTTACAATACGCAATGTATAATCATCTTTCCGTATCTGGATGTTGACAGTCTCATCAAGCACACGTGACTGTCCATCGACCGACACCAAGAACATGTGACTGCGACTTTCCACCTTCAGTGATATAATGCTGCTGTCGTCCACAACCAGCGAACGAGAAGTGAGGTTATGGGGTGCAATGGGTGAAAGTATGATACTGGGAATGGTAGGTGATAAGATGGAACCACCCACACTCAATGAGTAAGCCGTAGAACCTGTGGGCGTAGAGATAATCAGTCCATCGGACTGATAGGATGTCAGGTAATCGTTGTTGATATATGCGTGAATGGAAAGCATAGAAGCAGTATCTTGCTTCAAAATGGCAACTTCATTCAGGGCATGGTTGTTGAAATGTTCGGGTGGAAATGCTTCGTCGGTTGACATTTTCAAAAGCGTACGTTCTTGCAGATGGTAGGCATTATTTAGCACCTCCTTCAGTGTTTCATCAACATCGGAATAATTGATGGCAGCCAAGAAACCCAAACGTCCGGTATTAATTCCCAGAATAGGTATACCCGAATCAGCAACAGTGATTGCCGTACGCAAAAAAGTGCCATCGCCACCCACACTCACCACCATATCAACCTTGGGTAGTGCATCTGTCAGTTCACAAAGAGGATCAATTGTTTGTTGTAGATGATCCGGCAAAGAATGAAAAAAGTTTTCCGGTAAGACCAATTCCCCACCGTGACGTATGATTGACACACAAACCCCAAGTATTTGTTCTTCCGCTTTGGCGGATCTGTCGGGGAACATGCTCCCAAATAATGCAAATCTCATTGTTCTTTGTTCAACATCAACTTTTCAAAACATATTTTACCCGGAGTGAATTACATTTCCAGATAATACATCAATTCATCGTATCGCTCTTTTTGTGTATCTGTCACCTCACCTTCCCGCATATAAAAATAGACCACCTTGTAGTTGAAGCGTTCAAAACTACGCAAGACCGCTGTTAGGTCATGGAGATCGAGTTTCAGGGATAAAAGGATATCAGCCCCACCCGAAATAGGTAATGTAGAGAGTGATAAGACATGAGCATTGTTACTTTCCACAATCCTCGCCACCTCTGTAAGAGAATAATCTTTTTGGGGAATCTCAAGAATAAGCAGCGAGTTTTCCGTTTCGGTCAACTCAGTAAACTGCTCTTTTGTAAGAGGTGAAGTATATTTGTCGAACTGTGTATTGATAAATTCTTTGACCGACATGGCGCAAAACAGTTATTTCGTATTACTTTTGTAACTGTTTTACAAAGATGGCAAAAAAAGATTGTTTGTAATAATATTATGACGAAATTAAGCGTAAATGTGAATAAAATTGCGACCCTGCGCAATGCCCGAGGTGGCAATATCCCCGATGTGGTACAGGTTGCAATAGATTGTCAACTCTTCGGAGCTGATGGTATTACCGTACACCCGCGTCCCGATCAGCGACATATTCGCACCAACGATGTTTTTGATCTGCAGTCTAAAGTTCAGACCGAATTCAACATCGAAGGTAATCCTACACCCGAATTTATCGAACTTATTCGAAGAATACGACCGACACAAGTGACCCTTGTTCCAGATGCCCATGATGCCATTACATCAAATGCAGGATGGGATACTGTTTCCCATAAAGCATTTCTGACAGATATTGTCAATGAGTTTCAATCGATGGGAGTACGGACCTCTATCTTCGTAGATCCGGTTCCAGAGATGATACATATGGCTTCACAGATTGGCACCGACCGCATAGAGCTCTACACCGGCCCCTATGCAGAACTCTATCCGATAGATCGGGAAAAAGCACTCGCACCTTACCTGGAAGCTGCAACATTGGCAAAAAAACTGGGCTTGGGAGTCAATGCTGGTCACGATCTCAACCTCGACAACCTTCATTGGCTTTATGTGCATATCCCCTGGATCAAAGAGGTGTCTATTGGTCATTCTCTTATTTGTGATGCGATATATATGGGGTTGGAAAAAACAATAAAAGCGTATAAAAATTGTTTAAAAGAACCGGTGTCACAGGGTTAGCACAACAAAAACTATTATCTTTATTACGGAGTTGAGGATGCTACGTTCTTGAGGATGCTATTTCTTCATTTGACGAGCACAAGACGGAAAATTCACAAACTAACAAGGTAAAATAACATCATTGTATGAATCTATTACAAATCATGCCAACAGATACTGCACAGTCGCTTTACAACGCAGCTGCAGAGACAGAATCCGTGACCATGAACGCGTTCGAACTCGCTCTGAAGGGAGGATGGTTGATGATTGTGCTGCTTATTCTGTTGTTGATGACAATTTATGTACTGATAGAGAGAACGCTGGTAATTAACAAAGCTGCCAAGGAGGATAACTCATTTATGAATCGCATCAAAGATTATATCCACGATGGGAAGATTGATGCCGCACAAGCTCTTTGTCGCAACACCGATACCCCATCTGCTCGAATGGTTGAGAAAGGTATCTCACGATTGGGGAGACCTACAGCGGATGTGATGTCGGCTATTGAAAATCAGGGTAACATTGAGATTTCAAAACTTGAGAAAGGACTTCCCGTATTGGCCACCTCAGCATCTGGAGCTCCCATGGTTGGTTTCTTAGGTACCGTTACCGGTATGGTTAAAGCCTTTATGGATATGGCAAGTGCCGGTGCAAATGTAGATGTGAACATTCTCTCTACCGGTATTTACGAAGCACTGGTCACCACAGTGGGAGGTCTCATTGTGGGTATTATTGGACTTTTCGCATACAACTACCTTGCTACCCGCATTAAAGGTATCGTGAATAAACTTGAAATGCGGATTATGGAGTTCATGGATATTCTGAATGAACCGGTTGTATAATAGATTAGCAAATTTTTGAAAAGATAACAGATTGAAGAGATGGCACTAAAACAACGATTTAAGTTAGAAACAAACTTCAGCATGGCGTCGATGACGGATGTGATTTTTTTGTTGCTTATTTTCTTCATGATCACCTCCACCATAGTGGTACCGAATGCCATTCAGGTGTTGTTGCCACGTGCACAGCAACAGGCACAGGCAAAACCCATTACTCGGGTAACCATCGACAAAGACTTGAATTATTACGTGGCCAACTCCAACGAGAGAGAACGCCAGGTGCCGTTCGAGGAGATTACACCATTTCTCCAATCAGCATACACAAACGATCCAGACATCTTTGTGGCTCTTTATGCCGATGAGAATGTGCCCTATAAGGAGATTGTGCGCATCCTCGACATTGCCAATCAAAATAGGTTCAAGATGGTGCTGATGACCAGACCAAATTAAACAGGACATGGAGATTACGAGGGAAAAAATAGCCGGCGTGGTGGGAACAACAATTTTCGCAGTGTTGCTCCTGCTCCTGCTTTTATTTACCTACTTCACTCATCGCATTCCTCCTCAAGAACTGGAAGGTATTCCGGTGATGTTTGGATCTATGGAGAACGCCTATGGTGAAACAGAGGCAGCATATACCGAAATTACTCCTACTCCATCGCAACCTACAGCTGTGCCTGAATATCGTCCAAATGAGCCGATGATTACCCAGAACACAGAACCTACTATTGATGTGGAAGCTCAACGCGAAGAAGCACGCCGTCAGGCCCAAATAGCCGAAGAACGAAGGAAACAACAAGAGGCTGAACGGATCAGACAAGCAGAAGAAGCACGCCGCCGGGAGATTAACCAGCAAATGTCGGGCTTGTTTAGGGAGAGTTCAAGCAGTAGAGGCACCACAGAGGGTAGCGGCACACAAGGAGTATCAACCGGTAATTCTCCTCAGGGTGCAACATCCGGCACGGGAGGGATAGGCTCTTACGAATTGGGAGGACGCAGTGTAGGTAATGGTGGATTGATTATGCCAAGCTACACTGTAAATGATTATGGTACAGTGGTTGTTAACATCACTGTAGACCCAAGTGGGAAAGTGATTCATGCAGAAATCGGCAGAGGGACCAATACGCCCAACACTGCACTTCGGAATGAAGCCTTACGGGCAGCCCGAAACACAAAATTTAATGCAATCACTTCACCCAATAACCAGCAGGGAACCATCACCTATCGCTTCAATCTAAATTAATTTCGCGTTTTTTGTGCTTGTGATGGAGAATTCCCCTTTGACTGTTTGTTTAACCACTTAATTAAAAATGTATGAAACGAGTAGCCCTTTTTTTAGCAAATGGATTTGAAGAAATCGAAGCGCTCGGGACACTGGATATTTTACGGAGAGCGCAAATTCCGGTGAAGACTGTCTCTATCACTCAGAACAAAACGGTAACCGGAGCACATGACATACCGGTGATTGCAGATACAACTTTTGAGGAGGCAGATTTTTCGGATGTGGATGTACTGGTTCTGCCGGGAGGAATGCCGGGTGCCAAGAATTTGAACGAACACGAAGGAGTAAAAGAACTTCTTCTCAACTACAACAAACAAGGTAAATTGATTGCTGCAATTTGTGCAGCACCGATGGTGTTTGGCGGCTTGGGGATGCTGGAGAATAAACAGGCTACCTGCTACCCAGGTTTTGAATCAAAATTGACAGGTGCAGAAGTCACTGGAGAAAAGGTGGTGATTGCCGGAAACATTATAACCGGAAAAGGCCCCGGGCTTGTATTCGATTTTGCATTAATGCTTGTGGAAGAGATTGCAGGTTCTGACACTCGACTCAACGTGCAACAGGGACTGCTTTTATAAAAAAGACAACTCATCACAGGAACGAAATCAACCTATCTTCGGTAAGAATCCGGTAAGAAATAAACCATTCACTGGAATGAAGTCTACACGACTTTGGTTATTTTTTAGCGAAAAACAAGGTGCAAATTGTTGGTTCTTAATAAAAAACCAACTATCTTTGCACCACTTTTTTTATAAGCAACATAATGTCTCACTATTTAAAGTAAATTTATTAATAACAAATGACTGAAAACCTGAAAAATGTAGCACCGGTAGAAGATTTCGATTGGGCTGCGTACGCTGAAGGAGATTCTTACAGCAAAGAAAACAGAGAAAAACTTACCGAAAGCTACGACAATACGTTGAACAAGATCAACGACAAAGAAGTTGTAACAGGTACGGTAACCTCCATGAACAAACGCGAAGTGGTTGTAAACATCGGTTACAAATCCGATGGTGTAGTTTCAATGAACGAATTCCGTTACAACCCCGATTTGAAAGTTGGTGACGAAGTAGAAGTTTACATCGAGAGCCAAGAAGACAAAAAAGGACAATTGCTCCTTTCTCACAAGAAAGCACGTGCTTCACGTTCATGGGATCGTGTCAACGCAGCGTTGGAGAACAACGAAATCATCAAGGGTTACATCAAATGCCGTACAAAAGGCGGTATGATTGTGGATGTATTCGGTATCGAAGCATTCCTTCCCGGATCACAGATCGACGTGAAGCCGATCCGCGATTACGATTTGTTTGTTGACAAAACAATGGAATTCAAGGTGGTTAAAATCAACCCTGAATACAAAAACGTAGTTGTTTCACACAAAGCTCTCATTGAGGAAGAACTGGAACAACAGAAGAAAGAAATTATCTCAAAACTCGAAAAAGGACAGGTACTCGAAGGTGTGGTTAAAAACATCACGTCTTACGGTGTATTTGTTGACTTGGGTGGTGTGGACGGTTTGGTACACATTACTGACCTCTCTTGGGGACGCATTCAGCATCCGGAAGAAGTGGTACAGCTTGACGACAAGATCAACGTGGTTATCCTCGATTTCGACAACGAGAAAAAACGTATAGCTCTTGGTTTGAAACAATTAACACCACATCCATGGGATGCTTTGAGTGAAACGCTGAAAGTTGGTGACATTGTTAAGGGCAAAGTAGTTGTTATTGCTGACTACGGCGCATTCGTAGAAATTGCACCGGGTGTAGAAGGTTTGATCCACGTATCGGAAATGAGCTGGACTCAACACCTCCATAGCGCACAAGACTTCATGACAGTAGGTGAAGAGGTAGAAGCAGTAATCCTCACACTCGACCGCGAAGAACGCAAGATGTCTCTTGGTGTAAAACAACTCAAACCAGATCCATGGGATAGCATTGAAACCAAATATCCTGTAGGTAGTACCCATACTGCTACAGTTCGCAACTTCACTAACTTTGGTGCATTTGTGGAGATTGAAGAAGGTGTAGAAGGACTTATCCACATCTCCGACCTTTCATGGACGAAGAAAATCAAACACCCAAGTGAAGTTACCGAAATTGGTGCACCTATCGAAGTACAGGTGCTTGATATCGACAAAGAAAACCGTCGCCTAAGCCTTGGTCACAAACAATTGGAAGAAAACCCATGGGATGTGTTTGAAACCATTTTCACCGTTGGTTCAATCCACGAAGGAACAATTGTTGAACTTCTCGATAAAGGCGCTGTAATCTCTCTACCATATGGTGTTGAAGGTTTTGCTACTCCAAAACACTTGGTGAAAGAAGATGGCTCACAAGCACAGGTTGACGAAAAGCTCGAATTCAAGGTGATTGAGTTTAACAAGGATGCAAAACGCATCATTGTATCTCACAGCCGCATCCACGAAGACAATTCCGGAGACGACTCAAGAAGAAGAGGAGGAAAACGTACTGGCAAGAAAGAGGGTGGTAATGACACAGCAACAACTGCTATTCCTGTAATGGAAAAAACAACGTTGGGTGACATCGAAGAACTGGCAGCCTTGAAGGAGAAACTCGACAACCAGAAGGTTGAAGCTTTCAAGAAAGCAAAAGCTGAAGTGAAAGAAGAAGCCCCTGAGGCAGAAGCAAAAGAAGACGCTGAAACTGAAAAGGAAGCATAATCTTTTTATAGTATACATTTTTACACGGGGTATCACACAATGTGTGGTACCCCGTTTTTTTTATCGTACCTTTGCGAAAATTGTTTTGAATGATGTAAGAAATTTTTCAGTTGTACGTCTATATAGACATATGAACGCTCAGCAATTTCAAAATCAGATACTCTGTTATTCCGATAAACTATATCGGATGGCACTCTCGGTCTTGAAAGACAAAAGTCTTTCACAGGATGCATATCAGGAGTTGATGATGCGTTTGTGGGAAAAGCGTTTACAACTGGATAGGATCGAAAACCATCAGGCCTTTTTACTCACATCCATGCGCAACCTTTGTTTAGATATGCTACGCAAGCAGCCGACAAATGGTGAACTTTCCCCTCACGCACCCTACCCTGCACCCAGTCCACATCAACTGACAGAAGAGGCAGATACGGTAAGTTGCATCAACAAAATGATTGACCTGCTTCCAGAAATGCAACGCACCATCATTCGAATGAAAGATGTGGAAGAGATGGATATTGCAGAAATTGCCGAGATATTGTCGATGTCAGAAAATGCAGTCACAGTGAACCTCTCTCGTGCTCGAAAAAAACTACGTCAATTGATTCTTACTAATCAAGAAAAGGAGAAAATGCTTTATGAACAATATCGATAACATATTGAACAACTATTTTGAAGGTGCATCAACGCCTGATGAAGAAAAAAGGTTAAAGGAATACTTCCGCAGTAAAAATAACGTATTGCCGCAACATGAAGCATACAGGCCTTTGTTTGCTGCATTCGATAAAGAGAAGCAAATTGTTGCTCCACAATTTATAATTCCAGTTAAAAGAAGTAAGCGAAAACTGATTCCAATGCGTACGATTTGGTTTTCAGCAACAAGTATTGCTGCAACAATTCTACTGATATTTACATTATTTCCCATCAATAGAAACACTTCATCTGATGATGATTATCTGGTTTATATCAATGGAAAAGCAATACATAATCCGGAAAAGGCGCAAGAATACGCAAATAAAATGTTTACTCAAGCCAATGAAATTATCCGCTCCAGTTACGAACCATTTGTGGAGGCAAATATGATACAAGAAGAACTGGATGCTGATAAACTATTTGACAAACTATCACAAAAGGTGAACAATATAAATTCAATAAATCAATAATTTATAATCACAGAAACAATGAAAAAGATTCTTACAATTATGTGTATGGCGCTTACTTTTGGTACAACACTATCGGCGCAACAATTGGAAAAATTGTTCGACAAGTATATGGAGGATGAACGCTTCAATTATGTATACCAAAAAAGAGCCAATATGATGGATCGGTTAGCCGATATGGGAAATATGGAGGGTTTGAGTATGGAGAAATCCCTCGAAAGTAGCGGGCGACAAATGCTGACATTAAATTCAACCGACATAGTATTGGACGAAAACTTTACAAAAGAAGTTGAAAATGCTCTTAAGTCAGACAAATATGAGCAGGTCTCAATTGTACGAAACGGCAAGAACCGAGTGGAGACATATGAAAAAAGGAACGATAAGGAAATAACGAAAGTCAGTTTCATAAAGAATCCGGGTAATATCATTATCACACTCAATAGGTATGCACTTAGAAATAAATAACTCTACGTTTTATGCACTTGAACCGTAACGTGACGTAATGACACGTTCCGGTTTCTTATTTTTCACTATCTTTGTATTTTAAAAATCAGAGCAGGTGTTTTCAAACGATAAACCATTTCGTGATTTCTCCGAATATCTTTCGGCACGATTTCCCTATAAAGTACAAAAGATTTCCATCAATGCAGGTTTTACCTGTCCCAACCGCGATGGAAGTAAAGGTCTCGGCGGATGTACCTATTGCAACAACCAGAGCTTTAGTCCCGGTTACGGTAAACCGACCAAGACCATTACCGATCAAATGGTAGACGGTATTCAATTCTTTTCCCGGAAATATCCGGATATGAAATACTTAGCCTATTTTCAATCCTATACCAATACGTACGACAGCATTGAATCGCTAACCGACAAATATGAAGAAGCGTTATCCCATCCAGGTGTAGTAGGACTAATTGTTGGTACACGTCCCGACTGTATGCCAGATGCACTTCTCGATTACTTCGAAGCACTCAGCAAGAAAACTTTTGTTTTAGTGGAATATGGTGTAGAGTCGACCTTAAACAAAACACTTGAACGGGTCAACCGCCAGCATACCTATGAAGAATCGGCTGAAATGATCCGCAAAACGGCTGAAAGAGATATACCAACCGGAGCTCATATGATCTTGGGGCTTCCGGGAGAAACAGAGGAGGATATCTTGAATCATGCAGAGAGGCTCTCCGAGCTTCCGCTTACGACACTCAAACTGCATCAACTGCAAATTATACGGTACACCGCCATGGCAAGGGAATACAAACTGATGCCCGAGTCATTCAATCTTTTTTCGTTAGTGGAATATATCGACCTCTGTGTTCGTTTTGCAGAACGTCTTCGCCCTGATATCTATATAGAACGGTTTACCTCTCAATCACCCGCAAGATTGCTAATCGCACCAGATTGGGGACTGAAAAACTACGAGGTACGTGAAAAAATATTGAAACGATTTAGGGAAAAGGAGACGTGGCAGGGTAAACTTTACATCCGGTAGTTCCAGTCGCGCTGTGTATATTTAGTTCGTTGGAGTTCCTCAATTTGTAGAATTTCATCCTCTTTAAAGCGAATCATTTTTTCAAGACCATATAAATTGAGAAGCTTTCCGGAGAGCATTTCAAAAAATGAAGCCATATTGCTCTCTACACCCTGCAACTCTTCCAGATAAGATCGAATATTTCGTACAGGACTGGGTACCGAAGCTGTGGCTTTTTTTACAGGACGACCGTTTTCAGGAGTCAATGCTCGTTGCAGCTTTTCCAAATCCGTATTATATAAAAGGGTACCATGATGTAGTTCCCTACCCCTTGAAACATGTGAGGCAGTACCCGTTATCTTATAACCATCCAGCCAGAGATCTTTTCTTTTACCAATTTCAACAGGTATACCCCATTCATGAAGCACGGTCACGATAGGATCCAGAAAGCGCGCACTCAATGGTGCACCTGTACTATCTTGAATAAATGAGAAATTCAAATTACCCTTGTCGTGATACACTGCTCCTCCACCTGACAATCTACGGATGATCCGGATATTGTGTTCAATACAATAATCGGGATCGATTTCGTTCCTCACCGCTTGATTCGATCCAATAATCACACTCGGCTCATTAATGTAGAAAAATAAAAAATCTTCTCCTTTCTTGGAGAAAAGAAATTCTTCGGCCGCCAGATTAAACGATGGCGAGGAATAGGGAGACATTATGATGTTCATAATGGAATCAAAACCATTAAATATACGTTAGAACAAAGATATTTAAAAAAAACAAGTGTTGAAAGGAGACTATACCGATCTTGTTACCAGAAATTGAATGAGCCATCCTAATTGAGAAACAACATGCGCATTTAAATGAATTGCAACAAAGCATATGTAGACACGAATTATAGCGATTTAACAAAAAAAAATGTATATAATTGAGTTATTATTTTTCTGAACAATGACATTTTAAATATCATATCTTATAGTTTTTATATCATTTTTTAGGGGTAAAGCTAAA
>DBQD01000034.1 GCA_002305715.1 Proteiniphilum sp. UBA1403 | reverse complement strand
GGGTTCGAGTCCCGTCTTCCGCTCCAGGTACGCTCGGATGGTGGAATGGTAGACACGCAAGACTTAAAATCTTGTGACCATAGCGGTTGTGCGGGTTCAAGTCCCGCTCCGAGTACTTTTTATTCTTCTATTGAATTTATCTTCGCATCTATTACCATTTATTCTTCTCCTTTATATACTCCATTTTAATTTACACAACGAATTAGTTTGTTGGGATTGAAACTCTCTATAGATCTCTATTGTCAAGCTACTCAAATTAACCATCTTCAAATATCTGAGTTAAAAAAATGCTCAACGATTAGTTGGATTAAAAAAAAGAATACATTTGTTTTGAGGTTGGAGATGAAACTAGTCTGCTACACACGAAGTGAAACACTACTTTAAACGAAATAATCAATTAAAACGATGAAGAAAATCAATGCAAACGTTGCTCTGATTCTCCTGTTTCTGGGTATAGCAGTGGGCTCTCATGCTCAAGGAGTGATATCGAAGGAGCAAGCATCCTCTGAGGTGAGGAATGTGATATTAATGATTGGCGATGGTATGGGGGTGACTCATGTGCAAATCGCCTCGATGCGTGCAGGCAAATCGTTAGCAATGGAGGGGGCGCAATATGTTGGGTTGGCGAAAACCTATTCGGCAAATAACAGGGTGACCGACTCAGCTGCTGCAGGTACGGCCCTGGCGACTGGAAGAAAGACCAACAACGGTTCTATTGGAGTGGATGTCAACAATAATCCAGTTAAAAATATCAGAGAAAAGGCACAGGAGGCAGGTATGTCAACAGGTGTAGTGGTTACATGTGAGATTACACACGCAACTCCTGCAACTTTTTTAGCTCATGCTGCGAGCCGTAAATTGATGGATGATATTGCAGTAGATATTGTAAAAAGTGGGGTTGACGTTTTTATTGGTGGTGGTAGGAACTATTTTGAAAAGCGTGAGGATGGGAGAAATCTATCTGATAGCCTTCGCAATAGAGGGTATAACGTTGCTTACACGCTTGAAGAAGTAATAGATACACAGAATGGGAAAGTAGCAGCTTTGGTTATAGATACAAAACTGCCAAGTATTATTAACGGTCGCGATACAAGCTACCTGGAGACAGCAACAGCAGAAGCAATTCGACTCCTCAACGATAACGATAAAGGGTTCTTTCTTATGGTTGAAGGCTCATTTATAGATAGTGGAGGGCATGGCAAGAATGCTGAATATATTATCACGGAAACACTCGATTTCGACCGTGCTGTTCGTGTTGCTTTCGACTTTGCAGACAAGAATCCCGGTACGCTTGTGCTTGTAACTGCCGACCATGAGACGGGGGGGCTGACCATCCCGTCTGGGAATGAGGATTTCTTACTGAACGACAGAGGAATTAAATTTCTCTTTAGTACAGGTAGTCATACAGGGGTCATGGTGCCTGTATTTGCATACGGTACTGGTGCGCAAAACTTCAGCAAAGTAATGGATAATACCGACATTCCCAAAAAAATTGAAGAACTATTGAAATTCAAATAATTGAATCCAATTGTCCGTCTCATATAGGATGGTTACCCATGATCTTTTTTACTTTTTATTCTTGAAAATGTTCTTAACCAGAAATAACCTATCACCATCGCAAGGGTTGAAGCAATTAACACAGACAGCTTTGCCACGTCGCGTAGCATTTCATTTTCTGGAAATGAGAGAATAGCAACAAAAATTGACATCGTGAAACCGATTCCGGCGAGGATACCCACACCGAGAAACTGAGCCCAGTTTATGCTTGTACCCAACCTCACAAGCTTTAACTTGGTCATCAGAAAAACAGCAAATGTAATGCCAAAAGGTTTACCCAAAACAAGTCCCAATATAATCCCTAAGGAGAGTGGAGAGCTCAGGCTTGTTGCGGCAGCGGATGAGATGACGATGCTGGTGTTTGCCAGTGCAAATATGGGAACCACCATGAAGTTCACGGGAAAGCCAAGACTATGTTCTATCTTTGAAAGTTTCTTTATGGGGAGTAAGAAGGCTAAGATTACTCCTGCAAAGGTGGCATGTATGCCCGATTGGTACATACAATACCACATGCAAAGCCCCAGTAGGATTAGTAATAGGGTACCTATTTTATTATGGATACGACGGGTCACTACATAAATAATGATCCCAAACATGGCAACCAGCAGTAGCCAAACAAGATTCAAGGCCGATCCATAAAAGAAAGCAATGATGAGGATAGCGCAAAGGTCGTCAATAATAGCCAATGCTGTAAGGAATACTTTCATTGTATGGGGAACAGCTTTCCCTAAAAGGCTTACAATACCCAGTGTAAACGCGATATCTGTAGCAGTAGGGATTGCCCAACCTCGCATATAGATTGTACCTCCTGTAAAGAGAATGAAAATTAATGCCGGTACAGCTACGCCAAATAAAGCTGAGACTGCTGGTAACATCATCCTTCGCGGAGAAGAGAGTTCTCCCGAGGTGGCTTCGCGTTTGATGTCGATAGCAACATGAAAAAAGAACAACGCCATCAATGCATCATTGATGAAGTGAGCGATTGAATGCGGAAGGTGAAGATGATGAAATCCTGGTATCTCAAGTTCCCAGAAATTGGTGTAATGAGTGCTCGTTGCACTTATGTTACTCAATATCAGCGATGAAATTGTGCACAATATGAGGAGAACTCCTATTGATCTGTTGTCGTTTATGATCTTTTGAAATAAAGATACAGACGACTGTGTATGCGAATGGTGTGAACTCATCGATTTGAAATGTATGTTTTAATTAACAGAAAATAAGATGATTATTGCAAGAGGAAGCTGAAATCATCTTTGCTTGTCAGTTCCTGAGGCTCTTGGCCATAGTGGAAAATACGGACTGTTCGGTTACCTACCAGCCTTAATTCTTTTTCTTCCAACAATAGCATGGTGCTTTCACGCAAGCCTACAACATAAACATCCCTGTTTATTTCAATAAATTCTTGTATGCGGGCTTCGCGAGTTTCGCCTCCGTGATTGGCAGGGTTGACATCCAGATAGTGTGGGTTTATTTGGAATGGCACCAACTTCAATGTCTTGAACTTCTTTGGCTGCACAATGGGCATATCGTTGGTCGTTCTCAACGTTGGACAAGCAATGTTTGATCCGGCACTCCATCCGATATAGGGTACCCCCTTTTTCACTCTCTTGCGGATTGCTTTCATCAACTTTTTTTCTTGTAGCATGGCAACAAGCTGCCATGTATTGCCACCACCTACCACGATAGCATCTGCATTCTCAATGGCTTCAACCGGGTTGTTAAAGCGATGGATACTGGTGACTCGATGACCAATTTCAGCAAATCGGTTGTTTACTTTTTCTTCGTACTCTTCGTATGTAAAGGTAACCGCAGCATAGGGTATGAATAGAGCATTGACTGCTTTATCTCCCAAAAATTCACGGATATTGTTTTTGGGGTAATCTAAGTATTCTTCTCCCGGATTGGTAGAATTACTGAGTAGTAATAGTCTCATAGTTGGGGTTTTTTTGTTCAGCGATGCAAATATAACGAAAATTAGGCTAAAAAAGTAGGTATTCAACTCAATAAGCGTAATTTTGCACCAAAAAAAGGAAAGTGGAAGAGTCATTGGATACTATTTTACGGCAAATACGCACCGACTTACGCCTTTCAATGGATGGTGTTGTGGCATCAAGCATGCGTACCAAAGGTGTAGATTACCGAATGAATTTTGGAGTCAAAATTCCCCGCATCAAAGAGATTTCAATAAAGTACAACACCGGAAAAACAATTGCTGAACTTCTTTGGAAAGAACCGGTGCGTGAATTGAAAATATTGGCAACAATGTTGTACCCGGCCAAGGAAATGACTATAGAGACTGCAAATCGTTGGATAAAGGGGGTGGATAATCAAGAGCTTAGAGAACAAATATGCCGAAATCTTTTACAAGAAGTTCCGTGTGCCAATGAATTGGTACTGGAATGGATGCAAAGTAACGATGATAGTGTTCGCAATACCGGTTATTGGTTATACGCACGACTTTATTTGTCGCATCGTGAAAAAATTGAAACAATTCCGGGTGTCTTGCTTCTTGAACATGCAACTCAAGACCTGAAGAGTGATTCTCTCTTATTACGACAATCGGCTCTTAATGCGTTAAAATTTCTGGGCAGATTCTCGGAAGAATATGCCCAGAAAGTGCTCTATGAAATTGAATCAATCCAAGAAATAGATCGCAAGATGAAGTCGGAAATGATCGACATATTGCGTTTTGAGTTTGGGTATTTGGATTAATTCTTGAAATTTCGTTTCACAAAAAACATCGATAGCAACAAATTGAGAATAAGGAATAAGCCCATGCCAGCAAGGAAAATCCCTTTCCATTGAGGGAAGATGATCAGTGCTGTCACCGATGCAACAGCTATTGTTGCAATGAATACCCAGAGTACAGTAGTGATTGTTTTTCTTTTAGCCATTATAGTTATTTATCTTATTCATTCATTTTTTTTAGCCAAACAGTGATGTCAGATAGTACAGCAGGTGAGATTGTTTGTTCAATTTGTACATATTCATCTGTACCTCCTGTTGTGCTCTCTTGAAAAAGGTGGTTCAGGGTGGGATATATTTTAGTCTCTACCTGATTATTTCCTCCATCATTCAATGCTTTTTCAATTGAAATGAGGTTTTTTTCGGCAGGTACTTGTTGATCGTATTCTCCGTTGATGGCCAAAACTGCACACGTTACCTTTTTAAGGTAGCTTGGTGGATTGGCGGCCAGAAAACTGCGGTAACCTGGTTTAATCATCGCATTAAATTGTCCTCGTAAGTAGGCATCTTTATTCATTTTCATGGTCAACAGAATGGGGAGTTGATTCCAGATATGGTGAAGTTTGTCGCGTAGTGCAGTTTTGTGATTCTCAGAACCATCCCATGTGAGTAGACCCTCAAACATCTCACGGTTCAATTGTTGAATTCTTTCGATATTCTCAGGTTCCATTTGTTGTTGCAGCATTGATATTTCGTTCTGATCAAGAACGATTTCAATTCCGCTTGTACCGGGTGCTGCTAGTAAAACCAAAAAATGGATATCCTTTTCTATTGAAGCGACCATGGGGGCAACTATACCTCCTTCACTATGTCCTAACAAACCGATTTTACGGTGATTGATCTCCTTCCGTTGTTTCAGATAGTTTACAGCAAGGATCGCATCATCTGTAAAATCTTGTAGGGTAGCCAAGTCAAAATTTCCGGTAGATTTTCCAACTCCTCTTTTGTCGTAACGCAATACGGCAAAACCGTTACGGGTGAGATGATCAGAGATTACCATGAAAGGTTTGTGCCCGAAGATTGTCTCATCCCGGTCATTCGGCCCACTCCCGGCAATGAGTATTACAGCAGGGTAGACCCCCACACTATCAGGAAGGGTAAGTGTGCCGGAGAGCGTAATGCTTCCATCTGAATTCGGTATTTTTACCTCTTCTGATATGTAGGGAAATGGCTCACGCGGGGTTTGCGGGCGATTGAGCAGTGGTTTTTCTGATCGCTTTAATACCAAGGGGAAGGGTATACCACCCTGATTGAATGTACCTTCAATGGAATCTCCACGTAATGTCCCTTGGTAAAATAGTCCAAGACCTGTGGCTACGATTTCTAATTTATTATCTTGGTATGAACTTCGAGTTGTTGGAAGTCCAAAAGCCCCTTGATCGGGACTATCCATTGTGGTGATCAATGTTGAATCGTTTTGCTTAATGGTAAAAACTACACGCAATTGAGTATTTTGTATTTTCAACACTCCCTGCCAACTGCCAGTGATATCATCCGCTTTAAGCGACATAGAGGAGACAGTCATAAAAAGAAGTAACGTAAAAAAGAATTTATTCATGATGGTAGGGTTCATTATTAATTATTGTCATTGCACGATATAGTTGTTCGATAAATATCAATCTCACCATCTGATGGGTGAAAGTCATCTTGGATAGTGATATCTTTTCATTTGCAACATTATACATTTCTTGGGAGAAACCGTATGGGCCTCCAATAACGAAGACGAGCCTTTTAGGTACTGCATGGGTCTTCTTTTCTATGTACTTGGCAAATTCGGTAGAGGTGTGTTGTTTTCCTTTATCATCAAGCAGCACCACATAATCTGACGTTTGCAACGTCTTGATAAGCAGGTTGCTCTCTGCAATCTTTTGCTCTCCCTCAGAAAAGCTTTTCCTGTTTTTGGGATCCGGCACAATTACCATCTCGCAAGGAATATAAAAATTCACTCTTTTAACGTATGCTTCAATCAATTCTGCAAAGTGTGAATTATCAGTCTTTCCAACAGAAAGTAATACAATTTTCATTCATTCATCCTTTTTAATATTGATCATCCTGTAGCTGCCGGAAAGGCTTATGCTTATCTGTTACTTGGAGTGAAGGAAATTTAGCTCCTAAAGAGAAAAAACCTGCTACCAGCGACAAATATAGCTGTTTATTTCTTACATTTGTGATAATTTTATTGTGAAAATATAACAAAATAGGCACGCTGTGTGTTTATTGAAAAATCGGAATTTTGAGAATGACTGAAGAGCAGAAATTAATTGAAGACTTGATTGTACTAGCATTTGCTGAAGATATTGGTGATGGAGATCATACAACATTGTGTAGTATCCCTGAGGGAGTGATGGGACAATCGAGACTGTTAATCAAAGAAAAAGGTGTCCTGGCAGGAGTTGAAGTAGCTAAAACAATCTTTCTAAAATTTGATCCAAACCTAGTAATTGAGCAGTTCTTGCAGGATGGTGCATCTGTTGAGCCGGGTGATGTAGCCTTTGTTGTTACGGGTAAAGTACAATCAATTTTACAAACAGAGAGATTGGTATTGAATGTAATGCAGCGAATGAGCGGTATTGCCACTATTACGCGTGCTTATGTAGATAAACTTGAGGGAACATCAACTAAAATACTGGATACACGTAAAACCACACCGGGAATGCGCTTGTTGGAAAAGCAGGCCGTGAAAATTGGGGGTGGTGAGAATCATAGAATTGGACTTTTTGATATGATCTTGCTGAAGGATAATCATGTTGATTTTGCAGGAGGTATTGAAAATGCCATACGTGGTGCTCAAAAGTATCTGAAAGAAAAGAATAAATCACTCAAAATCGAGATAGAGGTGCGGAATCTGCAAGAGCTTGAAACGGTTCTTGCAATTGGAGGTGTTGACCGGATAATGCTCGATAATTTTTCACCTGAGCTCACACGGCGTGCCGTGGAGATTGTGGATGGACGTGTTGAGCTTGAATCTTCAGGCGGTATCACATTCGATACTATACGCTCGTATGCTGAGACAGGTGTGGATTATATCTCGGTAGGCGCACTGACACATTCGGTGAAGAGTCTCGATATGAGTCTAAAGGCAATATAAGAGGTGATATGAAACAGAATGAAGATAAACAGGAGTTACTTGACAAACGATACATGCGCATGGCTTTTATATGGGCAGAAAACTCCTATTGCAAGCGTAGAAAAGTGGGGGCACTATTAGTGAAAGATAAGATGATTATCTCCGATGGTTACAATGGCACCCCATCTGGATTCGAGAATGTTTGTGAGGATGAAAATGAGGTGACAAAGCCTTATGTCTTACATGCTGAAGCAAACGCTATCACTAAAGTTGCACGTTCCAATAACAGTAGTGAAGGAGCGACGCTTTATGTGACTTCTTCACCCTGTATTGAATGTGCAAAATTGATTATTCAAGCTGGAATTAAAAGGGTGGTGTATGCCGATGCCTATCGATTGAGTGATGGTATTGATCTCCTAAAAAGAGCCCATATTGATTTGATTTCAGTGGAGATATAATAAAAGATTAAAAAGGAATGTAGATGGATGCAGAGAAGAAAGTAACGACGTGGCTTCCGTTGTGGATTGCTATTGGTATTGCTCTGGGTATATTTATCGGGAGCAAGTTTGGCCAATTTGGTAGATCGGGAGCTGTGCAAGGCTCTGGCAAAATAGACGCCGTATTAAATTATATCAGAGAATCGTATGTTGACACGGTAAATATGCGTGAACTGGTAGAAGACGCATTGCCGAGTATCATTCAACAGCTGGATCCTCATTCTGAATATATCTCAGCAGCCGATATGAAGCGGATAAACGAAGATATGGAAGGTCATTTCTCCGGTATCGGTGTTAGCTTTTACGTTTTGAGAGATACCATTGTCGTGACAAGCATTGTTCCGGGAGGACCATCGGAAGCTGCTGGAATCATGCCGTGGGACCGTATCGTAAAGGTGAATGATTCGTTGGTTGCTGGAATAAAAATCGATAACGAAACTGTTCTGAAAAAGCTGCGGGGTGAGAAAGGTTCTGAGGTGAAACTGGGAATCGTGCGGAATAATGATCAACTTGTGGAAATTAAGGTTACACGGGGAGATATTCCGATGAACAGCGTGAATGCAGCATATATGCTGACTAATAAAATAGGTTTTATTAAGCTGGGAAGAAACTTTGGCTTCAATACGTTCAGTGAATTTATTTCGGCTATCTCAAAATTAAAAAGTCAGGGTGCTACCGCATTTATGATCGATTTAAGAGGAAATGTCGGAGGATCACTGGAAACAGTTGTGGCAATGGTGAATGAGTTTTTACACAAAGGTGATCTGATCGTGTATGCTGAAGGACGCAGTTTCCCGAGAATAGATAATTATGCCAATGGCTCAGGTACATGCAAAGATGATGATGTGGTTGTCTTGGTTGATGAGTTAAGTGCTTCAGCAAGTGAGATTCTGGCCGGAGCTATCCAGGATCACGACAGGGGACTGGTGATTGGTAGACGTACGTTCGGTAAAGGGTTGGTGCAAAGCCAGCGAAACTTTCCGGATGAATCTGCTGTAAGGCTTACGGTGGCACGTTATTATACTGCTTCGGGAAGATCCATACAACGAAGATACGAGAAAGGGAAGTATGATGAATATGAAATGGATGCCATTAACCGTTACCTGGAAGGAAATTATGTAAATGTGGATACGGCATCGAACCACCTTTCTCCATATAAGACCATGGGTGGAAGGACTGTCTATGGGGGGGATGGTATCATGCCCGATGTATTTGTTGCTCGAGATACAGTAGGGATCAATTCATATTATAATACTTTAGTTAATAACCGACTCGACGAACGATATGCGATGATTTATTCTGATATGAATCGGGAGAAGTTAAGCAGTTTCAACAACTGGCAGGAAATGTATAAATATTTGCGACAACAGCCTCTTTTGTTGAATCTTGTGAGTTTTGCCGATAACAACGGCATCAGAAGAAGGCCCTATTATATTCAAGAGTCTGCTGATTTGCTAGAAAACACGATGTATGCCTATATCACCCGTAATTTCTTTGGTGAGGAGTCTTTCTGGGAAGTTTATTATCGGGAAGATCCATTGATAAAGAAAGGAATTGAATTAATAGAGAAGGGAAAAACAACGCGTGAAGCTGTGATTAGGGAAGAATATAAGGAGTAGTCAATGTACACTTGTTGTAGGTTGTAAATAAAATAAATGTGGTGAATTTCTTTGTTTAAAGGAAATAATCAGAAAGAATACCATTACTAATTTAAAAAGTAACATGATAAAAAAATTTTTGTCGGAAAGGGTGCTACCTCGATTTATAGTCTTGACCATCGATATGTTCATGATCATGTTTTCATGTATCTTCATATATTTGGTTAGATACAGTTTGGAAGGCCTGACGTTGGATGTGAGAAGGGATTGCTTTTTTTTGACATTGGTACTCATGCTCTCTAATTTGATTACCTTTATGTCGTTCCGTACTTATAAGGGTATTCTACGTTTCTCTTCTTTCTCAGACTTAGTTCGGATTCTTTACTCCCTGGTACTGGGTTATACGCTTGCTTACATCGCTATGATGATAATCAAGAATTTCGAAATAGGTTCCAACTTGACGAATGTTACTTTTATTGCAATTTTTTTATTCAACACATTGTTGATGATTATTTCACGTATTCTGATCAAGGAGGTGTATGAATCGATAATCATTGGAAGTAGTGTTGATAAGCCAGTAAATGTGTTCATTTATGGGACCAAACAAGCAGGAGTGAGTGTGGCAAAAGCTCTAAAGGGCAACAAAGAGTTCAATTATAGGGTGACGGGATTTATTTCCGATGAGAGTCACATGGTTGGAAAGGAATTGTTGGGGGTTATGATCCATGCAAACGACGAGCATATATTCGACACACTCGAAAGAAAAGATGTGAAAGCGGTGATCGTATCTCCACAAAAGATGGATGAGATAAAGAACTCCAATCTTCTTGCTAATTTTGTGGATCACAATATTTCTCTGCTTACGACGGTTCCAATAAATGAGTGGAACGGCCCTGTCATCAGTAAAAAGCAGTTGAAGGATATACAGATTGAGGATCTACTACCTCGTGCTCCTATTCACATTAATATGCGAGAAATCGCATCCAATATTGAAGGTAAACGATTGTTGGTAACAGGTGCTGCCGGGTCTATTGGAAGTGAGATTGTGAGACAGGTTGCTTCATTTAATCCTTATAGCATAACGTTGGTAGATCAGGCCGAAACACCGTTGCATGAAATACGGCTCGAACTGCAGGAAAAATGGAGAGAATTACATACCGAGATTATTGTAGCTGATGTTAGCAACAAGTCTCGCATGGAGAAGGTGTTTTCAACCACACGGCCTTATTATGTTTTTCATGCTGCTGCCTATAAGCATGTGCCCATGATGGAAGACAATGTGTCGGAGGCGATACAAACCAATGTGTTGGGGACTAAAATTATTGCCGACTTATCTGTGAAATACAACGTACAAAAGTTTGTGATGATCTCAACAGACAAGGCGGTTAATCCTTCAAATGTAATGGGTTGCTCCAAACGTATTTGTGAGATTTATGTCCAATCTTTGGCGAAGTATCTCGAAAGAAAAGGGGAGAAATCGACACAGTTTATTACAACCCGTTTTGGCAATGTTCTTGGATCAAATGGCTCTGTTATACCACTTTTCAAATCGCAAATCAAAAATGGTGGACCTGTTACAGTGACTCATCCTGAGATCATTCGCTATTTCATGACGATTCCCGAGGCGTGTCAACTGGTATTAGAAGCAGGGGCTATGGGGAAAAGTGGAGAGCTTTATATTTTCGATATGGGTAAGCCAGTGAAAATATTGGATCTTGCCAAACGGATGATTCGTCTCTCAGGTTCAAATAATATAAAAATTGAATTCACGGGACTGCGTCATGGTGAGAAACTGTATGAAGAGTTACTCAACAAGGCCGAACTGACCAAACCGACACATCATGAGAAGATTATGATTGCCGATGTGCGGGAATATGAGTATGAAGAGGTAAGTAAGTGCATTGAAGCACTTATCCAAGTGTCGTACGATTATGATGATATGAAAACCGTGAGAGCAATGAAAGATATTGTGCCCGAGTATCAGAGCATCAACTCACCTTTTGAAGCGGTTGATATACCACAACAAAAGGCATCAAACGGACCTGTTTCAAAAGATACAGATGGATGGTCTATTTGAGATCAATTTGTGCATCGCACAACTTCGTGTAGTAACCTCCCTGTGCATACAGTGACGCATGTTGACCCGATTCAACAATCTGCCCATCTTTTAGAACATATATCTCGTCTGCATTCTTAATGGTGGAGAGCCTATGTGCAATTACAATGGTTGTACGGTTTTTCATTAGATTGTCTAATGCTTCCTGTACGAGCCTTTCCGAGTCTGTGTCGAGAGCAGAGGTAGCTTCATCTAGAATCAGAATTTCTGGGTCTTTTAGGATAGCACGAGCAATACTAATGCGTTGACGCTGCCCGCCTGAAAGCCGTCCCCCTCTATCCCCGATATTGGTGTTATATCCATCTTGGGTTGCCATGATAAAATCGTGTGCGTTGGCAATCTTGGCTGCTTCGATGACTTGACTTTCAGTCGCATTCTCAACGCCAAAAGCTATGTTGTTGAAAAAGGAGTCATTGAACAAAATGGCTTCCTGATTTACATAACTAATTAGTGATCGTAGATCTCGAAGTCTGGCGTCTTTGATGTTGGTGTCGTCAAGATAGATACCTCCTTGTTGAATATCGTAAAAGCGAGGAAGTAAGTCGGCTAGTGTTGATTTACCGGAACCCGACTGGCCAACCAATGCTATGGTCTTCCCCTTCTCAATGGTCAATTTGACATCTCGCAGTACCCAGTCGTTCTGATATTTAAACCATACATTCTTGTATTGAATCTGCTTGTTGAATGTAACGGTTACAGGCTTATTCGGATCTGAAATTGGATTGTCGGCTTGTAATATTTTATCGATTCGTTCCATTGATGCCAAACCTCGTTGTACAGCGTAGGCCGACTTCGACAGTTCCTTTGCTGGATTGATGATGCTATAAAAAATGGTTAGGTAGTAAATAAACGTGGCGGCATCAATTACACCATATCCTCCAAGAATTAATGACCCTCCAAACCATAACACAATGGCAATCGTGAAGGTTCCAAGAAATTCACTCATGGGGTGAGCAAGTTGTTGTCGACGGGCAATACGGTTAGACATTTTACGAAATGTATTGCTCCCTGTATGAAACCGTTCAGATATTTTGTTTTCAGCATTGAATGCTTTGATAATCCGTAGACCGCTCAATGTTTCTTCAACCTGTGACATCAACTCTCCCCATTTGTTCTGGGCTTCAAAAGAGGTCCTTTTCAAGGATCGACCCACTCTTCCCATCACAAAACCCATTATTGGTAGTACAACTAGTACAAAAAGGGTGAGCTGCCAACTCAAAATGATCATCGTGGTTAAGTAGATGAGAATTAGGATGGGATTTTTGAAAAGCATATCGAGTGAACTCATTACAGAGTTCTCCACTTCATTAACATCTCCCGAAATCCTGGCCAAAATATCGCCTTTACGTTCTTCTGTAAAAAAACCAATGGGAAGCGTCAGTATTTTGTCGTTTATTCGGTTACGGACATCTCTCACCACTCCTGTACGGATGGGGATGATAAAGTAGGAGCCCAAATAGGAGGTGCCGGTCTTCAACAGGGTCATCACCACCAGTATAATTGCCAACATCATCAGAGCATAACTACTGCCCGATGTTTCGATCATTTGTGTGACATACCAATTTATATTATTCAGCGCGATGTCTAAAGTTGAATACCCTTCTTTACCCCAGGGTATAAAGGAATAGGTTTTTGTATTTACCTTAAATAATACCTGAAGGATAGGAATGATGGTTGCCAGTGAAAAGATATTAAGTACGGCTGATAGAATATTGAAGAAGAATGTAAGAAACAAATACTTCTTATAGGGCGGCAAGAAACGTTTTAGGATATAGAGGATACCTTTCATCTATTATGTTTTCTTTTTATTATATGTATAATGCTGGCACCATAACCAGCCGTTTGTTAATTGTGTGCGAAGATACACATAATATCTAAATTCAATTGATTTATATTTGCTGATTCTACTATAGGAAATGAGTATTCTTTGCTGATACTTTTCTGAATTTGTAGATGAAATGTTGTTTTATTTGGCAAAATTCACACTACTTTTTTCAAGCAGACAGAGGAGGAAATATCTGATTTCTGCTTTTTTCGGACTTTCAGTCAAAAATGATCATTTTCTCCCCATTTTTTAATATAATGATAGACAATGTCATAGGGTAAATAGGAATAAAATATCCGGAAAACATCAAAATAAT
>DBQD01000050.1 GCA_002305715.1 Proteiniphilum sp. UBA1403 | reverse complement strand
ATGAAGAGATTTGGGATTGATGGGCAATGTTGAAATAACATCACACTGTGCACATCAACTTCTGTCCGGGTTGGGAAGCTTACTTTTCCTCCCTGACAACTGAAGAGAAAGATTAAGTCAGAGAGAAGTACCATTACAAAAAGCAGACTGCCTGAGGGGCAGTCTGCTTTTATGGGACCTGAGCACACAATTTATGTTCCTGTCTATTGTGTGTTCAGTGCTATACTGACTGACCATTTGGTGTTCGCTTTCCAAGAAGTAACCGTTTTGGTTGTCCATCCATTGATGCCTTCCTCCTCCAGCTTGTTACTGAAATTGGTGAGATAGGTACCGATGCTGCCTTTGCTATCAGAGGCCCCATATCGGTAGCTGCCGTCTGATGCGTAAACCTGGATAAAGGGTATGTCCTTAAAAGTGAAAGAGGTGGTCTGTCTCCTTTTTAGCTTGCCCCTGTCCGGATCTCCTGCCCTGTCGTTGTATCTGCTGGTGATATTCTGAGCCGTTCCACTTAGTATGTTCCGCGATACTGCATCAATTTCAATGCTGATATCCCATACAGACTCCACCTTGTCGTAGCTTTCTTTCTTGGAATAACTACTGTTTGAAGTATAGATCACCCTGTTGCCGGAATAACTGGTTGTTCCTGTAGCTGAGGTGATGGGCACCACCAATTCATCGGGGAAGCTGGCAGTGAAGAATCCGCTATAGTTGTTCAACTCGTTAATGGTCAATTTGATTTTCCCACTAACGAACTCCAACTTCTCTTCCAGCCGTACGGTCATGGTTACGTCACTCACCTTGTTGAAAGGGTGATAGTAGACCACGTAGAGCATTTCTCTCTTCTCCTGGAGTGCCGCTACCTCTTCAAACTGATATGTGTCAAAAAACTCATCCACAAAGATGATTTCCTTTTTTTCATTGTCGTACCGATATAGTTCACAGATCTGTCCTTTGCCGCCATCCATACCCCCTTCCACCTTGATGGAGAGGGTGATCTTACCATCGGGTAATGTAAACTCAGGATCGATGTTTACTTTCTCGATAAATGCAGAGTATGGTTTGATACCAATAGGTTCTTTGCTTTTTACCTCATTCATGCTGTTTACAAGCAACTTCTCGCGAGTAACCCCCTGCATCAGATCCTTCACCCCGTTGGCACGGATGTAATCCTTGAGAAAAATACCATATTCCAGGAAGAGATCTGGAAATGCATCTTCAAAGGCATCCATTACCGAAGTCGCACCGGCTTCCTGTTGTTGGTGCAACTTCACGATTTTGTCGTTGCCGTAACGATCGGCCATCCAGCGGATCAGTCCAGCCATTCCATAGCCGTGCGTACTCTTGTCTTCTTTATCCCAGGGTGAGAATCCCTGCACGGGACAAAACTGGTTCCCATATTGTACGGAGGAGATGCCCGCCACGTAGAGGCTTTCTGCCCAGACGGCTACCGCCTCTTCCATCCAGAGAAACTCACCTTCAAAATACGATTTGGTGACTGTCCATCGGGGGTCGTAGTAGTATTGCGCGAAGTGTGTCATTTCATGCATGATGGTGCGCTTGATCTCTTCTTTCTCTGATAATTTCTGGCTGTTGATCACCATTGAGTTCCATTCACTGCTGTAGCGGGAGGGAATGAAATAGCCGTAGGCATCCGCACCGCTCAGTTTCTTCACCTCCACCTGGATCTGTTTGTTCCGTTTTGCAAAACTGAATCCCACCGCTTCCAACCGTTTGATGGCTTCCTCCACATGCAGTGCGATATCCCTGCTCTCTTCGTGATAGAAGCGGGGAGCGTATACCACACATTTCTTCTCGGCGGTAATGGCCCTGCTTTCTGTATCATCCGATACCTGATAGTCTTTTACCAATCCCACGATCAGCTCACCTGCCTCATCGGAGATTTCTTCAAAAGGCTCCAGCGTAGCAAAGTAGAGATCACCCTCTTTCACGCCTTTGATCCAGATGGTGGATTGACTCTCCTGCTGGGAGCTGATCTCCACACCCGGAGCAGAGAAGCGGAAGTAGACATCTCCCTGGGATATCTCTGTATTGGTTGGCAGTTCTATCCTGAGGGGCTTGGAAAAGTTACGGGGAAGCTTCACCTTGTAGTAGGGGGAGGCCTCAAACTCATCCATCACAGAGCCTTTAGCCTGTGAGGTGATTTCCATGGTGACTGAGGCAGGAAATGCATCTGCCGGGATCACCAGTTTGAACTCCTCCTTGAAGATCGTTCCACCGGTTTTGTCCACATTGAGGTTCTCAGTGGGATCGGTATCACCGGGATCATCACCTCCCGGTTTTTCATCATCCGGTGGATTGGTCTTACCTGTTTCTTCCGGTATTTCGATCTTCTCCTCCGGATCAGAGCAATTGTTGACCGAGACCACCAGCAACAACACAAAAAGCACATACAGAAAGTGGCTAATCACATTTTTCATGCTGACAATTTTTTTGGAATGGTTCAATAGTTTTGAATTTTGGTACTGTAAAGGAAGGGAAAATTTCACCCAACCGGACTAACAAAAGGTACACAATTCTTTACAAATCGTAAAATAAGCTGCCTGTTGAAGCCTGATGATGAAAAACAGCAGTCAACGGCCGGGATCATTTTCCCTTTAACCAGTTGTTGGGTGTGGTTCCGGTGGCTTTCTTAAAGTTCCTGTAAAAGGTGACTTCATTGGCGAAGCCTGAAAGTTCACTGATCTGCATCAGAGAGTGTGTGTTATCTGGATCTCTCATCAGTGATTGAGCGTAGCTTATCCGATATTGGTTGATATAATCAGTAAAGGAAAGATGTAACTCTTTGTTGATGTAGTTTGAGATGTAGGTACGGTTGCTACCCGTTTTAAGGGCAACATCGGCTATATGCAGATCCTTTTTTCTGAAAAGTTCTTTTTCATCCATTAAGTCGTGTAGTTTTTCTTTTAATAACTCAAAGGATGGCCCGGTACCATGTAGACTTTCCTCCCGGTTTGCTCCGTCTGTTTCCGCATGAAAGTCGTTTGCCGTGAAATGCTGTTTGAAACCAAAAAAGCTTACTGCGAATAGCATGGTGCTGAAAATGAGAGAGGGAATAATCACCAACCACGGCTCATGTAGGAAGAAATCACGTCCCAGCTGATTGGCGGCAGCCGAGAACAGGGCAAACAGGATAAACAGGACAAGTAATTTTCTGATGGGTGAGAGTGTTTTATTCTCAGTGTCGGCATAGAAGTTCGAAACCTCATCCCTGAAGCTGCTCAACTTTTTATAACCATAGTAGGATACCGGTATCAACTGAATAAGAAAAATAATCTTCATCACCGCAATCCGTATCATCTGTCCTTTTTCGGCGAATGAAGCCAGATGATCAGGTCCCTCTTGATTGAAAAAATATTGTTCACTGAAAAGAATGCGCTCCCCTTCAGTCATCAACGCGTAAAAGAATATTGCCATCAGGCTGATGATCACGGAAGGGAGCAACACCCAATAGTTCTTAAGTGTCAATGGTTTGCTGTTGGTCAGCTTCTGGATATAGAGATAATAGAGGGGGTAGACGGCCAGTGAACAGAAGGCATAGATGCTCTCAATGAGGCTGTATAGTGCTACATGTCGATGAAAGTAGACCGCATGCGAAAAATATAGGATCGTGCAAACCAGCAGAAAGTAGGTTAATAACCTTTTGGCAGGGTTTGCACCACGATATTCAATCGCAAATAATATCAGCCAGAACAGACAAACCAAAAAAGGTAAACTGGCAAATAGTGTTTGTATCATGCGCCACTCTTATTGAATGCGAATATAGTCAAAATTTCATAAACAGGGCGCAATGCGTGCAAAAAGTCAGATCAGAAACCGAAATCATCAATCACCACTTCATCAACCTCCTCTCTTTCCAGCTCTATTCTGTTCTGTGTCGCAATTCCTTCCACGTAAATCGCCTTAAAGGGAATAGCCGGGCAGACGTACTCACATCCGCCACAACCAACACATATCTCAGGCCTGATCTCGGGGATGGTGAGCGCTCCCTTGTAGGGAACCATGTGTACCGCCTGTGTGGGACAGTGTTCGGAGCAGGCACCGCAGCTTGTTTCATCGTAGTATACAATGCAGTTCTCGATGATGAACTGTACCTGTCCCATCTGGGTGTGGTTCTTCTCCTCTTTGGTCAATGGAAGGATGGCGCCGGTAGGGCACACCTCCCCACAAATGGTGCAGTCGTAATTGCAGAAGCCATACTATTCTTTGCTACACCAGACATTCTTTCAGGTCTTTGTACATGGGCTTTCTTTGACAATAACTCATCAGATGCCGTAACAACTCAGTTCGCTTCTGGCTGTGCCGCCATTGTGACGTTTGCTATCAACGAAAATCGCAAAAATGGTAACAGATGTTTTCTTGGCATGTTTGACCCATCAGCACGTCCTCTTGTTCCCGAGAATGAACTGACATTCACCATTCCAATGTGTAGATTCAAGAGAATGATGGAAACTATGAATGATTCAGCCTTATTTCAAAAGGCATTCACCATAGTCAAGAAACGAATAAACAAGATTAAATAATGAAAAGCTTTGGACAAAAACCGTGGGTACTCCCACAACCGGTACTGATTATCGGTACATACAATAGTGACGGAACTCCCAATGCCATGAACGCAGCATGGGGAGGGCAATGGGATGCAAAGGAAATCATGATTTGCATGGGTTCTCATGCTACAACAGAGAATCTTGCACGATGCGATGAGTTTACCGTTGCTTTTGCTACCAAAGAGACAATGGTGGCATCTGACTTCGTAGGCATCGTAAGTGCAAAAAACGACCCTCAGAAGATACAGAAGACTGGTTGGAATGCCATTAAGGCTGAAAACGTGAACGCACCTGTATTCACTGACTTCCCTATGACCTTGGAATGTCGTATTCTCCGCAAGATAGATGAGACCGAAGATGGCTACAATATTATAGCCGAAATCGTCAACATCCTTGTCGATGAGAACTATCTGGCTGAGGATGGCAAACCTGATGTAGAAAAGATGCAACTTATTACCTATGAGCCTGTTCATCATGGTTATCTGGTAATGGGAGAACGTGTAGGCAATGCGTTTGCTGATGGCAAACAATTGAAATAATGGGAATCTATATCCTATATTATTTGGCTCTTATCAATGTCATTACATTTCTGGTATATGGCATAGACAAACTGAAAGCTAAAAAAGGGAAATGGCGTATTCCTGAAGCCACCTTGCTCCTATTCGCCATTATAGGCGGAAGCATTGGAGCTTGGTTGGGTATAAAAGTATGGCATCATAAGACGCTGCATAAGAAGTTCAAATACGGTATTCCGATTATACTGGCATTACAAGTGGGATTATGTCTCTACTTGATGTAAGGAAGCAAGCCTATATCACTCCAGCGAATGATATAGGCTCTTCTTTTGCTATTCAGTGATTTCTGATGTTACATAGTCCAAATGACCTGCGAACACATCGTCAGGTTCAATTTCGTGTGGATTTCCTCTGTCATTCTTTTCATCACCGATTAGGGTCAAATAACCATCAGTATCGACCTTAGCTGCAAGTATGACCACATCACAAGGTTCATCATAGCTATATGCTCCGATAATTGGACAATCACCCTCAAAGTGATATTCATAGCCATCATTCACCATTTTACCATATTGCCTTAAGGCTTCAGCCAATTCATTCTGTTCTCTATGCTTGATAGCCTTGACGCTATCATAGATTGACATTTCATTCTTCATAATACTATCGCTTAATCGTTAATAATAAGTTCATCTTTATATACAGATAACTCTTTGCCATTAGTTAGCCTAACAAGCAACTCAAGACCATAGTCATCTATAATTTCTCCCTCCGAGTAACCTTTGTAAGGATAGAGCAGTGTGCAACTACTGCCTATCAAGGTCGTTTCATTTTCATTGCTGTACATAATTCGTGGTATTTTTAAGTTTTTACTTATCCCTCATTTTAGTCATCAACTGACCTGAAGGAATGATTTCAGTTGCTTAAAATGGAGCAATGGATCTTCAGCAAGGTTTTATGAGAAATACTACTTGAAGAGTGGAGATTTTAAGATAAATCGAAGACCTGACCTTGAAAAGAAGAAAGACATTGGTTCTACATTTGCAACCGAAACTCATCCACAAGGTCTGTTTGCATAAAAAGCATTCAACTACAAAAGTTTTCAGACTCAACAAGACGCTGTCCTGACGTTAATTGAGTATCTTTGCAAACGTTTTTGATAAGAATAGAAGAGAGATGCAGAAACTTCGATGCGTAGTAGAACGAATTACCTATCAGAATCCTGAAAACGGATACTCGGTAATGAAGGTCAAGGTAAAGGATTACTCTGACCTTGTTACTCTTGTAGGTAATTTGTTGGAAATTCCTGTTGGAAGCGTTCTGCTTTGCGAGGGCGAATGGAAAGTTGACAAACGATACGGAAGTCAGTTCGTTGCACAAACATGGGAAGAGGTTATGCCTGCCACATTATATGGCATCGAGAAATATTTGGGTAGCGGACTGGTAAAAGGTATCGGCCCAAAATACGCCCAGCTCATCGTCTCGAAGTTCGGATTGGATACCATTGAGATTATTGAGACCGACATTCAAAGGCTCTATGAAGTTCCAGGCATCGGAAAGAAAAGAGTCGAAAAGATTCAGGAGAGTTGGGAGAAGCAAAAGGACATCAAGAACGTAATGCTGTTCCTGCAAGGCTATGGAGTAAGTACAGCCTATGCAGCCAAGATCTATCGCCAGTATGGTAAAGATAGCATAGATACCGTGAAAGGAAACCCCTATAGGTTGGCAGATGATATTTGGGGAATCGGTTTCAAGACTGCTGACGGCATTGCCAACAAAATGGGTTATGAGAACAATGATCCAAGAAGATGCAAGAGTGGCATCAACTACACATTGAGCGAATTGGCAGACGAAGGACATGTATATGCTGAAGAAGAGCAGCTGATTAAATCAGCGAAAGAACTTCTTCAAGCCGATGAAGAACCTATCCGTAATGCGATGGCAGAGATGGTTCAAGCAGAAGAACTTAAGACAGACGGAGAAGCCATTTACCTGCCTCCTTTCTATTATGCCGAAGTTGGTACAGCCAATCGCCTCCTTGCCTTGCTTGAGAACAATACCGCAAACCTCTTTGCCAAGCCACTCAATATCGAGGAAATATCAAAATCTACTGGTATTGAATATGACGAAGTTCAGATTCAAGCAATAAAACAAGCTGTTGATTCAAAAGTCATGGTATTGACCGGTGGTCCTGGTACTGGTAAGACTACCACAACTCAAGGAATCATCGCTGCACTCAAGAACATAGGATTAAGGATTCTCCTTGCAGCTCCTACAGGTAGAGCATCTAAACGAATGAGCGAAGCAACAGGTATGGAAGCAAAAACCATTCACCGACTACTGGAGTACAATCCGAAAGATGGTTATAAACGCAATGATGAAAATCCTCTTGAAGGTGATGCTCTCATTGTGGACGAATGCTCTATGATTGACATCGTTCTGATGAACAATCTGATGAAAGCCATCCCTACATCTATGCGTTTGATACTAGTTGGAGATATTGACCAGCTCCCGAGTGTAGGTGCAGGAAACGTTCTGCGTGATATCATCGATAGCGAACGAATTCCCGTTATCCGTCTGACACGAATCTTTAGACAAGCCCAATCGAGCCGAATCGTCATGAGTGCCCATGCCATCAATCAAGGACACTTTCCTGATACCAGCAATGGAAAAGAAACAGATTTCTTCTTCATGCAGATGGAAGAGCCAGAAATGGTAGCCGAGAATATTGTCAAGTTGGTCAAGGAAAGACTTCCCAAGGCATACAAACAACCTATCAGAAATATTCAAGTGCTTACTCCTATGCAGAGAGGGGTCGTTGGTGCATCCAACCTGAATATATCTCTTCAAGCTGCTTTGAATCCCTCACAATTGGCATTGAATCGTGGAGGTTACTCATTCAAGCTCAACGACCGTGTAATGCAATTACGTAACAACTACGATAAGGAAGTTTTCAATGGAGACCTTGGATATGTGTCGCAAGTCAGCATGGAAGACCGTACTCTACAGGTAGATTTTGACGGAAAGCTTGTGGAATATGAGGTTTCGGAACTGGATGAGCTGACCTTGGCATATGCAACCACTATCCATAAATCCCAAGGTTCGGAGTATCCGATTGTAGTTATGCCAGTCCTGATGACTCACTATGTAATGCTTCAACGCAATCTTATCTATACAGGTATCACAAGAGCCAAGAAGATATGCGTTTTATTGGGCACTAAGAAAGCTCTTTCGTTTGCTATCCGCAACATGTCTGTTCTGAAGCGGAACACCAAACTCAAGGAAAGGCTGAACCCATCTCCAGAACAAAAAGAGCATAAGGTCTACTCAATATCACAGGAGTCAGAATATATGATAGCTGCTGAGCCTATCGTTGAATACAACAAGCAATAAATAGCACTAAAAACAAGAGGTTGGTTCCATATAAAACAGAATCAACCTCTTGCTTTTCAATTGTAAATCACTATGTACTTATGATTTTATATAATTATATAGTTATATAAACCTTACTTAACTTTCTCCATAAACTCCTTAGCAGGTTTGAATGCCGGAATATTATGAGCAGGGATTATAATGGTTGTATTTTTTGAGATGTTTCTTGCGGTCTTTTCAGCTCTATGCTTGATGATGAAGCTACCGAATCCACGAAGAAACACATCATTTCCGTTAATCATGGAAGTCTTGATGGTATCCATCATACTTTCAACCACAGTCAATACAACTTGTTTCTCCAAACCTGTCTTTGCAGCGATTTCGCTGACAATTTCTGCTTTTGTCATAGTTCTCTATCTTATTCTATGAAATTCAAAAAGGACTGCAAAAGTAATGCTTTAATTCCAAACAATTTTATTTAGCGACATCGAAAACAGCAACAGAAATGCACTTTCTTCCTTTCAATCCTAATGCTCCTTTCTCAACTAGACCGATGGCAGAGTCTTCTGCATCTTCTCCATTCACGGCTGAAATTTTCAGTTTAACCTTTTCACCTAGTTCAGTCGTGACTTTTACCTGATAGTGGTTTATGACACCAACTCCTGTTTCAAGAACTCTTTCAACAAGTGAGGTTTCCCATGTAATGACACTGGCAGGTGCAGGCTTGATACTTTTAAGCATCTTCACCTTCACTTCTGCGTCACTTCCATCAGGATTGATCTTACGGAACCGCTTGCATCCACAAGAACATGCCCAAATAGGTGGACGACGAGGTATATTATCTCCACCCATGATACCAGGTCTTCTATATTCGAAGAAGAACTCAATTTCACTCATATCACCTGTGCCGTAGATTATATCTACAACAGACTCACCGCAAACTGGGCACTTGGAAGGTTTCCGATATACATCTACAATACGTGTTTGAACAGCCATGTTATCAAGTATTATAAATCCTTATTTACAGCAAAGGTACAAACAAAGCTGCTAACATTATCATTTTTAAGGGCATTAATTGTTCAATATTGGCTAAACTCAAAGAAAAAGCATCACTAAAATCGACTATATGAAGGATTATCGTTACCTTTGAGGAGAATTTAGATGATTCACCGTTTATGAATGACAAGGTAAGAACATATCGCTTCACTGTCAAGCTACGAAAGAAGCCACTTCAAGGAGGCCGTTTCTCGTTGATACTTGACTATTACAACGGTAATGTTGAATACCTATCAAACGAGCAGCGTGGTGAAAGAGTGAGAGAGCATCTTGGTCTTTATTTAATTCCAGAAAATTCCCCTGAAGACAAATTGGCTAATGAGAGAACTATGGAGTTAGCAAGGGAGATTTTGGAAAAGAAAAAGGCAGAGCTTGATGCCTTGAAGAAAAATGGTCTACAGCCAATTGTAAAGAAATCAAAGGACGAACCTATTGAATTGCCTAGTTCGCTGGCCAAATCTTCAAGTACCGTTTCTGAACTTTTGATGGTGAACGCTTCAAAATGCGTAATCAACAACATCAATACAATTTCTATTCACATAGGACATAGGAAGATAAAGGATAATCGTCTATCGCTTTTCCTTGACTGCAACTTCGGATCCAATATCATCTATCTAGGAAATGATAAATTCGAAGGTCGCAAGAGAAAATTCCTTGGGTTATACCTTACAGATGATGATACTCCAGAAGCTCGTATTGCTAATAGTCAAAACAGACTTCAGGCAGAGTCTATACTTGAAAAAGTAACCGAATATCTTAATGAACTGAAAAGAATTCATATACTATCTGACAATATAAAATCTGTAGACTTACAATCTACTGCACCGTTAATGTCAGAAGAAAAGTCCAAAACAGAATCTGATGATCTGACTATCCTGACTGACTTGAAACTTACAAAAACGGAGGAAGAAAGCTACCATAATGCTTTGGATAAATTAGACCAGATGCTTTCAGAAATCTGATTGCTTGACAAAAGAAAAATGAACAGAATTTGGTTTAATTTCTCTTCTTTTGAGAAGCAAAAAGAGTATATTTGGCACTTCTCAGAAACTCCTACTAAAAGGTAGACGGATATAAAGAAACACATAACATCTGCAAATGAGAGGGACAAAGCTCATTTTTAAAGAGTGTAAAGACACTTCTATAACGGACCTCTTAGATTTGGCGATGAAGGCAGTTTAGTTTACTTCTATTCTATATATACATTGGACTAAACTAAACCACTAAATTTAATAGCTATCGCAGGCGCAATTTCAGCTCAAATTAAAGGCCATTTTACCATGCAACGAAATGCAAATATGCTAAAAAATCTAAAAAAAGTGCATTTTTGCAGATTGTATTAGTTTCTTTGCAGAAATGCAGTCCCCAGTCTGTCCCCCCGAACGAACTTTTGTCCTTCGGTAAGACTTTGTAATATACTATGTATCAAGCGATTACAAGGTTATAAATGGGCGTTAAAAAAATATTTTGCATCGGCAAATGATGTCTTATTACAAATTAAGTATTACAGGATTATTCTTGATTTCATAATTATTGTCAAGTATTGATGAATTAACAAACAGAGTCTCATCGTTTTTCTCCATACCATAAGCATTATGTATATGACCGAATAAATGATATTTTGGCTTAATTCTCAACACATTTTGCAGCAATATAAAGTCCCCATAATTTATATTTTCTGAGAAATCCAATATTCCAAAGGGTGGCTGATGTGTTATTAACACATCTGTGTCGTTTGGTATATTGTTAAGTTGTCTATCGTATTCTCCGGATATTACATCGTCTATAAACAATGGGACACCATAAAAATGCATATTCCCGATTGTTACTCCGGAATTGCATAGATAATAACAGTTATCCGGTAAACCCTCAATATTTGCACCAAACAAATAATCGTCGTGATTACCAGCAATGAAGATTTTATACTTGTAAGGAAGTGCATAAAACCATTCAATAAAATTTAGGGTTTCCTTCTCCGTTCCGGTAAAAGAAAAATCGCCCGCATGAATGATAATATCAGCTTCAGGCAGATCTTTCAATTGCTTGTGACAATTGTGGGTGTCTGATAAATGTAGTATTTTCATCTTTATTCAAAATCCGGATATGGATCAATCCACAACTCCTCATCTTCACCAAAACAAGCTATATTAAGCAAATCGCCAAGTGATAATGGATAATTCCTGTTTAAGCTTTTATCCCACATTTCGAGGTACTTGTGATGATATAAAAACAGGGTTATTGAGCCAAGTTCATCATCCTCAAATTCCAGTTCTTTATAAACAAGTTCATTATTAATATCATAGGCAAATTCATTACCGATACGCCATGCTACTTTCCCGTCAGGCAAATAACTCGTCGATGAAACCAATCGTTCATTCTCATCATGTTCAATCTCTGTTCTTAGCACTAATTCAAGTCCCGAGTCATAAATAAACCTTTCAGTTTCATTTCCTTCACTATATTTACAGTGCAGTAAAAGAATCAAATTGTTAAAATCATCCCCAATCAACATTTTGCTCATATTGTCTTCATCGAAGTAATACCTGTTTATCCATAATTGTCTTTTTTTACACCAACTTTTACTTGATATTATATACCCATCTCTATTGTATTTGTAATACAATTTATCCCCCAGATTATCTATACGATTTCCAAATTCATCATAAGATTCAGATATCTCAGGAAGATTGGAATAAGCAGATTTAGATCCATATGGCAATAAATCTTCGTAGCTTAGAGCGTCTGGGTTAAACCCAATATGAAGCACCACCATATTGTCGTTTTCATTATCTTTGCCACCCGAAGTGATCTTTATTTCTGTTGTCTCATACAATTTACCATCTCCATAAAATGAGGAGATATTATTAAAATTATTTTTTGAAACGTGAATTTTACAGATAAAATAACAATCAAATTTCTCAATTTCACTTCCAAACTTTAATTTGATTTCAGAGAGATTCTCTTGAAGTCTTTCAATATGTGAGTTTAAATAATGCATAGCTCATCTGTTTATTATCTTTTACAAAAATAATCCGCATATATGCCAAAATATTGCACAACAATAAAACTTTATCTGAAAAATATTTATTCTTTAAGAATTATACTATATCTTGTGCAAATATTTGGCGTGTAATAATATTGTCTTTGAGATAAAAAACTTAGTAACCCATTGACAGCCAAAGAATCAAAAATATGATAAACAAAAGAAAAAGCAGTAAAGACAGCACCTCCAGCCTCTTTAATCGATATGTATGGCTGGTAGATCTCATATATCGGAAAAGTGATATAACCTTTGAAGAGATCAATGAGCACTGGCAACGGTCGTCTCTAAACTGCGAACAGGAAGATTATCCACTGCGCACATTTCACAACCATCGAAAAGCAATCGAACAGATGTTTGATATCAACATTGAGTGTAACAAGCGCAACGGTTATAAGTACTACATTGAAAACTCAGAAGATATAGAAAAAGGTGGTGTGAGAACCTGGCTGTTGAACACATTTGCAGTAAACAACCTTATCAATGAGAGTCACAAGATCAAACATCGCATCCTGTTTGAGAAAATACCTCGCGGACAGGAATACCTGACCACCATAATTGAAGCCATGCGCGATAATTTCTCTCTTACAATTACCTACCAAGCATTCTGGCAAGAAAATCCGGCAACATTCGATGTAAACCCATACTTTATAAAAGTATTTAAACAACGCTGGTATCTTCTTGCATATAATCCTTACAGCGCTAAATTGCAAACCTACTCACTTGATCGTGTAAAACGTGTTGAGATAACTGAAAGCACATTTAATTTACCTAAAGATGTAGATTTTGAATCCTATTTCGGTGACAGTTTTGGTATCATCTCAGGAGAAGACATCCCAACTGAAATTGTCCGGATAAAGGTACTCAAAAGACAAGATGACTATATAAAAGCACTTCCGTTGCACAGCTCACAAAAGGTTATTACCTCCAATGACTACTACACCATTTTTGAATACTACATTAAACCTACCTACGACTTTCGGCAAGAACTTTTATCGCACGGAGCCCAAGTTGAAGTCCTAAAACCTGAGTGGTTTAGGGAGGAGGTTAAGGAGATTGTGAAGGAGATGCGCAATGCTTATTTAACATCGAAAATTAACCGTTAAATGGTTCCTTGATATTATTTTCCACATTGACATTTTTTTCCAAATATCTTAAGGCTAAATCTAAATATTTAATAACTATTTCTTTTTCAAATTTACCATTACTTATGTCAATAAGTATTTCATTATCAAAATTCCAATGTGGTGCAATAAGTTTGTAACCATATTGATCAAATGGTATGGGGTCTATATCAAATAATTCTTTAATTAAATACTGTGGTTCAGCTTTTCCTACGCTGGCTGCTTGGTTTTTAAAAGCAAAATATAATTGTTTGTTATTTTCCGCGAAATAAATACCTGCACCTGTTGGCCAATCATTTTTGTAAAAATGGAAACTATTTTCATTTTTCAAAGAATAATTTAAGTCAAATTTTTCAGACACCCTTTTAACCATTTCTTCAATTAACATTGATTTCATGTTATTGAAGTTTTGATAAACGATTATTGATGATTCAACATTATCTGCTAAAGCTTTTACTATTTCTTCTGAATTTTTTGATTCCATATCTTGATTTGTTAGTTGTTTTAAATGATTGATATATTGGACTAATGTCTCTCTTACAGTAGGATGACGTAATGATATTTTTAAGCATTCTTCAAGCCATTCTATTATATCGTTTTCATAAGAAAGGCAAATATATTCAGTAGCTCCACTACTTTGTTTGCTAGCTTCGTTGCCCCATAAAGTGAGATAAAGTATTATATATTTTCCGATGTCATATTTTTGTTCAGCATAGTTATTATACCTTATTAATTGTTCTGATTGATCACGAGCATATATTTTATTTTCTATAATAATTGCTTGTTCTGGATTTTTGATTATAATATCTAATCTTCCATCAGTAATTACATGCTCAGTTATAACAGTCACATTACTGCAGTCAAAATCTAAACTACTGTTTTTCTGAGCTATCATTTTTACAAATAAATTTAAAAATTCATCTTTTAGTCCATGGGTCCCACCTGGGTTTAATAAGGCTGCTAATATCAATGAATGTTTGTTTTCATAATGATTTACGCCTAGTGTCTGGAATATATTAAAACGACCTCCTGTTGCATCAAGAACTGCATCATTTTTTTTCTTTATACTTAACACTACTGCTAAAAGTTTTTCAATACTTTTTATTCTCATAATATTAAAGTTTTAATGTTCTTTTTATTATTTATGTCTTAATCCAACCTCTCTACCTTAAAATCACTTTTATAACAATTCGCCTTTGTATAATCAAATCTGTAGAGTCTCATGTATGCTTCTCTTATCTCTTTTGCACCATTATAAAATGGATCTGAAGTATGATGAAGAGTTGTTACTGTAATCGTCATATCCGGTGTCAGAACTGTTCCATTATTCCTCTTTATTCGTTTGGGTGTAATTCTAAATACTTTTGCCATGGTGAAAATTTAAATTAATGTAAAAATATGAAACATATTTATATAAAAAACAATATTTATTTAAAAAAAGAATTTTAATAAGATTGCAATTTTCCTGCTAGGATTTCAATGCAAAGTGAATTTGCAATTTTATTGCGTGATTCAGCTGCAAAAAAATAATATTTTGGCTCCGAATCATTAGCTATTACTAACTTAAAAAACTTCATCATTATTTCACTCATTTCATCAATTTGTAAAGGACTATCAGGAGAATATTCAAACAGAAAATAGAAATGTGTGAAATCAGACAACTTGTTATATATCTCGAAATTTTGCTCTTCAAAAACATCACTAATTAAATCAGTTCTATCAAAATCATCAGGATCATATCTTATTGAAATACTCATATCTTTCACAAAATAATTTATATCGTTAAAATCACTTTCAGATAAAGGAGTTTTATAAACTGAGCTATTATCTTCATGTAACCAATATCCCCACCTCTCTTTAGTTGAGGTAGAAGTATCGTATGATATTATAATTGGCATAATCAATATTTTTCCTTCAAAAATAGCAGAGTGATACGCCAAATTAAGGCATAGCCATGTATTAAATTTATTAATTGAAATACTTTAAACTAATGTCATTATTTGGCATATTCTTCTGTTTACTTTGAGGATATTCAAAATATTATACACTAAAATATGAGTCTATAACAACAAAAAGCATTAATTCAGATTTCATGGCGGCTGTATTAGAAGAGTCCGCTTGGGAAGAGACTTCCAAGGAGTTTCTATGGACAGAGCAACTCCTGGAAAAGCATAAGAATAAAGTAAACTGGAAAGCTGTTTCTCAAAACAGCGACATGCTGTGGACAACTTCTATGCTTGAAAAATTTAAAGCACACATAGATTGGCACGAATTTTCTTTATATTGCAATGAACTGACTTTCACATTTGATAATGCAAATAAATTTCATGATTACTGGGACTGGCAGCAATTATCAAAATCTATAAGTACTATAGAGTTATTAGATAAATTTCTTGACTATTGGGACTGGAACGAAATTATTGATAATAGGTATTTAACAGAGTATTATAACAAAGAATTTCTGGAAAAATATATCAATTATATTCCAATGTCATCACTTCAGCAATCAATGCTTTGGAGATATTTGATAAGTGAAGAATCAGATAAAATAAAAAAAGGAATGCTTACTTGAATAAGAATCTGAGATAGTTATAATTAGAGAATTAATTGATTCATGAACCTGCTTGCAGATTTACTATTGAACAGTAAGTCTGCAAGTTTTACCATCAACACTTCCTCTTAAAGATTCCATTTTGTCATTATTGTTTTATCGTTTCAGTGATTTTTCAATTTTCTTCACTAACCTAACCCCAACTACAGATACCAGTATAATTAGGATAAGGCATATTATCCCAACTACTAATAGATATTCAAATAAAGCAATTACTGCGTCACCACTAGTTATCTGGGTTCCTTCGCCAAATTTATTCCATAGATATGCCAAGTATCCAATTCCAATTAAAGTAGTGAAACATCCCGACTTTTTAACTTTTTTCATCTTTTATAATTATATGTAAAATAAGTCCTAAAGCATAGCCCTATCATACAGTTCAGACATCTAAAATATATAATCGATATGCTAAATAAATGCACAGCAATGAGCAATAACTATTTAATTGAAAAACTTTTTATCTATTGCTTAAATTTGGCATACAATCCACATAACTTTAACTCAAAAATCAAAATAAAAAAAACTAAAATGAAAGAATTTGAGATTGATTTCCAGAATTGTACTTTATCAGAATTAGAAAAAATAATTCTCGATTGCCCATCTGAAATAGATGAAAGAATCCATTTTACAGCAAATGAACGTCGTCACAGAATGAACCAAGACTTTACATTTGATAATAATTTTATTGAGCACTTTAGTTCTGTAAATGACAGACTAACCAATTTGATGAGTGAGCTATACGACAAAATGGTGTCAATTAAAATGATATTTTATGACTTAATTAACAAAAAACAAATTATGATAGATGAGTTCTACTTAGAAGGGTTCATTGACTATGAAGATTCTGAGACCGAAGATGTTGAAATGCCAGAATGGCTTATCAATATGAAAAATTCAGGAAACTGGTCATTATTAATGTTAGACCATGAAACAGTAGATACTAGATTAAAAGAAGAGTTATTAATGAGCAAATATAACTGAGACATAGAGATTTTTGATCTTCCAATTATTAAAGAACATAATATATGGGTGTGTTATATGATGCATTCCCTTTTTGATGATGGGTATCATTCATTACCTGATTTAATGAAGATGAAACCAGAATGCTTTTATATATTCGTCAAATCAAACTTCACCTTTTAGATCAATTAGGTTAAATTAAATCCAATTTTGTGTCGCGATTCATGTACTGTATTGATAATAACCCATTTCCAATTACTGCATTGGAAAATAACTGAACAAAACAAACTGTACATATTTATACCTGTAATTTTTATACAACCTTTCACGTACATTTTACTTCTGCAGCATACACTAATTATAATCGTAAAAACATGAAGAAAACTATTTTTTTGCTGATTGCAGTGCTCTGTTTATCAGCTACAGCCAAGAGTGAGCCTAAAGACTCCAAGACAAGTTATGCAAAAACAGTGCTGCAACCCTACGTGGATAGTGGTCAGTTGGCCGGTGCCATTAGTGTATTCTACAAGGACGGCGTGCAGGAAACCTGCTGCATAGGCTATGCCGCCGCATCTCCCATCATGTTCGAGCCCGGTACTCGTGAGCTCTATTCTAACACAGGAATTGACATTGGTGCTGCTGTTGTTGAGGTAGTCACAGGGATGAAGTGGGAGGCTTATCTCAAACAGGATGTTCTTGATCCCCTGGGAATGAAGTCCACATGGTTCTGGCATGCCGACGAATAGCTTAAGAACAAGATAGAGTTCTATTTGAGCTAAGAGAATGCTCCAGCCGAGTGGGTTGCCGAAATCGACAAAGCTGCCGAGAAGTTCTTCGCACAGCCATTAAGCAAATCTGGTGTTGATGTATATACCGGAAGAACTGAGTAATTCATTTCATGAGCCATACAAACGTTTCTCAGAGACTTTTAACATAATGTCTCATCCTGAAAGAACGTTACGCCAAATAGTGAACATGTTCCAATATATTGGGAAGCTCTTGTTATATTCTAAGTTAATGAGGCTGTCTCAATATGCTAATGAGATGTTTTTTTTCATCCCACACACTAAGATTCGCCTTATATGGCTTTTTACTGCGTATCAATTCAGTCGTAACTGACTCTAATCTGGTTCGAATCTATTAGAACCATATTAGAACCATATTAGAACGAGATTAGAACGAGATTAGAACCAGTAACGAAGAAGGTAGGCTGTTTCTTCCTGAAATAGGGTACACAATAAGCAAATTCAAAACAGAAAAAGAGGCCGTCTCATGTGATATGATGAGACGGCCTCATGAAGCTATTGATGCACCGGAATCAGTGATGTGAAGTGGCATCACCGTTTTGGTTCGCTCAGATTGCAGGCAGGATCCGTACCATGCAGACTCCGTCGATCGCTTTCAGCTTATCGCTGATTGAGGCGTCGACTGTTTTCTGGGTGACATCAATGATGTTGTAGGCAATGCCATCGTATTTGCGGTTCAACATGCTGTCGATGTTGATGTGTTCGGAAGCCAGGATGCTGGAAATCTGGCTTACCATGTTGGGGATGTTCTTGTTTGCAATAGTGATGCGGCAACCGTCGTGCCGTTCCATCGCGGCAGCCGGGAAGTTTACCGAGTTGGTGATGTTGCCGTTTTCCAGGAAATCCTTGACCTGGTTTACCGCCATCACGGCGCAATTGGTTTCCGACTCTTTGGTGGATGCGGCCAGGTGAGGGATGACGATCACCTTCTCCATCTCCAGCACCTCTTTGTCGGGGAAGTCGGTGATGTATCGGGCTACTTTCCCCGATGCAATCGCCTCTTTCAGATCCTTCAGATTGACCAGGCCCCCGCGTGCGAAATTCAAGATCCGCACGTTGTTTTTCATCATCTTGAGTTTGTCCTTGTTGAGGTAACCTTCGGTTTCGGGGGTCAGCGGGATGTTGAGCGTCACATAATCGGATTGCGACAACAAAACTTCGATCCCTTGCACCCAGTTCACCTCGTTGCTCAATTTCAGGGCCTGTTGCACGGAGATGTAGGGATCGTATCCAATTACGTTCATTCCCAAAGACTTGGCGGCATTGGCCACCAACACGCCGATTGCGCCAAGGCCGATCACCGCGAGTGTTTTGCCTTTGATCTCCTGTCCGGCAAACTCCTTTTTGCCTTTCTCTACGAGTGCCGGTATTTCGTCTCCTTTGCCGACCAGTGATTTAGCCCATACTGCACCGTCGATGATGTCGCGCGAAGAAAGCATCAATCCGGCAATCACCATCTCTTTTACTCCGTTTGCATTTGCACCGGGAGTGTTGAACACCACGATCCCTTTTTCTGTGCATTTCTCAATTGGAATGTTGTTGACACCTGCACCCGCTCTTGCCACGGCTTTCAGCGACGAGGGTAGTTCCATGTTGTGCATTTTAAAACTGCGCAAAACAATTGCATCGGGGTTGGGGAGTTCACTGGCAATCTCGTAATTGCCCAAATGGAAGATTGATAAACCTTCAGGATCGATTGCGTTTAACGTTTGAATCTTAAACATTTGGATTGGTATCTTTTGAATTTGTTGAATTGTGCTTACCTAAAAAGAAACGTTGATCACTATTTTATCTGTTGAAGGCACAAAAATAGTGAAAATTGTTGTGAAATGGCTTTTATTTGTGAACAATTGAAATGAAATATAGAGACATTGACTGTTTTTGTTGAAGTCTGAGCTGCGTAATAGATGTTTTAATTTTTATAAATGTTCCATGGTACTAGATAAAAGTGAATCAGTTAATTATTCTCTTCTTGACAATGTTTATTCTCATTGTGATAAACTATTTGTGGGTGTGACTGTTATATTGAGTGCAAATAATTATTTGAACTGGTTCTAAATAGACAGATAAATGACCCAAGACGATTTACCTGCGGTTTTCAGTGATTTCAATCCGCTGGAAGATAAAATGCTGCAAATCATCGACAAAGAAGGTAAAATGATCCGCAAGGATTTGATGCCCGAGTTGGACGATGCGACCATAATTGATGCCTACCACCAGATGCTTTACGAACGGACTGCCGACGAGATGGCGGTCTCCTATCAGCGCCAGGGAAGGATGTATACCTTTACACCCAACCTGGGACAAGAGGCGATTCACATCGCCGCCGGGATGAATATCCGGCACGAAGACTGGCTTGTACCCGCTTTTCGCGAAATGGGAACCCTTCTCTCAAAAGGGGTTACCATGAAGGAGATGTTTCTTTTCTACCTCGGCAACGAGTGGGGCGGGAGCTTTCAGCAAGCGCATCACACGCTCCCCATAGCCATCTCCATTGGCACTCAGTTGCACCACGCCACAGGCATTGGCTACTCTGTAAAATACCTGAAGAAGGATGAAACAGTCTTCACTTTTATCGGTGATGGGGGTACGTCAGAGGGTGACTTCAGTGAAGCGCTCAACTTCTCCGGCGTCTGGCAGGTGCCTGTGATCTTCACTGTCCAGAACAACCAGTATGCCATCTCCGTGCCTGTACAGAAGCAAACCAACTCGATCAACCTCGCGGTAAAGTCGGTTGCCTTCGGTATCCCCGGTATTAAGGTGGACGGCAATGATTTCTTCGCGATGTATCTAGCCTACAAGACCGCAGCCGAACATGCCCGGTCTGGGAGGGGACCGGTACTGATAGAGGCGCTCACCTACCGCCTGGGGGCACACACCACCTCCGATGATCCCTCCAAGTATCGCAAGAAGGAGGAAGAGCAATTGTGGGGCAAAAGTGACCCGCTGATTCGTCTGAAGCGATACATGCAGGATGCAGGAATCTGGTCCATAGATGAGGAGAAGCTTCGGGAACAGTACAAAGCAGAGATCGACAAGGAGTTCACAGAGGCGGAAAATGAGAAATCTTATCCTCTGGAGGATGTGTTCAGACATATGTACAGTGAGATGCCGGATGAACTGAGAAGACAGAAGAGCGAGTATGAACAATTCTTAAGCTGGAAGGAGAAGAGAGGATGAGCGTGATGACCATGGTTAAGGCGATCAACAATGCGCTGGACATCAAACTGAAAGAGGATGAGAATATTGTGATCTACGGCGAGGACGTAGGTGTGGAAGGTGGTGTCTTCCGTGTCACCGAGGGGTTGCAGCGGAAATATGGAGCAGAAAGGGTGTTCGATTCGCCCCTGGCTGAGTCGGGAATCGTGGGGACGGCCTTGGGAATGGCCGTCTCGGGACTGCGTCCGGTAGTGGAGCTTCAGTTCGAAGGGTTCACCTTCCCTGCCTTCAACCAGATCCTCTCAAACGTGGCCCGCATACAAAATCGTTCACGAGGAAAATATGGAGCCCCGATGGTAATCCGCTTCCCCTATGGAGGGGGCGTAAACGCATTGGAGCACCATTCTGACAGTCCGGAGGCGCTATTCGCCCATATACCTGGATTGAAGGTGGTGATTCCCTCTACACCACACGATGCAAAGGGGATGATGATTGCCGCTCTTGAAAGCAACGATCCCATCATCTTCATGGAACCGAAACGGATCTACAGGGCCATCAAGCAGGATGTGCCCGATGAGAAATATACACTGCCCCTCGACAAGGCCAGGGTCGTGCAGGAGGGCAGCGACATCACCCTTGTGGCGTTCGGCGCCATGATCCGCGAATGCCAGAAGGCCATCGTGATGGCAGAGGAGGCGGGCATCTCGGTGGAACTGATCGACTTGCGCTCCATCTATCCGATCGACCGGGAGACCATACGCAGCTCCGTGCAGAAGACGGGGCGCATGATCGTGGTGGCCGAGGCACACGAGTCGTTTAGCGTGGGATCAGAGCTGATCGCCATCGCCAACGAAGAGGCATTTCTTTCACTGGAAGCACCCCCGCGCAGGGTGGGTGGTTTCGACACCATCGTACCTTTGGCGCAGGGAGAACCCTATTACATCATCTCTCCCGACCGTATTTTCTATGAGATTGAGAAAACCATTCATTTTTAAACGATACCCCTATGAACCATGTATTTAATTTTCCCGATCTGGGCGAAGGACTCGAAGAAGGAACCATCCTTGAATGGTATGTGAAAGTGGGGGACAAGGTGAAAGTAGGTGATCCGCTGGTACAGATGGAGACCGACAAGGTGGTTGCTGATATTCCCTCCCCGAAGAATGGGGTCATCGTTACCCTCCACGGGAAGCCGGGAGATGTGATTGCTGTGGGTGCTCCACTAGCCGAAATCGACCTGACAAGCAGCGGCAAGATTTCAACGGGTGCAAAAGTAGACGCTGCAGTCGCGGCACCGGAAGCATCTGTGGAACCGATAGCCGAGGGCGACGATGCTGCTGCTGTTGTGGGCACCATGGAGGTGGCCGGTAGCGACGGTCTTCTTGCTGCGAGCAATGAGGGAGCACCCTCAGCGAAAGAAAAGGGTGAGCCTCAGCGCAAAGCGCTGGCCACGCCTGTGGCACGCGCACTGGCTAAGGAGATGGGTATTGACATCAACAGGGTACCCGGTAGCGGTCCCTCGGGCAGAGTGAAACGGGAGGATATCCTGCAGTTCGGCAGTGGGTTTGTGACCCAACCGACACCAACTGGTGCAACAGTGAATCATGCCCCTGAGGATGTTACTTACCTGCCACTGACGCAGATACGCAAGACCATCGCCCGCAACATGCTTCATGCCAAGCATAACGCAGCACACATGTCAGTTTTCGAGGAGGTGGAGATTTCAGCACTCAAAGAAGTGATTGCAAGATACAAGCCCATTTATGCCGACAAAGGAGTGAAGCTCACCTACCTTCCCTTCATCGTGAAGGCGGTGGCACAGGCATTGAAGCACCATCCGCAGCTCAACTCTCAGATAGATGCTGAGAACAACAGGATGATCGTCCGCAACCGACGCCATATTGCCATTGCGGTGGATGCACCCGATGGGTTGGTGGTGCCTGTGATCCGCGATGCCGACAGGATTTCAATCTTCGAGATTGCAAATCAGATAGGCACCCTGGCTGAGAAGGCCAGAAACCGTAAATTGACCCTTGAGGAGATGAAGGAGGGTTCGTTCTCCATCACCAGCTTCGGCTCCATCGGTGGCATCTTCGCCACCCCGGTAATCAATTATCCTCAGGCGGGCATCCTGGGAATCGGCCGCATCATGAAGACTCCCATCGTGAAAGAGGATGAGATCGTGGTGGGCAACATCATGCCACTCTCGCTCACTGTGGATCACCGCATCGTGGATGGCGGCGAGACCACCCGCTTCCTGGCAAGGGTGATGGGATACCTCTCCGATCCGCTCTCATTGATGATGGATGAGTCTTGATTTATTTTATATATTTAACATAAAATCTATTTGAAGTACTCATAATTTTGTTACTTTTAAGGATTGAACAGTGATGATGCAGTGATGTGAGACATTTCCTGCATTTGGGAGTATCATTTTACCTTTTGATATTTACTCACTTAAATAACCTTATCATGAAACATGTTATGATTTGCTTCATGCTCACATTATTTGTTTGTGGGACTTATGCACAGGCTCCTGTTGCAGAAGCGCCAGATTATCAGTCAATCAAGAGTGAAATTGCAGACACTGCCTCCGATTATTATTATCCCCGGCTGTTGGAAAGGTATGAATCGTTTGATTCAACACTGACGATCACAGATTACAGGCATCTCTATTATGGGTACATCTTTCAGGAGAATTATGATCCCGACTGGAAATCAAGAGATGAGAAGAAAATTCAGAAATTTTTTCGCGGTGCGAAAGAGGATGAAAGTAAATTAGACAAGGTAGTTGAATTGGTGTGCAAATCGCTCAAGGAGAATCCTTTCGATTTGCGAACCATGCAATTTCTCTGTTTTCTCTATCACCAGAAAGGAGATATTGAGATGGGGAAAAAAGCATCACACCGATTCATCTCGATCATAGGGGCAATACTATCGTCGGGTGATGGTGAAAGCTGTGAGACAGCCTACCACGTGATCTCTCCACGGCATGAATTCAACATCCTCAAAATATTTCAGTTTGAATCGGCTGCACAAAAGAATGTCAACGGCTGCAATTACCTGGAATTGAAGGAAAATAAACGGGGGATGGAAGGTATCTATTTCAAGGTGCCCAGTCTGAATGAATAACATTTTGCTTGTCTAAACAGGAACTGTTGAAAGAGCTGATATCATGTAAGTTGATTTAATATGAAAACTTTTTTGTTTGCTTCTATTGCGATCCTGATCGGATTGAACCTATATGCTCAAGATGTGAAATTACCGACACCCGACCGTTCCGGAGGAAAACCGTTGATGGAGGCATTGAATCAGAGACGCTCCACCCGTACTTTTCAGGAGAAAGAGTTGTCGCTGCAGCAGTTGTCCAATCTGTTATGGGCAGCCAATGGTTTCAATCGTGACGACAAGCGTACGGCACCTACCGCCAACAATCGCCAGGAGCTGGAACTCTATGTCACCACTTCAAAATCACTCTATTTTTATGATGCACGCAATCATCTGCTGAAAGAGGTGAAAAAAGGTGATTTCCGTGCGGAGACAGGCACTCAGGACTTCGTGGCTATTGTACCACTCAACCTGATCTTCGTGGCAGACATGCAAAAAGCATCCGGCAGGGAATATGCCTACATTGGTTGCGGTTTCGTTTCACAGAATATCTACCTTTACGCTGTCTCCGAAGGCCTTGGTACTGTCGTGCGGGGTTCTTTCGATAAGGAAAGATTACATTCACTACTGGAGTTGAAGCCTTCTCAGGAGGTTTTACTGACTCAATCGGTAGGATATTCCAGATAATGTATCGGCGTGTAGCGTAGTTTATCTTTTTTATTTCTTGTAATAACCTCATTGGAAGAGACTCTGTCCGGTGAGGTTTTTATGTTGGTTTATCTGCAACAAATAAATCATATAAGATGAAGAAATGTACGATTTGTTAGTTTAATTTATATAATATGACAATATATTGGGTTGGATTTTAATTATTTTTGCATTATAGCTGTCAGAATTGACGCAAATTTCGATATTTTTTGATTGTAGGGAGACCAAACTGGAATTATACCGCCT
>DBQD01000065.1:1366-12824 GCA_002305715.1 Proteiniphilum sp. UBA1403 | reverse complement strand
AAAGAATATTTCAACATACTCCGCAGCAGCACCCTGTCGAATGCAAATCGGATACGCAATTCCGGCGACACCAGGAGGAGCTGGATCACCGAAGCCGCGAGGTTCGATATCAAGATATAATCCACCCCCTTGTTCAGATCGAACCAGGCAAAAGCATCCGGAAAATAGGTCTGCAGAAAGGGACAACCCAAAAAGAAAAAGAGATTGAGCAGGATGGTTAGTCCCACGTTAAGCACCTTAATCATGGCAAACCGTGCCGGTCTCTTTTTAAACCGGAGGTTGGCAAACGGAATTGCAGCCAGCACATCCACACAGAGAATAATCACCAGCAGCAGCAGGTAATGCGGCTTCATTGCTGTGCCCCCCAACGCCATTGCCATAGGCTTTAGGAACAGGAGTGCCAGCACAAAGAAAAGCAATGTAGTTGAGGCAATGCTCAAAAACGTAGTCGAGAATACCCGTACAGGATCCTTTTCCGTGTTGGCATACCGGAAGAAACCTGTCTCCATGCCATAGGTCAGAATCACCTGCAAGAGAGCCACCCAGGCGTAGAAGTTGGTGAGAGCACCAATATCGGAAATCTTGGGCAGGGCAAAAGCCCAGTAAAGCGAAAGCAGCCAACTAAGCAACTTGGGCAGAACGCTCCCTATGCCATAGAAGAAGGTCTCCTTTGCCAATGATTTCATAGGTGAAGACATTACCATATCATTTCCCATTTAGTTATCAGCAACTTACGTACCTCCCCCATTATAATAGGTCATAGTTAAGGAACGATTGAATCGCTTTTGACTGATTAATTATTATGTGAATGAATAAATGCTCTACAAAATTAAAAATTTTGAACAAAATATCAATGAACAGCGTGCTCAATTAATAAAATGAAACAAATAATGGGCACATCTTCATTCATTCGCCATGTTTAGGAAAGATTGAATATCATAAAACTTTCAATTCATACGTTCAAAGCCGCTCTTTTTCACTAAATTTGCAACAATATAAAGTTGTAATCAGTTACTTGATCTATAGCTTTTGCATCCTAAAAGAGGAATGAAAGTGATTATTTTTATACATGTGAGATCCTTTCTATGATAGAAAAGAACAATATCAAAAAGAGAGGAAATTATTCATTGGATCTCTTGTTCAAGAGAATAGCTTTTAACGACGATAAAAAAGCATTTGAAGAACTATTTCATGAATTTTATCCCGCTTTATGTATTTTTGCACAGCGTTATATCTCCTCTAGAGAGAGTTGTGAAGATATTGTTCAGGATACATTTTATCAAATATGGACAAAACGTAAAGAGATTGTCATAACCAGCTCCTTTCGGAATTTTCTAATAACCAGTGTAAAAAACAACTGTATCGACACACTACGCAAGCAACATATCCGAGAAAAGCATGCGAATAGATTTGAGTGGAACGAGTCGACCGAAACACCTTACGAAATATACTCCCTCTCCGAACTCGAAGAGATTATTACAAATGCATTGAACAAGCTACCTGACAACATCCAAAAAGCATTCAGGCTCAGTAGGTTTGAAGAGATGACCTATAGTCAGATCGCTGTAGAGATGGGTCTTTCTCAAAAAACAATTGAATCCTACATCAGCAAAGCCCTGGAGCAGTTGAGAGAATCATTACATGATTATATACCACTGATAAGCCTCTTTTTCCCTTTACTATTGACCAATAGTTAATCTTCAACTTATAACATTATTTAACATAGGGTATTTGTATGTATACTCGTCTAGTTTGTACATATAGATGAAAACATACCATAAAATTAATTGCTCAAGACTTCCCTGAGTTTATAGAGAGCATGAACAAGATGAAAGAAATAGAAGAACTGATCGAAAATTATAAGCAACAAAAAATGATCCATTCAGAAGCAGCATGGAGTAAGTTATCCCGAAGAATTCGGATCAACACACTCATCCACAAAGTGTGGGATATTGGCAAAACTGCGGCAGTCCTACTCCTACCGTTGCTGTTGATTTACCAATATGTTATCATGCCGAATAGAGCCCAAAACAATATGGAGATGATCCATTTAATCTCTGCACCCGGAATTGTAACAAATGTTGCGTTGCCCGATGGGAGTCGTGTTTGGTTGAATTCACAGAGCGAGCTGACATACCCTTCCAATTTTCACAAGAACGAGCGAACCATTCAATTGAAGGGAGAAGCCTTTTTTCAAGTCACTTCCGACAAAAAAAACCGGTTTAATGTAGAGACCTCCGAGGGAGTTGTTGTGAGTGCTTATGGTACAGAGTTCAATGTCTCAGCTTTTGAAGGCGATGCAAATGCCGTTGTCACATTGGTAAAAGGAAAAATTGAAACCGCCCATGCCCACTCAGAAAGCAGGACATTGCTTGAAGGTCAAAAAGCAATTGTGGACACGAATAGAGGCAACATAGAAATAATGGATGCCGACACCTATGTGGAAACAGCATGGATTGACGGGAAGATGGTCTTCCGAAGAGAGAAGTTAGAGAACATTGCTGTTAAGCTTTCCCGCAAGTTTGGCGTATCCATTCAACTTGAAGGCGATGCAATAAAAGAATGGGAATACACCGCCACATTTCAACATGAAACACTCGACGACATACTCCTCCTCTTGCAACGCTCTGCCCCCATCACCTATACCATTACGCGGCAGGAGCAGCTCGACAATAAAACCTTTTCAAAAACAGTAGTTACAATTAGAAGCAAATAAAAACCAAATTATAAACCATAATTCACCAAAACATTAATTAAAGAAGAGCACCTATGAGAACATGAAGACAAAAAAATGAAAATGGGAGAATGAAACATTCCCCCATACTTGACAAAAAATAGCCTTTCGGGAAATCTCACCTACCCGTAAGGCATTGAATTACTAAACCCATTAACGAATTTAATAACAGTGTAAATGTATGAATAAAAAATTAATCATCCAAGGAGCACAAAAAGTAGGTGCAAGTTGGACTAAAATACCTATTGTGATGAGAATGACATTCTTGTTTTTGTTTATACTGGTTTTTCAAATGCATGCAGAGCAAAGCTACTCGCAAAGCACCAGGCTAACGTTACAATTAAAAAATGCTTCTGTTGAAGCAATTTTACAGGAGATAGAAGAAAACTCAGACTATTTCTTCTTGTACAACAACAAGTTGGTAAATGTGGACCGTAAAGCAGATATCTCCGCGAAGAATGAAACAATCGCATCTATTCTCGATAAATTATTCGACAAGAATAATGTAGAATATGAAGTGAATGGTTCGCAGATTGTTCTTCGTCCGAAATCTGACACAAACGGTTTATCAAGCAACAGCACATCTGTTAACCAGCAGAATAGAAAAATGATTAGTGGTACCATCACCGATATTAAAGGGGAGCCAATCATAGGTGCCAATATCATTGAGAAAGGATCTGCCGGAAATGGGACCATCACAGATTACGATGGCAACTTCAAGTTGGAGGTGGAGAATAACGCCATATTGCAGATCTCGTACATTGGCTACCTGTCTCAGGAAGTACCCACACAAGGTAAAAATATGTTGGATATTGTCTTGCGAGAAGACACCCAAGCATTGGAAGAGGTGGTTGTCATTGGTTATGGCTCTGTTAACCGTAGAGACCTTACTACTGCCGTATCGGTTGTATCTACCGAAGACATCGGCAAGAGACCTATCATGTCAGCAGCACAAGCACTTCAAGGAAAGGCAGCAGGTGTGCAAGTAGTACAGCCATCTGGGGAGCCCGGAGCCGGAATGTCAATTCGTGTTCGTGGAGCTACATCAGTTCAAGCCTCCAATGAGCCACTCTATGTGGTAGACGGCATGCCAACCGACAATATCTCCGATCTAAGTCCCAATGATATTGAATCGATGCAGGTATTGAAAGATGCATCATCTGCCTCAATCTATGGAGCAAGAGCTGCAAATGGTGTGGTATTGATTACAACCAAAAGAGGTAAATTGGGTAAGACTCAGGTTAGCTTTAATGCATATACAGGCTTCGCCAGACTTGGAAATAAAATTGAAGCTCTCAATACGGAGCAGTACAAAGAGCTGATGAAGGACCTCAAGAAACAGGGATCAGCAGCAGCCCCTTCCATTCCGGATGATGAACATCGTTATATGGACTGGACCGACCGTTTCTTCCAGACAGGCATGAATCAGAACTACCAGGTATCACTCAGCAAAGGCACTGAGAATATAAAATACTTTGTTTCTGGCGGTTATAGCGATGAGAAAGGTATTGTCGAGAAATCGAGATACAACCGTTATAACTTCCGTGCAAACATCGACAGCAAACAGACCGACTGGTTAAATATCTCACTTAACTTCTCATATGCCAAAACAAAAGGGCAATGGATTAACTCAAACTCAAGTTCACTACGAGCAGGATCAATCCTTTCTGTTCTCAATACGCCCCCATTCATGCAAGAGTGGGATCAAAACAATCCCGGACAGTATGATGAGTCGGCCTACGGAGCTCGTATTCTTAATCCGTTAGCAGCCAATGCCGCCGACAACATTACCTCAACAGACATGTTGAAAGGCTCCCTCGACTTCACCCTCGACCTCTATAAAGGGCTGAAACTAAAATCAACCTTTGGTGTCGATTTAAACAATGAGCAGTGGAATTACTACTTAAATCCTCTCTCTACATCAGACGGACGTGCAACAAAAGGTAGAGTTGAAGAGAGCTTTGGCAAGAACAACGAATGGTTGATCGAAAACATCCTAACCTACGATGTTACAGCCGGCAAACACAACATCTCGTTAATGGGAGGTGCAACGCAACAGCATGCACAGTATAATGGCTTGTACCTGGCTGCGTTTGATATGGCGTTGGGATACCCCCACCTTCATTCAATCAGTGCAGCGAACCAAATAGACAAGGACGCCGCTAGCTCATCTGCTGCCGCCTGGTCGCTTGCTTCATTCTTGGGACGTGTTGCCTACAACTACGACAGCAAATATCTGCTCACTGCAAACTTCAGATCCGATGGTTCATCACGTTTTGCACCGGGTCACAGATGGGGTTATTTCCCCTCCATCTCGGGAGCATGGCGCATTTCAAGCGAAGATTTCATGTCATCCTTGGAGTTTCTCGATGACATGAAGATTCGTGTAGGATGGGGTCTTAACGGTAATCAGGGAGGCATTGGCAATTATGCCTACTTGGCACAGATGGGAGCAAGTAGAGTATCTCCCACTGCAGAAGACAAATACCCCGGTCAGGCAATCTGGAAAAGCAGAGCTGCAAACACTGAGTTAACCTGGGAGAAGACCTCTCAGTATAATGCCGGTATTGATTTGACCATGCTTAACTCACGACTAGCCATCACGTTGGATGCATACTATAAACGAACAACCGACCTGCTTCTCGATGTGATATTGCCAGCTAATGTCAGCAGCGTATCCGGTAACTTTACCCGCAACGATGGCGAGATGGTAAATAAAGGTATAGAGCTCCTTGTTTCAACCCGCAACATAGAAGGTCCTTTCAGCTGGAACACCGATTTCAACATCTCATTCAACGACAACGAGGTTACAAAGCTTGGTTTGGCAAAAGTATATTACTATGCACAGACCTATGGAACAGAACAGAGTGCCATCATCCTGAAAGAGGGCTTGCCACTTGGTACATTCTTCGGTTACATTTCAGAAGGGGTTGATCCTGAAACCGGAGATATAATATACAAAGATGTGAGTGGCAATAACATGATTGGTCCAGAAGACAGAACAATCATTGGCAACGCACAACCCGATTTCATTTATGGTATGACCAACACCTTCTCCTATAAGAATGTATCACTTAGCTTGTTCCTACAGGGTAGCCAGGGCAACGACATTTTCAATGCATCCAAAATCGACACAGAAGGCATGATGGACTTCAGAAACCAATCTGTAAATGTATTAGACCGATGGAAAAGACCGGGTATGGTTACAAACATTCCTCGTCCGGGTAATGCAGAAAACATCAACAACTCAAGTAGATTCGTAGAAGATGGCTCCTACTTACGCATAAAAAACATTACGCTTGCATATGACTTTGCGCCCAAGTTCTTAACCAAGATGCATTTGAGCAAGCTGCAGGTCTATGCTACAGGTCAGAACCTTCTAACCCTAACAAGATATAGCGGTTACGATCCTGAAGTAAATGCATATGGCGGTCACTCAGTGGCTATGGGAGTTGATTATGGAACATATCCACAATCCAAAGCTATTGTATTTGGTCTAAATGTTGAATTCTAATCAATAATAGATGTCACAGAGCATTCAACAGTAGACAACCTTGTGAAATGTCTTTGATAATCATCGATATAAAAAATATAGATATGAAAAAAATATATACACTCCTATTGGTATTGTTAATCCTAACAGGATTTAACTCATGCGAGGATTTTCTGAACGAGCAGCCACAGTCCGATTTCACGGAAGAGGGTACCGGTGAAGAGGATCTCTCATCAAAGTATCAAAATGCAGCAGAAGCAATTGCTGAGCTCACAGGTGCATACAATAGCTTCAAGAACGATGTATTTCAGATGGAGCTCTTCATGTACAACGATGTGCAGTCTGACAATGCATACGTTGGTGGCGATGGAACCGACGAAGAGTATATCGACAAGATTAAGATGTACTCCACCAACAAAAAGGTGCAACTGATCTGGGAGCAGTACCTTTCAATGGCAGGGTCAGCAACCAATGTGTTGGAAAATGTACGCCTCATGAAAGAGGGCTCCATCACAGAAGCTGAGAGAAACAGAATCATGGCAGAGGCCAAGTTTATCAGAGCCTGGGCCTATTTCGACATGGCAAGAATCTGGGGAGGTATCCCGATGACAAATCAGTTGATTCCAACCCTCACCAATGATAACATTGAAGAGTGGTATCCAATAATTTATCCGGAGAGAACGGAAGAAGATGGTGTGTATGATCAGATTATAAAAGACCTCGATGAAAACGAGACCATCAAATACTTAGATGCGCAGAGCAACGGTGCTTTCAAAGCAACAAAAGGTGCAGCCTATGCATTATTGGCAAAAGTTGTCGCCACCAAGGGCACCAAGAGTAACCGCGACTACAACAAGGTTGTTGAGTTCTGCGACAAGGTAATTGCACAAGGATACCAACTATTGCCCAACTTCGATGATTTGTGGGTACCGGAAAATAAGTTCACCTCCGAAAGCATTTTTGAGGTTTACTACACAACCGAAAGTCCCAACTGGGCATACTGGGTTTTCCTGAAAGAGTACGATGATGGTACCGTTACCTGGAGAAGATACTGTACACCTACCCACGATCTGATTAACAAGTTCGACAAGGAAAATGACCGTCGCTACAGCTCCAGCATAATTTGGAAGAGTGCACCATACGATACCTACTACCCTGCTGATAATTATCCCTTCACATACAAAGTGAGAGAGAAGAACGCTGAGATTATTTTGATGCGTCTGGCCGACATCCTCTTAATCAAGGCAGAAGCATTGGTTGAGCTGAACAGGGTTTCCGATGCCATCGACATTGTCAATCAGATTCGCAACCGTGCCGGCATAAGTTCACTTGACAATGGAATGTCGCAGGCCAACGCTCGCCTGGCGGTAGAAAACGAACGACAGTTAGAGTTATATATGGAAGGACAACGTTGGTTTGATCTCGTAAGAACTGGCAGATTAGACGAAGTTATGAGCAAGCACAAAGATAAAAATGGTGCGCTTCTATTTCCTTATTTTGAATCTTTCAGAGCAAAATGGCCTATTCCACAAAGCGAAATTGATAAAAATGAAAGGCTCACTCAAAATGAAGGATACTAATATCTAACTCATAAAATATTTTCGAAATGAAAACAATACATATATACCTACTAACATTCATATCCTCTCTTGCTCTGATTCTCACAAGCTGTGAGAAAGCAGACAATGGGAGAATTGTTTATCCATTCTCATCACCTGAGATTTCCAATCTTAGTTACTCTTTTTCAGGTGATGTTGAAGCTGCCGATTCAATCTACTTTTCAATCAATATATATGATCCGTTAACCCCCCTCTCAACATTAGAGGTAGCGTTGGTTGCAAAAGATAACGGAGAAATATTGCACGCAGAAACAATACGTACAAAGGGAAACAGCTATCATGCAGAAAACCACGCCATTTATATTCCTTTCTATACAGAGTTTCAAGAAAAGGAGGTGACGTTACAGTTGACTGCAATCAATGTAGAGGGAAGTGAAACAGTGGAGGAAAAAACGTTCCTCATTAAGAGGCCAACGCTTCCTGCAACACTCTACCTGCATTATGACGGCAATGTTGTTCCAATGACAGTATCTGAGACAAATCCCTATCTCTATGAGACTGAAAGCGGAGACTTTCCCGAAATATTTGAAGGAAAAATCTCCTCTTCTGCATCGCTCGATGACTCAAAATTCATTTGGGGATATGCTGAAACAAACAACCACGCAGAATTGGTTGCCAAGACCGGTGCAAACTTTACCTTCTATTACGAGTATAACATTGTGGAGAAGGTACTATTTAACACCTTTACTTTTGATTTATCTTTTGATGGTATTTCAACACTAATTACAGTTAATGGCGTTGAGCTTGAGCAGAATGGAAGTGGACTATTTGTTGCAAACATACAGTTTACGAAAGGCGAAAAGGTAGAAGTAACCGGTATTGACAATATTGCCGCAGCCTACAATCGCGACTTCTTTGTGTATGACGAAGAAACAGGAGAGCTCACCTTTATCAGGGACTCAGGCACGTGGGAAGTATACTACTCAATTAAATATAACTACATATGGATTGCTCGGATGGACGACTATGCCCCCGATGCATACTGGATTGTTGGACATGGATTTACCTCAGCATCGCATTGGCATAGCGACTACAGCTATGGAGGATGGGAACTTGAAGACATCACACGCCTTGGTTATGCAGTTAAGATTGGCGACAACAAGTACCAGTCCACTATCTATCTAAACGATGATCATGAATGGTGGTCGTTCGAAATAGAGATCTACAGCGACCTGTGGTGGGGTAAAGACAATGGTATGTTGCTCACAGAAGGATTATTTGAAGGTGATATCACCGGCATTACAGAGTCGGCCTCAAACGGATTGACGAACACCGATGGTTTCGTACCAGGATATTACAGACTTACTTTCGATACTTCAGGTGGAGTTGGTGGCGAAAAGGTAAAAATAGAAAGAATTGGTAATTAATAAACAGAGAGATGAATCAAAACATCGTTCAATTATTTAGGCGGAGTATTCTTTTATTTCTTGCCTGTTCAAACTTCTTATTGGGATATTCTTGTACAGAAAAGAACGATCTTCCCAAGGTGCAGATTATGGTATCGAGGGTTTCCCTCATTCCTTTACCTACAACAGTTACACACGGTAGGTACAATATTGAGATACCAAAGAATGTTGCCATCAGCAGCAGTATGACAGGAATTGAAAGAGACCTACTCTCAGAAACACTTTCAACTATTGGCGTTTCAAGTACGAGTACCGATAATATGTCTGCTTATATTCGGGTTGCTTCTGATAACACATTAAAAAAAGAGGGTTACAGAATAACCGTAGAAGACGACGGGTGCACGATCTATTACAGCACCCCTGAAGGTCGTTTGTGGGGTGTTCAGACAATGAGGCAGATACTTCTTCAAAATACCACAACGAAAGATGGTAGAAAAAGTATTCCAATCCTACTTGTTGAAGATTCTCCCAAAAAAGAATGGAGAGGCTTTCACTTGGATTTATCACGTCACATGTTTACGATGAGTCACATCAAAAAGATCGTTGATGTATTATCGTTCTACAAGATTAACAAGTTGCAGCTCCATTTGACCGACGATCAGGGATGGCGCATTGAGATTAAACAGTACCCTCCCCTAACAGAAATTGGAGGATGGAGAAAGTTTGATGAATATGACCACCGATTAATTGAGAAGGCAAAAACCGATGAGAGTTTCAAGATAGACACCCGATTCATTCGCGGAACCGATGAATATGGAGGCTTCTATACACAAAATGAGCTAAAGGAGTTAATCGCATATGCAACTAGCAGGGGCATTGAAGTTATTCCGGAGATTGACATGCCGGGGCACTTCACATCCGCCATCAGTGCTTACAAAGATCTATCTTGCTTAGGTACCACAGGATGGGGAACTGAATTCTCAGACCCCATCTGTGCTGGAAAGACAGAGAACTACCCATTCTTGAAGAGCATTCTAAAAGAGGTAGCCGAGTTATTCCCCAGCAAAAAGTTTCATTTAGGAGGCGATGAAGTTGAAAAAACAAGATGGAAGGCATGTCCACATTGTCAAGAGTTGATTCGCAAAGAGGGCCTTAATGGAGTTGATGGATTGCAGAACTACTTTATCAAAGAGATGGCAGACTATGTCAGAAGTTTGGGAAAAGAAGTGATGGCTTGGGATGATGCCTTTATTGAAAAAGAGCCCCAAGATTTACTTTATACCTATTGGAGGGACTGGTTATCAGATCAACCGGGTAAAATTACCCAAGCCGGTTATCCGATTGTATTCATGGAATGGGGTCGTTTCTATCTTAGCGCAACCCCATCGGACATCCATCTTAAGTCGCTATATGAATTTACCTTTCAGCCACAATTTAAAGGCGTAGTTGAAAGCAATGTAATTGGCTTTCAAGCTTGCATTTGGACCGAAATGATTCCCAACGAAACAAAACTTGGGCATCACATGTTTCCGGCACTTCAAGCATTCTCTGAAGTTGCATGGGGTAGTCAGCGTAGTTGGAGTAGTTTTCAAACAAGAATTCCCTGGCATCTCAAATGGCTGGAACAATCTGGATTTGCAACACGCAAACCGGACTTCATAAATTAATTAGTTGCATAAATGCATAAAAAGGGCTGCTTGAAATAATAACAGCCCTTTTTTTTGTGCTTAGCTCATGAATTGCAAAAATAGTTGAACAATTCAACCTCTATTTTCCGCTATCTTTCCCTTATATCTTCCCTGTAAAAATATAAGGGAAATATAAGGGAAATACGGAGAAGGTCCAGAGGATGTCCAGAGGATGTCCATTGTCTTCATCGAGTTAGATTACGTGAAACATTCGTATAAACAAAAATATAAGTTATTTAAAGTTATATTTGCGGACAAGTATACAATACATTACAGACATATAATATTTTAATGTTGATACATATAAGCGAAAAATATACTTCGGGTATTTTCGAATGTTGTATATTTGCTTGTGTAAAAAAGACGTTATCGGTCACTGTAAAAAAGCAGACCTGTAAATGGCACATTTGGTTTTTGCCGTTACTCGAACGCCAGATAAAGAAAACATAATATTAAATGAATGGGATTAGACTTTTCTGAAATATTAGTTGTGGGTGTTTCCTCAAGAGCATTTACCGATGACAATAAAATTAACGCCTTTAAGAATTGGAATTGTTACTGCGAGAAATGCACCAAGT
>DBQD01000065.1:138-1338 GCA_002305715.1 Proteiniphilum sp. UBA1403 | reverse complement strand
TATGGGTGGACTTTCAAAAGCCAAAGTCTTGATAGCATTTGGAGCACACATTTTCTTTGACGACCAAGAAACCCATTTAGATGGATCAAGTAAAGTTGTTCCTTGTGGTAGAGTTCTATACAAATCTGATTCGCCCATGAAACAATTTGAGAAAACGAAAAATACAGATGCAGAAAACGAAAATAAATAAAGACTTGCAAGTAAAATCAAAAAAACGTGTAGCTGACCACGGAGAGGTATTTACCAACGAACGTGAAGTTAATGCCATGTTGGATTTGGTAAAACACGAAACTGAACGAATCGAATCCAGATTCTTGGAACCGGCCTGTGGTAACGGAAACTTTTTAGCGGAAGTGCTTCGCAGAAAACTCAATGTGATAGATCAGCGATACAGTAAAAGCCAAATTGAATGGGAACGCTATGCTGTAATTGCTGTTTCAAGCATATACGGAGTAGATATTTTGGAAGATAATGCTCAGGAGTGTAGAGAGCGATTGTTTAAGATTTTTGATGAACAATATACTGCCTTATTCAAGGACAAATGTAAAGAGGAGTGCAAAAGGAGTGTAAAGTTTTTGTTAAGTAGAAATATTCTGTGGGGTGATGCTTTGGACTTTACAAATCCAATAACCAAGGAGCCGATTGTATTTTCGGAATGGAGTGCGGTAAATGGCTCTATGCTGAAACGCAGAGATTATATGTTTAAATTTTTAGTGGAAAAAACTCACCAGTTTTCGTTGTTTAATGATGAAGGTAATGAAGCTGCTATTGATGAGCCAGTAAAAGATTTTCCATTGATTCATTTCTTAAAATTGGGAGAAGATGATACAAACGAACTATAACCCTGACGTACTCACTTGTCTTGCTAATTTAAGTAACGACGAAGTATTTACACCGCCTAATTTGGTGAACGATATGTTGGACTTGCTCCCTACCGAATTGTGGAGCAACCCAGATGCGAAGTTTTTAGACCCGGTTTCAAAAAGCGGTGTGTTTCTGCGAGAAATGGCAAAGCGACTGATGCAGGGTTTGGAAAACAAAATACCCGACAAGCAAGAACGTATTAATCACATTTTTAGTAAGCAACTATACGGCATTGCGATTACTGAACTGACCAGCTTATTAAGCCGCAGAAGCGTGTATTGTTCCAAAACAGCCAATGGTAAATACTCTATATGCGAGACTTTTGATAATGAGCAA
>DBQD01000065.1:0-124 GCA_002305715.1 Proteiniphilum sp. UBA1403 | reverse complement strand
AAACGGAAAATGCACCTATTGCGGAGCCAGCCAGGAGGTGTACGACCGTGATGAAGCCTTAGAAACCTATGCCTACAATTTTATTCATACAGATAATCCCGAAAAAATATTCAATATGAAGTTT
>DBQD01000049.1 GCA_002305715.1 Proteiniphilum sp. UBA1403 | reverse complement strand
GCATCTCCCATGTTCAATGCCAATAAGGAGCACATTGAATTTGGGGTCGAACCTGATATCTACGTAAGTATGACAAAAGAGGATGCAGATAAAAATAAAGACACCATGATTGAGGAGGCAAAAAAATGGATCAAGAGTAAAAGATAGGTATCTTTTTACCAATCTTCTTCTGCGAAGAAATCTATACCAGAAAAAGAGATCAATTCATTAAAAAATTCAGATAGTGAAGCTGTTAATTCTTGCGAAATGGGTGGGTGGTATTGCTACCATACCTCAACATTGCCTTGAATTTGTTTGAAAAACTAGGACAGAGTTATCGGGATGAAGGAGTGTTAAAACCTGTAAATGAAAAAGAAGAACATATACAATATTATATTTCCAAGTATACAGATTTTACGTGAGTGTTGGAGTGTGAAACGATCTTTTGATTTTATGATATATTTAAAATAATATCATTTAAATTGTGATTAAATCAAAAAAAATCCCTATTTTTGTAGGAGTACGCGTGTGAATATGCAAATATTTCGCGACAATTCACTGCTATTTAGTTATTAAATTGAAAATAACTAAATGGGGAATTTTGTTGCTATTTCATGTTTTGACACCATAATATCATGATAAGAGTAACTTAAAAAATATGGTTAATACACAAATTTTACATATATTGTTAATTGAGCCTCAATAAATTATTAATTATTATGCTATGATTGATACGACAATTAGTATTCGGAAAGGTAAGAGAGCATACCTTAGCAAAAGTAACTGTGTTATTGTATTATGTCTCCTTTTGTTATTTCCTTTTATTTCAACGAAGGCAACTCCTCGTGAAATCGATAGGATTGAACAAAATAGAACCGCGAACCTGAGAGGTACTATTCGTGATACGGATGGAATGCCTTTGGCAGGTGCCACTGTTCAGATAAAAGGAAGTACTAGAGGGGTTATTGCAGATGTGGATGGTAATTTTGAGTTTCCCGAATGTCCAATAGGGAATGTACTGGTTGTCTCTTTTATTGGTATGCAGCCAATTGAAAGAGTTTATCAGGGTGAACGTACCATCGATTTTGTAATGAGCTACTTAGCAGATGAACTGGAAGAGGTTGAAGTTGTTGCGTTTGCCAAACAAAAGAAGGAGAGCGTTTTGGCTTCAATTTCTACTGTAAAACCTGCTGAATTAAAGGTTCCAAGTAGCAACTTAACCACAGCATTCGCTGGTCGTGTTGCAGGTCTAATTTCATATCAGACTACTGGTGAACCAGGTCAAGACAATGCAAGCTTCTTTATTCGCGGTATCACAACCTTTGGTGCCGAGGCAAAGAAAGATCCACTTATTTTGATTGACGGTATTGAGTTAGGATCAGATGATCTTGCGAGATTGAATACCGATGACATTGCAAGCTTTTCAATCATGAAAGATGCAACTGCTACAGCACTCTATGGTGCACGTGGCGCTAATGGTGTTATCTTGGTAACAACAAAAGAGGGTAGGGAAGGTAAAGCAAAATTCAGTGCTCGTTTAGAAAGTTCTTACTCATCTCCTACAAGAAAGGTAGAATTGGCCGATCCAATTACCTATATGCGTATGCAGAATGAGGCAATTAAAACGAGAGACCCATTGGGATTGATGCTTTATTCGGAAGAGAAAATTGTAATGACCGAGAGAGGGTTATATCCGAATATATTCCCGGCAACAGATTGGTACGATACCATGTTTGAAGATGTAATCAATAATCAGCGTGCCAATTTGAGTGTAAGTGGTGGTGGTAAAGTGGCCAAGTATTATGTGGCAGCTAATATTACCAGGGACCAAGGAAACTTGAAAATAGATAAAAGGAATAACTTTAACTCCAACATCAACTTGATGAAGTATAATTTCCGGTCTAATGTNNTCTAATGTCAACATCAATCTGACTGAATCGACTGAGTTGATTGCGAGATTAAGTGCCAACTTCGATGAATATACTGGTCCAATTGACGGTGGTAGCGGGATGTACAAAAAAGTTATTCAAGCAAACCCTGTTTTGTTTAAACCCTATTATGAGCCGGATGAACAGTATTCATATGCGAAGCATATTCTTTTTGGAAACTTTGGAAATGCGACCTATATAAATCCATATGCTGAATCGCTGAAAGGTTATAGAGACTATGGAAAAAATACCACGATTGTATCGTTCGAATTAAAACAAGACTTTGATAAGTTCTTGGAAGGTTTGACCGCAAGAGCAATGATAAATTTCAATCGCTACTCTGAGTATAATGTAGTTCGTCAATATACTCCTTTCTATTACAGTATTTCCGCATATGACCTGCAAAAGAATTCCTATAAACTGCAGCGTTTGAACCCGGAAGAGGGGAGAGAATTTATCGACTATTCACCGGGACAGCGTTTAATCAATTCTACATTCTATGTGGAGGCATCCACAGAATATAACAGGTCGTTTGTTGATGTACACAATGTCAATGCATTGTTAGTATATACATTAAGAGATTATAAGGTGGGTGTGGCCGACAATCTTCAGCTTTCATTGCCCGCACGTAATATTGGATTGGCTGGTCGTTTTGCCTATAATTTCGATAGTAGATACTTTGCAGAGTTCAACTTTGGATACAATGGCTCGGAACGTTTCTCTGCTAATAACAGATATGGTTTCTTCCCCTCCCTTGGTGCAGCATGGATGATTTCGAATGAATCATTTTATGAACCTTTAAAATCCATTTTCCCGCAGTTTAAATTGAAGGGAACGTATGGTTTGGTGGGTAATGATGCAATTGGTGACTGGCGAGATCGTTTCTATTACTTGTCTGAAGTGAACATGAATGCCGATAGATCGGTCAACTGGGGTACTCAACTGAACTATAACCCGGGTGGTGTTGATATGGTTCGTTATGCAAATGACCGTATTGGATGGGAAACAGCTTATAAGACAAATATTGGAGTTGAACTATCAACTGCAATGGGACTTTCAGTAAACGTTGATCTGTTCAAGGAAACGAGAAAAAATATTCTTCTAAACCGTGTTATACCCAATACAATGGGGGTGATCCCTGCCGTGAAGGCTAATTTGGGTGAGGCAATGGGTAAAGGTATTGATGTTGAATTGAACTATGAGAAAATTGTTTCCAATAAATTGTGGTTTACCGGTAGAGGTACCTTTACATATGCAACAAGTAAAGCATTAAAATGGGAAGAACCTGATTACAGCAAAACACCTTGGTTGTCGAAAGTAGGTAAGTCCTTGTCTCAAAACTGGGGTTACATTGCAGAGAGGTTGTTTATTGATGAACAAGAAGTTGCCAATTCTCCCACTCAATTTGGTAACTATGGTGCAGGTGATATTAAATATAGGGATGTCAACAAAGATGGTAAAATATCTGAACTGGACAAGGTGCCAATCGGATATCCAACTACACCTGAGATAAATTATGGATTTGGATTGACAGTGGGTTATAAAGCTTTTGATACCTCATTCTTCTTCCAGGGATCAGCTCGTCAGTCGTTCTGGATTGATCTATTTCAAACAACTCCTTTCTTGGATTCAGATGCCAACGATGGACGCCTGGGACAGAATGCCGTCTTGAAGGCATACGCCGACAGCTATTGGTCTGAAACAAATAGAGATCCATATGCTTTCTGGCCTCGTTTGGCGAACAGCCGTATAGAGAATAACGACCAAACAAGTACATGGTTTATGCAGGATGCATCATTCTTGCGACTGAAATCGGTTGAAATTGGTTATACAATGCCAAATTCACTCGTAAAAAGAATGAAGATGTCCAACTTGCGTCTCTATGTAAGTGGTAACAATCTTATGGTATGGAGCGGTTTTAAACTTTGGGATCCTGAAATGGCCGGCAATGGTTTAGGCTATCCAATTCAGAGAGTGATCAATGTAGGTTTGAATATTGGTTTTTAATAATAACAGATATGATGAATTCCATATATAAATATATTGCTTTTGCAATTCTGGCAACATTGTTGTCTTCGTGCGATTTTCTGGATGTTGTTCCTGATAATGTGGCGACAATTGATAATGCCTTTTCAGATCGATATACAACCGAGAAATATTTAGCTACCTGCTATTGGGGAATGCCTAAGTCGGCTGGATGGAACGAAAACCCAGCAATCTTTGGTGCATTGGAAATGGTGTTCAACAAGGAAGGTAGAGGTAGTGGTGGTATGCGTTTTGGATTGGGTGAAGATAGTCCAACTTCAGCACTTATTAATTACTGGGGTGGTACCGGTACCATGATCCGTTCTCTTTACGCAGGAATTAGAGAGTGTAATACGTTTCTTGAAAATGTAGATAGAGTGGAGGACCTGAATCAATATGAAAAAGAAAGAATGAAGGCAGAAGTAAAACTTATTAAAGCCTACATGCATTTCTACTTAATAAGCTATTATGGTCCTATTAGTCCACTCAAAGTGAATACCCCCATCAATGAATCGACTCAGGGTGTACGGGTATACAGAGAAAAAATTGATGATTGCTTCTCTTATGTTGTCGAATTGATCGATGAAGTCATCGAAAGCGATGCACTTCCGCGCGTAATCGAAAATAGAACAACAGAATTAGGACGCTTCACCAATCCGGCAGCTTATATGCTAAAGGCTAAAGTATTGACCTATTGGGCAAGTCCTCTTTTTAATGGAAATACAGATTACAACAGTTTTTTAAATCATGAAGGAGAACCCTTCTTTAACCAGACTTATGATCCACAGAGATGGGTAAAAGCTGCTGAAGCATGTAAAGCTGCAATTGATATTTGTACCGCTGCTGGTATCAGATTATATCAGACAACAGACTTTATTCAGACCAAAGCGCAGTCTGACACCACTCTGCTTGTCAATACCCTTAGAAGTGCCGTCAGTGAGCGCTGGAACAGAGAAATTGTTTGGGGTAACTCTTCATATCCTGTGAATTGGGGATTACAGAGTCCGTGTCTTCCGCGTTTGGAACAAGGTACATCCTCTTCATCATCTGGTAGGATGAGTGTGCCATTCTCCACTGTGGAGGTGTTTTACTCAGACAAAGGTGTGCCCATTGATGAAGATATCACCTATCCATATTCCACAAGATATAATCTAAGAGAAGGGGATGAAGATCATAAATATTATATACAGAAAGGTGAAAAAACAGCTGTGTTAAACTTCAACAGAGAGCCTCGCTATTATTCTACACTTGGATTCGATAGAGGAAAATGGTATGGAAACTCCTATAAGAACTATCCAGATGATGACGCAGAAGCTCTCTATCCAAAAAATAGATTTGGAGAATTTTCATCGGTATTTAACCCGGGTGATTATAATGCTACAGGTTATTGGCCGAAGAAATTAGTCTCCATCAATACTATGTTCCGCGATGCTAATAGTGTTACTACAGAAACATATCCATTCCCGGACATGCGATTTGCCGATTTGTTACTGCTTTATGCTGAAGCACTCAATGAATCGAAGGATGTTCCGGATGAAGAAGTGTATCAGTATATTGACATGGTGAGAAATAGAGCAGGTCTTGAAGGTGTTGTTGAAAGTTGGGAGAAATATTCGAACCAACCTGCTAAACCAAGGACTAAAGCTGGTATGAGAGAGATTATTCAACAGGAACGTAAAATAGAATTCGCTTGTGAAGGTGTCTATTATTGGGATAGTCACAGATGGAAAATAGCAATGAAGGAGCAGAACCGTCTGATTCAGGGATGGAATGTGAATGCGTCTGCTCTGGAAGATTACTATACGGTGACCACTATTTATACACAAAAGTTTACCTATAGAGACTATTTTGCTCCAATTCCTGAAGGAGATTTGACAAGAAATCCGCAATTAATTCAAAACCCTGGATGGTAAATTAATACGTAGTTTATTATGAAGAAATTTATTACATATATCGCTGTTATAATCTTAATTGCAACCTCTTGTACTGAAAAACAACTTGAACCGATCACAGGTAGTTTAGGTAAACCTCAACCTGTGACCGATGTGCAGATTGAACCGGTAGCAGGTGGTGCAATTCTTACGTACAAGATCCCCAATATGGAGGATATTCTTGGCGTAAAGGGTATCTATAAGTTAAGCACAGGCAAAACATATGAAGCCACTTCCTCTTTTTATGAAAATAAATTAGAGATATTGGGATTTAATGATACCCTCTCACATGTAGTGGAGTTGTTTACCTTCAATAGAGCACTTGAACTCTCCGAACCAGTTAGAGTGACATTTAATCCGAAGGAATCGGCTTTGAATAAAGTAATTAAATCGATTAGTATTGTAAGTGACTTTGGTGGTGCACAGTTTAACTGGATCAACGAAGATAGGGCTCCGCTAACATTTGAATTTCTAGCTCAAGACTCGTTGGGTAAAATGCAAACCATGCGTATTATTACCTCTGAGGCTGAAATAGCACGCCAAAGCTTACGTGGATACGAACCGGAACCTCGTGTTTTTGCAACAATTGTAAGGGACTATTGGGACAACAGATCAGATACCATATATCCTGATGGGAAAGTTATTATTCCTCGCTATGAGGAGAAATTGGATAAAACGAAAATGACGATCATGAAGTTGGGTAATGATCAGAATTTTACCAACTGGGAAGGTATGGACAGCTACATCATAGATGATGATCATAGCACGTTTGGACACTCTCCAAACTCCTCTCTTCCTGCTCCCTTTACCATTGACCTGGGAGGAATTGCAAAAATTAGTCGTGTGGTTATGCACCAAAGGAATTACTCTAATTCATATTATAACTGGGGTAATCCTCAGAAATTCATTATCTATGGTAGAGTGGAAAGACCTAGCCAGAACGGTAATTGGGATGAATGGACCAAAATTATGGACTGTGAAATTATCAAACCATCAGGCTCTCCTTCAGGAACCGTGACCGATGAAGATATGGCAGCCGCTCGTGAAGGACATGAATTTGTTTTCGAGCTTTCGCAAGAGCCAATTCGTTATATCCGGTTTGAGATACTTAGCACTTTTGGAGGAACGACCTTTACACACCCTGCAGATGTGGATGTTTATGGTGAATTAGTACAATAATCTTAAAAGAAAAGAAAATGAACGTAATATATAGGCTTTTTATATTGTTGTTTACCTCTTTCCTATTGGTGTCTTGTGATAACTTTATGGATATTCACAAAGAATATATTGAAGGAGGAGAGATAATCTATGCTCCAAAACCTGATTCTGTTTCCTTTATAGCAGGTAGAGAGCAAATCCTATTTCGTGGGTGGGTATACAATGGAGTGAACGTCGAAAAAGTGATTGTCAAATGGAACAATGGTAATGATTCTCTAATCATACCTGTACAGTTTAATACAGGCATGGATAGTATTGAAGTGATGTTGACAAATATGGAAGAGAAATCATATACATTCCAAGTGTATACCATTGATAATTATGGACATCATTCGTTAATCTTGACCGATTTTGGATCTTCCTACGGAGATATTTATGCATCATCTTTGATGGATAGGCGTATCAAAAGTGTTGGTCTCACCGATGTAAATGGTACGATTGAGTGGTTCTCTGCTCCAGAAGGTATTATCTACAACGAGGTGCGTTACACACAAAGTAGCGGAGATTTATTGGTAACCAGAGTCCCCAACACTGAGTTCTCTACTGTACTTACTCCTAGACCTGCTGCTAATTCTGAATTTGAATATAGATCGTTGTACATTCCTGAAAGCGAGTCGGTAGATACATTCTATACAGCTTGGGTGAAACATGCTGATCTATTCCCGGCAACATTCTCATATAACAAAGTTAACTGGTCAGTTGTATCTTTCTCTGATCATAAACCAAGTGATGGAGGTGGTGTTGGTACAATATTGGACAATAATCTTGATTCATATTGGCATTCTGAATGGCAACCGGATATACCACTTCCTCACTGGGCTATTGTTGATATGGAGTCTCCCAAGAAAATTGCTTATTTTGATATTTATCGGCGCAAAGGAAGTACAGATACAAAAACTGTTCAACTATTTGCAAGTAATGATAGTGACCCGGATTCACCTGATTGGGTTTTGATTGGTGAAGGAGTGTTCACAAGTGGCGATAAAATGACCATTCAAGCAATTTCTGACTTTGAGGGTCGCTATCTAAAGGTTTATTTGCCAGACAGTAATAGAGCGCCATTTACATCTGTCGCAGAGATTTATGTGTTTGGAAATTAGTGTTATTCGCTGTCTATAACAACTTTAAAACGGGGGCTTCCTTTAATGGGCAGCCCCTTTTTTTCTCAATAAAAATCTCGTTATTTTACCTATTCTATTTTGTCTATTTTTTCTGTTATGCTTTATGTGAAAGAACTAAAGCCATTCATACAGTTGTATAAAAATATATTTCTTCAAGTTTATTGAGAATATCATATTTGATATCCAATAATATAGTAAATGAAGTTATGGTGGATACTTGAAGTATCATATACATTCTTAAACCATATACAAAAAAGAGACTGCTTCTTTTTTGAAGCAGTCTCTTTTTTGTATATCTTTGAAATGAGAGTTGTTAATTATTTATGGTGCTGATTGTGAAACTATATCGGTATTCTTTATCTGAAAATCTATAGGGATCAAGTGGTTTTGCACCCCATGAATTCAAACCCGCCACACCTCGTTGGAAAAGATCTACGCAAAGTACAGTCTCGTTACGAGGAATGACATCCGACCAGTGTTGTTGTTTCTTGGTCATTCCTGGATCCATATCCTCTGGTCTGTGGTTTGTGGCACTCACGGACAGTGGCTGTGCACCATCAACACGGATCCCATAACCTTGTTCGTTGGTAAGCGTGAGCCAACGCACATCTGTCTTATTGCCGGTTTCCTGCGGACGGTAATAGCTGTAAGCTTGCTCTTCAACCAGACCATTCCATATACCCATGAAGGTATCGTCGTTACGGTCAATATAGTTTTCATGCGGACCTCTACCATACCAACTGAATTGATTAAGTTGTTTAGGTAAAACCATCAACATGCCAAATCGCATCATCTCGGGCAGATCATCACTCTGAGCTTGATAATGAAGGTCGGTTGTCAGACTTCCGTCGTTGTTCACGGTATAAACAATATCCACGAAAGCTTCAATTCCCCTCAACTTCGCACGATATGAGAAAGATATACCATTTTCGTTTTCTTCCGTACCTTTATAAGTGTAAATCACATTGTGTCCAGCTGCATCCCATAAACGTAGGTTGTATTGTTCTCCTGAACCAAAGTCATTGTCTATGGGTGCTCTCCAGAAGTTGAGACGGGGCAGTTCTCTGAATACATTCATACCTGCCGATCGCATACCTAATAATGAACGACCATCTCTCAAAGAGAAAACATATTCAACATTTCCTGAAGTGATGATAGCCCGATCTCCTTGGATATTTTTATTGAGTGTTCCTTGGCTATTTACAGCTGTAAAGTATTGGTTGTAGATCTCCAGTGCGAACTCTTCTTTAGCTACCTCAAAGCCTGGTTTTATAAAATTGTTGCCTTTTTTATCATAGGCAAACAATTGGAGGTAATATTCGGTACCTGCTTCTTTTTTAAGTTCTGGCAGACTAAGTTGAATATCTTTGCGAGAGTCAGCCGATACTTCCACGCTGAAACTACCCTCATCAACCTTTTCACCATTTCTTAGCAATACCCATTTAAAATCATGTGAATCACGACTTAAAGGAAGGAACTTAAAGTCATTGATGACTGTTATAATACCCTTATTCAGATCTTTTGCTTCGAATAGGATATTTTGATATACCTTTTTTACAATGTAGGTATGTGGCATATATTGCTGGTCGGGTGTAACAATTCCATCCATGCAGAAATTACCATCATTGGGGAGATTGTAACCTTTGAGGTCACCACCATAAGCCCAGTAAAAGCGTCCCTGTTCATCGTGAGAGGGATAGCCATGGTTGTACCATTCCCATATAAAACCTCCCTGCATGTTCTTGCTGCTTCGCATCAAATCCCAGTATTCTTGGAAATTACCCATACTGTTGCCCATCGCGTGTGCGTATTCACACATGATATAAGGACGTCCTAAGTCTTTTNNCGGCATCTCTAATCATATCATTCCATGAGGGGTACATGTGGCAAATGATGTCGGTGTTCCTGTCGCGTTGATAGGCCTGTTCATACTGTACAGGGCGACTTGGATCACGTTCCTTAGCCCAGTCGTACATTGCGAAGAATGCTTTTCCATTGCTCGCTTCATTCCCGAGAGACCATACAATGACCGATGGATGGTTTTTATCTCTTTCAACAAGTCTTATCATTCTGTCTAAATGTTGAGCTTTCCACTCTGGAAGGTTCGATACATTTTCAGGACCATAACCCAAACCATGCGACTCAAGGTTTGCTTCGTCAACTAGGTAGATACCATATTGGTCACATAGCTTGTACCATAAAGGGGGTTGAGGATAATGTGATGTGCGCACAGCGTTGATATTGAGCTCTTTCATCAGTTGCAGGTTGCGCATCATGATTTCCTCATTTACTACCTGTCCGGTATTTGTGTTAAACTCATGAAGGTTGACACCTTTGATCATTACCTTCTTCCCGTTTACCAGAAGTTGACCGTCGATGATCTCTATGGTACGGAAACCAATTTTGTTTGAAGTAGTTTCGATTACGTTGCCACGTTCATCTTTCAGTGTCAGTAACAGGGTGTAAAGATTAGGTGTTTCAGCAGTCCATTTTGCGGGATTGGAAACCTTTCCTGATATCTTGACTTCCTCTTCCTTTGAAGCGGCAATTTGGGTACGTTGTGATTTCTTGAAAACCGATTTTCCTTGTTTATCAAGAATAGTAACTTCCAATACCCTGTTTTGAGGTTGCTCGCTGTAGTTCTTCAACATCACCTCCATGTTAAACTCTCCGTGACGGTAGTTTTTATCCAGTTCCGGATGGGCAAAGAAATCTAGTATACGGGTATCGGCAGTACTGTATAAATATACATTGCGATTGATACCTCCCAAACGCCATTTGTCCTGATCCTCTAGATAAGAACCATCGCTAAACTTGTGTACCTGACAAGCTAATAGATTCTCACCTTTTCGAATGTAGGGGGTTATGTCATATTCAGCTGGACTCTTGTCATTTTTATTGAGACCGACTTTCTGACCATTCACATAAACAACCATGAAGTTGGTTCCTCCTTCGAAATGAAGGAAGACACGTCTCCCATTCCAATTTTCGGGGATGGTGAATGTATGACGATAGCTACCAACTGGAGAATTGTTCCGGTCGATATGAGGTGGACGTGCCCAAAAACCAAATCCAACATTCACATACATTGGACTACCATACCCATTAAATTCCCAATTGCCAGGAACAGGCATCTCAACCCAGTCCTTATCATTAAAATTCTCGTTGAAAAAGCCGGCCGGTACTTCTCCCACCCTAGGAACCCAATGGAATTTCCAGTTTCCATTTATGGATTTAAAATAGGGTGAGTTGGCATAATTATCCTGAATAGCCGTTTGTTCATCGGCATAAGGAATGGCCGTAACACGCGTCTTTTCCTGATTAACAGCAAATATCTCTGGATTTTCCCAATCCGGTACTTCCTGTCCAATTAATACATTTGTTGTGAACAGCATTGTGAACAACAGTGTAATCAATAATTTCATGTGCATAATTTTTATTAATTAATTAAACAACGTTTATGTTCCGTATAGTCACAAAAATAGTACTATTTATTGACACTTGATGCGAATTAAATAGATACTTTTCATAGGATACAACAATTATTGTATTATCTACATTTATATTCTCTGTCTTTTCATTGTTTGTTTCAATATGTTTTTATTTATTAATTAAAATAAATTTACTTTGTATAATAAATGTTTCTTCCTATTCATGAAAAATAAATAAAAAAACCGCCATTTCGAAAGATTTATTCAATGGGTCCAGATGAAAGCATGAAAGAGGAGAAGTGAAGTGTGTTGTGAAAATGTTGACCGATAATAAAAGGGGTGTTGGAGCCTTTTTGTAAGTATATCTGAGCATGTCCCGGTGTAGTAGCTACGAGTAGATTTAGTTGTGGGCAAAAATATCCACAAACCGGAGAGTATTGGGTGAATAATCGAATCTGAAATTATAATACAATGAATGCAGTGATGGGAAAGCGAAACAAGAAGACACGATTGTCTCTGATGATGTTTCTTCAGTTTTTTATTCAAGGATCGTGGTATGTTACCATGGGGACTTATTTGGGAAATACCCTTCGTTTTTCAGGGGTAGAAATTGGGTTGGCGTATAGTACGGCTGCTATTGCTGCCATTGTTTCTCCTGTGATAGTGGGAATGATTGCCGACCGGTTTTTCTCAGCCAACAGGGTGTTGGCATTTTTAAATATCACGGGATCCTTACTGTTGGTTTGGTTGACTCAAATTGACCAGTTTGCGTTGTTTTTTCCGGTGTTGCTTATGTACACCATCTGTTTTATGCCTACCATGTCTTTGTGCAACTCCATCTCTTTTGATAACCTGACTGATCCCGCTAAGGAATTCTCCCGTATCCGTTTGTTTGGTTCATTTGGTTGGATCATAGCGGGTTTGCTGATTAGTTCGATGAATTTAGAGAAGCTCTCAACCCCTTTTCTCATTGCCGCTGGGATATCTTTCCTCTCGGGTTTGTATGCTTTTACTCTGCCTTACAAAGCGCCTGAAAAAAGTGTTGAAAAGTCGACAGTGGGGCAAATCCTTGGATTTGACGCTTTTAGGATGACTAAGGATCGGTCGTTCCTGGTGTTGTTGGTGTTCTCGGCAATGACCTGCATCCCGCTCGCTTTCTATGACTCTTTTACCAATCTATTTATTGTGAATGTTGGCATTAGAAATGCAGCTGCAGCTATGAGCATGGGGCAGGTGGCTGAAGTTGTCTTCCTTTTCGCATTTCCCCTCCTCTTCCTGAAACTGCGATATAAGGGAAGTATTGTGGCTGCTATTGTGGCGTGGTTGCTGATGTATGGTTTCTTTGCTCTCGGAGCGCGTACTGGAGAAGTGGGTTTCATTTATGCCGTACTGCCGCTCCATGGTTTCTGTTTTACCTTTTTCTTTGTTTCCGGACAATTGTTTGTGGATGAAAAGGCGCCCTCGTCGTTGCGCAACTCGGCGCAGGGACTGATTGCATTTGCCACCTACGGTGTGGGCAAATATCTTGGTTCGCTAATAGCCGGAAATGTGGTGGATCAATACAGTACGCTTCAGGGTGATTACAACTGGTTCTCTGTATGGACGGTGCCTTTTGTAATGACGTTGGTCATACTCCTTGGATTCATTGTCTTGTTCAAAGAGAAAAAGAATAAATTGGCAGCATGATGTGTTTTGTTTTATAACACTGAATAATTAGGGTCTGCTTACTAATTCCCA